>JBBIIJ010000017.1:0-42136 GCA_037446535.1 Sideroxydans sp. | reverse complement strand
GCCAAGAAGGCCATAGCAGCGAAGAAGCCAGCTGCTAAGAAAGTCGCAGCGAAGAAGCCAGCAGCAGCCAAGAAACCGGCAGCAGCGAAGAAGGCTGTAGCGGCCAAGAAACCGGCTGCGAAGAAAGCTGTGGCCAAGAAGACGGCAGCGCCTGTGGCCGCCAAGGCGGTCGTTGCTCCGGTGGCTGCCTCTCCGGCTCCTTCTGCACCGGCTCCTGTGCGTCCAGCTGCAACTTGGCCTTTCCCCACACCAGGTATCAGCAAGCCGAACTAACGTGGCGGAAAAGCAGTGAAGGCAGCCCCGAGCACGCAAGTGGGATGGGGCTGATTCACGTTTTGATGGCGAGCGAGACGGCCTGGAAGTTGGATGTACATATGTTGAAAAGGCGGTTCAACGCACGCTGCTGTCTAGGCGAATCGCACCCACCGCCACGGCGTATGCCCAGGATTTCTGACCGCTAGGAAAAGTGATCCTTTGGACTACTTGCCGGCCAGAGTCACGTTGTATAAGGTGATGGGGCTGGCGCTGTTCTTGTCGAACGCGATTCCCGCATCTACTCCTGCCCGTGCGATATCGGCTGCATCGTCGTAGCGCGCGTAAGCCTGAAGCAGACCACCAAGCGCGAATTCGTGTCCTGATCCTATGGCCCAGAATTGCGTGTATTCGAACACCTCGCGCATGGAATAGATGGCGAAGATGCCGCTGGAGTTGACAATCAAAGCCGTGATCTGGCTCGATTCATAGGGATCCTCTTCATCTTCCTTGGGGTTCAGGAAGCATTCCTCCTTCAGTTGAGGATGCAGTCGGCGGAACGTTTCAAAAATCGCTTCCTTGCTGTTAAGCTGCACGTCAGGCAACTTGGCGAACAGGCTGGACAACACCAGATGGTGTGCCGCACTGCCGCAAATGCCGACAAAACTATCACCCACCCGCAGGATCTTGTCGTGTGACGCGTCTTGGGAGGCATGCAGACGGGTGTTGCCGAAGGTGGTGAGCGTGTCAGCGGCGATGGCGGCGTAGCCATTCTTCCTGACTGCGACGATGGTAGTCATGAGCGGTTTCCCCAAACAGTTGAACGCGATCTTATCATCGATGCAGAGCATTCCTCTCCCTTATCGGCCCGACGCCGGTGCGTATTTCACAGCGATTCGCGATTTGTCGTGGCCGGCCTGGCTGGATAGCGGTGGCTGCGGACGATATGACATCCTCGTCGCGCAACCTGCCGCAACGTTGATCACGCGAGGCAAAGAGACCGAGATACGCGTTGGTGACGGGGCGCGCTACTCGGAAAACGACCCGTTTGCCCTCGTGCGTGAGATGCTGGGCGAGCCGACCGCTGCAATATCAGACGTACCCTTTGCAGGAGGGGCGCTGGGCTACTGGGGCTATGACCTTGCGCGCCGCCTTTACCCTGTCCCTGCCCTGGCACAGGATTTCGAGCATCTGCCTGAGATGATGGTAGGCATATACGACTGGGCGGTGGTCCTAGATCATAGTAAATGCAGCGCACAGTTGGTGTCGCACAAGCGCTACGTAGAGACGGAGAAGTTGCTGCCACAGATTGCACGGCGACTCGCTGCGGGCGTGGCTCCACGAATTGAAGAGCATTTCCGCGTGCAAGGGCCAGTCAACTCCAATCTCAGTCAAATAGCCTATCGGGCGGCGTTCGATGCCGTGCAGCGATATCTGCATGCCGGCGACTGCTATCAGGTCAATCTCGCCCAGCGCTTCTCAGCCCCAGCCTATGGTGACGCATTCGAAGCCTATCTTGAGTTGCGTGGCTTGAGTCCAGCGCCGTACTCGGCTTACTTGGACTGGCCGGAGGTGCGGATACTGTGCGCGTCGCCTGAGCGCTTTCTGCAGGTGCGTCAGGGCAAGGTAGAGACCAAACCTATCAAGGGGACGCGCGCTCGCAAAGCCGATGCCGCAGAAGACGCGCGACTGGCAGACGAGCTGCGCACCCATCCCAAGGACCGCGCCGAGAACCTGATGATCGTAGATCTGCTGCGCAACGACTTGGGCAAAAGTTGCGTGCCAGGCTCGGTGCGCACACCCAAGCTGTTCGAGGTGGAGAGCTTCTCCAACGTGCACCACCTGGTCAGCACGGTGGAAGGGTGTTTGGCTCCGGGGCGGGATGCGCTCGATGTCTTGCGCGGCTGCTTCCCGGGTGGCTCCATCACCGGCGCCCCTAAACAGCGAGCGATGGAGATCATAGAGGAGTTGGAGCCGCATCGCCGCGGCGTGTATTGCGGAGCCATAGGCTACATCGGGTACGACCGCAACATGGACACCAACATCGCCATCCGCACTCTCGTCCACTCGGGCGGCGAGATACGCTGTTGGGCGGGTGGCGGTTTGGTCGCAGATTCGCAGTGCGATGCCGAATACCAGGAGACTCTGGACAAGGCGGCTGCGATGTTGGAGTTGCTGTATCGTTTCGGGGCGACAGAGGCTAAGAGCCGGAATTCTTGACGCGGATGATGCGTATCACCTCGGGGATCTTGCGCAGGTTGCGCATGATGTTGGCCAGATGGATGCGGTTGGTCACCTGCAGCGTGAAGTAGATCGCGGTGTACTCCCCTTCATTGCTGAAGTTGACGTTCTCGATGTTGGATTCCGCTTCCGCGATGCCGGAAGCGACCTTGGCCAACACGCCGCGCCGGTTGGCGACGATGAGCTTGATGCTCACGTCGAAGGGGCGTGTGATCTGCTTGTCCCAGGCCACGTCCAGCCACTGTTCGCCGCTGCGTCCGCGGCGCAGCGTGGGGCAGTCATGGGTATGCACGACGAGCCCCTGGCCGCTCTTGATCACGCCTACGATGGGGTCGCCGGGGATGGGGCGACAACACTTGGCGAACTGTACCGCCATGCCTTCGGTGCCCTGGATGGTGACGACAGGATTCCCCGCTGTGTCGCTGGAGACCGTATCGCCTATGCTCGCGAGCTGTCGCGCCACCACCATGTTGAGCCGCCTGCCCAAGCCGATGTCGGCGTAGACGTCTTGCTGCGACTTTGCCCCGATCTCCTTCAAAAGCTTGGCCCAGCGTGCATCGTCCAGGTCCTGGAGCTTGAAGCCGAGCGCGCTCACCGCCTGCGCCAGCAGGCGCTCGCCCAGCTTGGCAGACTCGTTCAGGTGCATGGTCTTCAGCGCGTGGCGTATCTCGCTGCGCGCCTTGCTCGTGACCACGTAGCCCAGCCACGCTGGATTGGGATGGGCGTGAGGGGCCGTGATGATCTCCACTCGGTCGCCGTTGCGCAGCTCGGTGCGCAGCGGCACCAGTTCCGAGTTGACCTTGGAGGCGACGCAACGATTGCCGATGTCCGTGTGTACGGCGTATGCGAAATCGACCGTGGTTGCGCCGCGCGGCATGGCGAAGATCTTGCCCTTGGGCGAGAACACATAGACCTCGTCCGGGAACAGGTCGACCTTGAGATGTTCGAGGAACTCCACCGAGTCACCGCTCTGTGCGAGGCTTTCCAGCAGCGTCTGCAGCCACTGGTGGGTCTTCTGGTGCAGCTCGTTGATCTGGGTTTCCGAGGTCTTGTACAGCCAGTGAGAGGCCACGCCGCTCTCCGCCACCTTGTTCATCTCGTGCGTGCGGATCTGCACCTCGATCGGGGTGCCGAAGGGGCCGAACAGGGCTGTGTGCAGTGACTGGTAACCGTTGGCCTTGGGGATGGCGATGTAGTCCTTGAACTTGCCGGGGAAGGGCTTGTACAGGCCGTGCAGCACGCCCAGCGCCAGGTAGCAGGAGGGCACGTCGTCCACCAGGATGCGGAAGCCATAGATGTCCAGCACCTGGGCGAAGGCCAGCGACTTGGTCTGCATCTTCTGGTAGATGCCGTACAGGTGCTTCTCGCGGCCCTTGACCTCGGCCTTGAGGTGGCATTCGTCCAGCCTTTTGACGATGGCCTCCAGGATCTTGCTGACAACCTCGCGCCGGTTGCCCCGTGCGACCTTGATCGCCTTGGAAAGCACGTGATAACGGTGCGGGTGCAGGTACTTGAAGCTCAAGTCTTCCAGCTCCTGGTACACGCTGTTGAGCCCCAGGCGGTTGGCGATGGGGGCATAGATGTCCATCGTCTCCCGGGCGATGCGCTCGCTCTTCTCCTTGGACACCGAGTCCAGGGTGCGCATGTTGTGCAGACGGTCGGCCAGCTTGATGAGGATGACGCGCACGTCGCGCGCCATCGCCATCAACATCTTGCGGAAGTTCTCGGCCTGCGCGTCTTCCTTAGTCTCGAACTGCAGCTTGTCGATCTTGGACAGGCCGTCCACCAGTTCGGCGACCTGTTTCCCGAACTGCTCGCTTATCTGCTGGACCGTGATGCTGGTGTCCTCGGCCACATCGTGCAGCAGGGCTGCCGTGATGGCATGTACATCCAGGTGCATCGGGGTGAGGATGCGAGCGACAGCGATGGGGTGGGTGACGTAAGGATCGCCTGACTGGCGTAGCTGCCCTTCGTGGGCGTGACGGCTGAAGTCCAGCGCGGCTTTCACCTGCGCCACGTCCTCCGTTTTCAGGTAGGCGGAAACCTCTTGCAGGAGGGCGTCGGCATCGGCTTGGGACATGAAGAACGCGGGCCGCCGGCAGGTCGCCGGCGGCGGGGGATCAGGCCATGCCGCGATTCAGGATCTCGATGCCGACCTTGCCTTCGCTGATCTCGCGCAGCGCCACCACGGTGGGCTTGTCCTTGCTGCTTTCCACAAGGTGGCTCGCGCCATTGGCCAGCTGGCGGGCACGATAGGCTGCCGCGAGGGTGAGCTCGAAGCGGTTGGGGATGTGCTGCATGCAATCTTCGACAGTGATACGTGCCATGGTTATTTCTCCGGAGTCTGTAATTGGTTGATGAGCTGCTGATGTCTTGCCAACTGGCGCGACCCACGTAAACGGGCGGCCAGTACGACTGCGTTCAGTTCGCGCAAGGCCTCGTTGAGGTTGTCGTTGATAATAACATAGTCGAACTCGGCGACATGGGAGACGTCCTCCCGCACGGCTGCCAAGCGCTTGGCGATCACGTCGGCGCTGTCCTTGCCGCGGCCGTTCAGGCGCTGCTCAAGTGCTTCCAGGGAAGGCGGCAGGATGAAGATCGTGATGCAGTGGGGGAAGAGCTTGCGCACCTGCTGCGCGCCCTGCCAGTCGATCTCCAGCAGGACATCGTTCCCTTTGGCCGTTTTCTCGGCGATCCAGCACTGCGACGTGCCATACAGATTGCCGTACACCTCGGCGCTCTCCAAGAATTCGCCCCCCGCCGCCATCTCCAGGAAGCGCTCCCGGCTGACGAAATGGTAGGCATGGCCGTCGATCTCCCCGGCACGCGGCGCCCGTGTCGTGTAGGACACGGACAGGCTGATCTGAGGGTTGATGTTGAGCAGGGCCTGCACCAGGCTGGTTTTGCCGGCCCCGGAAGGCGCACTGATCACGAAAAGACTGCCTGACATGCTGTAACTCCTATTCTATATTCTGTACCTGTTCGCGCATCTGTTCGATGAGGATCTTGATGTCCATAGCGCAGCGTGAGACTTCGCTGTCTACCGATTTCGAGCCCAGGGTGTTGGCCTCGCGGTGCAGTTCCTGCATCAGGAAATCCAGTCGTTTGCCCATGACACCACCTTTGGCCAAAACACGCTTGACCTCGTCGAGATGGGTGCCTAGGCGCGACAGCTCCTCGTCCACGTCTATCTTGCTGGCGTACAGCGCGATCTCCTGATGCACGCGCTCGTCGTCCGCGCTGCCCAGCGCCTCGAGTAGGCGGGCGCGCAACTTGGCCTCGTAGGCGGTGATGGATGCGGGGATGCGGGGGGCCACCCCTGCGCGCAATGCTTCGATCTGTGCGACACGCTCCAGCAGGAAAGTCCGCAGCTTCTCGCCCTCGCGCTGACGGGCAGCGGCGAACTCCAGCAATGCCTGCTTCAAGATATCGTGCAGTGTGGCTTGCAGCGTATCGGCGGAAAGGGCTGGACTTTCCAGTACACCGTTCCAACGCAACACATCGGCTACGCCAAGCCCACGCGCCTCAGGCATGAGCTCCCGTACCTGGCCGTTCCACTTGGCCAATTGCCGCACCATGTCGAGATTGAGATGGGCCGGATCCTGGGCAGACTGGCGCGCGACGTAAGCGATGCGGCACTCCACTTTGCCGCGCGTCAGCTGCGCGGAAACGGCCTCACGCAAAGCTGGCTCAAAGGGGCGCAGTTCATCCGGCATGCGCAGCTGCAGGTCCAGATAGCGGTGATTGACCGCGCGTAGTTCCAGCGTGAGTGAGCCGGAGTCGAGCTCGGCGGTGGTGACGGCAAAGCCGGTCATGCTGTAGATCATCTGGACTCCAAGGGGTGGAAAAAACACGGGCTGAACGCCCCGCATTATATTACGATTGCATCCCACTGCCGCTTAAACACCATGCTTCAGGCGCTAATTAATCAGGAAGATAATGAAGTTTGCCGTCCACCAGGCCAATCACATCGGCGGTCGCAAGTACAACCAGGACCGCGTGGGATATGCCTATACCAACGATGCGTTACTACTCGTCCTGGCCGACGGCATGGGCGGGCACCTGCACGGCGAAGTAGCCGCGGAGATCGCCGTTTACACCTTCATGCGTGCGTTCAGCCGGCTCGAGCACGGCAGGGCCAAAGAGCCGGAAGTGTTCCTGCGTGAGACGATGCGCGCCGGACACGACGGGATCATCAACTACGCGCACGAGAAGCAACTCGGAGGCAATCCGGGTACGACATGCGTGGCGGCCCTCGTGCAGGAAGGGCGGGTATGGTTTGCTCACGCGGGCGATTCGCGCTTCTACCTGCTGCCCGGGGCGAAGGTGGCCAGTGTCACCCGCGACCATTCGGTGGTGCAGCAATGGGCCGACTGGGGGATCATCACCGAAGCGGAGATGAAAGGGCACCCGGACCGCAACAAGATAACCAACTGTCTGGGCGGGGTGGAAGACATGTTCTATGTGGAGGTCTCCCCCAGCGTCAAAGTGGAGGAAGGCGACACTCTCTTGCTGTGTAGCGACGGGTTCTGGAGCCCGTTGACTGACGAGGAACTGATCCGCCTGACCGCCGCCGAATCTTTGCCCGATACGCTGAGCGAACTGGTCGGAGTCGCCATCTTCCGCGAGGCTGGGCATGCCGACAACACCACCGCGGTGGTCGCCCGCCTGGGTGACGCCGAGCAGGACCACCCGACCGACACCACGGTGTGCATGACGCTCGAGGAGCACTAGCTCCGTAGGCCGGCGCCCGAGCGGCTATAATCCGCGCCGTCAAAACTTCCGAGATATTTCCCATGCGTCCCAGTCAGCGTCTATCCAGCGAGCTTCGTGCCATCCGCATTACCCGCCACTACACCAAGCATGCCGAAGGCGCCGTGCTCATCGAATGCGGCGACACCAAAGTGATCTGCACTGCCAGCGTGGAAGAGCGGGTGCCGCCACACAAAAAAGGCAGCGGCGAGGGCTGGGTGACTGCGGAATACGGCATGTTGCCGCGCTCTACCGGCGAACGCATGGGGCGGGAGGCGGCCAAGGGCAAACAGTCAGGGCGCACCCAAGAGATACAGCGCTTGATTGGCCGCAGTCTGCGAGCTGTGGTCGACTTGGCCAAACTGGGCGAACGCACCATCACGCTGGATTGCGACGTCATCCAGGCAGACGGCGGCACCCGCACGGCCAGCATCACCGGCGCCTATGTGGCGCTGCACGATGCGGTGGGCGTCCTGATGCAGAAGGGCCTGGTGCAAGAGAACCCGCTCAAGGATTCCGTCGCGGCGATCTCGGTCGGCATCTACCAGGGCACGCCGGTGCTCGACCTCGATTACCTCGAAGACTCCGATTGTGATACCGACATGAACGTGGTGATGCTGGGAAGCGGCCATTTCGTCGAGGTACAAGGTACGGCCGAGGGCCATCCCTTCTCGCGCGAGGAGATGGATACCCTGCTGGAGCTGGCCAAACACGGCATCAGCCAGCTTACCGAGTTGCAGCGCAAGACGCTGGCCCAATGAAGAAACTGGTCATCGCCTCCAATAACCAGGGCAAGCTGCGCGAGTTTCAGCGCATGCTCGCGCCACTTGGCATCGAGGTGCTGACGCAGGCGCAGTTGGGTATCGCCGAGGCTGAAGAGCCGCACTGCACTTTCGTCGAGAACGCGCTGGCGAAGGCGCGCCATGTCAGCGCCGCCAGCGGGCTGCCTGCGCTGGCGGACGATTCCGGTATCTGTGTCGACGCTTTGGGTGGCGCGCCCGGGGTGCTGTCGGCGCGTTACGCGGGCGAGCCGAAGTCCGATCGGCGCAACAACGACAAGCTACTCGAGATCATGCAAGGCGTTACCGATCGCTGCGCTCATTATTACTGCG
Organism: Sideroxydans sp.; assembly: GCA_037446535.1. GTDB lineage: Bacteria > Pseudomonadota > Gammaproteobacteria > Burkholderiales > Gallionellaceae > Sideroxyarcus. Next base: position 33,779 of record JBBIIJ010000017.1, on the reverse strand, counting down.
TGCTGGTGCTGGTGCGCCATGCCGACGATCCTCAACCAGTCATCGCCGAGGGCGAATGGCGTGGCGAGATCGCGCACGAGGAGCGGGGCGACGGCGGTTTCGGCTACGACCCGATGTTCTGGCTGCCAGAGCTGGGCAAGATGAGCGCGGAACTCTCACACGACGAGAAAGCGCGGATCAGTCACCGCGCCAAGGCGCTGAAATCGCTGCTGGAGAAACTGAAGCTGCAAGCATAGCTTCCTGCATCATGGCTATATATCCGCTGCAAGCCGTCGGCATCAGATCCCAGGCGGTGAATTTCCAGGCGCTGCCCCCCCTGTCTCTGTACATCCACATTCCCTGGTGCGTACGCAAATGCCCGTATTGCGACTTCAATTCGCATGAGGCGCGTAGCGGGTTTCCGGAAGAGGAATATGTTGCGGCGCTGGTGCGCGATCTGGAACTCGCTTTGCCACAGATCTGGGGGCGCAAGGTCTACACGGTGTTCTTCGGCGGCGGGACGCCCAGCCTGTTGAGTGGCGAGGGCGTGACAGAGATACTGCGTCAGGTGCGCATGCTGTTGCCGTTGGATATCAACGCGGAGATCACGCTGGAAGCCAACCCCGGCACCGTGGAAGCGGCGCGATTCGCGGCATATCGGGAAGCGGGCGTGAATCGCCTGTCGCTGGGCATACAGAGTTTCAACGACGTTCATCTCAAGGTGCTGGGGCGGATCCACAGCTCGGAAGAGGCTAGGCAGGCCATAGCGATCGCCCAGCACCATTTCGACAACGTCAACCTGGACCTGATGTACGCGCTGCCGCGGCAGACGTTGGACGAAGCTCTGGCCGATGTTCAGGAGGCGCTGCGCTTCGACCCGCAGCATCTATCCTGCTATCACCTGACGCTGGAACCCAATACCCTGTTCCACCGCCACCCACCCGTCGTGCCGGATGACGATGCAAGCAGCGAGATGCAGCTGCGCATAGAGGAGTCGCTCGCGGCGCACGGCTATGAACATTACGAGACCTCAGCCTTTGCACAGCCGGGACGGCGCTCGAGACACAATCTCAATTACTGGCGCTTCGGTGATTACCTTGGCATAGGCGCGGGGGCGCACAGCAAATTGAGCTTCCACGATAGGTTGCTGCGCCAGATGCGTTACAAGCAGCCGCAGGCCTATATGGAGGCCGTCACGCGAGGCGAGCCGCTGCAGGAGGAGCACGAGGTCGCACACGATGACATCGCTTTCGAGTTCATGATGAACGCCTTGCGCCTGAACGAGGGCTTCGATACGGCGCTGTTCACCGAGCGCACCAGCCTGCCGCTGTTGGCGATACGCCGCGAACTGGAAGAAGCGGAAAGGCGCGGGCTATTGCAGCGGGACTTGCAGCGCATGGCGCCGACCCTGCTCGGGCGGCGTTTTCTGAATGACCTGCTGGAGATATTCCTGAGGCACTAAAAAAACGCGCTTCGGATCTCGAAGCGCGCTTATGTGCTACCGCTGCATTGCCGGCTAGCGGCCTGGCTCAGGCCTTCTTCTTGGGTTTGCCTGCGTGCTTGGCCGCTTTTGCGGGGTGAGTCCTGCCTGTGCCGCGGTCGGCTGATTTCGCGGGCTCGTTGGCAGCATAGGTGGCCGGACTGTTCGGGCGAGGCGCATGCAGGTTCTTCGCTGCGATGGCGGCCTCGTTCTTGTGTACGCATTCCTCGACATAACCCGGCTTGTTGCCGGGGTTCAATTTAAGGTTCTTGGCGTTCTGTTCGCAGGTGCGGCGCTTGCTCTGCAGGGTCACCTCCTGCACGTTGGCTGGGGTACTGGTTTCTGCGAGACAGGACCTCAGGAAAGCATCGCGCTTTTCCTTGGGGGCTTGTTTTGCCTTGGCCTCGCAGTCTTTCCCGGTCTGGGCGGACATGGCTTGAGTGGCGAACGCCATGAGCAGGCATTGGACCAGCAATTGGACACGTCTCATATTTGCTCCCTGAGTCAAGTTAACGAGGGTCTAAGTGTAGCAGGGCAGGAGGCTTATAGGCATAAGCTCAATTGCGTATGCCGGCAATCAGGCGATGCGCCTGAATACCATGTCCCACACCCCGTGTCCCAGTTTCAACCCGCGCTGTTCGAACTTGGTGAGCGGGCGGTAGGACGGGCGCGGGGCATAATCCTTGGCAGTGTTCTCGAGCAGCGGCTCCGCGCTAAGCACGTGTAGCACCTGTTCTGCGTAGTCCTGCCAATCTGTGGCGACGTGGATATAGCCGCCGGGTTTGAGCTTGCGCACCAGCTTTGCGATGAACGGTGCCTGAATCAGGCGACGTTTGTTGTGGCGCGCTTTGTGCCAAGGATCTGGAAAGAAGATGTGCACGCCGTCCAGTGCGCCGTCGGCGATCATGTCGCGGAGTATCTCCACGGCATCGTGCTGCATGATGCGGATGTTGGCCAGTTGCTGTGTGTCGATCAGTTTGAGCAGGTTGCCCACGCCTGGTGTGTGGACTTCTACCGCCAGGTAATCGATCTCGGGATGCGCTTGCGCGATGGTTGCGGTGCTGTCACCCATGCCGAACCCGATCTCCAGTATCTTGGGGGCGACGCGCCCAAAAGCCTGGTCGAGGTCCAGCGCACGCGGGGCATAGGCAATGCCAAAGCGCGGCAACAGAGTCTCGACGGCGCGCTGTTGCGCGGTGGAGACGCGGCCCTGGCGCAGCACGAAGCTGCGGATGTGGCGTTTGGTAAGGTCGGTAGTTTCAGTCATATGTTTTGCGGACAGGCGCGAACCGAACCGATGATCCCGGCGGTAGGCGAACTTGGGCTTGCGCTGTACAGCTTCTTCGGCATACGTCCTGCCAAGTACGCCTCGCGACCGGCTTGGACGCCTTTCTTCATGGCAGAGGCCATGAGCACCGGGTTCTGCGCGGCAGCGATCGCGGTGTTCATCAGTACCCCGTCGCAGCCCAGTTCCATCGCGATGGCTGCGTCAGAAGCGGTCCCCACACCGGCATCCACGATCACCGGCACCTGCAGACGCTCCATGATCAGTTGCAGGTTCCACGGGTTGAGGATGCCCATGCCGGAGCCTATCAGCGACGCCAGCGGCATGACCGCCACGCAACCTATGTCTTCGAGTTGCTTCGCGACGATGGGGTCGTCCGAAGTGTAGACCATCACCTGGAAGCCCTCGGCCACCAGGGCCTTGGCGGCGGCGAGGGTCTCGATCACGTTCGGATACAGCGACTGGGGGTCGCCCAAAACTTCGAGTTTCACCAGGCTGTGTCCATCCAGCAGTTCGCGCGCCAGGCGCAGGGTGCGTACGGCGTCGTCGGCCGTGTAACAGCCTGCGGTGTTGGGGAGATAGGTGAATTTCGAGGGCGGGACGGCGTCGAGCAAACTGGGTTCGTTCGCGTTCTGGCCTAGATTGGTGCGGCGAATCGCTACGGTGACGATCTCAGCACCGCTGGCATCCAATGCGGCGCGCGTCTCGTTGAAGTCCTTGTATTTGCCAGTGCCCACCAAAAGGCGCGAGCCATAACTCTTGCCTGCGATGACTAATTTGTCGCTCATGTGAATTGTCTTTCGGTTAATTGTCTTAGCCGCCACCCACGGCGACGACGATCTCCAGCCTGTCTCCGTCAGCCAGTTGCTGCGTCGAAAAATTGCCGCGTGGCACAATCTCGCCGTTGCGTTCGAGCGCGACGCGCTTGCCGGCCAGCCCCATTTCCTCGATGAGGTTGGAAACGCTGATGGCTTGCTGGAATTGGCGAGATGCGCCATTGACGATGATCGTTATCACTTTTAATCGGGATGGGGCGTGTTAGAATGCGCGCCGCATTTTACACCAAGCGGGTGTAGCTCAATGGTAGAGCAGAAGCTTCCCAAGCGTGCGACACGAGTCGTGCGTTTCTCCGCTAGGACTTAATTGCCTAGCATTTAAACAGCAGACAAACCAGCAATGGGGCGTCTGCAAAGCGGCGAAAGCTGCATAAGTAATTGTTTTGCTGTTTCTAGCTATATCGGAAACTGACAAAACCGAGGGTTCAGCCCCTCGTAGTCTAGGAGCGGTGCGCCACTGGTAACGGTGGAGTGCTAAGCGCTCTGACAATGTAGCCACCTTACGGGGTATATCGAACCCCGTGAGGGGTTTGGTGTGATTTCGGGAGTTGCACCCGGATGAGGCACTAGGCTGAGTTGGATGGTTAACGTAATGTGAACCGCTGTTAAACGTCGTCAAGCTTGTAGAGCCAAACGCAACTTGCAGCATCGGGCTCTGGCCAAAATGGCACGTGATCGGTTATTTGTTTGCTTGGTACAAATACGCTGACATACGATCACCGGCGAAAAGGCGGAACCTTCCCGACTCTTGTTACTTGTGCGGAACGTGGTAAGCCCAATATGGTGTCCGGCCTGTTAGGAGGACAAGAATAGCCGCAAGGATATTTGTGCCATAGTGGGTAAAGGATGGTGGAAAAAGCGAATGCTGGACTGTAATGGTGCAGATAGGGGATGAAACGATTGCCCCGACGTGAAAGCGTGCTGACTTCCACTTGGTAACCTGTCGCGAGACAGGTTTGTAAATCGTACCCGATGGGGACAGATGTATTGTCCCCTAGGGGGTAATGCGTCTATTCCTTCGGGATTGCGCGGGTGTAGCTCAATGGTAGAGCTCTTGGTTCCCAACCAAGTGACGAGGGTTCGATCCCCTTCACCCGCTCCAATTAAACGGAGGTTGATATGGACGCAGTTTGCGAAAACGGCGATGTTGCCTCCACAGATTGGCAGAGTTGGCACCAGATTCATTGGTCCGATGCTCACCAGACTGTTGCGAGGTTACAGATCAGAATCGCGAAAGCGGCAAAAGCAGGCGAGTGGCGAAAAGCCCGCTCACTGCAACGGCTCCTGACCCGATCCTCCAGTGCGAAAGCGTTGGCTGTGAAACGGGTTACTGAGAACCGTGGTCGGAAAACTCCAGGGGTAGATAGTAAAACTTGGAGCACTCCAGAAGAAAAGTGGGAAGCAGTCAAAAGCCTCAGCAACAGGAGGTACAGACCGCTACCATTGCGACGCATACACATTCCCAAAGCAAATGGTGATAAACGCCCACTGGGCATTCCAACCATGCGTGACCGGGCAATGCAGGCGTTGCATCTATTAGCATTAGATCCCGTAGCAGAGACAACCGGAGATAGCCATTCATATGGCTTCCGCCGAGAGCGCTCAACTGCCGATGCCATACAGCAAGTACGTAACGTGCTTACTAATAAGGCAGCGCCGCAATGGGTGCTTGAGGGCGACATTAAAGGTTGCTTCGACAACATCAGTCATGACTGGCTGGTTGCCAACGTCTGTATGGATAAAGGCATCCTGAGGAAGTGGCTGAAGGCGGGATTTGTGGAAATGGGTACATTGTTCCCGACGAATGCCGGCACACCACAGGGAGGCATCATCTCCCCGGTGCTGGCAAACATGGCACTTGATGGACTGCAGCGCGAGCTTGAAGGGCTGTTCCGAACAGTCAGGCAGGTCCGAGAAGCTAAAGTTCATCTGGTTCGATACGCAGACGACTTTGTGGTCACCGGCAGCTCGCGAGAGTTGCTGGAGGAACGAGTCAGACCCTTGGTTGTGCAGTTTCTGGCTACGAGGGGCTTGGTGCTCTCGGAGACGAAAACCAAAATCACTCATGTGACGGAGGGATTCGATTTTCTGGGATGGAATGTCAGGCGTGTAAATCGGATGTTGCTTACGCAACCTTCGAAGAAAGACGTCAAAGCATTCATGACCAAGATGCGTGAATCGGTGCGGACAATGCGCTCGGCCAAACAGGAAGATTTGATATTAAAACTCACGCCGATTATTCGGGGTTGGGCGAACTATCACCGAATCCAGATGGCCATGTGCACCTTCTCCAGATGCGACCACTTGATCTGGGAATTACTGTGGCGTTGGGCGGATCGTCGCCATCCTAACAAGGGTAAGCGATGGGTCAAGCAGCGCTATTTTGTGCGAACCAAGGGGCGCGATTGGCGCTTTGCTATTAAGGACAAGATTCTGCCGGTCTTGAGTGAGTTTCGGAAACGGACTCACGTCAAAGTGGTGGCGGAGGCAAATCCTTACGATCCTGCGTTCGACGAGTATTTCACCAAGCGGCTTGCCCGCAAGATGGATCAGACGCTCGAAGGACGACGAAAGTTGAGGTGGCTGTGGTGGTGGCAGGATGGTCTCTGTCCAGCCTGCTTCCAAAAGATCACGCGAGAAACGGGATGGCATTTACATCACCGAATCAAACGTACCAACGGAGGCTCGAATGCAACCAGCAATTTAACGCTGCTGCATCCGAACTGTCACATGCAGTTGCATGCAACTGAGTAGAAGACCCTGCTGGCATCACTCGACTTGAGTGCTGCTTACGGGTTGCTTGAGCCGAATGCAGGGAAACTCGCACGTTCGGTTCTTAGGGGAGGGGGTAGTCGCGAGGCTATCTCCTTACCCGACAAGTGACGAGGGTTCGATCCCCTTCACCCGCTCCAATATCGGAGGTTGATATGGACGCTAGGTATCAAAACGGCGATGTTGCCTCCGCAGGCTGGCATAGTTGGCACCAGATTCATTGGTCCGACGCACACCAATCTGTTGCGAGGTTACAGACGCGAATCGCGAAAGCGGTAAAAGCAGGCGAGTGGCGTAAAGCCCGCTCACTGCAACGGCTCTTAACTCAATCCACCAGTGCGAAAGCATTGGCTGTGAAACGGGTGACAGAAAACCGTGGTCGGAAAACTCCGGGTGTAGATGGTAAAACTTGGAGCACTCCAGAAGAAAAGTGGGAAGCAGTCCAGTGTCTTAGCAACAAGAGATATCGGCCGTTACCGCTGCGACGCATCCATATTCCCAAAGCAAATGGTGACAAGCGCCCACTGGGCATCCCAACCATGCGCGACCGGGCAATGCAGGCGTTGCACTTACTCGCATTAGATCCTGTAGCAGAGACAACCGGAGATTCGCACTCATACGGCTTCCGCCGTGAGAGATCGACTGCCGATGCCATCGAACAAGTGCGCAATGCGCTCGGACGAAAGGCGTCGCCGCAGTGGGTACTTGAAGGCGATATCAAAGGGTGCTTCGATAACATCAGTCACGGCTGGTTGGTTGATCACGTCTGTATGGACAAAATCATCCTAAGGAAATGGCTGAAAGCAGGGTTCGTTGAGATGGGTACGTTGTTCCCGACGAATGCCGGAACACCGCAGGGAGGAATCATTTCCCCTGTGCTGGCTAATATGGCGCTTGATGGATTGCAGCGCGAGCTTGATGGGCTGTTCATTCAATACAGTCCGGCAGGCGCGAGAAGCTAAAGTCCATTTGGTGCGGTACGCCGATGACTTCGTGATTACTGGCAGCTCGCGAGAGTTGCTGGAAGAGCGGGTCAAACCTCTTGTAGTGCAGTTTCTGGCTGCAAGGGGCTTGGTGCTCTCGGAGACGAAAACCACCATCACTCATGTGACGGAAGGGTTCGACTTTCTGGGATGGAATGTCAGGCGTTTCGATCGGATGTTGCTTACGCGACCGTCGAATAAGAACGTCAAAGCATTCATGACCAAGATGCGCGATACGTTGGGGGCGATGCGTACAGCCAAACAGGAAGAGGTGATAGGCAAGCTCATGCCGATGATTCGGGGGTGGGCGAATTATCATCGAAGCCAGATGGCGTCGCGCACCTTCGCAAAATGCGATCACTTGATCTGGCAAATGTTGTGGCGCTGGGCGGTTCGTCGTCACCCAAACAAGGGGAAACGATGGGTTAAGCAGCGTTACTTCATGTGCAACAAGGGGCGTGATTGGCGCTTTGCCGCGAAGGACAAGATCTTGCCTGTATTGGGTGAGTTTCGGAAACGTACTCATATAAAAGTACAGGCGGAAGCGAATCCCTACGACCCAGCGTTCAACGAGTACTTCACCAAGCGGCTTGCCCGCAAGATGGATGTAACGCTTGAAGGACGCAGAAAATTACGTTGGTTGTGGTGGTGGCAGGAGGGGCTTTGCCCGATCTGTCTCCAGAAGATCACGCGAGAAACGGGGTGGCATTTGCACCACCGGGTCAAGCGTTCACAAGGAGGTTCGGACGTGCTCATGAATCTGGTGTTGCTGCATCCGAATTGCCATAAACAGCTGCACGTAAACGAGTAGAAGACCCCGCTGGCATTGTTCCCATAACGGGCGATGTTTCTGGGTTGCTTGAGCCGAATGCAGGGGAACTTGCACGTTCGGTTCTTAGGGGAGGGGGTGGCCGTGAGGTCGCCTCCTTACCCTCCTTACGACGACGGTTCGATCCCGTTCACCCGCTCCACTCCTGGCGGCGATAGTCTTTTTTTGACTTATATCAAATCGCCCGGCCTCAATATTTCCTAGTATTTCAACCGTTCCTGCTCGGCCATCCTGACGGTTTTAGTGGGGTATGGACAGTACGGAACTACATTTGGCTTTACTTGTCGCCGAACCGCTGCGACAATTTGCCGCGCTGTAGAAATGTGCAACAAAGGGTGCGTCAAGCACGACAGGCTTTTGTTGGCGTGCTGGACGCATTGGTTTTTTTAACTTTGCTCTGGGGAGGAGACTACTGTGGAAGCTAATCAAGCGACACCAGTAAAGTACGACATGGAGGTAGTGCGCTGGTTTACCATCGCCGCCGCCATTTATGCAGTGGTAGGTACGCTCATCGGTGTGTATGTTGCATCTGAACTTGCGTTCCCATTCTTGAACTTTGACATTCCTTACATCACGTTCGGCCGTCTGCGTCCGTTGCATACCAATGCAGTGATTTTCGCGTTCGGTGGCTGTGTGCTGATGGCGACAGGCTTCTACATGGTGCAGCGCACTGGTGCGACCAAGCTGTGGAGCAATAGCCTGGCATGGTTCACTTTCTGGGGCTGGAATCTCATCATCGTCCTGGCTGTGATCACTCTGCCGCTGGGTCTGACTTCCGGTAAAGAATACGCCGAGTTGCAGTGGCCCATCGACATTCTGATTGCAGTCGTGTGGCTGTCCTTTGGCTTGAACCACATCATGACAGTTGCGATTCGCAAGACATCGCATATCTATGTGTCCAACTGGTTCACCATGGGCATGATCGTCATGATCACCTATCTGCATGTGGTTAACAGCCTGTGCATCCCCGTTAGCCTGACTAATTCCTACTCCATCTACTCTGGCGTGCAAGACGCGATGATCCAGTGGTGGTGGGGTCACAATGCGGTGGGCTTCTACCTGACTGGCGGCTTCCTGGGCATCATGTACTACTTCGTGCCTAAGCAAGCGGGTCGTCCGGTGTTCTCCTATCGTCTGTCCGTGTTGCACTTCTGGGCGCTGACCTTTGGCTACGTTTGGCTGGGTGCGCACCACCTGCAATACACCGCGCTGCCTGACTGGACTGGCTCCTTGGGTGCTGCGGTCTCCCTGGCGATGATCATCCCGTCCTGGGGTGGTGCCATGAATGGTATGATGACCTTGTCTGGTGCATGGGATAAGCTGCGTACCGACTACATCCTGCGCTTCCTCGTGGTGTCTCTCGCGTTCTATGCGATGTCCACCTTCGAAGGTCCGGTGATGTCCATCAAGACCGTTAACGCTCTGTCTCACTACACCGACTGGACCGTTGGTCACGTGCACTCCGGCGCTCTGGGCTGGATGGCGATGGTTGCCTATGGCGCCATGTACCACATGGTCAAGAAGCTGTGGGGCGTGGAAAAGATGTACTCCGAAAGCCTGGTGAACGTGCACTTCTGGCTGGCTACCATCGGTACCGTTATCTACGTCGTTGCGATGTGGGTTTCCGGCATCATGCAAGGTCTGATGTGGCGTGACTATGACGAGTACGGCACTCTGACCTATACCTTCGTTGAATCCGTGTCCGCTATGCATCCGTACTACGCGATGCGTGCAATCGGCGGTCTGATCTTCAACATCGGTACCTGGATTGCTCTGTACAACGTCGTGATGACCGTACGTACGGCTAGCGCTGTGCGCGGTACGAACGCTGTTCCAGCTAATGCATAAGGAGTGAAAAATGTCTGATCACGACAAAATCTATTCGACCAAATTTCAGGACAAGATCGAACGCAGCACGCTCCTGATGTTTGTGATGACTGCGATCGCCGTGGCGATCGGCGGTATCGTGGAAATCGTGCCGTTGTTCTATCTGCCCAATACGGCGATGTGCCAGAACGATGCTACGTGTAACAACACGCAGCACAAGGACGCTAAAGGCAACGTGATTCCGATGGATAAGATCGTCTGGAATCCTGCGACCTCTGCGCACAAGACGCTGGAAGACTGGCAGCCCGGCGACGGCGTTCGCCCGTACAAGCCCCTGGAGCTTGCTGGTCGTGCTGTTTACATCCGCGAAGGCTGCTTCCTGTGCCACTCGCAGATGATTCGTCCGTTCCGTGACGAGAAGGACCGTTATGGCCACTACTCCATCGCTGAAGAGTCCATGTACGACCACACGTATCAGTGGGGTTCCAAGCGTACTGGTCCGGATCTGGCTCGCGTCGGCGGCAAGTACTCGGATGAGTGGCATCGTCGTCATCTGCGTTATCCGCGTGAAGTGGTGCCTGAGTCTGTGATGCCGAACTACTTCTGGCTGGAAAGCAAGCCGGTGAACGTGGCAGAGACTGTGCAAACGATGAAGGTCCTGACCATGATGCCGTTTAACCCTGTGCCTAAGAACATCTACACCGACGAGTACATCGCTGGTGCAGCTGCACAGTTGGAAGGCAAGACCGATATGGACGCGCTGATCACCTTCCTGCAAGGGCTGGGTAATCACGTCAAGTTCGAAGAAGGCGTGAATTACCGTGACTAAACTGCTGGGATACCTTGGCATGGACGTGCAGGCCATGACGACGAACGACTGGCTGGGAGTGTTCTTTGCCCTGGTCGCGGCGTCTGGCATGGTGGCGGTCTACGTCATGGTCTTCCGGCCGTCCAACAAGGAACAATTCGAAGCCCAGAGCCGAATGGCTCTGGACGACGAAGAGCCTAACAAATTGGGAGAAAAAAGATGAGTGACAAACACGATGTGGGTGGCGTGCCGACTACCGGTCACGTCTGGGACGACGACTTGGGGGATTTCACCAATCAGCCGCCGAAGTGGTGGATGCTGGGTCTGACCGCCAGTGCGATCTGGTGCGTGGTGTACTTCCTGTACTATCCGTCCATTCCGGTCTCCAACGCGAACACGTACTTCAAGGGCGTGGGTGGCTGGACGGCAATCACTGAGATGGAAGCTGACAAGAGCGTTGTGGACGAAGTGCGCGGCAAGTACGAGGCCAAGCTGAAGGACATGACTCCCGCAGCCATCCTGGCTGACGCTGAGCTGAGCGAGTACGTGACCCGTTCCGGCAAGGTGCTGTTCGGTGACAACTGCGCTGCTTGCCACGGCCAGAACGGCGTCGGTACGCACGACAAGCAAGGCTTGTTCGCGCCTATCCTGAACGACGACGACTGGCTGTACGGCGGCAAGATCGACGACATCTACACCACCGTCGCTGGTGGTCGCCAAGGCATGATGCCCGCGCACAAGGACATCCTGTCCGATGCAGAGATCGATACGCTGGCGAACGCAGTTGCTGCCTCGAAACCGACGTCTACCCCGCTGTTCGCAGACAAGGGCTGTGTCGCCTGTCACGGTGCTGACGGCAAGGGCATGACCGCCATGGGCTCTGCCAACCTGACCGACAGCGTGTGGCGCTTCGAGAGCTCGGTTGACGGGATCAAGCGCACCATCAAGTACGGTGTGAACGCAGGCATCCCTGAGACTCGCGTAGCGGTGATGCCGGCATTCCAGGGCGGTAAGCTGTCCGATGCCGAGATCAAGAAACTTGCGGTCTACGTGTACAAGTTCGGTGGTGGCCAAGCTGAAGCTCCGGCAGTTGTTGAGGCCCCTGCTGCAGCTAAGTAATCTTGTCTCATCGTCTGGCGGGAGTGATTCCGCCAGACCATATTTGAAGGAGATATCGAGATGAATCATGATGCAGTTTTCTATGGCGTGGTTATCTGTGTTGTCGGCGCGGCCGCAGTAGTGGGGTGGCTGTTCTTCATGGCGTACCGGAACGCGACCAAGGATCAAGGTAAGTAAGTTTTTGGTCACGAGGGAAGGGAGGAGAGTTATACTCTCCTCCCTTTTTCCTATGGGCAAGTCACTGTTGAATCAGCTCTTTTGTGGGGGCGGGAGAGCGGATTCTGGAGTGGTTTGCGTGCAGTGTGGGGCGAATAACTAGTTGGTATAAAACTCAAGGAGAGCGAGCGTGAATGACGAAGTAGAAAAGAAGGAGATGGGCACCGTCACGACCATTTATCATGAGTTCGAGACGTGGAACGTCAACAAGGGCGACAAAACCATACATGCCAAACGCATGCCCGGCTTCTTCCGTACCATCAAGAACTACACGCAGCTGGGCCTCTGGCTTCCGTTCTTCCTTCTTCCCTACCTGCGCTGGAACGGTAAGCAGGCCATCTTGTTCGACATCCAGAACCGCCAGTTCCATTTCTTCAACCTGACAGTGCTTCCGCAAGATATCTGGATGCTGTCACTGGTTTTGCTGGTGGCGGCGATGACGCTGTTTGCGGCCACTTCGGTGGCTTCTCGCGTGTGGTGCGGCTATTTCTGCTTCCAGACCGCGTGGACTGACTGGTTCACTTGGCTCGAAGACAAGATCGAGGGTAATCCCCTAGCCCGTCGCAAATTGGACGAGGCACCCTGGAGTCTGGATAAGTTCAAGAAGAAGGCGCTTAAACATGCACTCTGGATGCTAATCGCGGTCTTTACCGGCATCACCTTCTCCATCTGGTTCGTGGACGCATTCGATTACTGGAGCAATCTGATTCACTTCAATCTGCCCATGGTCGGTTGGGTCGTGATCATCATGTTCTTCTTTGGGACCTACATCCTTGCAGGCTTCCTACGCGAGCAGACCTGCTTCTGGCTCTGCCCCTATGCGCGTATCCAGGGGGTGATGGGCGATTCGCAGACCATACTCCCGACCTATGACGTCAATCGTGGCGAACCCCGCGGCAAACTGCGCCGCGGCGAGGCAGATGGCCGCCAGGGCGACTGCATCGACTGCTTCCAGTGCGTGCAGGTCTGCCCGACCGGGGTGGATATCCGCGAAGGCCAGCAGCTGGGCTGCATCACCTGCGGGCTGTGCCTCGATGCTTGTGATGCAATCATGGACAAAGTCGGCAAGCCACGCGGCCTGATCCGCTACGCATCACTGGACGAAATATCGGGCAAAGCCGTAAAGCCGATGTACAAGCATCCCCGTACGCTGGCCTACCTTGGCATCATCGTGATTGCACTGGCTGGTATCACCTACGGTTTGACCCACTTGGGGGCGATGACCCTGAAGGTCCTCCACGAGCGTCAGCCACTCTATGTGAGCATGAGCGACGGTTCCATCCAGAACAAATATGACTTCAAGGTACTGAACAAGACCGACAAGGATCTCCAGGTCAAGGTGACAGCGGAAGGGGGCATCAAGGACCAGGTGATCATAGGGGCCGAGAACAACCCCATGACCCACCATGGCCGGGGAACTTCCTTCACCATATTCGTCAAAGCGCCAAGCGCCAACATCAAGGGCGACTCGACGCCTATCCAGTTCCGCGTGGAGAGCGTGGAGGATCCTAACGTGTACGCCGAATACACCAGTGTGTTCTACGGCCCGAAGCGATAACGGAGTTCAATATGATTTCACAGAGCCATAAATCAGGCATACGCAACCCTTGGTTGCTGGGCATGCTTGTGCTGATCGTGCTTGTGCTGGGCGTGAACAGCGCCTTCATCTGGTTTGCCACGCACAACAAATCCGATCTGGTAGATCGCGAGTACAAAACCAAGGACAGGAAGACCGGCGATCAGGTGCTGAGCGAGCTTGGCGCGCAGCAGCAGCTGGGTTGGACGACTTCCATGAAGAAGCCGAAGGAAGTCGTGCTGAACGTGCCGACGATGTACGAGATCAGTATCGCAGACAGCACAGGCAAGCCCGTGAGCGGGACCATGGAAGTCGAGGCCTACCGCGCGTCTGACGCCAGCAAGGATTTCACCACGACGTTCAAGGAGGTCTCCGCTGGCGGCTATCAGGGCTATATCACGTTCCCCCTCAAGGGATATTGGGAACTGCACATACACGTCAAACGCGGAGCAGACGAGTTTACCGTGAACACGGAGCGCTTCAAGGTCGCAGAAGGCGTCTGAAGCAGCATCAATGACGCAAGCAAGTAACCCGGCAGCCGGAGGCTGTTTCCACTGTGGCCTGCCCATCCCGGCGGATGCGCATTTCCATGCCAGGCTCGATCAGCATGAGCGCGACTTCTGCTGTTTCGGCTGCCAGTCCGTATCCAAGGCCATCTACGAGGCCGGCCTGCAAGGCTATTACCAGAGGACACCTGAAGGTGTGTTGCTGGGGCCTCCGCCCGCGCCACCCAAGGACATCGAGATCTACGATTTCGATGAAGTGCAGCAGGAATTCACCTCCTGTTCCGGCGATGTGCGCACCATACACCTGCTGGTAGAGGGCATACACTGCGCCGCCTGCGTCTGGCTGATAGAGCGCGGCCTGCAGCGCGTGCCTGGCGTCCAGTCCGCCGAAGTCAATCTGGCAGGGAAACGCCTGCATTTGCGCTGGGACAACAGCAAGAGCAAGTTGTCCGACCTGATCCGCGCGCTAGCGCGCATCGGCTATTCCGCGGTGCCCTACGACCCGGAGAGCGCGGAAGGGGCGATCAAGAAGGCCAACCGCGCCATGCTGTTCCGTCTGTTCTTCGCGGGCTTCGCCATGATGAACATGATGTGGATCTCCATCGCGCTCTACAGTGGCGCGAACCACGACGAGTTCCGCAGCTTCTTCCACTGGATGGGCCTGTTGTTGGCGACCCCGACCTTGCTTTACTCGGGCTACCCCTTCTTCCGTGGAGCGGCGGGGGGGCTGCGCGGAGGTCGCCTCACCATGGACCTGCCCATCGCCCTGGGCCTTTCCGTCACGTACGCCTATTCGTTGTATGTGACGCTCACCAACAACCAGCAAGGTGAAGTGTATTTCGACACCGTCACCAACCTGACCTTCGTGATCCTGATAGGCCGTTATCTGGAGGGCATGTTCCGCCACCAGGCCGTATCGGCGACCAAGCGCCTGATGGAGCTGCAGCCCCGAGTGGCGCTCGTGGTGCGTGACGGCCAGGAGCAGATGACGCCGATACGCGGCGTGAAGGTGGGCGACCACGTGCTGGTCAAGCCCGGCTACACCGTGCCGGTGGACGGAGTGGTCCTGGAAGGGCACAGCGCGGTGGACGAATCCATGCTGAGCGGAGAATCGGCTCCCGTGAGCAAGAGCGTAGGGGCGACGGTTTCGGCAGGCACGGCGAACACCAGCGGCGCCCTGCTGGTCGAGGTGCGCGCCCAGCTGCAGGACAGCACGCTGTCCAAGATCATCCACCTGGTGGAGGAGGCGCAGTCCTCCAAGGCGCCCATCCAGCGCCTGGCCGACACCATCGTGCCCTGGTTCGTGCTGGTGACCCTGCTGTGCGCCACGCTCACCTTCTTCGTGTGGAACAGTCACGACTTCGAGGTCGCGTTGATGGCGGCGACCTCGGTGCTCATAATCACCTGCCCATGCGCGCTGGGCATGGCTACACCGATGTCCATAGCGGTTGCCTCCGGGCTGGGGGCCAAGCACGGCATCCTGGTCAAGAACGGGCTGGTGCTGGAAACCTTATCCAAGGTCACCCACTTCGTGTTCGACAAGACGGGTACGCTCACTGAAGGCAAGATGAGCGTGGCGCAGCTGCGAGTCGCGGCGGCCGTGGACGAGCAGGAAGTGCTGCGTCGCGCAGCGGCGGTGGAGCGCTACAGCGAACACAGTGTGGCCCGTGCCATCACCTCCTGTGCAGAAGAGCGGCAACAGTCCTATCGCGACCTGGATGTTGCCGGCTTCCGTGCCACGCCGGGCCTGGGGGTTGCAGCGGCCGTCTCAGGGGAAACGGTGCTGCTGGGCAGCGCCAACTGGCTTGCGCAGTCCGGGGTAGCGCTGGACACCGTGCTGCAGGCCGCCGCGCACGAGATGGAAGCGCAGGCGATGAGTTGCGTGCACATGGCGCAAGGCGGAAAACATGTGGGGACCTTCGCGCTCGCCGACCGGCTGCGCTCCGATGCGCGCCAGTTGGTGGATGAGCTGCGCGCGGAAGGGGTCACCCTGACCCTGCTGAGCGGCGATCGCAGGCCAGTCGCAGAAGCGATCGCCCGCCAGCTGGGCGGCATGGAAGTGATCGCCGAAGTTCTGCCTCAGGACAAGGACCAGGTCATACGGCGACTGCAGAAGGATGGTGCGATCGTCGCGATGGTGGGCGACGGCGTGAACGATGCGCCCGCCCTGATACGCGCCAACGTTGGCATCGCGCTGGGATCCGGTACCGATGTGTCGGTGGAAAGCGCGGACATCGTGCTGATGCACAACGAGCTGACCAAGGTGCTGCAGGCCACCCGTTTGTCGCGCCGCACCCTGCGCACCATCAAGCAGAACATAGGCCTGTCCTTCGTGTACAACGTCATCATGGTGCCGTTGGCGATGATGGCGAAGGTCAGTCCCCTGGTGGCGGCGATCACGATGCCGATCAGCTCACTGGTCGTCATCGGGAACGCCGCGCGGATTCGTACCCTGTTCAAAAAGTGAGATAAACGATGGATGTGATCTACAGTCTGATCCCGGGAATGATGTTCTTCGGGGTGTTATTGGTCATCGTGCTGATCATAGCCGTGAAGAAGGGCCAGTACGAGGATATGGAGGGCAGTGGCAGCCGTATCCTGATGGACGACGACGACGACATGATGCCGCATCCGACTAGGCAGTCGGATGCGGGCAAGAAGACTACTGAGTGATGACCTCGCCGCCGGCCAGCAAGGGGCCGGTCAACTTGCCGAAGTCCTTGGGGGCGACATACTGCAGGAGGGGCTTCTCCGAACCGCCCAAGGTGATATCCAGGCCGTTCTGTGGATACAACCAGTGTATCGCGCCACTCTTGGCTTCCTTGACGACCTGATCGGGCTTGCCGAAGCGCTTCAACAACAATTCATCCTCTACGCGCACGCCGGGCATGTAGGTCAGGCTGCTGATGGGCAAACTGCGTAGGCGTATCACATCGTCCGGTGTCAGCGTGATCTTCTTGCCGCTGCCGGTCGCGGCCATACGCAGACCCCGCTCATACATCTGTTTCAGCTCGGCCTCAGGCACGGCCACCGTCAGCACCACCCTAGAGCGCAGGCCGGCCAGCTCCACCTGCTCGAAGAACACCTCCGCACCCAGCTGGCCGCTGGGGGATTTGAACAGGCTGGGTTCCGCCCCTTCCTTGAAGCGGGCCTCGGCTTCGGCTGGAGTGGCGGTGCCTAAGGTCAAGCCGAAAACCCGCACCGAATCGGGAGTCGGGTGCTCGATGTGCCAAGGAAAGTCATTCTTCTCGGGCCGGTCGGCAGGGATGAAGAAGGCACCAAGCAGGATGAGGATGGAAATGATTCCGACGCCCCAGTAGATTTTGCGTGTAGTAGTCATGTATCCGTATGTGTGTCAGGTTAGGCAGCCTCGGACGCCAGTGCAGCGTGGCCGCGGGGCAACTTGCTATGGCGAGCCTGATACATGGAATCGTTGCCCATCACGATCAGCACGAGCAGGGAGACCATGAAAGGCAGCAATCCCACGCCTCCCAGCAGGGCGATGGTGGCGATCTTGGACCAGCCCATCACCTTGGAGAGCCAGAGACCTCCGCCTACCACCACGCAGGTGGCGGTCAATAGCCACATGAAATGCTTGTTGCGCTTGTCGGCGACCACCCAGTGCGCCTTCACGAATATGGTCTCGTCGCTGGCGGCGATGCTCTTTGCCTTCAGCAGGATGTATCCGGTGATGGCGAAGGAGGTGATGGGTACGATCAGCACCATGAGCGGAAAGGTGCTGAACACGCCGAAGGTCGAGGCGAACACCAGGATATGGTTGAACACCAGATTGATGAGGAATATCTCGTGCGGCCACTTGGCGCGGGTGATCTCATCCTGCATTGCTGTGTAGGTTTGTGTCATTTTGTCCCCCTGAGGTTGATCGAAACGCGGTGCGCAGCATACCCATTCCCGAGCGAATAGGGAACCGGGGCGTTTCTGTCAGGATTTCCCGACCATCACGCGCAAGCGGGCGAGATCCAGCAGCTCCACCGAACGCGCCTTGACCTGGATCAGGCCGTCTCCCTGGAAATGGGAAAGGGCGCGGCTGACGGTCTCCAGCTTGAGGCCGAGGTAACTGCCGATCTCCAGGCGCGACATGCGCAGCGTCAGCCGGGTGGCGGACATGCCGTGCGCGACATTGCGCTGCGACAGGTTGAGCAGGAAGGCGGCCAGGCGTTCCTCGGCGCGCATGGAGCCCAGCAGCAGCATGATGCCCTGGTCGCGCACGATCTCGCGGCTCATGATCTTGTGCAGGTGACGCTGCAGGCTGGGAATGTCGCGGCTCAGCTCCTCCAGTCTGGAGAACGGCAGCTCGCAGACTTCGCTGGACTCCATGGCCAGCGCCTCGCAGGTGTGGAATTCCGTGCAAATGGCGTCCAGGCCGATGATCTCGCCCGGCATCAGGAAGCCGGTCACCTGCTCGCGTCCATCGTCGTGCAGTACGCGCGTCTTGAACGACCCGCTGTGTATGGCGTGCAAGGACCTGAAGCGGTCGCCGGTGCGGTACAGGTAGTCGCCCGCGGCATAGACGCGCTTGCTGTTGATCAGGGCCTCCAGTCGCTGCATCTCGCCGTCGGACAGGCCGACGGGCAGGCAGAGTTCACGCAGATGGCAGTCCGAACAGGCGACCTTCAATTGGGGTGATGCGGAACGGGACACTGGTTTTACTCAAAGCCGCCGGTGGCGGCAGGTTATAATTGCGGGCGTATTTTGACATATATCAAGATGGACAGGCAGCCAACTGGCATAGTTCGAAAAACAAGCAACGGGGGAGATATGGTAGAGGCAGTGAATCAACTGGTGGTGGACCTGGATCTGATACGCAGGCTGGACAAGAACGGCCCGCGTTACACATCCTATCCCACGGCGGACCGTTTCGTGGAAGCTTTCAATGCAGAGAGCTACAGCCAGTGGGTTGCCAAGCGCCAGATCGGCGGGGTCAGCCGCCCGCTGTCCCTGTACATACACATCCCCTTCTGCAATACCCTGTGTTTCTACTGTGCCTGCAACAAGGTCATCACCAAGGATCGCAGCAAGTCGGCGGAGTATATACGCTACCTCATCAAGGAAATGGAGATGCAGACCAAACTCCTTGGTCCCAACCAGGTCGTGGAGCAGCTCCACTTCGGCGGCGGTACGCCCACTTTCCTGAGCGACGAGGAGATACGCACCGTGATGGCGGCGATACGCCGCAACTTCAAGCTGGTCGACGACGGCGAATATTCCATAGAGATAGACCCGCGCAAGGTCAGCGACGAGACGGTCGCTCTGCTCGGGCAGACCGGATTCAACCGCATCAGCATAGGCGTGCAGGATTTCGACGAAGAGGTGCAGCGTGCGGTGAACCGCATCCAGAGTGAAGAGGAAACGCTGCGCGTCATCAAGGCTGCGCGTGCCAACGGCTTCACTTCGGTGAGCATAGACCTGATCTACGGCTTGCCCAAGCAGACCCTCGAAGGTTTCGGCAAGACGCTGGACAAGGTCATCGCGGCCGATCCGGACCGCCTGTCCATCTACAACTACGCGCACATGCCGACCATCTTCAAGCCGCAACGGCGTATCCACGAAGAAGACCTGCCCGCGCCGCAGACCAAGCTGGACATCCTGAGCATGGCGGTGAACAAACTGACCGCTGCAGGCTACGTCTACATCGGCATGGACCACTTTGCGAAGCCCGAGGACGAATTGGCCGTGGCACAGCGTCAAGGCCGTCTGCACCGCAACTTCCAGGGCTATTCCACCCACTCCGACTGCGACCTCGTGGCGCTGGGGGTGAGTGCGATCGGCAAGGTCGGTCCGACCTACAGCCAGAACTATCGCGAGCTGGAAGACTATTACGACGCGCTGGATCGCGACCAGTTGCCCATCATGCGCGGTCTGGAGCTGAACGCCGATGACCTGGTGCGTCGCGCCATCATCCAGGCGCTGATGTGTCACTTCGAGATCTCCAAGGAATCGTTCAACATCGCCTACCTGATCGACTTCGACCATTACTTCGCCACCGAGATGGGCGAGCTGGCCGGTTATGAGAAGGAGGGCCTGCTGGAGCTCTCTCCGCAATGGATCACCGTCACCCCCAAGGGGCGCATGCTCATCCGTAACATCTGCATGGTCTTCGACAAGTACCTGCGCACCCGGCAGGAACATGCACGCTATTCCAAGGTAATATAGGACACATCAACAACCGGTCTGCAGGGGACTGCGGCCGGTCAACGGAGGAACCCCGATCTCCCGGGGTGCACATGACAAGAAAAGTAGACGATTTCCGCCTGAAGTTCGGCAGACACGAGTTGGTCCCCATCATGATAGGCGGCATGGGGGTCGACATCTCCACCGCAGAGCTGGCGCTGGAGGCGGCCAGGCTGGGCGGCATAGGCCACATCTCCGACGCGATGCTGCCCACCGTGTCCGACCGCCTCTACAACACCGGCTTCGTCAAAGAGAAGCTGCAGCTGTACAAGTACAACGTGGACAACCGCGACAAATCCCCGGTCAAGTTCGACCTGGGGCACATCGCGGAATCCACCCGTCTGCACGTGAGCAAGACCATGGAGCGCAAGCACGGCCAAGGCATGGTGTTCATCAACTGCATGGAGAAGCTCACCATGAACTCGCCGCGCGAGACCCTGCGCGTACGCTTGCATGAAGCGCTCTCGGCGGGCATAGACGGCATCACGCTGGCGGCGGGTCTGCATCTGGGGTCGTTCGCCCTGATGGAGGACCACCCGCGCTTCCGCGACGCGAAACTGGGCATCATCGTCTCGTCGCTGCGTGCACTGCAGTTGTTCCTGCGCAAGAACGTCAAGACCAACCGCCTGCCCGATTACGTGGTGGTGGAAGGCCCGCTGGCCGGCGGCCACTTGGGCTTCGGCATGGACTGGGCGCAATACGACCTGCGCACCATCACCAATGAGATCATCCAATACCTGCGCGCAGAGAAGCTGGATATCCCCGTGATTCCGGCCGGCGGCATATTCACCGGCAGCGACGCGGCTGGCTTCCTCAAGGAAGGGGCTTCCGCCGTGCAAGTGGCGACCCGCTTCACGGTCACCAAGGAGTGCGGTCTGCCTGCCAACGTGCAGCAGGAATATTTCAGGGCCAGCGAGGGCGACATCGTGGTGAACGGCACATCTCCCACCGGCTATCCGATGCGCATGCTGAAGCACAGCCCGTCCATAGGTTCAGGGATACGCCCGGGTTGCGAGGCTTACGGCTACCTGCTGGATGCGAACGGCCACTGCGACTATGTGGATGCCTACAACCGCGAAGTACAGGCACATCCTGGCGAGAAGAAGGTCGCGGTGTACGACAAGACCTGTCTATGCACGCACATGCGCAACTTCAACTGCTGGACTTGCGGGCATTACACCTATCGCCTGAAGGACACAACGCGCAAGTTGGCAGACGGCTCCTATCAGCAGCTGACTGCCGAGCACGTGTTCAAGGACTACCAGTTCAGTACCGGCAACAAGATAGCGCTTCCCGACTAGGCTAGGGCTTTGCGTCGTGCCCGCAGAGGGCGCACGCGGGGTCCCTGGCCAAGCGCAGAGTGCGCACTTCCATGTTCAGCGCGTTGATCGTCAACAGTCTGCCGCAGAGCGTGGGGTCTATCCCCGTCAGCACCTTCAGGGCCTCGGCCGCCTGCAGGCTGCCGACCAAACCCACCAGCGGGGCGAAGATGCCGAGCACTGCGCAGCGCGTCTCCTCGCTCTCCAGCTGCTCCGGATACAGGCATTGGTAACAGGGCGTGTCCTCGCGGCGGAAATCGAACACGCTGACCTGGCCGTCGAAACGCGCTGCAGCTCCAGACACCAGCGGCTTGCGCTGCCCCAGGCAGACACGGTTGAGCGCATAACGCGTGGGGAAGTTGTCGCTGCAATCCAGCACTACATCTGCGTCCGCCACGAGTGCGCCCAGCCTCTCCTCATCGGCGCGTTCCTGCAGTGCGATGACCTTCACTTCAGGGTTGATGTCTGCCAGAGTGGACTGTGCGGAAGCGACCTTGGCATGGCCTATGGTGGAGGTGCGGTGGGCGATTTGCCGTTGCAGATTGGTGAGGTCCACCTTGTCGTCGTCACACAGGGTGATCCGGCCTATGCCGCTGGCTGCGAGGAACATCGCGACGGGGGAGCCCAAGCCGCCTGCGCCTATGACTAAAGCCTTGGCGTCCAGCAGCCTCTGTTGGCCTTCGATGCCGATCTCGGGAAGCAGGATGTGCCGGCTGTAACGCAGCAGCTGGTTATCGTTCATCCAACATCACTTCGATTCGCGCTGGTCCTTGGGGGTGTCGTCGTGGTCGCCGTGCGGGTGGTGCTCGTAGACCTTGACGAAGACCTCCTGCGAATTGTTCTTGGTCCGCGGTTCTGGCGTCTTCAGGTTGTGATACTGCACATCCTCACAGTAATGGATCAGTGTCCACTTCACCTTGTCCAGCATGCTCTGCCGGAAAGTGAACCCTTCCTTGACCAGCGCCTTTTTCAGCCCCTCCAGCGAGTAATGCTCTACGCTGTAACGGATGCGCAAGCTATTGGGGCGATGCCCTTTCTCCACGTGGAAGTTGTTCAGGCCGCGCAGCAACTCGTAGGCCTGGTCGAGCTGATCGTTCGGCTTGTCTCCAAACACCAGCAGGCGTTCCTTCTGCAGCTCGAACGGGTTCATGACTCACTTGCCTCGCAGGATGCTCATACCCTTGAGCAGGTTCAAGGCCTGGTTCAGCTGGTAATCGTTCTTGGAGCCGAACTCGGTGGTCTCGGGCTGCTTGCCTTCATTCTCCTTGCCCTTGGTTTGTGGCTTGGCTTTGGTCGGCTCGCTCTTGTCCTCGGGCTGACGGTCGTTGCTCAGGTGTTTCTCCAGGTCCACCTCGCGCAGACGGAAGGCGCTGTCCAGCCCCGCGGTCGCCGGGTCTTCCACCACGATGTCGGGGACGATGCCCTTGGCCTGGATGGAGCGTCCGCTGGGCGTGTAGTAGCGCGCAGTGGTCAGCTTGATCGCGGTGTTGTTGCCCAGCGGCAATATGGTCTGCACCGAGCCCTTGCCGAAGGTCTGCGTGCCCATGACGACGGCGCGCTTGTGGTCCTGCAGCGCGCCGGCCACGATCTCAGAGGCAGAGGCGGAGCCGCCGTTCACCAGCACCACCAGCGGTACGTTCTTGAACTCGTCGGGCAGGTCCTTGAGGTAGTCTTCCTTGCTGCTGCCGCGCAGGTAGTAGTCCTGGTTGGCGAGCAGGCGCATCTTGGCATCCTCGGTGCGACCTTCGGTGTAGACCACCAGCGCGTCCTTGGGCAGGAAGGCTGCAGACACACCCACAGCGCCCGTCAACAGACCACCCGGGTCGTTGCGCAGGTCCAGCACCAGACCCTGCAACGGGCCGTTGTTCTGTTTCTTCAGGTTCTCCAGGGCGGTGGCGAGGTTCTCACCGGTGTGCTCCTGGAACTGGGTGATGCGCACGAAGCCATAGCCAGGGTCGACCAGTTTGGATTTGACGCTCTGTACCTTGATGACGGCCCGCGTCACGCTGATCTGCAGCGGCTTCATCTCGTTCTTGCGCACGATGGTGAGCTGTATGCTGGTGCCCGGTTTGCCGCGCATGCGCTTGACCGCCTCGTTCAGGGTGAGGCCCTTCACCAGGGTGTCGTCCAGCTTGATGATGAGGTCGCCGCTCTTGATGCCGGCGTTGAACGCTGGGGTGTCTTCGATAGGGGAAATGACCTTGACCAGTCCGTCCTCCATGCCCACCTCTATGCCCAGCCCGCCGAACTCACCCTGTGTGCCGACCTGCAGTTCCTTGAAACCTTCGGTATCCAGGTAGGCAGAGTGCGGATCGAGCCCGGAGAGCATGCCGTTGATCGCCTCGGTGATCAGCTTCTTGTCCGTCACGGGTTCGACGTAATCGCTCTTGATGCGGCCGAACACCTCAGTGAAGGCGCGCAGCTCCTCGACTGGCAGCGGCGTCGGCGGCTCCTTGTCGGCCACCGCCGAGAAGTTCAGGCTGAGCAGGACGCCCGCCACCATGCCGACAGCAACCAGACCGTATTCCTTGATGCGACGACTCATGTGATTTTCCTTATCGATGCTTGATCCATTTGCCTGGATCGAAGGGTTTACCTTCAAAACGTAGTTCGAAGTATAAACCGGAAT
Source organism: Sideroxydans sp. (assembly GCA_037446535.1). Classification (GTDB taxonomy): domain Bacteria; phylum Pseudomonadota; class Gammaproteobacteria; order Burkholderiales; family Gallionellaceae; genus Sideroxyarcus. The sequence continues at coordinate 9,423 of JBBIIJ010000017.1, read as the reverse complement.
CCTCGTTGCCGCCGCTGCTGCCCACCGCCGCGACGGTGTCGCCGGCGCGCAGCGTATCGCCCACCTGCTTGTACAAGGTCTCGTTGTTGCCGTACAGACTGAGGTAACCCTGGCCGTGGTCGACGATGAGCAGGTTGCCGAAGCCCCGCAACCAGTCGGCGTATACCACGCGTCCTCCCGCCACCGTCTTTACCGGCTGCCTCGCAGACGCGCGCACGAACCAGCCCGTCCATGCCAGCGTGCTTTCCGGGCGTTTTGCGCCGAACCGGTTGGACACCTTGCCGTTCACCGGCATGGCCAGCTTGCCCTTGAGTGACTGGAAGGGCGCGGTATTCGTTCCCGGCAGCACGTGTGCAAGCTTCTCCACCAGCTGCGACAGACGGCTCTCGTTGCGCTGCAGGCGTCCGATCTCGCGCCGCTGCTGTCCGAGTTGTTGCGCAATCCTGTCCAGCGTGTGCTGGCGTTCGCGTTTATCGTGTTCCAGTTGCTGCAGACCTTGGCGCTCATCCGCCTGCAGCGCGGCGATCTCCACACTCTTGGCGCGCGCCTGGTCGGTCACGGCCTGCAGCCTAGCCACACTGTCGCGCATGGATCGGAGCGCCATGGCACGGCCGCGGGCGATGTATTCGTAGTAGTGCAGGTCGCGGGCGACCTGGTTGGGGTCATCGTTGTTGAGCAGCAGTCTCAGGTAGTCCTGGTCGCCGCCCTCCAGGTATTGTTGATAGAGCAGGCGTCCCAGCAGGGCCTGCTGGCCCTGTATCTCAGCCTGTGCGGTGGCCGTGCGCTGCTGCAGCGCCTGAAGTTCCTTGTGGGCGGCGCGCTGCTGTTGCGCCAGTGCATCAAGAGCGCGGTTGCTGTCACTGATGGCGCGCTCCGAATCGCGCAAGGCGTCCGCTGCCTCCGATCTGGAATCGTTCGCTTTGTCGAAGTCCTTCTGCAGCGCGGCGATGCGCGCGCGCAGTTTGTCCAAGTCCTGCTGCTGCGAGGCGCAGGCGTGCCCCGTGTACAGGGACAGCGCCAGGAACGCCGTGCGCAGCAGCGTGGTCACAGGATGCGGATGAGCGATCTGCCGGTCATCTCCGGCGGCTGCGGCAGGCCCATCATGGCCAGCAGGGTGGGGGCGACGTCCTGCAGCGCACCAGTTCCAGGCGCATCGATCTCCGCGCGACGCCCGATGTACAGGAAGGGCACCAGGTTGAGCGTGTGCGCGGTGTGTGCCTGGTTGGTGGTGCGGTCCAGCATCTGTTCCGCGTTGCCGTGGTCAGCCGTGATGAGTACTTCGCCGCCGCATTCCAGCATGGCGTTCACCACGCGGCCGATGCAGCTGTCCAGCGCTTCCACCGCCTTCACGGCGGCCTCCATCACGCCGCTGTGGCCGACCATGTCGCCGTTGGCGTAGTTGCACAGGATGGCCTGGTACTGTTTGCTGCGGATGGCAGCTTCCAACTTGTCGGTCACCTCGAACGCGCTCATCTCGGGTTTGAGATCGTAGGTGGCTACTTTGGGCGAAGGCACCAGCACACGGTCCTCGCCGGGATAGGGCTGCTCCTTGCCGCCGCTCATGAAGTAGGTGACATGCGCGTACTTCTCGGTCTCGGCGATGCGCAGCTGCTTCAGGCCGAGTCTGGAAAGGTATTCGCCCAAGCCGTTGTGGATCTCTTCCGGCGTGTAGGCCGAGGGCAGCGCCTGGAACTCGTCACCATAGCTGCTGAGCGTGGTGAAGTCGGACAGCCTGGGGAAGCGAGCGCGGACGAAGCCGTCGAACTTCTCGTCGGTCAGGGTGCGCGTGATCTCGCGCGCGCGGTCGGCGCGGAAGTTCATGAACACCACCGCGTCGCCGTCCTGCATGGGGGCGGGTTCGCCGATGACCGTGGCCTGCACGAACTCGTCGTTCTCGCCGCGTGCATAGGCTGCCTCCAGCCCGGCCCGCGCGGTCGGCGCGCTGAACGGGGCTTTGCCTTGGGTGAGCAGGTCGTAAGCCGCTTGCACGCGCTCCCAGCGATTGTCGCGGTCCATGGCGAAGAAACGGCCCACCATGCTGGCGATGCGGCCTGCGCCCAGCTGCGCGCATCTGTCTTCCAGCAGCTGTAGGGATTGTGCAGCGCTGCGCGGAGGCGTGTCACGCCCGTCGAGGAAGGCGTGCAGATAGACCTTCTTCAGCCCGGCGCGGACAGCCAGTTCAACCATGGCGTGAATGTGCGCCTCATGGCTGTGCACGCCGCCGGGCGAGAGCAGGCCCATGATGTGCAGCGCACCGCCGTTCTGCCTGGCGGCCTCCACTGCCTCGACCAGTGCCGGGTTGGTGTAGAAGCTGCCGTTCTCGATGGACAAGTCGACCTTGGTCAGGTCTTGGTACACCACGCGGCCTGCGCCTATGTTCAGATGTCCCACCTCGGAGTTGCCCATTTGACCGTTGGGCAGGCCCACGTGCAGCTCGGAGGTATTAATCAGCGTGTGCGGATACGCATTCCAGAGCCGATCCCAGTTCGGCTTGCGTGCGTGGGCGACGGCGTTGAAATCGGCATCCTCGCGATAGCCGAAGCCATCCAGGATGAGCAGGAGAATGGGGGTAGTGGTCATGCTGGCTTTTTTTTCACCGAAATATCAAAATATAAGCTGATTCTGATTCAATGGATTCGGCGCGCCGCGCCTTTTCGCTATGTGGCGCAATTTTAGCCGATTTCAGCGGGCCATAAGCCCACACTTCCATCATGACGGCAGATGAACATGGCAAAGAAACTGATCGATAAAGACGAGCACATCCTGCAGGCCTCGCTGGCGATGAAGGCCATCGCCCACCCCCTGCGCCTGAAGATACTGTGCGTGCTCGGGGAAACCGAACTGAGCGTGCAGGAGATCGTGGACAGCGTGGGTACCACGCAGAGCAACATCTCGCAGCACCTTGCCATCCTGCGCGACAAGGGGGTGCTCACCACGCGCAAGGACGCCAACCGAGTGTTCTACCGCATCGGGGACCAGCGCACCCTGAAGCTCGTGGTGATGATGCGCGACGTGTTCTGCTCCATCTGACCTGCCGCGACCTGCGGCAGGGTTGTTGTCACGCCATATTAGAATATGCTAATATGCGAACGTGTTCTGGTATCACGCCTCGTTGCACCAGGAATTCCAGTAGAATCTTCAACAGTTAAGGAGCTTTAAGCATGAACGCAGAGCGTATCATCCGTATCGTCGCAGGTTTCTTTGTCCTGCTGTCCCTGTCGCTGGGTGTGCAGGCCAGCCCGCTGTTCGTCAGCGAGTATTTCCTGTTCTTCACCGCGTTCGTCGGGCTGAACCTGTTCCAGAGCGGGTTCACACAGTTCTGCCCGCTGAACAACATCCTGGCCAAGCTTGGCGTCAAAGGCAGTTGCTGAACAAGAAATCGATCTCTTCCCTAGGCCTTGCCCACATCAGTCTGACCCTGGTCGGTCTGATGTGGGTTTTGCCTTTTGTGAACTACTTGCACGCCTATCCCATCACTACCTTCTATCAGGAGTGGACGGCCGGCGTGCTGGGCCTGTGTGCCTTGCCCTTGCTGCTGACGGCGCGCTACTGGCAGGAGCCGCAGGTGCCGCGCATCGTGCTGCTGCCGATCGGGCTCATGCTGGTGATGATCGTGCAGTTCGCGGTGGGGCGCATCAGCTATTTCGACCATCTGCTGCTGTTGTCGCTGTACTTCCTGTTCGCGATCCTGCTCATGATGCTGGGGCAGCGTCTGCGCGAAGAGCTCGGCTTGCCCACGGTGGCCAGCGTGCTTGCGCTGTTCTTGCTGGTGGGCGCAGAACTGAACACCCTTGCGGGCATCCTGCAACATTTCCGCTGGAACACCTTCCTCAACTCGGTGGTCACGGCCAAGACCACCAATGCGGTGTACGGCAACACGGCTCAACCCAACCACTTCGCCAACTACATCGCCCTGGGGTTGGTCTCGCTGGGGCTGCTCTACGTGCGCCGCTGGCTCAGGGCATGGCAGGCAGCGTTGCTGGCAACTCCCATGCTTTTCGTACTGGTGTTGTCAGGATCCCGCTCCGGCTGGTTGTACCTGAGCTTCGCCCTGGTCTTGGCTTGGCTGTGGCAACGGCGCGATGCAGCGCTGCGTCCACTGTTTTGGTACGCACTCGCTCTCTGGCTGGGATACGCCGCCATGCATGGCGTGGCCGAGATCCCTTGGCTGCAGGGTACGGGCAGCGTCACGGCAGCGGAACGCATGCTGGGGGACAATGCCAGTGGGCATATCCGCTTGCATCTGTGGCGCGAGGCCGGGCTGATCTTCGCGCAGTTCCCCTTGCTGGGCGCAGGCCTCGGCCAGTTCGCCTACCAGCATTTCTTGCTTGGAGCTTCGTTACAGAACCTTGGCATCACAGGTCTCTACAACAACGCGCACAACATCGTCATGCAGCTCGCGGCCGAAACAGGAGTGGCCGGTCTGCTGGTCCTGCTGGGCACGGTTAGCCTATGGCTGTGGCAGTGTGTTGCGCATCGCGCGCAATGGACGCTTTATCACTGGTGGGGCTATGTTGTGCTGGCGGTGATCGGCATACACAGCCTGCTCGAATACCCCCTGTGGTACGCCTACTTCATCGGCATCGCCGCTCTGATGCTGGGGATGTTCGATGCCGGCAGCTACCGGCTGGAGCTGCGAGGGCTCGGGCGCCTGTCGGTGGCGGCCATCCTTGGGTTGGGCGTGGTGACGCTGGTGCAGGGCCTGCAGGCCTACGAGCACCTGGAGAAGGCCCTGTCGCTGCGCGCCATGGCGGCGCAAAAACCGGAGTTCGCCGCACAGGCGCGGGACGAGTTGCTGGCCGCGCATGACTATCCGCTGTTCAGCTCCTACTCGGAGATGTTCATCGCCAACATGATGGAACCCGACGACAACCACCTGAGCGAGAAGTTGGAGCTCAACACGCGAGCGCTGCGTTTCACGCCTGTGGCGCTCGTTGCTTATCACCAGGCCTGGCTGCTGGCGTGGTCGGACCGGCCGGCAGAGGCGCGAGAGATGCTCGCGGACGCGATCTGGGCCTATCCCGGAGACTATGCTATGGCTAGCAAGGAGCTGGCCGAGCTCGCGCACAAGGACCCTGCCCGGTTTTCCCCTCTGCTAGAATTCGCCACCCAAAAAATCGAGGAGTATCGCCGTGCTGCAGTTCCTGCTAAATAACCTGATCACTGTCTCCATCGCCCTCATCAGCGGCTTCATGCTGTTCTGGTCGTACTTTGGCAACCGGATACGCGGCATCAAGGATGTGGAAACGCAGCAGGCCATGAACCTGATCAACAGGCAGAACGCCTTGGTACTGGACGTGCGCGAGCAGGGCGAATACGACACCGGGCACATCATCAACAGCCGCCTGATCCCCCTGGGCCAATTGAAGGAGCGCGTGGGCGAGCTGGAGAAGTACCGCGTGCGCCCCATCGTGGTGGTGTGCCGCAGCGGCGCGCGTTCTTCCTCGGCCGTGTCTTTGCTCAACGGCCTGGGCTTCACCCAGGTGCACAACCTGCAGGGCGGCCTGAATGCCTGGCAGAAGGCCAATCTGCCGCTGGAGAAGTGAAAGACACGCGATGGCCAAGGTTCTGATGTACTGCACGGAAGTCTGCCCCTATTGCGTCAACGCCGAACGCCTGCTGCGCAACCGCGGCGTGACCGAGATCGAGAAGATACGTATAGACCTGCAGCCGGAGCAGCGCGCCCTGATGGAAGCCCGGAGCGGGCGCCGTACGGTGCCGCAGATATACATCGACGATCGCCACATCGGCGGTTTCGACGACCTCTCGGCCCTGGACCGAGCCGGCGGACTGCTGCCCTTACTGAATAAATAAACTGAAGGAACGAACATGACCGAAACCACATCCGCCAGCCAACAGGCAGCGCCCATCTTCACCATCGAGAAACTGTACGTGAAGGACCTCTCTCTGGAGATCCCCAATGCACCTTCCATCTTCCTGGAGCGCGAAAATCCCCAGATCGATCTGCAGCTGCACAGCCAGGCAGCCACGGTGGAGGAAGGCGTGTTCGAGGTGACGGTGACCGTCACGGTCACGGCCAAGCTGGCCGAGAAGGACAAGGTGATGTTCCTGATCGAGGCCAAGCAGGGCGGGATATTCCAGGTGCGCAACATCGCCGCCGAAGAGATGGAATCGGTGCTGGCCGTGGCTTGCCCCAACATCCTCTATCCCTATCTGCGTGAAGTGGTGTCGGACGTCGCGGTGCGCGGCGGTTTTGCGCCGGTGCTGCTCAACCCCATCAACTTCGAATCGCTGTACCAGCAGCAGAAGCAGCAGGCGCTGGCGCAAGCGGATGCTGCGGCCGCGGTGAAGCACTAGCGACTTCGAGATGAAGTCCGTTCCCGGATACCCTCTCCTCAATCCTCTCCCGCAGGCGGGAGAGGAGGCGAACGAGAGAAGCGTCGTTCAGTTCCTGAAGCGACTGGCGACAGCGCTGCTGTTGCTGGCCGCATGCCAGACGGCGGCTGCCACCGAGTTCGTCTCGGTGGCAGAGCCGGCCATCCTGTACGACGCCAATTCGCTCAAGGCCAGGAAGCTGTTCGTCGCCACGCGCTATCTGCCGTTAGAGCAGGTCGTGGTCCTGGAGAACTGGGTCAAGGTGCGTGACTCGCACGGCAAGGTGTTCTGGATAGAGAAACGCAATCTGAGCAGCAAGCGCTATGTGGTGGTGACCACCGAGGTGGCTACCGTGCGCACCAATTGGGACGACAGCGCGGCAGTGGCCTTCTACGCGCCGCGCCAGCTCGGTCTGGAGTGGCTGGGTAACGCCGGCGCCGGCTGGGTCAAGGTGCGCCACCGCGATGGCTCCACCGGCTACCTCAAAAGCAGCGAAGTGTGGGGCGACTGATGAAGATCGCGATACTTGGTTCGGGAGCATGGGGTACGGCGCTGGCGATCAGCCTCGCGGCGCGCCATGAGGTTGTCCTGTGGGCGCGTGACGAGGCCCAGGTCGCCGCCATGCGCGACACCCGGCGCAACCAGCGCTATCTGCCAGACATCGGCCTGCCTGACACTCTCGAGCTCACCAGCGACCTGAAGCAGGCCATGCACGGGGCCGAGCTCATCATCGTCGCCGTGCCCGTATCCGGGCTGCGCGGCACCTTGCAGCAGATCGCAGCCCTGCCCCAAGCCGTGGGTGTGGTCTGGCTCTGCAAGGGCTTCGAGACCGGCACCTCCTTGCTGCCGCACCAGATCGTGAACGAGACACTGCCTGCCGCCTTCCCGCGTGGCGCACTCACCGGCCCCAGCTTCGCGCAGGAAGTGGCGCGCGGCCTGCCTACCGCACTGACGCTGGCCTCCACCGACGGCGAGTTCGCGCAGCGCATGGCCAAGGCGCTGCACCATTCGCGCCTGCGCATCTACTCCAGCACCGACGTCGTGGGTGCCGAGATCGGCGGCGCGATCAAGAACGTGCTGGCCATCGCGGCTGGCATCTGCGACGGCATGCAGATGGGGCTCAACGCGCGCGCCGCCTTGCTCACGCGCGGTCTGGCCGAGATGACCCGCCTCGGGCTGCAGATGGGGGGGCGCGCCGAGACGCTAGGTGGCTTGTCGGGTGCGGGCGACCTCATCCTCACCTGTACCGGCGACCTCTCACGCAACCGCCAGGTGGGCATGCTGCTCGCGCAGCGTCATTCGCTCTCCACCATCCTGGTCGAACTTGGGCATGTGGCGGAGGGCGTCTACACCGCACGCGAAGTGCAACGCATCGCCCAGCAGTATCAGGTCGAGTTGCCCATCTGCCAGGCGGTCTATCGCGTGCTGTACGAGAATCTGCCAGCGAACCAGGCGGTCGAGACGTTGCTGAGCCGCCAGCCCGGCGAGGAGTTCGCCAGCGGCTCCTACCGCGCCATCAAATAGGCGTCAGGCCGCTCCCTCGTAACCGCACTGGCGCCACGCCTCATACACCGCCACCGCCACCGTGTTGGACAGGTTCAGGCTGCGATTGTCGGGCAGCATGGGCAGGCGCAGGCGTTGCTGCGGGGGCAATGATTCCAGCACTTCGGCCGGCAGGCCGCGACTCTCCGGTCCGAACAGGAATGCATCCCCCGCTTGAAAGCGCACCTCGTGGAAGGGGTGCGACGCCTTGGTGGTGAAGGCAAACAGGCGCGCATCGGGCATGGTCTCCAAGCACTGCTGCAAGCTGTCATGAACCTTCAGCGTGGCGTATTCGTGATAGTCCAGCCCCGCACGCCGCAGATGCTTGTCGTCCAGCTCGAAACCGAGCGGACGTATCAGGTGCAGGTGGGAGCCGGTGTTGGCGCAAAGGCGGATGATGTTGCCGGTGTTGGGCGGGATCTCGGGTTGGAAAAGGATCACTGAAAACATGGGAAGCCTTGTCAGCAAACGGGAAAACGGCTAAGTTCCGTTCGCGTTGTCGGGTGTGGTGCAACTATCTTCAGGGGGAATTATGGCGCGTCCGGAAAAAGTCCGCTTGGGCGACTTGCTGGTGCAGCAGAAACTGATTTCGCTCGACCAGCTGCAATTCGCGCTGGAACAGCAGAAACGCAGCGGACGCAAGCTCGGGCGCGTGGTGGTGGACAACGGCTTCGCCACCGAAGACCAGATCTCCGAGACGCTGGCCAAACAGCTCAACATCCCCTACATCAACCTCAAGTACTACAACGCCAACCTGGAGGTCGTGCGCCGCCTGCCGGAGAACCAGGCGCGGCGCTTCCGCGCCCTGGCGCTGGAAGAGCGCAACGGGTCGGTCCTCGTCGGCATGACCGATCCGACCGACCTTTTCGCTTTCGACGAGATCACCCGCCTCCTCAAGCGCGACATCGACGTGGCGGTGGTCACCGAAGGCCAGCTGCTCGAGACCATAGACCGCGTGTACCGGCGCACCGAAGAGATCAGCGGTCTGGCGCGCGAGATATCGGAGGAGCTGGGCGAGGGCTACATCGACTTCGGCGCCCTGAGCGACACCGTAGGCGTGGAAGAGGCGCCGGTGGTCAAGCTGCTGCAGACCATGTTCGAGGATGCTGCACAGGTGAACGCCTCCGACATCCACATCGAGCCGCAGGAGAACCGCCTGCAGATCCGCTTCCGCATAGACGGTGCGCTGCACCTGCAGACCGAGGCCGACAGCAAGATCGCCGGCGCCATCGCGCTACGCCTGAAGCTGATGTCGGGCCTGGACATTTCGGAGAAACGCCTGCCGCAGGACGGACGTTTCAACATCCGGGTGCGCGAACAAGCGGTGGACGTGCGTATCTCCACCATGCCCACGCAATACGGCGAATCGGTGGTGATGCGTCTGCTCAACCAGAGCGGCGCCTTCCTCGCCCTGGACAAGCTGGGCATGCCACCCGACATGCTCAAACGCTTCCGCGAGGTCATCCAGCGCAGCAACGGCATGGTGCTGGTCACCGGTCCCACCGGCAGCGGCAAGACCACCACGCTCTATGCGGCGCTCGCCGA
>JBBIIJ010000016.1:0-43353 GCA_037446535.1 Sideroxydans sp. | reverse complement strand
ATCGTCATTCCGGCGAAAGCCGGAATCCAGCGATCGACATACCTCGCAGAGCGAGACGTTACGCCGCTGTTGTCGCGTCGCGGATTTGTATATCACTGGATTCCGGCGTTCGCCGGAATGACACGACCAATGAGGTGAACATGGCACGTATCGGTCTCTTCTTCGCCAGCAGCACCGGCAACACCCGGCGCATCGCCAAGGCCATCAAGAAGCGTTACGACGACGATACGATGGCGGAGGCGCTCAACGTCAACAAGGCGACGCCGGAGCTGTTCGCCGGCTACAGCCATCTCATCCTCGGCACTTCCACGCTGGGGGCGGGGGTGCTGCCGGGGCTTTCCACCGATTGCATGGGCGGCGGCTGGGAAGAGTTCCTGCCGAGAATCGAGCACCTGGATCTTTCCGGCAAGACCATCGCCCTGTTCGGCCTGGGCAACCAGGAGAAGTACCCGGATGAGTTCGTCGATGCGCTGGGCATCCTCTATCAGTTCTTAAAGGTGCGCGGTGCGAGAATCGTCGGAACATGGCCTGCCGACGACTACGATTTCATCGCCTCGAAGGCGCTGGTGAAAGGCGATTTCGTCGGGTTGGTGCTGGATCAGGAGAACCAGAAGCTGCTCACTGATGCGCGTGTGGATGCCTGGCTGAGAACGATCGCGGGCGAGTTTGCCTTGCCGCTTGTTTGAACCCCTGCGGTTTCCTTCCTGCATCGAGCCTGCACCCCAAAGCAGCGCTCTGGCACGGCATCGGTGCATGGTCCGCACGTGTGCAGCAACTGGCCGCGCCGCAACTGCGAAGAAGAGGGCGCGTGACCGTTGGCATGCCATTTGCTCGATGCTGAGTGCCGCTGTTGGCTGTAAGTGTCTAGATGAGGTATTCAAATGTCGAACGAAGAAGTGTTTTTCAAGTGGTCTCCCGAATATAGCGTCAAGATCAAAACCATAGACGACCAGCATCGCGAGCTGGTCAACATCCTCAACCGCCTGTTCGTCGCTGTCTCGAAGCGTGAGGGTGACAAGGCCATCGCCGGCATACTGGATGCCCTGGTGACCTATACCAAGACACATTTCGCGCTGGAAGAGCGCCTCATGCAACAGGCGAAGTACAAGGATTTCGATGCACACAAGCTGGAACACCAGAAACTGCTGGCCCAGCTCGACGAGCTTTGCCGCAAGCACCTGCTCGAAGAGAAGGCGATCTACTTCGAGATGCTGAGTTTCCTGAAAGCCTGGCTCAGGGAACACATCCAGGGTGTGGATACGAAGTACAGCGCCGCACTCCACGAGGCAGGCTTCGCCGTCGCCGCCTGGGAGCAGGAAGCAACCGAGGAGTTCGCACGCATGTCGGAATCGAAGAAGTGGTGGGAGGTGTGGAAGGCGGCCTGAACAGTCAGGCCGCGGAGGCGGACAACTCGTCCGCTAGGCAGCCGATGGGCTCGGCCAGGCTGCCGTCCGCCCCCTTCTCGAATCGCACCAGGTAAATCTCTGCATCCGGCATCTCTTCGGCGTGGCCAACGTTGACGACGACCCCGCGCGTGCCGGATGCAGTGAGCAGGGCGCCGGGGGGCACACCGGGTATGCCGCTTTCGCCGCTCTCTTCCAGCGCTTCGTTGTAGAGGTTCAAGGCGGCATACACCATGTCGCCCATCTGGAATCTGCTCATAAGTGTCCCTCCTGTTTCTTCAGGTGCATGACCAGCGCCGCATCCATCATCGCGACGTGGGTGTCGAACCACTCCATCAATCCTTCTTTCACGTAGGCGCGCACCAGCGGCAGGCACCCGCGCTTCAGGCTGCGGTTGAGCTGCAGCAGCTCCCCCAGCACGCGGTGATGCTCTCCCTCATGTTCCGGCAGCCCTTTGTATTTCGAAGCGCGCATCAGTTGGCCCTCGGCGGTGAAGTGCTCGCGCGTGTGGTTGACCAGTTGCTGGAACAGCAAAGGGAAGGAGGCGGTGTCCGCTGCGATGAGTGCAGCCACCTGTGTTACGAATTCGCGGTGCGTTTCGTCCATCTCCGCCATGCCTAGCGCATGGCGGGTGTCATTCCATTCGGCTGGATGTTCGTTCATCGCCAGCTATCCTCCTTTTCGTCATTCCGGCGAAAGCCGGAATCCAGAGGTTTTCTCATGCAGCCATTTGCGTATCGGTCGCGGCTCTCACACAACTGGACACCGGCTTTCGCCGGTGTGACATGCCTGTTTTTTGTGCATCGGCTCATGCCTCTACCAGGCCGCCGTTCCAGCTCCGTGCCGCGGTGAGGAAATCCGCTACATTGGCATGCACGATCTCGATGTTGAGCCGGTCCAGATAGCGCTTCTCCTTGTCCGTCGGGTGTGGGATGAGCGCCCATCCCGCGGGCTTGTCCGCGCCGAAGATGACATCGGAGAACACCATGCGGTCGGTGTCGCGGTTCAGGCGCTGGCCGAGCAGCAGGTAGCGCTTGTTCTGGCGCATGCGCTTGACGAAGGCGGGGATGGCGAAGCCGCCCATCAGCTCAGTGATGTAATCGACGAAATCGGCATCCGAGGCGATGTAGTTCGATTCCGGCAGCGGCGTGCCCAGCGGCTTGAACAGTGCTGGCAGTGAGGTGTCCACCGCCTCCTGTTCGATGGGGGCATAACTGCTGCCGTCGTACTGGAACAGCTTGAAACGGAAACCGGTGCCGGATACGCGTGCGATGCCGGTGATGAGCGTGTGCGGCGTGGTCGCATATTGTTTCTGCAGTTGCGTGTCGCGGTTGCAGTCGATGAGATAGGGCAGTGTCTGCTGCGCCAGCCAGGTGTGCAGCGCAGAAGTGCTCCACCGCGTGTCGCGATAGGTCACATCGAGAAAGTTGTTCACCGCCTTGCGGCCGCGTTTCAGCTCCACGTTCATGGCCGCGCGCGGGAACTCGTACATCAGCTTGGGCGCCATCGGCTGGCCGTTGTTCATCGCCAGGATCAGGCTCTCACTGTCCGCGGGGATGGCGTGGCCCGTGGCCGGGTCGATCACGCCATTCAGTGCACCGGGGCCAAGATACGGGACGACGCTGCCGTCGGTCAGGCCGGAAAGGATGTCATCGAATACGCTGCTCATGGATCAGGCTCCTGTCGTTTCAAGATGCCAGATCAGTCGCAATATTCGCGCCAGTTACTCAAATCCCGCCATGACGGGAGTTCGGGCGGGGCGGGAGTTGGAGGGAATGCGACAAAAGCGGGAACGTTGTCGCACATGGGTGCGTGGGTAGAGCGTGGGGAAGGTTCTTTGCGCAGGATTGGCCTTGCTGCCCATCCTGCGCGACTATAGTTTCCTGACGCTAGTGTTCTGCATTGGATTCGGAGGTTTCTTCCTTGGGTTCGGCGATTCGATCCATCACCGCGAACAGCACACCGGAAATGATCAGGGTCACGTGTATGCCAACCATCCAGCCCATTTGCTCGTTGGAAAGTTGTTCGACTCCGGGCGTGGAGATGTGCATGAAGGCTTTCAACAGGTCGATGGCGGAGATTGCAACGATGGAGCCGATCAGCTTGAGCTTGAGGCCGGAGTAGTCCACTTTGCCCATCCAGTCCGGCTTGTCTACGTGACCGGCAACATCGATTTTGGAGACGAAGTTTTCGTACCCGCTGAATATCACCATTATCAACAGGTTTGCTACCAGGGTGATGTCTACCAGTGCGAGGATTGAAAGCACTGCATCACGCTCTGATGTGTCGAGAAGGTGCACGATGATATGAATGAATTCTTGCGTGAACTTGATCAGCAGAATCAGCAACCCGCCGATCAGGCCGAGGTACATGGGGGCCAGTACCCAGCGGCTGCGGAACATCAGACTTTCAAAAATACTTTCCATTGTTGTTATTCCTTGTCGTGGTGAAATATCCGGACTGTAACGAGCGCCCGTTAACGGTTGATGACTACGGGCTGCAGTCCCTCTTGATGAGATTGACGGCTATAGGCCGACCAGTTCAATTTCGGGGAGCGCACTCTACATGAGGGTGCAGGCTTCAATCAATACGCCCCCCGATGCTGACCCCATAGTCCTGTGCAATTAAACCGTCGGTGATAACCGGGTTAGCTCATGCTGACCCCGAATCGTCTCAAAGGAAGAAACCTTGTCGCACAAGGGTGCGGGGTAGAACAAAGAAAGCCGTTCGCCCTGAGCTGGTCGAAGGGTGAACGGCTTCTTAGCCCGCCCAAAGTTCAGAATAACCGTCCATTGCTCCTCTCATCCCGTGGTATTACAATGCCTCATCACGTAATACCAAAGAGAGCGCGCTATGACCACCACACTCACCAGCAAAGGCCAAGTCACCATTCCCAAGCAAATCCGGGATGCCCTGAATATGCAGCCGGGGTGTTCGGTGCAGTTTGGCGTCAATCAGGAAGGTGATGTCGTCATCCACAAGGTCGGCGCAAAGGCCAGCCGCAAGCCGGATCGCTTCGAGGCCGCGCGCGGCAAAGCCGACATCAAATGGCGCACCGACGACCTGATGGCGCTGCTGCGCGCGGAATAAGCGAATGTTGCTCGTCGATACCAATGTGCTCATCGACGTGCTGGAAGACGATCCGCAATGGGCCGCCTGGTCCATCTCGCAACTGCGTGCCCAGTCGCAAGTCCATCCCCTTATCATCAACCCCATCATCTACGCCGAACTGTCGCTAACGTTTTCCAGAGCGGAAGCTCTGGATAAGGTCATAGATGACATGGGCCTGTCGTTACAGGAGATTCCTCGATCGGCCTTGTTCCTGGCAGGCAAGGCGTTTGTGCAATACCGCAGGAAAGGCGGCAAGGCTGGCAACGTGCTGGCCGATTTCTTCATTGGCGCGCATGCGGCGGTGCAGGGGTACCCGCTGCTGACGCGGGATGCGAAGAGATATTTGGCGTATTTTCCTTCAGTGAGGCTGATTACGTCTTGAGCGTTGTTGGGCTGTAAATACGTCCGATGCGGGCTTCAACCATCGAAGGAGAGTTGCAGGTCGGCGCCTGTTGCCCTGCCGCGTTGGCATATAATGCAAAATCGTTGAAATCGGGGAACAGCGATGAGGATCAAACCTTCTAGGTTGGTGGAATTCAAGTGACGTACAAATGCAGCCTGAAATGACATCTCTGGATAGCGAGCTTATACGGTATGGGGCGCTTAGCTCGCAGTTGGTCGATGTTCGAGCCGACAACCAGCCCCGCGTCCTGAATTATCTCGATCTGCGAGCAGACTCTCCGCTTTGGCGTCTTCCGATGGTGGTTGAGAGCCATAATCGTCCCTGTGTACATGTGTTCGATGGCCGTGATGGAGTCACCCAAGAACAAATTAGCCATTGGTGTTGGAGAGTTGCGTTGCGTGGCGACGGCGCATGGATTGGCGTGTTGGAACCCGGCCTGCTTCGCGTGTTTCGCGCCGGTGTTTCAGGAAATGAGATCAAGCCAGTTGAGGAAGCTGTAGCAAAGCCCGGTGAGTGTATCTTGCCGAGATTCCTGAATGATGTGAGTGCGGGCCACGACGATGAAGCTCGCCGTCGTTATCTTACAAGACTACTGGAGAAATCGGCGAGGGCAGCAACCGAACTGGGGCTCTCGCAAATGGATGCCCTTTCGCTGGTGGGACGCGGGTTGTTCTGGCGCTTTCTTGTTGATCGCAAGCTGCTGACGGGGCTGGAGCCCAGAGATATTTGTGAGTCAGCCAAGACTTGGGAGCATTGTCTGGATACCAAGGCCAGGGCGATACGCACGTTCCGCTGGCTGGATGAGACATTCAATGGGGGGCTGCTGCCATTCGACGTTTCTCCTCGTGATTTTGACCCAAGAGTTTATTCTTCCGTCTTGGGTAATATCGCACACGGGGCGACTGAACATGGCCAATTGCGGTTACCAACCGATTGGCAGGATATTGATTTCTCATTCATTCCTGTTGGCTTGCTGAGTGAGGTGTATGAAGCCTTCGCTCACAATATTAATGCTATCGATGCGGCAGAAAAAAGCATTCATTACACCCCTTCCTATCTGGCAGACTTTGTTGTTGCCCAGGCATTGGAACAACTGCCTGGAAATATCCGACCACGCCTTCTCGATCCTGCTGTCGGCGCGGGTGTGTTTTTGGTCATCGCACTACGCAAGTTGGTTGAGCGTGAATGGAGGCAGACCGGTCGCCGTCCTCAGCGCGGAAAAATTCGCGACATTCTGAACAAGCAACTGGCGGGGTTCGATGTCGATGGAAGGGCGTTACGCCTCGCAGAGCTCGCGCTGTATCTGACGGCACTGGAGCTTGATCCGAAACCAAAGCCCTTGAACGAACTCCGCTTCGATGCATTGCGTGAGTCTGTGCTGTTCGATCTCTCGAACATGCCGCATGGCAGTCTTGGGTCAGTAGATAAACGTTTCAGGCACAAATTCGACATCGTCATTGGCAATCCCCCGTGGACGGCAAAGTCTGGCGGTCTAGCCGAAAAGAATGCTTGGGTAAGCAACTCTCTCGATGTAGTGCGTGAACGACTGGGAGAAGGTCGTGCGGGCACATTCGATTTCCCGGATACGAATATCGACTTACCTTTTGTGTGGAGGGCCATGGAGTGGTCAAAGCCAAGAGGAAGAGTTGCACTGGTAACGCATGCGCGCTGGCTGTTCGGCCAGTCCGAGCGCGCAGTGCGTGCCAGAAACGACTTGATTCAGGCGGTTCGGGTTACGGGCATCCTCAATGGTTCTGCATTGAGAATGACAAAGGTGTGGCCAGGAGTCAGCGCCCCATGGTGTGTTCTCTTCGCGACCAATGAGTCGCCGAGCTTGTGCGATTTCGATAGCTACGCTTTCCAATTCATCAGCCCGGCACAGGATGCCGAGGTGGCCTCTAAACAGGCTCGTATCCGCCTCGACTGGTTCGATTCATATGCTGTGGCGGCGACTGAGTTGATTGAATGTCCTTGGGCGCTAAAGGTTCGGTTTCGCGGGAATCGATTAGCTGCGCGTGCGCTCCGCTCTATGCAGCAAAACGGTATTGAGTTGCAGGATTACCTTGCCCAGCTTGGGCTCGAATTCAAGAATGGCTATCAAGTGGGAGGAAAGGCACGGAAGGAGAAACGACAAAGCTCAATCCACATGATAGGCATGCCAGATACCAAGAATGCAGGGCGGCTTGGATTCGAGATCGATTCCGATGCTCTTCCCCGTTTTGAACTGGAAAAACTGCTGAGCCCGCGCAATCCAGATATTTATCGTGCGCCCCTTCTTTTGGTGGCGAAAAGCATTCCCGCAGAACGACTGGCCATTCGCACGAGTCGAGCGAGTGCGAAAGTCGCCTTTCATGAGTCCTATCATGGAATCTCGTTTGCAGGCATTGCCGAATCTGATCTTTTGTCTCGCTATCTTCAACTCTGGCTCCAGTCATCAATGATGATTTTTTGCGAACTCTTGATGGATGGGCAATATGGAGTGGAAAGGGATGCAATCTATCAGGAAAGCCTTGGGTTGCTACCCATCGTTCCATTGGAGCAGCTAGGCATTGAAGAACGCGAGCGTTTATTGCGATTGTCTAAAAAGATAAAGACGATACTGACGCAGGAATTGGTAGATGAAATCGATGATTTCGTATTCGACACGTTTAAGCTATCGCCCGCTGATCGCGAGGCAATTAACGACACACTGGTCTCAGGTTTGCCTACAGCAAACTCGAAACGTAAGGCTGCGGGACTGACAGCTTCCTCTGAGCGAGAAGTTTTTCTTTCCGTGCTTCAGGATTCGCTCAATAGTGTGTTGTCTGCATCTGACTTGATGGCAAATGTCCGGGAGCGCCCTGATCTTCAGTGGTCTCCTTGGCGAATGTTGGAGGTTTGCATTTCAAAGAGCGGACATTGGCGCGATGCTGAAGCGCCTATCGGCGATTTTCTGAGTGAGGCGGAGGCGAGCGGAGCCTCGCTCGTGATCGTGCAGACAACTGAGACAACGTGGTTGGTTGGCTTGCTTGATCGATACATGTGGTGGACGCCGACACGGGCGCGGCTTCTTGCGACCGACTTGATAGCACGACAGTCATAGTTATGAGTTCGCCTTTCCGCAGGTCTTTTCCGCTTTCGGTCGCACCCCAGGTCCCATTTCATGAGCCGGATATAGTGGCTATCCACAAGCAAGCCATCGTGAGTGCAATTAGGTGGGCATGGGATAAGTTAAAGCGTGATGAGTCGCATATTCTTTCTGTCGGATCGGAGGAGGAAATCACGGAAAGACTCCAGACACTATTGAACGAGCGCAGATCGGGGAAACGTCTTGCATCTTGGCTCCAGGACTTCGAAACCGTCGAAAGGGGTGCAAGCCAGAGAACCGCAGATGGGCGTATAGGCAAAAAGCCTGACATGATTTTTCGGCCACTACCCTATGACTCTGTAGTCAATCCGACCCAATGGGGATGGTTCGTCGAGTGCAAGATTGTCGATGGCGCAACTTCTGTTACGGCGTATCGAGATAATGGTGTGTATCGATTTGCATCCGGCGAATATGCGGCATGGATGGCAAGTGGCGCGATGTTGGGATATGTCCGTGATGGTGCGACACCAGTGCCGACACTGGATGGACCACTAAGGGGGAAAGTCCGCACGAATTGGCACAAGGCGGGGGCTGATTTGAGTCAAAGCATCAGCAGTCATGATCGTGCCGGTTTGGTTAATAAGTGTGTTGATATAACTCTCACGCATATATGGCTCCCTACGAAATAGCTTCTTTGCTTCGAGCGGCGGCGATTTGTCCCGCGTCCCTTTGTTTGCGAATCGGAGCGCGCAACCTTCATTTTCAATACGCCCCGATACTCACCTCATACACCCCTCCCACCACGGTGTACTCATCTTCCCCTTTCAGCATCCCCGGCAGCAACTTCGAATAGAACGCCACTTTTGAAACCGGCACGCGCGCGCTAAGCAGGTAGTCGCCGAATTCGTCGGCGCGTTCGCGGTTGGCGGTGAAGGAGTTGAGGCTGTTGAGCAGGACGACGCGCTGCTGTTTGTTCAGGGTGGCGAGGGTCTCGTGTTCGTCCACGCGGTTCACGCCGCGATACAGCGTGAGGTGTGTCTCGCCCGGATGCTGCCGTTCGAGTTCGTACTGGCAATAGGTATAGAGCAGGTCGAACTGCGCTTCCAGCGCGTTCGTGCCGTACAGCGCGGTCGCGCGCATCTCCAGATAACGCCGGTAGGCATCACCTGAAAGATCGCGGATGGGTCCTGCGTGGTGGCGCGGCAGCAGGCCGAAGCGTGATTCGACCCATCCTTTCAATGCCGCGCCTTCGCGGCTGTCGGAGTCGAAGCTCCAGCCGCGCACCATGCGCAGGTAGTCGGCCTTGTGGCGCTTGTGTGCTGACCGCTCGTTGTGTCCGGCCTGTTCCGGGTCGGTCAGGTAGAAGCTGGCGTTCATGTGCATGGTGAATGCGTCGGCGCGTTCCCGCGCGTCATTCAGCGTCTCCAGCAATGCAAAGAATCCGCGATGCAGTTCGCGCACGCCGTCGAGTTCGAGCGCGACTGGGCTGCGCTGGAAGGTGAGTCCGCCCAGGATGTCGGCCGGCAGATTGCAGCGGTTGATCGGCAGGCGGGCGCTGCGCGGCAGGATAACGTTGAGGCTTGTAGGTACTGCTACAAAGGCCTGGTATTTGTCGTGTTGTGCATGCCCCGACGCATTTTGCGCTGCAGGAAATTCCTTTTGCGTTTCATGCGGTTGGGCATTCATGGGGAGGGTGGCACGGTGCTTGCGAAGTATGGGATGCGAGAACAGCTTCTCATCGCAACCCGTTACTGAATCTACAAGGAGACTAACATGTCACTGCGTCAATGCGCAATTTACGGGAAGGGTGGTATCGGCAAGTCCACTACGACCCAGAACCTGGTTGCAGCTCTGGCTGAAGCCGGCAAGAAAGTGATGATCGTCGGCTGCGACCCCAAGGCCGACTCTACCCGTCTGATCCTGCACTCCAAGGCGCAGAACTCCGTGATGGAGCTGGCCGCCGAAGCCGGCTCCGTCGAGGACCTGGAACTGGAAGACGTGCTGTCCGTCGGCTTCGGCGGTGTGAAGTGCGTTGAGTCCGGTGGTCCCGAGCCTGGCGTTGGTTGCGCAGGCCGCGGTGTGATCACCGCCATCAACTTCCTTGAAGAGGAAGGCGCTTACGACGAAGACCTCGACTTCGTGTTCTACGACGTGCTGGGCGACGTGGTGTGCGGCGGTTTCGCGATGCCCATCCGCGAGAACAAGGCGCAGGAGATCTACATCGTGTGTTCCGGCGAGATGATGGCGATGTACGCCGCCAACAACATCTCCAAGGGCATCGTGAAGTACGCCAACTCCGGTGGCGTGCGTCTGGCCGGCCTGATCTGCAACAGCCGCAACACCGACCGCGAAGACGAACTCATTATCGCGCTGGCCGCTCGCCTGGGCACCCAGATGATCCACTTCGTACCGCGCGACAACGTGGTGCAGCACGCCGAGATCCGCCGCATGACCGTGATCGAGTACGACCCGAAGGCCAAGCAGGCCGACGAGTACCGCGCACTGGCCAAGAAGGTGATCGAGAACAAGAAGTTCGTGATCCCGACACCGGTCTCCATGGATGAGCTGGAAGACCTGCTGATGGAGTTCGGCATCATGGAAGCGGAAGACGAGTCCATCGTCGGCCAGGCCAAGGTGGCTTGATGTAAGCGAAACGGGCCGGGGCGTCCGGCCCGTTCAACTCTCTAACAACGGGCTCCACAGATTGGTGGGCCACAAGGAGAATGAAATGACAGCATTGACACGCGAAGAGACCGAAGCCCTCATCCAGGAGGTGCTCGAGGTCTATCCCGAGAAAGCAAGGAAGGACCGTGCAAAGCACCTGGCGGTCAACGATCAATCCATCGAACAGTCTAAGAAGTGCATCACCTCCAACCGCAAATCGTTGCCGGGCGTGATGACCATCCGCGGCTGCGCCTACGCCGGTTCCAAGGGCGTGGTGTGGGGCCCGATCAAGGACATGATCCACATTTCACACGGCCCGGTCGGCTGCGGCGCCTATTCCCGCGCCGGTCGCCGTAACTACTACGTCGGTACCACCGGCATCAACACTTTCGGCACGATGAACTTCACTTCCGATTTCCAGGAAAAGGATATCGTGTTCGGCGGCGACAAGAAGCTCGCCAAGCTCATCACCGAGATCGAGCAATTGTTCCCGCTCAACAAGGGCATCTCTATCCAGTCCGAATGCCCCATCGGCCTGATCGGTGACGACATCGAGGCGGTTTCCAAGAAGGCCAACAAGGAGATCGGCAAGCCTGTGGTGCCCGTGCGCTGCGAAGGTTTCCGCGGCGTGTCGCAATCCCTCGGCCACCACATCGCAAACGACGCGATCCGTGACTGGGTGCTGGGCAACCGCGACGGCAAGGAGTTCGCCTCCACCCCATACGACGTGACCATCATCGGCGACTACAACATCGGCGGCGACGCCTGGGCCACCCGCACCATTCTCGAAGAGATGGGCCTGCGCGTGATCGCGCAATGGTCCGGCGACGGCACCATCGCCGAGATGGAGAACACCCCCAAGGCCAAGCTGAACCTGCTGCACTGCTACCGCTCGATGAACTACATCAGCCGCCACATGGAAGAGAAGTACGGCATCCCGTACATGGAATACAACTTCTTCGGCCCGACCAAGATCGAGGCGTCCATCCGCGAGATCGCAGCGTTCTTCGACGACAAGATCAAGGCCAATGCCGAGAAGGTCATCGCCAAGTACAAGCCGATCATGCAGGGCATCATCGACAAGTACAAACCGCGCCTGCAAGGCAAGCGCGTCATGCTGTACGTCGGCGGCCTGCGTCCGCGCCACATCATCGGCGCGTATGAGGATCTGGGCATGGAAGTGGTCGGCACCGGTTACGAGTTCGGTCACAACGACGACTACGACCGCACCATCAAGGAGATGGGCAACGCCACGCTGCTGTACGACGACGTGACCGGCTTCGAGTTCGAGGAGTTCGTGAAGAAGGTCAAGCCCGACCTGGTCGGCTCCGGCATCAAGGAAAAGTTCATCTTCCAGAAGATGGGCATCCCGTTCCGCCAGATGCACAGCTGGGATTACTCCGGCCCGTACCACGGCTATGACGGCTTCGCCATCTTCGCCCGCGACATGGACATGACCCTGAACAACCCGTGCTGGAGCAAGCTGACCGCACCGTGGTTGAAGAAGGACGAGTCCGTCGCCGAGAAGGCTGCTGCTTAAAGAAAAAACCGTTGTCCACGAAAAACACGAAAGGACACGAACGAAGGCTGGGAACTTTTCGTGATTTTCGTGAATTTCGTGGATGAATGAAGTTGAAGTATTCCTTTAATTGATGCCCGCGTCCGCAGATTGGCGGCCGGGCCAAGGAGACAGAAATGCAAAAAGTCGATGACATCAAACCGTGTTATCCCCTGTTCCGTCAGGACGAATACAAGGGGACACTGAGCAACAAACAGAAGCAGTTCGAAGAGCGTCATGACGACGCGAAGATCGCCGAGACCTTCAAGTGGACCACCACCATGGAGTATCGCGAGCTGAACTTCAAGCGCGAGGCGCTGACCGTGAACCCGGCCAAGGCCTGCCAGCCGCTCGGCGCCGTGCTGTGCGCGCTGGGCTTCGAGAAGACGCTGCCCTATGTGCACGGTTCGCAAGGCTGCGTGGCTTACTTCCGCACCTACTTCAACCGTCACTTCCGCGAGCCGGTCTCGTGCGTGTCCGACTCCATGACCGAAGACGCAGCCGTGTTCGGCGGCCAGCAGAACATGAAGGACGGCCTGCAGAACGCCAAGGCGTTGTACAAGCCCGACATGATCGCAGTGTCCACCACCTGCATGGCGGAAGTCATAGGCGACGACCTCAATGCCTTCATCCGCAACACCAAGAAGGAGAACTACATCGAGGAAGGCTTCCCGGTCCCGTTCGCGCACACCCCGTCGTTCGTGGGTTCGCACGTCACTGGCTGGGACAACATGTTCGAAGGCATCATCCGCTACTTCACGCTGAACAGCATGGACGACAAGGAAGTTGGCAAGAACGGCAAGATCAACCTGGTGCCCGGCTTCGAGACTTACCTCGGCAACTACCGCGTGATGGAGCGCATGATGAAGGACATGGGCGTGGACTACACGCTGCTCTCCAACCCGACCGAAGTGCTGGATACCCCGGCTGACGGCCAGTTCCGCATGTACGCCGGCGGCACCACCCAGGCTGAGGTGAAGGATGCGCCCAACGCAGCCACCACCTTCCTGCTGCAGCCGATGATGCTCGACAAGACCCGCAAGTTCGTGGAGACCACCTGGAAGCACGACGTGCCCAAGCTCTCCATCCCGTTCGGACTGGAGTGGACCGACGAGTTCCTGATGAAGGTGTCGGAAGTCACCGGCAAGCCCATCCCCGCATCGCTGGCGCTGGAGCGCGGCCGCCTGGTGGACATGATGACCGACAGCCACACCTGGCTGCACGGCAAGAAGATCAGCCTGTACGGCGATCCCGACTTCACCATGGGCATGACCAAATTCCTCACCGAGCTGGGCATCGAACCTCTGCACGTGCTGTGCAACAACGGTGGCAAGAAGTGGGAGAAGGCCATGCGCAAGATGCTGGACGAGACGCCCTACGGCAAGAACACCCAGCTCTTCGCCGGCGCCGACCTGTGGCACTTCCGTTCGCTGGTCCTGACCGAAAAGCCCGACTTCATGATCGGCAACTCATACGCCAAGTACATCCAGCGCGACACCCTGCATAAGGGCAAGGAGTTCGAGGTGCCATTGATCCGCATCGGCTTCCCGATCTTCGACCGCCACCACCTGCACCGCTCGACGACCATGGGTTACGAAGGCGCCATGCAAGTGCTGACCACCATCACCAACGCGGTGCTGGAGCGTCTGGACGAAGAGACGCGCGGCATGGGGACCACGGACTACAACCACGACCTGGTCCGTTAATGCGGCGATGAGCCTATTGCGCGCACCGATGGCGGCGTTGGGCGGTACTCGGAATCCTCACGTACTACGTGTACGTTCCGGTTCCTCCGTTCCGTCCGCCTTGCCCTCGGGGCGCTCATGACGGCTCCTCATCCGCATTAAGGGCGAAAGTTTGGAAAGGAAGTAGTTATGGCAAACATCATGATCCGGCGCGACGCCAAGGGAAGTTACCAGTTCTACCTGCCCAAGCGCGACCTCGAAGACACCATCGTCTCGATGGAGTTCGACACCGCCGAGAAGTGGGGCGGGGAGATCAAGCTGAACAACGGCGGCACGTACTACATCGAGCCGCAGGCGGCCCCTGCGCGCCTGCCATATTCGGTGCGGGCGCGGCGGCTGGATGCGGCGGAATGATTTTCTTCACATTCCCTCCCCTTTGTAGGGGGAGGGGTAGGGTGGGGGTAGAAATTGAGTTCGAGTATTTACCCCCATCCCAGCCTTCCCCCTGCAAGGGGGAAGGAGTGAGGAAAGCTAATTTGAAAGGAGCAACATCATGGCAATGAGCATCAATGCAGACCTGTGCACCGCTTGTGGTGACTGCGAACCGGAATGCCCGACGGCATCCATCAGCAGCAAGAAGGGCATGTTCAGGATCAACGCGAGCGAATGCACCGAGTGCGAGGGTGAGTACGACAAGCCCCAGTGCGTAAAGATCTGCCCGATCAAAGGGTGCATCACGCAAATCGCTGCGTAAGCGGCCTCCGCCAGCGGCTCGCCAATCGGGCTACAGGCAGACCTATCGAGTAGTGGGTAGCCCGGACGAAGGCCGCAGGCCGGAATCCGGGAACCTCTCCCGGATATCACTTCGTTCCATCCGGGCTACAACCGTATCCAAGGGGTACTGATTATGAACAACGGCATCATCACCAAGGAAGCGGCGCTGCGCATCGCCACGGCGGCGCGCACGCTGGACAATGTGGATGTGGCCGCCCTGGCCTCCAAGATGGGCGGCCGGCTCGGCCTGCCGATTACCGAAGAGAAACTGGCCACCATCACCGTGGCCGACCTCAAGCTCATGCTGACGGGCGAAGAGACCGTGGAGCCGGATGTCGATCCGGCCAGCATCAAGCTCGCGGTGCGCCAGCTGTGGGGTGAGGCCGCGGATGTGGACAACCTCCCCAAGCCTCAATCCTATCGAGATGGCGACATGCCCGGCAGCCTGCGGGTGGCGGTGGCTTCCAACACCGAGGAGAACGTGGACGGGCACTTCGGTTCGTGTCCCCGTTTCCTCATCTACCAAGTCGGGCGCGACGAGATCCGCCTGGTGGGCATGCGGCCGACCCTGATCGCGGATGACGCCGAGGACAAGAACGGCGCCCGTGCCGAACTCATCAACGATTGCCAAATCGTCTATGTGCAATCCATAGGCGGCCCGGCGGCGGCCAAGGCCGTGCGCGCCAACGTGCATCCGGTGAAGACGCCGGAAGGCGGCAAGGCGCAGGTAAGTCTGCAGCGTCTGCAGGCCGTGCTCGACGCACCGCCGCCTTGGCTGGCGAAGATACTCGGCGTCGAGGCGAAATCGCTGGGAAAGTTCAGCACGGCCGAGGACGAGCGATGATCGTTCCGGAAACGCTGGAACGCATCGCCGATGCCGTCGGCTGCTCCGAGTTGGACGAAGCGACGCTGGACATACTGAAGCACAGGTGGCCGGACCTGCGTTTCACCTTCTGCAACGACGACGACATGCCGGCGCGCATGTCTCCCGCGCTTAAACGGGAAAGTTTCAACCTGTACCTGGTCGGTGGCGGCGACCATTGCCTCAGCCTGACCGACGATCCGATGCACGCCATCGGCGTGGTGTTGGCTTGTGTGGAGGAAGAATAGTAGTAGATAAACAGTAATTGGGAGGCTGTTCGTCATCAGCAACATTGCTTAACGACAAGAACAAAAAGCAACTGAACAGGAGTTTCTACATACTCGACCCCGCGACATTGGCCTTGCTCGCCAAGCTGAAGGTATTGGCGAAGAAGATAGGAAGCAACATTGATCTTGTAAGGATGAGTGCAGACAAGGGCTACGCTGAACTAACGCTGAACGAACTGAGCAACGCGGACGACCCGGAACTGGTGCTTATCGTTATCCAGCTGATGAACCAGTTCGGCATGATCGATGCGCCGTCTGAAATAGCCAAAACAGACGACAAGAACGGCAACGACCGCTATGTCGGGGCGCTACGGTGAGAGCCTTCTAGGAGGCGTTGCTACGCTGGCTCATTCGCTTTGGCGTTCGGTGGTACCTGGACTTCCATCTCAAGCGAGGCGATCCCGATATTCACAGTGGCCTTGAGCGAAACAGGTTGTGCCGACAGGGGCCGGGAGTTGAGCTCATCCAGGGCGATTTCCAGGACACTGCACATCTGGGCTGTCGAGGCGCGAACCGCCTTCTCATTGAGTGCTTCGGTCATGTCGGACGCATTATGCGCTAACGACTCGACACCACCTTTGACGGAAGTGGTCATCCCCTCGACCGCCTCATTCGCCTTGGTTGCCACTTGTGAACCGATATCTTTCATTTTCTCAAACATGGTTGTCACCTTCTGATCTTGCTGTACAAAGCTAATTGGCGGGTCGTCACGGAATAAGCAGTCACAGCCTAGCCAACATTCTATTGATTTAGCCCAAATTTCCGCGCCGCACCGTACCCATTCATCGTCCTTCAGTCAATATGGTTAGCGGCCTGTATGGTTTTCGCTGGCCTCCATCTTGCTTGTTATCATCGTGTCCATTCTTGATGAGGTAGTTGACGATGATCTCTGCATTGCGCGTTCCAATAGTCGCTGTCGTGATGATGTTCAGTCTGATGAGTTCGCCGGTGTGCGCGGGGGAAGTGCGCGCGGCGGTGGCGTCCAACTTTTCCCCACCGGTGGAGCGCATCATTTCTCTGTTCCAGCAGGAGAGCGGGCATGTGGTGAAGGTTAGCTTCGGTTCCAGCGGAAAATTCTATTCTCAGATCAAGGAGGGGGCGCCCTTCGATGTATTCCTTGCGGCAGATGAAAGGAATCCAGAACTACTGGAGAAAGAAGGTCTGGCGGTCGAAGGTTCGCGTTTCGTCTATGCGCTTGGCAAGCTGGTGTTATGGAGCGCACAGCCGGGCTACGTGGATGGCAAGGGCGCAGTGTTGCGCAGCGGCGGCTACGCCAAGCTGGCTTATGCCGACCCCAAGCTCGCGCCTTACGGCCTGGCTGCGAGAGAAACGCTGGAGGAGCTGGGGCTGTGGGATGTGGTGCAGCCCAATTTGGTGACCGGCGAGAGCATCGCTCAGACCTACCAGTTCGCCGCTACCGGCAACGCCGAGCTGGCCTTCATCGCGCTGTCGCAGATCACGAAGAATGGCAAGGTCACGGAGGGTTCGTACTGGATGGTGCCGTCGCATTTGTACAATCCGATCGAGCAGAGCGCGGTGTTGCTGACTACGGCCAAGGACAATGAGGCCGCCAAGGCATTGCTGGCCTACCTGAAGGGCGACAAGGCGAAGGCGATCATCCGCAGCTTTGGATATGGTTTGCCGTAAGATGAATTACCCGTCATTGATGGAACTACTAGCCAATCCACTAAGCCAGCAAGCTGGCAAGTGGCTGGTTATCCGGCGCAGGCCGGAATCCAGCAAGACGAAAACGCTTTTTGTTTTAAACCACTGGATTCCGGCTTGCGCCGGAATGACAAGGGAGATCGAATGGGAGACGGTGTGACCCTCGATGACCTGCAAGCCGTCTGGCTCACGCTCAAGCTCGCGAGCGCGAGCACCGTGCTGTTGCTGTGCATCGCCACGCCGCTGGCCTGGTGGCTCGCGCACAGTAACCGTTGGTACAAGGGCATCGTCGCGGCTGCCGTAGCGTTGCCGCTGGTCATCCCGCCCACGGTGTTGGGCTTTTACCTGCTGTTGCTGATGGGGCCGCACGGCGTGGTGGGCGAGCTGACCACCGCCCTGAACCTCGGGCGGCTTCCATTCACCTTCGCCGGGCTGGTCGTCGGCTCGGTACTGTTCTCGCTGCCCTTCGCGGTGCAGCCTATCCAGAACGCGTTCGAAGCCATGGGTAAGCGCCCGCTCGAAGTGGCCGCCACGTTGCGCGCAGGTCTGCGGGACCGCTTCGTCAGTGTCGCGCTGCCGCTGGCGCGGCCCGGTTTCCTCACCGCGACCATCCTGGCTTTCGCGCACACCGTCGGCGAGTTCGGCGTGGTGCTGATGCTGGGTGGCAACATCCCCGGTGAGACGCGTGTGCTCTCGGTCGCCGTCTACAACCACGTCGAGGCGATGGAGTATGGCGCGGCACACTGGCTGGCAGGCGGCATGGTGCTGTTCTCCTTCGTCGTGTTGCTGGCGCTGTATCTGGTGGGAGGCAAGTCGTGGGGGGCGAGATGAACGGCATCCACGTGCGGTTCACGATGCAGCGCGAAGGCTTCGCGCTCGATGCCGCCTTCGAAGCGCCCTCCACCGGCGTCACCGCGCTATTCGGTCCTTCCGGCTCGGGTAAGACCACCCTATTGCGCTGCATCGCTGGCCTGGAGCGCGCGGCCGGCTCGCTGTACGTGAAAGGCGATTGCTGGCAGGACGAGAAGACTTTCAGGCCGGTGCACCAGCGTCCGTTGGGCTACGTGTTCCAGGAAGCAAGCCTGTTCCCGCATCTCTCGGTGCGCGCAAACCTCGAATACGGCTACCGGCGCATCGCACCCGCCGCACGTAAGGTGCAGCCGGAGCAGGTGGTGGAGTGGCTGGGATTGTCGCGCCTGATCGACCGCAAGGAGGTCGCACAGCTCTCAGGCGGCGAGCGCCAGCGCGTCGCCATCGGCCGCGCGTTGCTGGTGAGTCCCGACATCCTGCTGATGGATGAGCCGCTCTCCGCGCTCGATGTGACCAGCAAGCAGGAGATCCTGCCTTACCTCGAACGCCTGCATCGCGAGCTGCAGATCCCCGTGCTGTACGTAAGCCACGCGCTCGACGAGGTGACGCGGCTGGCCGATCACCTGGTGCTGATGGAGCACGGCAGCGTCATCGCCAGCGGACTGCTGGGCGAGACGCTCGCGCGGCTCGACCTGCCCATCGCGCACCTCGACGACGCCGGCACGGTCATCGAGGCGCGGGTGGCGCAGCAGGACGAGAAGTACCACCTCACCCGGCTGGATTTCCCCGGCGGCCAGCTGTGGGTGGGCAGGGTGGAGCAGCCCTTCGGCACCTGCGTGCGCGCCCGCGTGCTCGCGCGCGACGTGAGCATCGCCACGCAGGCGCCTCAGGGTTCCAGCATCAACAACATACTCAATGCGCGCATCGAGGAGATACGCGACGAAGGGCCCGACAAAGTGATCGTGCGCATGACCGTGGGCGAAGCGCAGGCGCTGCTGTCGCGCATCACCCGCCGCTCGCGCGACCACCTCGGATTGCATGAAGGGATGTTCGTGTGCGCGCAGGTGAAGAGCGTGGCTCTGATGTCATAACCACATGTCCACGAAACACGCGAAAGGCACGAAAGAAAACCCTTACAGCCGGTTGTTCGTGCCTTTCGTGTTTTTCGTGGACCAAGGTCTTAACGAATGAGTATTGAGATCGCCTTTGCTACCGCCACCGACCTGCCACAACTCGCCGACTTGCTCGCCGAGCTGTTCATGCTGGAGAGCGATTTCACGCCCGACCACGGGAAGCAACTGCGCGGCCTGCGCACCATCCTCGACGAGCCCGCACTGGGCCGCCTGTTCGTGCTGCGCGTGGGCGGCAAGGTGGCGGGCATGGCCAACGCGCTCATAACCGTCAGCACGGCCGAAGGCGGCCGTGTCCTGCTGCTGGAAGACGTGATCGTCAGCCGCGAACACCGCAGCAGCGGGCTGGGCCGGCAGCTGGTCGAGCACGTGCTGCAGTGGGCGCGCAAACAGGGCATGACCCGCGTCACCCTGCTGGCCGACCGTGACAACCAGCCCGCGCTGGGTTTCTATCGCGGGCTGGGCTTCGAGTCATCCGGCATGACGGTGCTGCGCCGGAAGTTGTAGCCCGGAAGCAGGCGGAGATCCGGGGATTCCCGGATTCAGCTTCGTTCCATCCGGGCTACAGCGATTGTCGCAATCGCTACAAAACCTTCGCATCTCTTGTCCTTTCCCGCCCGTCCTGCCGGGCTTTCGGGCGTATCCCCCCGGTGGCACGCTGGTTGCTCATTGTCTTGAGGTTATCTTGGAGGGTACTGATCATGCCGGAGCGTCACACCGGGGCATCGCCGCTGGCAGAGGTCGCGCTGGCCGATTGCGCGGCCTGCGCGCATCGCGCCTTGCTGGCGGCGGGCAACTGCGAGCCGGGCGATGTGTGCGTCAAGGCGCACAGCGGGCGGCAGATCGACCACTTTCTCAAGCGCAACCCGCAATGCGCGGCGGACTATCTGGGCGATGGCTTCTGGGAACGCCGCGCCATCGCTGTCCGCTATGCGCCGCTGGAAGCGCTGAAGCAGATGCCGCACGACGCGGACGAAGTGGTGCGCCGCGTGGTGGCGAGCCGCCTGCCCAAGGAAGAGTTGCACGACTACCTGCGCGATCCGGACCGCGAGGTGCGCATGACCGTGGCCAACCGGCTTGCGCCCGAAGACCTCGGCGCGCTCGTCGCGGACGACGATTACCTGGTGCGGCTGCAGGTGGCGAAGCGCCTGCCGCACGGACAACTGCCGCGCATGGCGGACGACGAGGACCGCGAGGTGCGCAAGGAGGTGGCGCGTCGGCTGCCGCCTTTTGCCTTGGGCCGCATGGCGCACGATGTCGACGCCGAAGTGCGGCGCATCGTCGCCGAGCGCTGCCTGGCGGGCGATGCGGAAAGGATGCTGCACGACGGCGACTGGGTGGTGCGCCTGCACGCAGTGCAACGCGCGCCGCTGGACGCCATCACCGCATTGCAGCAAGACATCGAGCCGGACGTGCGCGCCGCCGTGCGGCAACGACTGAACGACAACCTGCCTGGAGAGGGAGCATGAGCATATACACGCCTGACCAAACCACACTGCGCAACCTGGCCGCCGAGATCGAGACGCTCGCGCCGCGTCCGCACCACAGCGCCCTCATCGAGGCAGCCAACCGCATCCGTCCCGGCTGCACCTTCCGCCATGCCTTGAGCCGCGGTGGCTGGTACCGCCCCGGCGGCGTGATTGCCGTGGACGGAGCGCGCGTCGCCGGAAGCATCGAGCAATGGGCGAAGGCCGAACTGGAAAAGTGCGGCAGCGATATGCACGAATTCGTCGAGCGCCATGCCGACAGCGGCCTGCTGGTGACGCGCCATTCCGGCTGCACGCATTACCTTATCGCGCCCTACGGCCCGGCCCCGGCGGATTTCCTCCAGCTTGAGATCGAAGAGCTGCACGAAGTGCTCGATCGCGAACTCATCGATGTCGACGCACTGCCGGAAGATTTGCAGGAACTGCTGGAGCCGTTGGCCCCCAAGCCGCTGGAAGCCCAGGCCGTCGGCGCTCCGCGCTACTGCTTCCGCCGACTGCTCGACATGCGCCAAGCGCTCGCCAGGGTCTCGCTGGGCGCGGGCCGCGATGCGGGTCTGTTGCGCCTGCTGTCGGAGTGGTCGCACAGCAGCTCCGCATCCCACGGGCATTTCTGCGACCACTGGCTCCTCGGCCTGCGCGAACACCTGGACCGCTACCGCAACCCCGTCGTCTCCGCCTCGCTCATCTCGCGCAAGGCGCGCACGCTCAAACCCTTCCATTGGAACGACACGCTCAGCGGCCCCGCCATGCTCGCGCAGCTGCAAGCCTTCGACCGCGCTGCCGCGTATCCCGCTGCGTGGTACTTCCACCTCGTCGCCGGCGCCTGCACCCCGCCCAAGGTCGCCTACGCCATCGCGAAGGACCTGGAGTCCGGCTACAGCTACCTGCCCGACACCGAAGCGGCGCTTATCAAGAGCTGGGTGACGGCGCCGTATTCGGTCTAGAGGCGTAGCTCGGATGAAATGAAATGGAATCCGGGTGTGGCTCCCGGATTTCGCTGCGCTGCATGGGCTACGTAGGGACGTCGTGTTTTGTCTGCTTTGCTACAAGCTCCTTCCTATAAAATCCACGTCAAATCAATGTGGTGTCCGCTGGCACGCCACTTGCGAATAGAAGGGCGTCATCTATCGTGAGTGCCTGCCATGCAAGCCAAGGACATCGCCGAACTGCTCAACGAGCCGTCTTGCGAGCATAACAAGAAGGAGAAATCCGGCTGCGCGCGCCCCAAGCCGGGGGCGACGGCGGGCGGGTGTTCCTTCGACGGCGCGCAGATCGCGCTGCTGCCTATCGCCGACGTGGCGCACATCGTGCACGGCCCCATCGCCTGTGCGGGCAGTTCCTGGGACAACCGCGGCACGCGCTCCTCCGGACCCAAGCTGTACCGCATCGGCATGACCACCGACCTCACCGAGCAGGACATCGTGATGGGGCGCGGCGAGAAGCGGCTGTTCCATGCCATCAAGCAGGCGGTGGAGAGCTACTCGCCCACGGCCGTGTTCGTCTATAACACCTGCGTGCCTGCGCTGATCGGCGACGACATCGGCGCGGTGTGCAAGGAAGCCGCCGCGCGTTTTGGCGTGCCTGTCGTCCCGGTGGATTGCGCCGGTTTCTACGGTACCAAGAACCTGGGCAACCGTATCGCGGGCGACGCGATGTTCAAGCATGTGATCGGTACGGCGGAGCCACTGCCGGTGCCGCAATCTGCGCAGCGCCCCGGCATCACCGTGCACGACGTGAACCTGATCGGCGAATACAACATCGCAGGCGAGTTCTGGAACGTGCTGCCGTTGTTCGACGAACTCGGCCTGCGCATCCTTGCCACGCTCTCTGGCGATGCGCGCTTCCGCGAGATTCAGACCATGCACCGCGCAGAGGCCAGCATGGTGGTGTGCGCCAAGGCGTTGCTCAACGTGGCGCGCAAGCTCAAGACCGACCATGGCGTGCCGTTCTTCGAGGGCAGCTTCTACGGCGTGACCGACACCTCGCAGGTGTTCCGGGAGTTCGCCAAGCTGTTGAACGACCCGTCACTCACCGAACGAACTGAAGCGCTGATCGCAAGGGAGGAGGCAAAGATCAACGCCGCGCTGGAACCCTGGCGCACACGGCTCAAGGGCAAGCGCGTGCTGCTCTACACCGGCGGCGTGAAGTCGTGGTCGATCGTTTCTGCTCTGCAGGACCTGGGCATGGACGTTGTCGCCACCGGCACCAACAAGTCCACCGAAGAAGACAAGGCGCGCATCCGCGAGATCATGGGCGAGAAGACGAAGATGATCACCGACGGCAGCGCCAAGGCCTTGCTCGGCGCGGTGAAGGAATACCGGGCCGACATGCTCATCGCGGGCGGCCGCAACATGTACACCGCGCTCAAGGCGCGCATCCCTTTTCTCGACATCAACCAGGAACGCGAATTCGGCTACGAGGGTTACAGCGGCATGCTGGAACTGGCGCGCCAGCTCGCGCTCACGCTGGAATCGCCGGTATGGCCGGCAGTGCGCAAGGCAGCGCCGTGGGTGAGGGCGGGTGTGCCTGGTGTGGAGTTGGGGGCGTGAGATGAGCATTCATGACGCAACTCGATACACGTCGTCATTCCGGCGCAGGCCGGAATCCAGTCGATCAAACGACTTCCCGCGGCAGCGGGACGACCAGGGATTTGTCCGCTGCGCGGGCTGTTGGTTTTTGCTGGATTCCGGCCTGCGCCGGAATGACGGTGGAATGGGGAGTTTGACATGGCCGAGATTCTGAAACGTAACAAAGCCCTCGCGGTGAATCCGCTCAAGGCCAGCCAGCCGGTCGGCGCGTCGCTGGCCTTCCTCGGCATCCACCGCGCCATCCCGATGTTGCACGGCTCGCAGGGCTGCACCGCGTTTGGCAAGGTGTATTTCGTGCGCCACTTCCGCGAGCCCATCCCCTTGCAGACCACGGCGATGGACCAGGTGTCCACGGTGATGAGCGCCGACGAGAACGTGATCCTCGGCCTTGCGACCATCTGCGAGAAGAGCAAGCCCGCGCTGATCGGCCTGCCGACCACGGGACTGTCCGAGACGCAGGGCACGGACATCAGGCGGCTGGTGAAAGAGTTCTATGCCGCGCATCCCGAGTTCGCGCATATCCCGGTGGTGCCGGTGAACACGCCGGATTTCAGCGGCTGTCTGGAAAGCGGTTATGCGCTGGCGGTGAAGGCGATTTTGGAGGCACTTTTTCCCTCTCCCCAACCCTCTCCCGCAAGCGGGAGAGGGAGTAATGTGGGAAAGCGAAAAAAACAGGTCAATCTGCTGGCGGGCTCTTTCCTCACCCCGGGCGATGTGGAGCACATCAAGGAGTTGATCGAGGCCTTCGGCCTGCGTCCGCTGGTGTTGCCTGACCTCGCCGATTCGCTCGACGGGCACCTCACCGAACTGGAGAGCACGCCGCTCACCGTGGGCGGCACGCCCGTCACTGACATCGCGAGCATGGGCGAATCCATCGCCACGCTGGTGCTGGGCAATTCGCTGTTCGATGCGGCCGATTTCCTCAAGGTGCAGACCCACGTGCCGGACTATCGCTTCGATTCCTTTATGGGGCTGGAGTCGGTGGATAGCTTCGTCGCCGCACTGGCCGAGATCAGCGGCAAGCCGGTGCCGGAGAAGATAGCCCGCCAGCGTGCGCAGTTGCAGGATGCGATGGTGGATGCGCACTTCATGCTGGGTTTCGCGCGCATCGCCATCGCCGCCGACCCGGACCTGCTCTACAACCTGTCGCGGCTGGTGACGGGGATGGGCTGCGAGGTGGTGGCCGCGGTGGCGCCTGCGCGCGCCAACATCCTCAATTACGTTGCGGCGGAGCACGTGGGCATCGGCGACCTCGAAGACCTGGAGATCGCGGCGCAGCGCCACCGCGCGCAACTGGTCATCAGCAATTCACACGCGGTCGAAAGTGCGCGCCGTCTCGGCGTGCCGCTGCTGCGCGCGGGCTTTCCGCAATACGACCTCATCGGCGGCTACCAGCGCCTGTGGGTGGGTTATCGCGGCACGCGCCAGGCGCTGTTCGACCTGGCTAACCTGATGGCCGAGCACGGACACCACGAGCCGGAGCCTTACATATCCATCTACCAACGCGAGTCGAAGAATGCGGCATCTGCGCCTGATCAAGCCCACTGATGAAGCGGCGATGAAAGTGAGGATCGCATTCGCCACCAGCGACCGCCGCGCGGTGAACCAGCACTTCGGCGCGGCCGAGGCGTTTGCCATCTACGAGCTGGGCGAGCATGAGACGCGTTTGATCGAGGTGGCCGAGTTCATGGAGACCGCGATGGACGGCCACGAAGGCAAGCTGGCGGCCAAGGTGGAGCTGTTGGGCGATTGCGCAGCGGTGTACTGCAACGCGGTGGGCGCCTCCGCCATCCAGCAGTTGTTGGCGGCAGGCATACAGCCCATGCGCGTGGACGAGGGCACCGACATCGATGAGCTGCTGCTCGGCCTGCAAAAGAATCTGGTGAACGATCCACCACTGTGGCTGGCGAAACACATGAAGAAGCAAGCGGGTGCGAGCAAGTTCGGGGCAGACGAGGAGTGGAGCGAATGATAGAGACCCGCGTGAAGGTCGTAGGCCGCCACGACGGACAGTTGCTGGTTGAATCCACCGAGCGCTCGGGCTGCGGCGGCTGCGGTTCGCGTAGCGTGTGCGGCGTCTCCGGCTTGGCGAAGTATTTCGCAGGCGGGCGCAAGCCGGTGGCGCTGTCGTGCGACGGCAAGGTGGGTGAGGAGCTTGCATTGCAGATGAGCGAAGGCGACCTGCTTAAGGCAGGGGTGATGGCCTACCTCGTGCCCAGCGCGTTCGCCATCGCGGGCGCGGCCATCCCCACGCTGGCAGGTTATGGCGACGGCTATGCCGTGCTCGGTGCGGCGGGCGGCACCTTGGCCGGGCTGCTGCTGATGCGCTTGTTGCGCTGGTCGCCGCGCATCGTTGCAGGAAAGGCAGAAGAAGGATCGGGTAGCCCGAATGAAATGTGGGAGTCCGGGAAATGACTTTCCCGCATTGCACTTCGTTCCATGCGGGCTACAAGTGAACGCGTTGTAATCAAACAAAGGAGAAACACCATGAGTGAAACAGATCCGCTGATGTCCACCGATTTCATCCTGGAGATGGTCAAGCAGATGCGCGCCATCGACAGTTACGGCACCTACGACGGCTGGCCCGCCGATCGCATCCTAGCGCCCTATGTGGTGACCAAGGAGCAACGCCGCGCGATGCCGGTGATCGGCGACCCGGACGAGGTGCTGCTGTCGCGTATCAAGGCCTTCTACAACGCCATCGCCTCGCTCATCGAGAAGGAATGCGGCCAGATGGCGGTGCCCATGATCAACATCACGCACGAGGGTTTCGGCCGCGCCGTCATCACGGTGGGCAAGCTGGTGGTGATGGACAAGACCCTGCGCGACGTGCATCGCTACGGTTATGAGAGCCTGTCGAAGATGAAGGATGAGGCGGACAAGCTGCTGTCGGTGGCGCTGGGGATGGTGGGCAAGCATCCGGAAGTCGCCGGACTTTGAGGATAGAGGATAGGGGAGCGAGGCTCGAGCGAAAGGCGGGGCCGCGGGTTTGACTCCATCCTCGCTCCTCTCCGAAAGGAGGACTGAATGACCGAAGAACAACTGAAGGAACTCGACCGTGAAGTGAAGAAGCGGTCGTGCATCGCAACCGAGTGGGCGTCGCAGATGCACGACCTGGTCGAGGAACGCCTGCCGGCAGGATACAAGGAGATCCCCGCACTCGCGCAATCCACATACGACGCATGCCAGGCTTGGGCGGAGGCGAACGCGAGGCTGGCGGCGGCACAGAAGGAATCCCAGAGTTAAAAGGAAAGAAAATGGCAAACATCACCGGTACCACCCGGGGCGGCGTGCCCTATGAACCCACATTCGTCACCGCGCTGAATGCGGCCAACTGCATCGGCTGTGGCCGCTGCTACAAGGTCTGTTCGCGCAAGGTGTTCGAGCTGGTCGAGCGTAGCGAGGATGACGAGAACTACGATGAGGACGAAGACAACAGCATGGTGATGACCATCGCCGACGCGCTGGACTGCATAGGCTGCGGCTCGTGCTCCCGCGTCTGTCCCAAGCAATGCCACACGCACCAGCCCATGGCGATGGGGGCCTGAGATGGCGAAACCCTTACGACACGTGTTCGTCTGCTCGCAACATCGCCCGCCGGGACATCCGCGCGGTTCCTGCGGCAGCAAGGGCTGCAGCGAGGTGGTGGACGAGTTCATGCATCAGTGGCAGCAGCGCCAGTGCTTTGTGCGGGTGATGGTCACCTCCAGCAGCTGCATCGGCCCCTGCGGCATGGGACCCAACGTGCTGGTCTATCCCGAGGGCGTGCTCTACAGCAACGTGAGCAGGGCGGACGTGGGCGAGATATTCGACACGCATCTGCTGGGCGGACAGGTCGTCGAGCGACTGAAGGCACCTTCAGACATATGGTGACAGTCGCAGGGGAGCGGGCGCTCCCGACCGAGCTTGAGGCACAGGCCGAGCGCATCGTCGCCGCCTTGCAGCAGCAGGCCGGGCGCTACTCCGCAGCAGGGGGCGCACCGAAAATAGACCTCGCCGCGGCCACTTTCACCCGAGTCGTCGATCCGGCCAGCCAGTTGCCCGGATACGAGGGCATCTGGCGCAACGCCCGCAACGAGCGCTCCGGCAGCATCAACTTCAATAGCGATGGCAGTTTCTATGCTGAATACGACCTGTTCTGTCCCTTGCCCGGAGATCCTGGCCAGTTCGTGGAGACGGTCACTGCGTGGGGGCACGCAGACAAGCTGCACTGCGAGGCGACCCTGATCCGGAGCCCATAGGGCGGCCTTGCCGACCGCAAAACGGGCGTTCATCCTATCTTCATGCTGGGCTAGCGGATTTCTGGCTTATCCACACCGCATGCACAAGCTTGTGCACGCCAATTGTGGATAGGGCGGGCGCAGCATGGATGCACGGCGGGAATGATGCGAGAATCGGTGCCCCTTCTGCTCCGCGATCGAAATGAGACTAGCCGAAATCGCCCTGGCGTGGTGTGCCTACTTCGCCCTTCATTCGCTGCTCGCCACATCCGCGGTGAAGGCCTGGATCGGCCATCGCTGGCCGCGACTGAGGGCGGCCTACCGCGCCGCCTTCAACGGCATCTCGGCCGTGACCCTGCTGCCTGTGCTCTGGCTGGTGTATGGGACTTCGGGCGATTGGCTCTGGCGATGGCAGGGCACCTTTGCCTGGTTGGCCAACGGCCTTGGGCTGACGGCCATCCTTTGCTTCTTCGCATCCACCCGTGCCTATGACATGGGGGAGTTCCTGGGCCTGCGCCAGCTCAGGGAACGCGGCAGCGAAGATACACAGACCTTCACGCTCTCTGTCTTCCATCGCTACGTCCGGCACCCCTGGTACTGCTTCGCCCTGGTCCTGATCTGGACGCGCGACATGAACGCGCCGCTGCTCGTCTCGGCACTTGCGATCACGCTCTACTTCATCGTAGGTTCCACGCTCGAGGAACGGAAACTCGTCGCGCGATACGGCGAGAGATACCGCCGCTACATGGCTAAGGTGCCGGGGCTGGTCCCCTTGCCCTGGAGGTATCTGACCGGCGAGGAGGCCGATGCCCTGATCAACTCGCCGGACCGGCCTTGACGAACATCGCGGGCGAGCACAGT
The DNA here is from genome assembly GCA_037446535.1 of Sideroxydans sp. Classification (GTDB taxonomy): domain Bacteria; phylum Pseudomonadota; class Gammaproteobacteria; order Burkholderiales; family Gallionellaceae; genus Sideroxyarcus. Next base: position 14,778 of record JBBIIJ010000016.1, on the reverse strand, counting down.
ATCGTGCCTCGATCCTCCCGGCACGCAAGGCCGGACAAGAATACGAACAACATCTCGCGCTAGGCAACAACGACACTCATCGCAAGGGGGCTTGGATGAAAGTATGTTTCTCGCCTGACTGCCGTCCTACGGCATCTGTTCTCACGGCTGCAGCGCTCTTCGCTGTCGACTCGGCCGCACGCTATGACGACACCGGTTCCCACGCAAAACGGTATGGAGGCAGGACATCCCTCTGGAGCTCCCACCTCTGAATGTGGACTCCATGCAGGTCCAGCAGGTGCTGCGCAACCTGATGAGCAACGTGGGAAGGTGGAGGTGCAAACCGAGCCGGGCAAGGGAACCGCGTTCTTCATCACGTTGCCGGGTGACTTCCCAACGGAGAAGGGATTCCGGCATGCCCTTGCGACGGATGTTCGGTAGACCGCAGAATATGCAGGCATCCTATCCTCGTGCGCTCGAAAGAGATTTCCAGCTTATCCACACCGCACCCACAAGCTTGTGCACGCATATTGTGGATAGGAGATACATTCGCCGGATGAGTCCATCCATCCCATTCATGTGGAGTCAAATGAGTACGACAAAAGGAATGAGGGCCAGATGAGGCGATTCAGCATACGCCAGTATGTCGCCGGCCTGACCGTGGTGCCGCTGCTGTTCCTGGCAGTCAGCCTGGAGTCCTTCTTCCTGCGCGACCGCTTCACCGCCCTGGACGAAAGCCTGGCGGAGCGTGGCCAGCTCATCGCCCACCAGCTGGCCTCCGGCAGCGAATACGGCGTGTTCGCCAACAACCAGGATTTCCTGCGCACCCTCGCGCAGGGTGTGTTGCAGCAGCCGGACGTGCAGGGCGTGCTCATCCTGGACGCCGCTAACGTGCTGGTGGCACAGGGGGGCTTCACCGGTTCAGCCGGACAGATCGCCAAACTCAGACAGTTGGCAGATGCGCAGACGCCCCTCTACCGGAACAAGACAGGGCTGCAGATATATCGTCCCATCCTGCCGGCGCAGGTCGTGCTGGAAGAGCTGGAAGCCGTGCGCCCGCCCCAGCAGATAGGTGCGGTCGTCGTGGCGATGAGCAGTGAGCGTACCGAGCAGCTCAAGTCCCGTCTCCTCTGGCTGACCCTGGGGGGAACGGGGCTGTACCTCGTGCTGCTATTGACGCTGATACAACTGAGTGGCCGCAGCATCGTGTCCCCGGTCCGCAGGCTGAGCGACGTCATGCGCTTGCTGGGACAAGGCCGGCTGGAGACGCGCGCCACTCTCCCGAGCCACGTGGCCGAACTGCAGACGCTGGCGCAGGGCATCAACGACATGGCGGCGAAGCTGCAGCTGGAGAACGAGATCCTGCGGCAGCGTACCGATTCGCTGACCGAGGCACAGCGCATAGGCCACCTCGGCGACTGGGCATGGGACATCGCCAGCAACCGCCTGGCCTGGTCGGACGAGATCTACCGCATCTTCGGCATGGAGCCGCAGCAGCACGAGGTCACCTACGACCTGTTCCTGCAGGCCGTGCACCCGGAAGACCGGCATGCCGTGGAGGACGGCGTGCGCCGTGCGCTGGAACTGGGGCGCCCCTACAGCGTGGAGCATCGCATCGTGCTGCCGGACGGGGCCGTGCGACACGTGCTCGAACAGGGGGAGGTGAAGCGCGACGAACTGGGCAAGCCCGTTCGCATGCTGGGCACCGTGCTGGACATCACCGCCCACAAGGAAGCAGAAGAGACGATACGCAAACTGAACGAAGGTTTGGAGCAGAAGGTCAAGGAGCGGACGAAGCAGCTGGAAGAGGCGCAGGAGGCGCTGGTGCGCAGGGAGAGGCTGGCCATGCTGGGGCAGGTGGCGGGCAGTGTGGGGCACGAGCTGCGCAACCCGCTGGGTGTGATGAGTAACGCGGTGTATTTCCTTCAGGCGGTGCTGACTGACGCCGACGACAACGTCAAGGAATACCTCAACATCATCCAGAACGAGATCGCGGGCTCGGAGCGCATCGTCAGCTACCTGATGGATGCCGTACATACCAAGCTGCCCACCCCGGGCACCGTGGGTGTGCGCGAGCTCGTGACGCTGACGCTGTCGAGGTACACCCCCCCGCCCGCCGTCCAGGTCAGGCTGGACATCCCCGCCAACCTGCCGCCGTTGCAGGCCGATGCCGAACAAATCCACCAGGCTTTGCGCAACCTCATCGTCAACGGCGTAGAAGCCATGCCGAGCGGAGGCGTGCTGGACATCAGCGCCAAGGCGGATGCGGAGGGGAACAAGGTCGCAATCAGCGTGCGCGACAACGGCGTGGGCATGACGGCCGAGCAGATGCGCAATCTGTTCCAACCACTTTTCACCACCAAAGCCCGCGGCATAGGATTGGGTCTGGTGATGGTGAAGAACCTGACCGAGGTCAATGGCGGGACGGTCGAAGTGCAGAGCAAGCCGGGTGAGGGCGCTACGTTCTCCATCATCCTGCCGTGCGAGAGTCCGGCCGCCGACCCCGCATAAGAGGAGATCGATGACAACAGACGATCAAAGCAGTATGCGACCCGGCCTGAAGGCGCGTCTCTCCGCGACGTGGGAGGGACTGATCGCGGTCAAGGCTCGCGACGAAGAAGAGGAACGCCTCGGCCGCCTGTTCAACACGCTGATGCTCATCAGCGGCTGGATCGCCATCCTGCTCTCCATCGTCTTCCTGGTGATGCAGCCCCTGGGCTTCCTTGGGCCCGTCCTCAGCTGGTTCGCGGCGGGCTTCCCAATCTTCGTCATCCCGCTCTCCGCCTTCTGCCTGGTGCAGGCCAGGCGTGGCCGCATCAGGCCGATGATACGGCTCTACGTCTGGGCCAACATGATCGCCATAGCTGCGGCGGCCTGGACCTTCGACGGGCTCGTGTCGCCCGCATGGGTGCTGTTCTTTTGGTCGGTCACCATCGCGGGGATATTACTGAAACCCAGCTCCGCGCTGTGGATGAGCGGCGCGGTGCTCGCCTATTACCTTTTCATGCTGCTCCTGTCGCAGGCGGGCCTTTACACGCCGCCCTTCGTCCCCGGGGCCGAAGGGCGCGAATACGTCCACATGTCGCTGGTGCTCATCATGCTGGTGTGCACCGTGGGCGTGCTGACCTACCTCAACATGCGCAGCCTGCAGCAGGCCTTGCAGAGCGTGCGGGAGCGCTCGCGCCAGCTGGTGGAGGCGCAAGAGGAACTGGTGCGCAAGGAGAAACTGGCCGTGCTGGGGCAGGTGGCGGGCAGCGTGGGCCACGAACTGCGCAACCCGCTCGGCGTGATGAGCAACGCGGTGTATTTCCTGCAGTCCGTGCTGACCGACGCGGACGACACCACCAAGGAGTACCTCAACATCCTCAAGAACGAGATCGCCAGTTCCGAGCGCATCGTGTCCGACCTGCTGGACTCGGTGCGCACCAAGCCGCCGCAACCCGAGGCGGTGGGTGTGGCGGAACTGCTGGTGCAGACCCTGCATAAATGCGCCGTCCCTGCTTCGGTCGAAGTGCAGATGGACATCCCGCCTGCGCTGCCGCCGTTGCGGGTGGACATGCAGCAGACGCAGCAGGTCTTCCGTAACCTGATGAGCAACGGGATAGAGGCGATGCCAGACGGGGGCAGCCTGGAGGTAAGGGCAGCGGCGGACGATGCCGGCGGGACCGTGACCATCAGCGTGCGCGACAGCGGCGTCGGCATGACCGCCGAGCAGATGCGCAGGCTGTTCCAGCCGCTGTACACCACCAAGCCTCGCGGCATAGGGCTGGGCTTGGTGGTGGTGAAGAATCTGACCGAGGCCAACGGCGGCAAGGTGGAAGTGCGGAGCGAGCCGGGCAAGGGTACGACCTTCGTCGTCACGTTGCCGGCGGCAGAACGAATGACCTGAACGAGGGGAGCGAAGCATGCTGAAGACCGTGAAAGTGCCACAGCAATTCGAGCCCCTGTTCGCGAAGGCGCAGGAATACGTCGCGCGCTTCTTCGGCGAGAGGAAGGAAGACCCGTCCAGGGGCACGATAGAGATATTCGGCGAGCGTTACATCCTGGTGCGGGCAGCCTCCATGTCGGTCGAATTCTTCGAGACCGTCACTTCGCTGTACCGGAAGGAAGGCAAGGAAGAGGCGGACAACATCGCGCGCCAGCTGCTCTTCGACATCGCGCATGCCATCGGCAGGCAGGACGCGAGGAACTTCCACCGCAAGATGGACCTGCGCGATCCCATAGAGAAGCTGTCTGTCGGCCCGGTTCATTTCGCCCACACCGGCTGGGCGTTCGTGGACATCTTCGCGGAATCCTCGCCCACCCCGGACGAGGACTATTACCTCATCTACGACCACCCGTACTCCTTCGAATCGGATGCATGGCTGACCGCAGGGAAGAAGGCCGATTTTCCCGTGTGCGTGATGAATGCGGGCTATTCCTCGGGCTGGTGCGAGGAGAGCTTCGGGATAGGGCTGGTCGCCACCGAGATCACGTGCAAGGCCAAAGGCGACCCGGAATGCCGTTTCATCATGGCCCCGCCGTCCCGCATCGAAGGACACATCGCCGCCTATCTGAAAAAGGAGCCGGAGCTGGCGAAACGGATCTCCCGCTACGAGGTGCCCGGCTTCTTCAAACGCAAGGAGGCCGAGGAGGCCTTGCGCGCGTCCGAACAGCGGTTCCGCAAACTGAGCGAAGAACTCGAACTCAAGGTGCAGGAGCGCACGCAACAACTGCTGGCGGCGCAGGAGGCACTGGTGCGCAAGGAGAAACTTGCGCTGCTGGGACAGGTGGCCGATACGGTAGGGCACGAATTGCGCAATCCGCTGGGCGTGATGAACAACGCAGTGTACTTCCTGCAGGCCTCGCTCACCGATGCGGACGAGACGACCCGGGAGTACCTGGGCATCATCAAGGCCGAGATAGGCGAGGCGGAGCGCATCGTGTCGGACTTGCTGGATGCCGTGCGCACCAAGCCCCCGCATCCGGCGATGGTCGAACTGACGGATGCGGTCGGGCAGACGCTGCACAAGTGCGAGGTGCCGTCTTCCGTGATGGTCCGCGTGGAGATCCCCGATGCGCTCCCCGAGCTGAAGACTGACCCGATGCACCTGCATCAGGTGCTGTGGAACCTGATCACCAATGCGGTGGAAGCAATGCCGCGGGGCGGCACGCTGACCATTGCGGCGCGCGGGGACCGGCCCGGCCATGTGTCGGTGAGCGTGCGCGACACCGGCGCGGGCATCGCGCCGGAAGACCTGACCAGTCTGTTCCAGCCGCTGTACACCACCAAGGCCCGCCGCGTCGGCCTCGGGCTCGTGGTGGTTAAGAACCTGACTGAGGCCAACGGCGGCAAGGTGGAAGTGCAGAGCGAGCCGGGCAAGGGCGCGACATTCACGGTGACGCTGCCATGCTGAACAGAACCTCGTCGGTCAAACGCAATATCATCGCTGCCATCCTTGCATGGAGCGTGATCGTGGCCGGTTCCCTGGCCTGGGGGCTATATGGTATCGGTCAGCAGAGCATGGCGCTGGCCCGCCGTGAAGCCCATGCCTACATCAACAAGGACCTTGCCTTCCGCCGGTGGGCAACGTCCCACGGCGGGGTCTATGTTCCACCGACCGAGCAGACTCCGCCCAATCCATACCTTGCCGGCCTTGTCCCCGACAGGGACGTGATAACCACGACCGGAAAGAAACTGACGCTGATGAATCCCGCTTACGTCCTTCGCGAGGTTCAGGCCGGATTCGCGAGTCCGTTCGGCGAAAAAGGGCACCTCACCAGCCTCAAGCCCCTGAATCCCTTCAACGCGCCTGACGAATGGGAACGGCAGGCGCTTGAGCGACTGGATCGAGGAGAGAAAGAAGTGGCGGAGGTCAGCGATATAGGTGGCGTTCCCCATTTGCGTTTGATGCGTCCTTTCATGGTCGAACAGGGCTGCCTGAAATGTCATGCGCATCAGGGATACAAGCTGGGCGACATTCGCGGCGGAACGGATGTCTCCGTTCCTCTGACGAGCTTCAATGAAGTCGCCAGGCAGGCCAGCTACAACGTTGCCACCGGCCACGCGGTCGTGTGGAGTGTGGGACTGGCCATCCTGAGTGTTTTTGGATACCGGGCCATGAGGCGCCAAGCCGAACGCGCCAGGGCCGAGGAGGAGATACGCAAGCTGAATGAGGAACTCGAAGCAAGGGTTGAAGATAGAACGCGGCAGCTTACCGAGGCGCAGGAGGAACTGGTACGCAAGGAGAAGCTCGCGGTGCTGGGCCAGGTGGCGGGTGCGGTGGGCAACGAGCTGCTCAATCCGCTGGGAGTGATGAGCAACGCCGTGTTCTACCTGCAATCCGCGAAGCTGGACGCAGACGAGACGACGCGCGAATACCTGAACATCATCGGGAAAGAGATCGCAGGCTCCACCAGGATAGTGTCCGACCTTCTGGACTCGGTTCGCACCCGGCCTGCACACCCGGAGGAGGTGGACGTGGCCACGCTGGCGGAACAGGCGCTAGGTGAATTCCCCGTGCCCCCGCACATCTCCGTCACGCTGGACATCCCGCCCGGCATTCCCGCTGTCCATGCCGATGCGCAGCAGATGCGGATGGTGATAGGCAAACTGATCAACAACGCCGTGGACGCGATGCCCGGGGGCGGCGTCCTGAAGATAGGCTCCAGCCAGGACGCGGAACAAGGGACCGTCACGCTCTCCGTCGCGGACAGCGGCAGCGGCATCGCGCCCGAAGACATGCAGCGCCTGTTCCAGCCGCTCTTCTCCACCAAGGCGCGCGGCATAGGCCTGGGGCTGGTGGTGGTGAAGAACCTGACCGAGGCCAATGGCGGCAAGGTGGAAGTGCAGAGCGAACCTGGCAAAGGCTCCACGTTCTCCATTACCCTGCCGAGCAAGGCAGCGAAGAAGGAGGGGGAAGATGATGGCGACTCGCTTGCCTGACGGGAAAGAACGGCTTCCAAAGGATATGCGCGGAGATCACCGTATCACCGAATGCGGGGGCAGTCGTGTTTAGGAAGATCTATCCACCCATGTTGTATATCAACATCACCAGGCTGACTCTAGGAGCGATGGTTCTGATCTGTTGTCTTGGAGCTCATGCCACCTCGATGTTGATCCTGGACAAGACCGGACAATCCTACTCGCTGGGTGAAAGGGTCGAGTATTTCGAAGACGGATCGGGCCGGCTCGAGATCGACGAACTGAGGCAAGTGCCGGACCAGGCATGGAAGAAATATTCCGGCAAGGTCCCTGACTTCGGTTTCAGTCATTCGGCCTACTGGTTCCGTATCGTGCTTCAGGCCAACGAAGCACGGTGGCTGCTGGAGATCGACTATCCGTTGCTCGATGAGATCACCCTGTACACGTTTGACGGCGCGCGCCTTCTGCAAACGGTGCGCACGGGCGATGACAGGCCATATGTCGACCGCCCCCTCGAACACGTGGCTTTCGACCTGCCGCTCGAGCTGCCACGGGCACAGCCCGTCACGGTCTATCTGCGGGTCCAGAGCCGGGGCACGGTGCAGGTGCCCATGACCCTGTGGCAGGAGGAGGCGTACCTCGAGCACCATGATACGGTCACGGCACTCCAGGGCATCTACTTCGGCATCATCCTGATCATGATCCTGTACAACCTGTTCCTGTACCTGATGGTGCGCGAGCGGGCCTATATCCACTATGTCCTGTTCGTGGCGATGTTCGGATTGTTCACCGCCGGACTGTACGGCTGGGGCTACCGGTACCTGTGGCCGGAGGCGGTGCATTTCCAGCAATACAACATCGCGGTGTTCATTTCCCTGAGCACGATCTTCGCCTCCCGTTTCATCCACCATTTCCTCGACCTGCCGCACACTGCACCCAGGGTCGGATATGTGCTCTACGGCGTGGTGATCAGCCAGGTCGCGGCGCTCATCGTGTTTCCGGCCCTGGGCTACCATCTGGAGATCCAGTTCGTGCTGGCCATGACCATGGTCACCGCCGTCACGGCGCTCTATGTCGGGATCGCGCTGTGGCGACGGGGAGAACATACGGCACGCTATTTCACCATCGCCTGGGGGCTGTTCCTGTTCTCCGCGCTGCTGGCGACTCTGGAGAAGTTCGGCGTCATGTCGAGCATGTTCTGGGCGGATCTGTTCCTTCCCTCCGGCGTGGTGGCGATAGTCAGCCTGTTGTCGTTGGCGCTGGCAGACAGGATCAACATCGAGAAGCAGCAACGCATCGAGGCACAACAGCAGGTCATCCGCCTGCAGGAGCAGAACCAGGAAGAGCTGGAGCAGAAGGTCAACGAGCGCACCCTCGAACTGGAGAAGGAGCTCGTCGAACACAAAAAAACGGAACTGGCGTTGCACGACAGCGAGGAACGCTTCCGCAAGGCATTCGAGAACTCGGCCATCGGCATGGCGCTGGTAGGGCTGGACGGGCGCTGGCTCAAGGTCAATGAAGCGCTACGCCATATCGTGGGCTATACGGAGCAGGAACTGCTGGACCGGACCTTCCAGGACATCACTTATCCGGATGATCTCCAGTCCGACATGGATTTTGTGAGGCGATTGCTGGAGGGGGAGATAGATCACTACCAGATGGAGAAACGGTATATCCACAAGGACGGTCATGTCGTATGGATACGCCTGAGCGTTTCGCTGATATGGGATGCGCAGAATAGTCCCGTCCACTTCGTTGCACAGATAGAAGACATCACCGGGCGCAAGCAGGCCGAGGAAGACATCCGCAGGCTGAACGAGGAACTGGAACTCAAGGTGCAGCAGCGTACCCAGCAACTGCTGGAGGCGCAGGAACAACTGGTGCGCAAGGAGAAGCTTTCGGTGCTGGGGCAGGTGGCGGGCAGCGTGGGGCACGAGTTGCGCAATCCGCTGGGCGTGATGAACAACGCAGTGTATTTCCTGCAGACCGTACTGGCCGACGCGGACGAGACCACCAGGGAGTATCTGGACATCCTCAAGAACGAGATCGCCAGTTCGGAGCGTATCGTCTCCGACCTGCTGGACTCGGTGCGCACCAAGCCGCCGCAGCCGGAGGAAGTGGGTGTCGCGGAATTGACCGGGAAGACACTGGCCAAACTCGCCATCCCCGCGTCCGTCACGCTCAGACTAGACCTGCCGGGGACACTGCCGAGCTTGCGGGTGGATGGCTCGCAGATTCGCCAGGTGCTGCGCAACCTGGTCAGCAACGGCGTCGAGGCCATGCCGCAAGGGGGGACGCTGCAAATCAGCGCGGTCGAGAATGGGCAGGACGGAACCGTGACCGTCAGCGTGCGCGACACCGGCGTCGGCATCTTACCGGAGCAGATGGACAAGCTGTTCCAGCCGCTGTACACCACCAAGACCCGTGGCATAGGCCTGGGGCTGGTGGTGGTGAAGAACCTGACCGAGGCCAACGGCGGCAAGGTCGAGGTGCAAAGCGAATTGGGCAAGGGAACGACCTTCGCCATCACACTGCCGGGTTGGAAGGAGAGGGGAGACGGCGATGCCTGAGAAAACTGCGCACCGGCCCACGGCGACCAGACAGGTCTATCTCATCATTGCGCTGTTCGTTGCGCTTATCCTCATCTTTCTTCTGCTCATCCGGGTGGAGATGAACGCCCTCAATGCCGTGCGCGCCTATGTGGGGGGCGAAGGGGTGTGGGCCAAGGCCCAGAAGAATGCGGTCATCAGCCTGGAATATTATGCCGAGTCTGGCGACGAAGCCGGCTGGCAGGCGTACCTGCAAGCCACCCAGGAGCCGCTGGGCGACCGACAGGCCCGCCTTGAGCTGCTGAAGCCCGATCCGGACCTGGACGTTGCGCGCGCGGGATTCCATCGCGGCCGCATCCATCCGGAAGACATCGAGTACGTGATCTCCTTCTTCCGCAGCTTCCGGCGCACGCCCTACATGGAAAGGGCGCTGGCGAACTGGGCCGAGGGGGACCGCCTCATCGCCGAGATGGACGCGGCGGCACAGGCGCTACATGAACAAATCTCCGCGGGGCGCAGAGTTCCCGAGACGGTGCATTTCTTCCGCGTGAAGCTGTTCGAGATAAACCGCAAGCTGTCGCTGGAAGAGGACGCGTTTTCCTCCAACATGGGCGAGGCGGCGCGCTGGGCTATCGACGTGTTCATCAAGCTGAGCTTTGCCGCGGCCTTCCTGTTCGCGGCGCTTGGCGTGGCATTGTCCTGGCCCATCGTCGCCAGAATTCGCGCCACCGAGCGCGCCTTGTCGGAAAGCGAGCTGAAGTTCCGCTCCATCACCACCTCCGCAGGCGACGCCATCGCCATGCTGGATGAGCAGGGCAGGACCGTATTCTTCAACGAGGCGGCGGAAAAGATGTTCGGCTACAAGGAGGAGGAAGTCATCGGCAAGGACATGCACCATCTTCTTTCTCCGTCACGCTACATGGATGATTTTCTGCGCAACTTTCCTCGTTTCGCCGAAACCGGCGAGGGCGCGGCCGTCGGCAAGCTGGTCGAGCTGGGCGCGCTGCGCAAGGACGGCAGCGAATTCCTCATCGAACTGATCGTCACGCCCATGCGCATCAAGGGGCGCTGGAATGCTGTGGGTATCATGCGCGACATCACCGAGCGCAGACGGATGGAGACGGAGATCCGCAAGCTGAACGAAGAACTGGAGCTGAAGGTTCGGGAACGCACGCAGCAATTGCTGGATGCGCAGGACAAACTGCTGCGCAAGGAGAAGCTCGTTGTGCTGGGACAGGTGGCCGGCAGCGTGGGGCATGAGCTGCGCAACCCGCTGGGCGTGATGAGCAACGCGGTGTACTTCCTGCAGGCCGTGCTGGCGGACGCGGACGACAGCGTCAAGGAGTACCTCGACATCATCAAGAACGAGATCACCGGTTCCGAACGTATCGTGTCGGACCTTCTCGACTCCGTGCGCACCAAGGCGCCGCATCCTGAAGCAGTACGTGTTGCGGAGGTGATCGAACAGACCCTGGCCAAGCTCAGCGTGCCTGCTTCAGTTGGCGTGAAGGTGGACATTCCGCCGGAGCTGCCGCCGCTACGGGTGGATGTGATGCAGATCAAGCAGGTGGTCCGCAACCTGGTCAGCAACGGGGTCGAGGCGATGCCGGAAGGCGGTACACTGCAAATCGAGGCGCATGAAGTGAGCGGCGCGAAGATCGTCATCACCGTGCGCGACGACGGCGTCGGCATGACGCACGAGCAGCTGGGCAGGCTGTTCCAGCCGCTCTTCACCACCAAGGCGCGAGGCATAGGCCTGGGCCTCGTGGTGGTGAAGAACCTCACCGAAGCCAACGGAGGCAAGGTGGAAGTGCAGAGCGAACCAGGGAAGGGGGCGACGTTCAGCATCACCTTGCCCGTCGCGGGGAGGGAGGGCGCATGAACGAGTCTTCGACGAGGCTGGCGGCAGGATGGGAACGCCTGGTCGCCGGCAGCGGCGACGAGGAGGCCGCGCGCCTGGGCCGCTTGTTCAATACGCTGATGGTCATAAGCACCGGCATCGTCATCGCCCTTTCGCTCGTGTTCCTCTCCATGCAGCCGCTGGGCCTGCTGAGCGCGCGGGTGAGCTGGATCGCAGCCGCTTTCCCGCTCGCCTTCATCCCTTTGTCCCTCTTCTGCCTCGTCCAGTCACGGCGCGGCCGCGTGAGGCCCATGGTGCGCCTCTACGTCTGGGTCAACCTGATCGCCATCGGTATGGCCGCCTGGCTCTTCGATGGTGTCTCTTCCCCGGCGTGGTTGCTGTTCATCTGGACCATCACCGTGGCCGGAAGCCTGCTGGCGCCCGCCTATGCGCTGTGGATGATGGCTGGGGTGGCGTCGTACTACCTGCTGCTGCTGGCGATGAAACTCGCCGGACTGTACACGCCCCTGCTGACCTTCGGCGATGCGGGGCGCGAGTTCATCCACATGGCTGTGGTGCTGATCATGCTGATCTCGACCGTGGGCCTGCTGACCTGGCTCAACATGAGCAGCCTGCGCGAGGCGCTGGAGAAGCTGCGCAAGGAGATAGGCGAACGCAAGCGTGCGGAGGAAACGGTGGAACGGCTCAGGCGTGAGCTGGAGATCATCCTGGAAGCCGCGGGCGAAGGGATATGCACCATGGACTTGAAGGGGAACCACGTGCTGGTCAACCCTGCGGCTGCGCGGATGTTGGGCTACGAAGCGGGCGAGATGACAGGACGGCACAGCCACAGCCTCTGGCATTACGCGAAGGCGGATGGCACCCCTTATCCAGCGGACGAATGCCCGATCTACGCCACCATGCGGGACGGGGTGTCCCGGCGCAGGGAGAACGAGGTCTTCTGGAAGAAGGACGGCAGCAGCTTCCCGGTGGAATATGTCAGCACACCCATATGGAGCGGCGACGCCATCGCCGGGACCGTCGTCGTCTTCCACGATATCGCCGCGCGCAAGCAGATGGAACAGGCGCTGAGCGAGTCAGAGTGCAGGTTTCGCTCCATCTTCGACACGGCGCCGGACGGCATCTTCACCATCTCGCTGGAAGGCGTCCTTACCTCGGTGAATCAGGCGGTCGTGCAACTCGTGGGCTGGTCCTCCGCGGACCTCGTGGGCACGCACTTTTCGGTATGGATACACCCAGACGACCTCAACCAGACTTCTGCCGCTTTCTTCGACGTACTTTCGGGAAAGTCGGTCGAGGTGGAGGCGCGTGTCCGTGCCAAGGGCGGCGGTTACAAGGTGCTGGATTTTACCGCCACCCCGCTCATAGAGCGCGGCGGCATGGCGGGCGTCCTTGGCTTCTTCCGGGATGTCAGCGAGCGCAAGCGCATGGAAGAAGAGATACGCAGGTGGAACGAGGCGCTGGAAGGAAAGGTGGCGGAGCGCACACGGCAGCTGAGCGAGGCCCAGGACGAGTTGCTGCGCAAGGAGAAGCTCGCGGTGCTGGGGCAGGTGGCGGGCAGCGTGGGCCACGAGTTGCGCAACCCGCTGGGCGTGATGAGCAACGCCGTGTACTTCCTTCAGACCGTGCTCGCCGGTGCGGACGACAGCGTCAAGGAATACCTCAACATCCTCAAGAACGAGATCGCCGGTTCCGAGCGCATCGTGTCCGACCTGCTGGACTCGGTGCGCACCAGGCCGCCACAGGTCAGGACGGTGCGAGTGGCGGAACTGGTGGCGCAGTCGCTGGGCAAGCTTGCGGTGCCGCCGGCGGTGCAGGTGAAGCTGGAGATACCGCCGACGCTGCTGCTGCGCGTCGATGCGTTGCAGATGCAGCAGGTGTTGCGCAACCTCGTCAGCAACGCCATCGAGGCCATGCCAGGGGGCGGTGTGCTGCAGATCGGCGCGGCCGTGGACTCGACGAGGACGACCGCGACGGTCCGCGTGCGGGATAGCGGCATGGGCATGCCGCCCGAGCAGATGGGCAAGCTGTTCCAGCCGCTCTTCACCACCAAGGCGCGCGGCATAGGCCTGGGCCTGGTGGTGGTGAAGAACCTCACCGAGGCCAACGGCGGCAAGGTGGCGGTGGAGAGCGCGCCGCAGCGGGGCACGACATTCACCCTGACCTTGCCCGCCGCATCCGGCAACGAAAGGGGGGACGCATGAGCGGCTCTTCGGTCAGGTTCCTGCTGTTCGAGATGCATTTCTCCGAGTCGGAACAGGCGATCAAGTACAAGGTGGTCTTCCTCAACAGCGTGTTCCTGCTGGCCGGTCTGGTCGCGTTCACCCTGGGTTTCATCCGCATCCAGCGCAACGTGCCGCTGGGCGTCATCGACTTCGTCTTCGCGCTGCTCTGCTTCTCGCTGCTGGCCTACCTCAACCGGCACAAGGACAAGGTCGAGACCCTCTCGTCGATCGCGCTCGCGCTCTCCTACCTGCTCTTCACCGCCATCTACCTGCTTGCGCCGGAGAACCCCACCCGGACCTCGCTGTTCTTCCTGCTGGGGGCGTCGGCCTTCTTCCTCAAGGGGCGGCGCACGGGGCGGGTGTGGCTGGCCTTTATCATCCTGACCATCCTGGCCGGGCATTTCCTGTCTACGTCGGGTGTGGGGTATTCGCATCTCGATGTGGTCACCACCTGCGTCTATCTGGTCGCCCTGTTCTTCATCTTCGAGAACTACGAGACCTTCAAGGAGAACCAGCACAGGCTGGAACAGGAGCAGGAGAGGCTGCGCGATTCCGCCGAACAGGCCCGCAGGCTATATGAGGCGACCGAGCTCAGGGTGCAGGAGCGCACGCGCCAGCTGGTGGAAGCGCAGGCGGAGCTGGTGCGCAAGGAGAAGCTGGCGGTGCTGGGCCAGGTGGCGGGCAGCGTGGGGCACGAGCTGCGCAATCCGCTGGGCGTGATGAGCAATGCGGTGTACTTCCTGCAGACCGTGCTGCCGGATGCCGACCAGACCACCCGCGAGTACCTCGGGATCCTCAAGAGCGAGATCGAGGCCTCGGAGCGCATCGTCTCCGACCTCCTGGGCTCGGTGCGCACCAAGGTGCCCAAGCCCGAGACGGTATGGGTCGCCGAGCTGGTCGGCCAGACGCTGCGTCGCGTCGCCATCCCCGATTCGGTCGCCGTGCAGCTGGACATCCCGCCCACCGTGCCGCCGTTGCAGGTGGACGTGCAGCAGATGCAGCAGGTGTTGCGCAACCTGGTCAGCAACGCCATCGAAGCCATGCCAGGAGGAGGCACGCTGCGGATCAGCGCTGCGGCTGACAAGACGGGCGCCAATGTGACCATAGGGGTGAAGGACAGCGGCACGGGCATCGCGCCCGAGGAGATGGACAAGCTCTTCCTGCCTTTGTATACCACCAAGGCGCGCGGCATAGGCCTGGGCCTCGTGGTGGTGAAGAACCTCACCGAGGCCAACGGCGGCAAGGTGGAGGTGCAAAGTG
>JBBIIJ010000015.1:0-45243 GCA_037446535.1 Sideroxydans sp. | reverse complement strand
CCGACCGCGACGGCTTCATCTGGTACGACGGCAAACTCGTGCCCTGGCGCGAAGCCACCACCCACGTGCTCACCCATACTCTGCATTACGGCATGGGCGTGTTCGAGGGGGTGCGGGCATACAAGACCACACAGGGCACGGCGATCTTCCGCCTGCAGGAACATACCGACCGCCTCTTCAACTCGGCCTACATCTTCAAGATGAAGATGCCTTTCGACAAGGAGACCCTGATGGAGGCGCAGAAGGAAGTGGTGCGCGCCAACAAGTTGGAATCCTGCTACCTCCGCCCCATCGTGTTCTACGGTTCCGAGGCCATGGGCATCGCCGCAACGACGCTTTCGGTGCACGTGGCCGTGGCCGCCTGGCCGTGGGGCGCCTATCTGGGCGCAGAAGGCATGGAAAAGGGCATACGCGTCAAGACTTCCAGCTTCACCCGCCATCACGTGAACATCAACATGTGCCGCTCCAAATCGGTGGGCACCTATACCAACTCCATCCTGGCACACCAGGAAGTGGCCCACGATGGCTACGACGAGGCGCTGCTGCTGGACGTGGACGGCTACGTGGCCGAAGGCGCGGGAGAGAACATCTTCATCGTAAAGAAGGGCAAGCTCTACACGCCGGACCTGACCTCGTGCCTGGAAGGCATCACGCGCGACTCCATCGTCACGCTGGCTAAGGACATGGGGTTGGAGCTGATCGAGAAGCGCATCACTCGCGACGAGGTGTATTGCGCGGACGAGGCTTTCTTCACGGGTACCGCTGCCGAGGTGACCCCCATCCGGGAACTGGATACGCGCACCATAGGCATAGGCAAGCGCGGCCCGGTCACCACCAAATTGCAGTCGGCATTCTTCGACATCGTCAGCGGCAAGAACCCGAAATACGCAAGCTGGCTGGCACACGTATAAAACGAACATCAAGGGGAGAGCATGTCCAACGAGAACAACACGCAGCGTTATGTCGAGGTCAGCGCAGAGGCTCTGCCCCTGTTCTGCCCGACACCTGCCATGAGCCTGTGGAACTCACATCCGCGTGTCGCCATCCCGGTGGAAAGATTGGGTGAGGCCGTGTGCCCGTATTGCGGCACCCATTACAAGTTCAAGGGTGAGCTGCCGAGCGGTCACCACTGATCCCCTTGATGCAGAAGATCCTGGTCATCGCACCCAGCTGGGTGGGCGATTGCATGCTGATGCAGCCCATGCTATCGCGCCTGCTTCAGCGCCACCCCGGGGCACAGATCGACGTGCTCGCGCCGCCGTGGACCGAGAAGCTGCTGCGCCAGATGCCCGAGGTACACAACGTCGTCATCAACCCTTTCCCACACGGCGCCTTCGGGCTCGCCGAACGCCGCCGTTTCGGCAGGCAGCTGCGCACGGCAAGCTACGATCAGGCCATCGTGTTGCCCAACTCGTGGAAGTCCGCGCTCACCCCGTTCTTCGCCAGCATCCCTCTACGCACCGGTTTCGTCGGTGAGCTGCGCTATGGCCTGCTCAACGATGCGCGCAAGCTGAACAAGAAGACACTGCCGCTCATGGTGGAGCGTTTCGTACAACTCGCGGAGGCGCCGGGCAGCGAGATTCCGCGCCCGCTCACTGCGCCGCGTCTGCATGTGAGCGAGGAACAGCGCATCCGGACACTGGACAAGTTAGGACTGAGCTTGGACAAGCCCGTGGCCGTGTTCTGTCCGGGCGCGGAATACGGCCCGGCCAAGCGCTGGCCCCCGCATTACTACGCGGAACTGGCGCAGAACCTGCGCGCGCAAGGCTACGCGGTCTGGCTGGTCGGCTCCCCCAAGGACAAGGACGTCGCTGACACCATAGTCGCGCTCGGCAACGAACCGTGCCGCAATCTGTGCGGTGCGACCGACCTGTCTGACGCCATCGCTCTGCTGTCCTGCGCCGACTTGGTGGTGAGCAACGATTCCGGCTTGATGCACATTGCAGCTGCCCTGGACCGCCCCATGGTGGCGATCTTCGGCTCCAGCAGTCCGCAGTTCACCCCCCCGTTGTCTGACAAGGCTCAGGTCCTCAAACTCGACCTGCCCTGCAGCCCCTGCTTCAAACGCGAGTGTCCGCTCGGGCATTTCAATTGCATGATCAAACTGCCGCCACAGGAAGTGGCACGGCACCTTCCTATCCAGACGAAAGAGCGACCATGACCAACATCCCGAAAGACATATTCAAGGCCTACGACATACGCGGCATCGTCGGCAAGACACTGACCAACGACATCGTCGAGGCTATAGGCCATGCAATTGGCTCGGAGGCCGCGTCACGCAAGCAGCACACCATCGCCATCGGCCGCGACGGTCGCCTGTCCGGCCCCGAGTTCGCAAAAGCGCTGGCACGCGGCATCCAGAAGAGCGGCATCAACGTCATAGATGTCGGCCGCGTCGCCACGCCGATGACGTACTTCGCCGCCTTCCAGCTGAAGACCGATTGCGCCGTGATGATCACCGGCAGCCACAACCCGCCTGACTACAATGGGCTCAAGATGGTGCTGGCAGGCGAGACCCTGTCCGGTGAGACCATACAAAAGCTGCGCACCCGCATCGAGACCAACGACCTGAGCCACGGTACCGGTAGCTATTCGCAATACGACATCGCGCCTGAATACCTCGCACGCATCATCGGTGACATCAAGCTGGCGCGCCCGCTGAAGATCACGGTGGACTGTGGCAACGGCGTGGCAGGTGACTTCGCCGCCAAGCTGTACCGGGGCATAGGCTGTGAAGTGACCGAGATGTTCTGCGAGGTGGATGGTAACTTCCCCAACCACCATCCGGACCCGTCCGATCCGCACAATCTGGAAGACCTGATCGCCGCCCTGCGCAGCAACGACAGCGAACTCGGACTAGCCTTCGACGGCGACGGCGACCGCCTGGGTGTGGTCACCAAGGACGGCAAGATCATTTTCCCCGACCGCCAGCTGATGCTGTTCGCCGCCGATATGCTCTCACGCAATCCAGGCGCCGAGATCATCTTCGACGTGAAATCAACGCGCAATCTGTTCTCCTGGATACGCGAGCACGGGGGCAAGCCGACGCTATGGAAGACGGGACATTCCCTGGTCAAGGCCAAGATGCGCGAGACCGGTGCTTTGCTCGCGGGCGAGATGAGCGGCCACGTGTTCTTCAAGGAGCGCTGGTATGGCTTCGACGACGGCCTGTACGCTGGGGCGCGCCTGCTGGAGATATTGAGCAAGGTGGCAGACCCGAACGCCACGCTGAACGGACTGCCGGACGCTGTTTGCACGCCCGAGCTGCACATCCACACCGCTGAGGGCGAGAACCACGCGCTGATCTCGCGCCTACAGAAGGAAGCGAAGTTCGACGGTGCGAAGGGGATCATCACCATAGATGGTCTGCGCGTGGAATACGCCGACGGTTTCGGGCTGATGCGCCCCTCCAACACCACGCCGGTGATTGTCCTGCGCTTCGAGGCGGACGATGCCCCTGCACTCGAACGCATACAAGACGATTTCCGGCGCGTGCTGCTCAAGGCAGCGCCTGGATTGACCTTACCTTTCTAGGATTTCGGGCGGATCTAGACTTGGCCGAAGCGCCCTGGGGCGCGTTTGGTCATGCGGCGACCGACGATCTGAGCTCTCTTCCTTGGGGCACCGTTCAGGCCGCCCAGATTGAGCAGTTCATGCAGTAACTGGGTGAACTCCGGCAGGTTCTCGGGCTTCTTCACGAAGCTGTTCGCGCCTATCTGGTAGCTCAAAAGGACGTCGGATGGTTCGTGGATCTCGGAGTAGACGACGATGGGGATGTGCTGCGAACGCTCGTCCGTGCGCAAGGCACGCAAAACCGCAAGTCCGGCCAGTTTGGGTAATTTGAGATCGATCAGGATCAGTCGCGGCAGTGGGCGTCCTTGCCCGGCTTCGGCGTTCAGCCAATCCAGCGCTGCCACGCCGTTGGGCACGACTGCCAGGTGCAGGTCGCCCGTACAACTTGCCACTGCCTGCTGCACCAGCAGGATCGCAGCTTCTTCATCTTCCACCAGCAATATCGTATCGCCAGGCTGTTTGAGCATCGTCCTGTTTCCCTTCGCGAGGAGACAACCGCGGTTGCCTAAGTATCAATACTCCTCCCCGATGCTTCTTGTTCTTATTGTAGAACAGTACTACAGGCGCGCGCGCCTTGGCAAACGGGCCAACCGTCAGAGCTTCGCCTTCACCCAGCCGGGAACGGCTGCGAGTGCCGCGGCCAGATGCTCGGGCTGCGTGCCGCCTGCTTGCGCCATGTCCGGTCGTCCGCCGCCCTTGCCGCCCACCTGCTGGGCGACGAAGTTGACCAGCTCACCCGCCTTCACCTTGGAGGTGGCATCAGCCGTCACACCTGCGATCAGGCTGACCTTACCCTCGCTCACCGCGGCCAACACGATGGCAGCGCTCTTGAGCTTGTCGCGCAGCTTGTCCATGGTCTCGCGCAGCGTCGCCACATCCGCACCGTCCAGTTTCGCCGCGAGCACCTTCACGCCGTTGATGTCCAGGGCCTGGGCGACCAGTTCGTCGCCTTGTAAAGCAGCTAGCTTTGACTTCAGTTGGGCAATTTCTTTTTCTGCATCCCACAATTTAGATTTAAGTTTTTGAACCTGTTTCTTTCCTTCAGATGCCTCTTCCGCACTAAAACCTAACTCAAAAGCAAGTTCACCAATTTCTTCGTGGTAATTCTGGAAAAGCTCGAGTGCACCCTCACCCGTCACCGCTTCGATGCGGCGCACGCCGGCGGCTACGCCGCTCTCGGCCACGATCTTGAACAGGCCGATATCGCCGGTGCGCTTCACGTGCGTGCCGCCGCACAGCTCTATGGATGAACCGATGTTCAGCACGCGCACTTCGTCGCCGTATTTCTCGCCGAACAGCATCATCGCACCGGTCTTCTGCGCGTCCTCGATGCCCATCACGCGCGACTGCGACTCAGCGTTAGCCAGTATTTCGGCATTCACAATTGCCTCGACCTTGCTAATCTCCGCATCGGTCATCGGCTGCGTGTGCACGAAGTCGAAACGCGTCTTGTCGGCATCGACCTGCGAGCCTTTCTGCTGTACGTGGCTGCCCAACACCTCGCGCAGCGCCTTGTGCAGCAAATGGGTCGCACTGTGGTTGCGCATGGTCGCGTAGCGCGCCGCGACATCGACCTTCGCGGTGACGCCGTTGCCCACAGTCAGCTTGCCGGTCTTCACCACGCCGTGATGGCCGAACACCGCGGCCTGGATCTTTTGCGTATCCTCGACGGCAAAGATGCCATGCACGCTGCGCAGCTCGCCGCGGTCGCCCACCTGGCCGCCGGACTCGGCGTAGAACGGAGTATCGTCCAGCACCGCCACGCCCATGTCGCCTTCGCTCAACTCATTCACCTCAACGCCATCCTTGTACAACGCGAGGATGTTGCCCTTGTGCTCCAGCGTCTCGTAGCCGTGGAAAGTGGTCGCGGGGCCCAGGTATTCGAGGTTGGCCGCCATCTTGAACTTGCCTGCGGCGCGCGCTTGCTCCTTTTGCCGCGCCATCGCCGCATTGAAGCCGGCATCGTCCACCTTCACGCCACGCTCACGGCATACGTCGGCGGTAAGGTCGAGCGGGAAGCCATAGGTATCGTGCAGCTTGAACGCGGTCTCGCCGTTGAACACCTTGATGCCGGACGTTGCCATCTCGGCGAGGTCTGTTTCGAGAATCGCCATGCCGTGCTCGATGGTGGTGAAGAATCGCTCTTCCTCCTGCTTCAACACTTCCATGACGCGCACCTGAGCGGCCGTCAAATCGGGATAGGCACTGCCCATCTGCTCTACGAGGTCCGGCACCATCTTGTGGAAGAACGCGGCGCGTGCGCCCAGCTTGTAGCCGTGGCGGATGGCGCGACGGATGATGCGGCGCAGTACGTAGCCGCGCCCTTCGTTGCCGGGGATCACGCCGTCGGCGATCAGGAAGGAGCAGGCGCGGATGTGGTCGGCCAGCACCTTGAGCGAAGGCGAGTTCATGTCAGCATCAGAGGTCTCACGCGCCGCGGCCTTGATCAGTGCCTGGAACAGGTCGATCTCGTAGTTGGAATGCACGTGCTGCATCACCGCCGAGATACGCTCCAGTCCCATGCCGGTATCTACGCTGGGCTTGGGCAAAGGATGCATCACACCTGCCTCGTCGCGGTTGAACTGCATGAACACGTTGTTCCAGATTTCGATGTAGCGGTCACCGTCCTCTTCAGGCGTGCCAGGCAGGCCGCCGGGGATCTCGGCGCCGTGGTCGTAGAAGATCTCGGTACAAGGTCCGCAGGGGCCGGTGTCGCCCATCATCCAGAAGTTGTCGGACGCGTAGCGCGCACCCTTGTTGTCGCCGATGCGGATCACGCGCGCGGCTTCCAGGCCCATCTCTTTGTGCCAGATGTCGTACGCCTCGTCGTCCTCCGCATATACGGTGACATAGAGCTTATCCTTGGGGAGTTTCAAAACTTCGGTGAGGAATTCCCAGGCGAACCTGATCGCATCGCGCTTGAAATAGTCGCCGAAGCTGAAGTTGCCCAGCATCTCAAAGAAGGTGTGGTGGCGCGCGGTGTAGCCGACGTTCTCCAGGTCATTGTGCTTGCCGCCGGCGCGCACGCATTTCTGACTGGAGGCAGCACGGGTGTAGGGACGCTTGTCGAAGCCGAGGAACACGTCCTTGAACTGGTTCATGCCCGCATTGGTGAACAGCAGCGTCGGGTCTTCGTGCGGCACCAGCGAGCTGGAGGCGACCACCGTGTGGCCTTTGGACGCGAAATAGTCTAGGAATTTCTGGCGGATTTCACTGCTTTTCATCGATGCACCCTGAACTCTCGAAAGTCGGCTCCAGCCATGCTGGACAAGGCGCGCATCATACCATCAGGGCGCCCCTGACGCGGCGGGAACAGGGGGTATTCAGGCTGACGCGTCTTCCGCATCGCCCATGCGCAACACCTTGAGGATGACGTCCATCGAAAAGCCGCGCGATTGCAGGAAGCGAGCCTGCCTGGCTTTCTCTTTCTGGTCCTGCGGAGAATGCCCGAACTTCTTCTGCCACACCTCGCGGGCTGCGTCGAGTTCGGTCTCTTTCAATTGGGGGATGGCGTCGGCGATGAGGCTCTCGGCGATGCCCTTCTGGCGCAGTTCGTGTGCGATGCGCTGTGTCCCGAAACGGGCACGGCGCTGGTTGACGGTCTGCTCCGCCGCGCGCGCATCGGAGAGCCAGTTGCGCCCAGTGAGGTCGTCCAATACCGCCTCGATATCCTCGCCTTCCTGCACGTGCGGCTGCAGCTTGCTGCGCAACTCGGCCCGGCTGTATTCGCGCCGGGCCAGATAGCGCATGGCACGCACGCGCAGCGGAACCTCCGGCTTACTCTTCGACTTCGTCACCGGTATCGAGTACGGTGACGCCTAGCGCCGCTCGCACCTTGTTCTCGATCTCCACTGCGATCTCGGGATGCTCCTTCAGGAATTCGCGCGCGTTGTCCTTGCCCTGGCCGATCTTTTCGCCATTGTAGGAATACCAAGCGCCGGATTTCTCGACCAGCTTGTGCTGCACGCCCAGTTCGATGATCTCGCCCTCGCGCGAGATGCCTTCGCCATACAGGATGTCGAAGTTGGCCTCCCTGAACGGGGGAGACACCTTGTTCTTGACCACTTTGACGCGGGTCTCGTTGCCGATGACCTCGTCGCCCTTCTTGATGCTGCCGGTACGGCGGATGTCGAGGCGCACCGAGGCGTAGAACTTGAGCGCGTTACCGCCGGTGGTGGTCTCGGGGTTACCGAACATCACGCCGATCTTCATTCGAATTTGATTGATAAAGATCACCAGCGTGTTGGAACGCTTGATGTTGGCCGTGAGCTTGCGCAGCGCTTGCGACATCAGGCGCGCATGCAGACCCATCTGCGGGTCGCCCATCTCGCCTTCGATCTCGGCCTTGGGCGTCAGTGCCGCCACGGAGTCGATCACCACCACGTCCACCGAGCCGGAACGCACCAGCATGTCGGCGATCTCCAGAGCCTGCTCGCCGTTGTCCGGCTGAGAGATCAGCAGATCTTCCACGCTCACACCCAGCTTGCCGGCGTACACAGGATCGAGCGCATGTTCTGCGTCGATGAAGGCAGCGGTGCCGCCCAGTTTCTGCATCTCGGCGATGACCTGCAAGGTGAGCGTGGTCTTGCCCGAGGACTCAGGACCGTAGATCTCGACGATACGGCCACGGGGCAGGCCGCCCACGCCCAGCGCGATGTCGAGGCCCAAGGAACCGGTGGACACCACCTGCAGATCCTTCGCCACGTCATGTTCGCCCAGGCGCATGATGGAGCCTTTGCCGAACTGTTTTTCGATCTGGCTCAATGCCGCCGCGAGTGCCTTGCTCTTGTTCTCATCCATTTTTGACTCCCCTTGAAAATGACGCGGCGGATTGTGGCATAACAATCCGCCGTTGTACAGAACGTTCGTTCTTGATAGTTTTACGCCATCTTGGTGTGGCCATTCAGCAGGTTGACCACCCCCCGCAATGCGATGCGCACGGCCTTCACGCGTATCGCGTCGCGGTCGCCATCCAGCAGATGGCATTCCGTATGCACCGCATGGTTGGTCGCCCAGGCGAACCAGACCGTACCTACCGGTTTTTCAGGTGTGCCGCCGGTGGGGCCGGCGATGCCACTCACCGCCACCGCCACCTGGGCCCGGCTGAATTGCAGCACACCGTCCGCCATCTCGCGCACGGTCTCGTCGCTCACGGCGCCATAGCGCTGCAAGGTGTCCAGCGAAACACCCAGCATCTCCTCCTTGGAGATGTTGGAGTACGTCACGAAGCCGCGGTCGAACCAGGCAGAGCTACCCGACACCCTGGTGACGGCGTGGGCGATGCCGCCTCCGGTGCAGGATTCGGCGATCGCCAGCGTCATGCCGTGCGCCTTGAGCGCAGCACCCACCTGTTTCGCCAGCCTGACGGTCATAAGCCGCGCGCCAGGTCGTTCTGGATGTCCACCACCGCTTCCAACCCCACTGCGATGCGGATCAAGCCGTCGCCTATGCCCGCGGCCGCACGTGCTTCCGGCGTGATGCGCGCGTGGGTCGTGGTCGCCGGATGGGTGATGGTGGTCTTGGTGTCGCCCAGGTTCGCGGTGATGGACAGCAGCTGTGTATTGTCTATCACGCGCCAGGCTGCCTCCTTGCCGCCCTTCACCTCGAATGCCACGATGCCGCCGCCGGTCTTCTGCTGCTTCATCGCCAGCTGGTGCTGCGGATGCGAAGGCAACCCGGGGTAGTACACGCGCGCCACGTTAGGCTGCTTCTCCAGCCACTGCGCGAGCGCCAGTGCATTCGCGCTGTGCGCCTCCATGCGCAGCTTCAGCGTTTCCATGCCCTTCAGGAACACCCAGGCATTGAACGCACTCATGGTGGGGCCCGTGGTGCGCAGGAAGCCGTACACCGGCTCCATCAGTTTTTTGCTGCCCAGCACCGCGCCGCCCAGCACCCGCCCCTGGCCGTCGATGTACTTGGTGGCGGAATGGATCACGATGTCTGCCCCCAAGTCCAGCGGACGCTGCAGGATGGGCGTACAGAAGCAGTTGTCCACAGCCAGCGGCGCACCGCATGCCTTTGCCACCGCCGCTATGGCGGCGATGTCGGAGACTTCGGTCAAGGGATTGGAGGGCGTCTCCAGGAAGAACAGCTTGGTGTTCGGCTTCACCGCCGCCTGCCATTGCGCGACATCGGTGGCGGAGACAAAGGTCGTATCCACCCCGAACTTCTTCATCACGTTGTTGAACAGGTTCACGGTCGAGCCGAAGATGCTCTGCGATGCCACCACATGGTCGCCCGCCTTCAGCAGCCCCATGCAGCACGACAGGATGGCGGACATGCCGCTCGACGTCGCCACGCACTGCTCCGCACCTTCGAGCGCGGCCAGGCGCTCCTCGAACATCGTGACGGTGGGATTGGTGAAGCGCGCATAGATGTTGCCCGGCTCCTCACCGATGAAGCGCTTCGCGGCCTGCTGTGCGCTGTCGAAGGTGAAGCTGGAAGTGAGGAACAGCGCCTCGCTGTGCTCGTGGAACTGGCTCTGCACGTTGCCCGCGCGCACCGCCAGCGTTTCAAGTTGATATTCGTGGTCAGACATCATTTTCTCCCGCACGGCCATTGGGCACGCGCCAACAAAAAACCCGGAAAGCTTAGCGCTAAACCGGGTTTCCCACGCTTTAGCTGTATTTGTATCGCGCCCGCAAGCTGTTCCTCAAATCGGCGCGAGTGCAAGGTAGCACTGGGCTTGGCTGACTGTCAACAGTCGAATCGCAACCTATCGCTATAACCAACCCGAATCGCAAAAAAGGTAACTCTCGTTTGTGCTTTCACCTGGAGCAAGAATGGGACGCAAGGTTATGTTTGTATCGGGATCTCGTTCCTGCACAGTAAAGTTATCACCGAATTTGTCGATTAGATGACTTTGCACTTCATCAAGCGGTTTTGAAATTACGATTGCCTTATACATTGCCCAACCGCATGCCACCTCTCCCTCTCGATTGCAGACGCCCGTGCCAACTGCAACTACCGGCAGCCCTACGAAATCAGCACTAAGACCTTCTATCCACCACGCGTTATCTTCCTTCCTGACGTTCCGACCTGTGGCAATTAACTTTCCAATTGCTTCTGTCAAGGGCCCATTGGCACACTTCTCAAATCCCTCAAGATCTTTTGGATTCAACACATATTGAGTTTTAGGACGGGTTGTAGATTTAGATTTTTCCGCTGCCGCCATGGGCTTCGGGGGGGACTGAATAGTAGCGACGGACTTCTGCAATCCCCGCTCGTGCATTGCGAAAAAAACACCGGCCACGACGCAGAGGACTAGCAGGAGCAACGTCACTAGTACTCTTCTCGCCATGGGTCCTCCTTAATCCAACGTACCTCAACTACGTGCGACGGATCACATCGAGCTGGCGCTCATCGCCAGGTCCAGTTCCATCTGGTCGTCGGCAGGCTCTTCTTCCTTGGCCTTGCCGCTGCGCGCGGCTTCGATGCGGTCCAGATACTCGGGTGTGATGTCGCCCGTGATATAGCAACCGTCGAAGCATGAAGTGTCGAAATCGTGCAAAGCCGGATTGGCCTTGGTGACCGCTTTCTTGAGATCATCCAGGTCCTGGTAGATCAGGCGGTCGGCGCTGATCTCGCGGCAGATCTCGTCATCCGTACGGCCGGTGGCGATGAGTTCCTTGCGGGTGGGCATGTCGATGCCGTACACGTTGGGGAACTTGACGGGAGGCGCCGCGGAGGCGAAGTAGACCTTGCGCGCGCCGGCGTCGCGCGCCATCTGCACGATCTCGCGGCTGGTGGTGCCGCGCACGATGGAATCGTCCACCAGCAGCACGTTCTTGTCCTTGAACTCCATGCTGATGGCATTGAGCTTCTGGCGCACCGACTTCTTGCGCATGGCTTGACCCGGCATGATGAAGGTGCGGCCGATGTAGCGGTTCTTCACAAAACCTTCGCGGAACGGGATGCCCAAGTGATTGGCCAGCTGCAGGGCGCTGGGGCGGCTGGAATCCGGGATGGGGATCACCACGTCGATGTCGTGATCCTTCCACTCGCTGCTGATCTTGTCCGCAAGGTACTCACCCATATACAAACGGGTAGCGTATACCGATACGCCATCCATCACCGAGTCGGGGCGGGCGAAATACACGTATTCGAAGATGCACGGATTGAGTTTGGGCTGCTCTGCGCACTGCTGGCTGTGGAAGTTCGCGTCGAGGTCGATGAACACGGCCTCGCCCGGTGCGATGTCGCGCAGGAACTTGAAACCCAGCGTGTCCAGCGCCACGGATTCCGAGGCGATCAGGTATTCCGTACCCTCCTCGCCCTGATGGCTGCCGACCACCAGCGGACGGATGCCGTTGGGGTCACGGAAGGCGAGCAGGCCGTAGCCTGCGATCATCGCCACCACCGCATAGGCGCCCTTGCAGCGGCGGTGCACGCCAGACACGGCTGCGAATATCTTCTGTGGGTCGAGCTTGAAGCCAGTCGCGTTGGCCTGTAGCTCATGGGCCAACACATTGAGCAGCACCTCGGAATCGGAACCGGTGTTGATGTGGCGCAGGTCCTGCTGGTACATGACGCGGCGCAGCTCGTCGGTGTTGGTCAGGTTGCCATTGTGGCCGAGCACGATGCCGAAGGGAGAGTTCACATAGAACGGCTGGGCCTCGTTGTGGTCCACCGCGGAACCGGCGGTCGGGTAGCGCACATGGGCGATGCCCGCGTTGCCGCGCAAGGCGCGCATGTTGCGGGTGCGGAACACGTCGCGCACCAGGCCGTTGCCCTTGTGCAGATGGAACGTCCTGCCTTCCAGCGTAGCAATGCCCGCCGCGTCCTGCCCGCGATGCTGCAACACCTGCAAACCGTCATACAGCAACTGGTTCACCGGGGTCGTCGCAATCACACCTAGTATCCCGCACATATCTGTTCCCGTCCTTCAGTGAGTCTATCCATCAATCCCGGCCGTTCTCCGGCACATAATCCTTGGCATACAGCGCCGCCTGCTGCAGCGGCTTGCTCGACCACGCGTCGTGCCACCATGCCTTCTGCGGCATGCTGGTCAGCCCGCCCAGCCACACCAGCGCCAACACCACCAGCGCGCCGCGCAGCACGCCGAACATGGCGCCGAACTTCCCGTCCATGCCGGACAGTCCTGCGAACTTGGCCAGCTTTGCCAGCAGCCAGGCAGCGATCGCACCGACGATCAGCGTGACGATGAACAGGGCCGCGAATGCCACGGCGGAGCGTACACCCGCGGTGCCTATGGCTTCGGGCACCCAGGGTAGCGCCTCAGCAGAGAAAGTGCGTGCCACGACATAGGCTGCGATCCAGCCGATCAGCGAGAACAGCTCATACATGAACCCGCGCCACCAGCCCACGGCGGCGGACAGCACGATGATGAGGATCACGGCGAAATCGAACGCTGTCACCACCTACTCCAGATTGACGACGTTCGGGTGCAGCCCTTGCGCCTCCAGCTTGTGCCTGATCTTCTCGGCCGCCTCGCGGGTCGGATAGCTGCCGACGCGCACGCGCACGTGACCGCCTGCTTTCTCGGTATAGGCATGGAAACCCAGTTTGCTCAACTTGGCATGCATTTGTTTGGCGGTATCCGCATTGGAGTAAGCCCCGACCTGAACCACCCAACCGGATGTGGGAACAGGTTTGGTGGCGGCTTTGGCCTCTGCTTTGGCTTTTGGTTCCGTCTTGGCTTTTGGTTCGGCCTTGGGTTCCGCCTTGGGCTTGCTCTCGGCAGCCTCAGGCTTCGCCGGTTGTGCCATGGCGACTACCGGTGCCACACTGGGGGCGGAGGCCACAGCGCTCGCCGCCACAACGGGGGCCGCTACCACCGCCGAGGTCTCAGCAGGCTGGACGCTGGCCGCCTGAGGTTGGAACACGGGCGCCGCTTCCTTGTCCGGGATGCGCAACTCGATGTCGTTAGCAGTCGTGGGAGCGGGTTCGCTGTCGAACACCATGGGCAGGATGACTACGATGACGAGCACTAGGGCCACCGCGCCGATCAGCCGGCGGCGAGCCTGGCGCTGCAGGCTGGATTCTTCGTCTGTCGTGATTTGTTTTGCCATCGCGAGTATCGGGAAGGTCAGCCGCGCACGCGCATCACTTCCGCCACCGTATAGAATGATCCGAAGGTCGTGATTCTATCATTTTCACCTGCCAGATTGCTGGCCTCCTGCAGGGCATCGGCAATGGAAGCGCAGGTCCTGACCTCCCCTCGCACCGACGCATCCCGCAACACCTGAGCCAGCTCCTCAGCCATTGCACCGCGCGGAGCATCTATGCCGGCGACCAGCCACACATCCACTTGGGCATCGAGCGCTCGCACCACCCCCGCCATGTCCTTGTCCTTGAGCATGGCGAACACGGCAAACGTCTTCGCAGGCGGCAGGCTAGCCAGGTTCTGCGCCAGCGAACGCGCCGCATGCGGGTTGTGCGCCACGTCGAGGATGAGCTGCGGCCTGCCCGGCACGAACTGGAAACGGCCGGCCAGTTGTACTTCCACGAGCCCGCGCCGCACCCCCTCCATGCCCACTGGCAAGCGCTCTTTCAGCGCATCCAGCGCTGCCAGCACTGCACTTGCGTTATGCAACTGGAATGCGCCTCTCAGGGCCGGAAAAGGCAGGACTCTGCGCGAACCGGCCTTGCCGCGATAATCCCATTGCCCCGGGTGCCCAGAGAAACCGAACTCGCCGCCTATGCACCACAGTTCCGCCCCGACCTTCTGTGCGTGCTCGCGCAGCGCCTGTGGCACGTCGCTGTCGGCGCATATCGCCACACGATCCTTGCGGAAGATGCCCGCCTTCTCGAAGGCGATCTGCTCGCGCGTCTCACCCAGGTAATCCACGTGGTCGATGTCCACGCTGGTCACCACTGCGCAATCAGTGTCGAAGACATTCACCGCATCCAGCCTGCCGCCCAGGCCCACTTCGAGGATGGCGACATCCACCTTGTGCGCGATGAAGCACTGCATGGCCGCCAACGTGCCGAACTCGAAATAGGTGAGCGGGATGTCGCCGCGCGCCTGCTCGATCGCCTCGAAGGAGGCGCATAACTCGGCATCGGTCGCCGGCTGTTTGGCGATGCGCACGCGTTCGTTGTAGCTCAGCAGATGCGGCGAGGTGTAGCAGCCGACCTTGTAGCCGGCTGCATGCAGGATGCTCTCCAGCATCGCACACACCGAGCCTTTGCCGTTGGTGCCGCCTACGATGATGACAGGGAATGTGGGCAGGAGGCCCAGCCGTTCCTTTACTTGCGCCGCGCGCTCAAGACCGAGCGCAATGGTCTTCGGGTTGAGGGATTCGAGGTGGGACAGCCAGTTGGACAGGGAATCGAGTTTTGTCATCTACCACGATGATCGGCGGGGACCCCGCCAATCATCCACAGAATTATGCAGCTTCCAGCACCACTGCGTCCTGCTTCATCAGCAGCGTGATGAGCGTCGCGAGTTGATCGCGCATCTGGCGACGGTCCACGATCATGTCGATGGCGCCATGCTCGAGCAGAAACTCGGCGCGCTGGAAGCCTTCGGGCAACGTCTCGCGCACCGTCTGCTGGATCACGCGGGCACCGGCAAAGCCGATGAGCGCCCCCGGCTCGGCAATGACCACGTCACCCAGGAAGGCGAAGCTGGCGGACACGCCGCCCATGGTCGGATCGGTCAGCACGGAGATGAAAGGCAGTTTTGCTTCGCTCAACTGCGTGAGCGCGGCACTGGTCTTGGCCATCTGCATGAGGGACAGCAGGCCTTCCTGCATGCGCGCGCCGCCGCTGGCGGAGAAACAGATGAAGGGGCATTGCTGCTCCAGCGCCACCTGCACGCCGCGCACGAAGCGTTCGCCGGCAACGGATCCCATGGAACCACCCATGAAGGTGAACTCGAACGAAGCCGCCACAACAGGCAAGGCATGGATGCTGCCCTGCATCACCACCACGGAATCGTCCTCGCCGGTGTTACGCTTGGCGTCTGTCAGGCGGTCGCTGTATTTCTTCTGGTCCTTGAACTTGAGCGTATCGACCGGCAACACTTCCGAACCGATCTCGAAGCGGGCCTCGCTGTCGAGCAACCAATCCAGACGGGTGCGCGCGGTGATGCGGTGATGGTGGCTGCACTTGGGGCAGACGCTGTGGTTCTTCTCGAGATCGGCGTGATACAGCACGGCCTGGCAGGACGGGCACTTGTGCCACAGACCGTCCGGCACGCTCTTCTTCGCTTCCGCGCCCTCGCGGCGCTTGATCTTGGGGGGCAACAGTTTCTGGAACCAGCTCATGCTCTTCTCCTCTTCATTGATCTATCGCCTGACGCAGCTCTTGTACCAGCTTGCCGACATTGGCGAGCACATTCTGTTCATTCGCGTTTTCGATTTCCTGCACGATGCGGCTACCGACCACCACGCCATCGCACAGCGCGGATACCGCTTTGGCTGTCGCCGCATCGCGGATACCGAAGCCGACACCGATGGGCAGCTTGATGTGCTTGCGCAGCTGCGGCAGCTTCTGCTCGATGGCTGAGAGGTCGAGGTTGCCTGCACCGGTCACGCCTTTTAGCGAGACGTAATACACATAGCCGCGCGCCAGCTTGGCCACCTGGGCGATGCGCGCCTCGGTGGTGGTCGGGGCCAGCAGGAAGATGGGTGCGATGTTGTGGCGCTGCAGGTGTTCGAACGCCTCGTGGCTTTCCTCCGGGGGGAAGTCCACGGTCAGCGCGCCGTCCACACCCACTTCGGCGCAGCGTTGCGCGAAAGCTTCCCAGCCCATAGCCTCGATGGGATTGCCGTAGCCCATGAGCACCACCGGGGTGGTCTCGTCCTGCTTGCGGAACTCTTCCACCATGTCCAGCACGCCGCGCAGCGACATGCCGTTCTTCAATGCCCGTTCGGAGGCGCGCTGGATGGTGGGGCCGTCCGCCATCGGGTCGGAGAACGGCACACCGAGCTCGATCACGTCGGCACCCGCTTTCACCAGCGCGTGCATCAGCGGCACAGTCATCCGCTGCGAGGGATCGCCAGCAGTGATGAACGGGATCAGAGCCTTGCGCTGTTGCCGCTTCAGTCTGTCGAAGGTCGTCTGGATGCGGCTCATAGCGTGATCCCCTTGATGCGGGCCACCGTGTTCATATCCTTGTCGCCGCGGCCTGAGAGGTTCACCAGCAGCACCTTGTCGCGGCCCAGCGTCGGCGCGATCTTGATCGCGTGCGCCAAGGCATGGCTGGATTCCAGCGCGGGAATGATGCCCTCATAACGGCACAGCGCATCGAAGGCAGCGATCGCCTCGTCGTCGTTGATGGCCACGTATTGCGCACGGCCCTGGTCCTTCAGCAGGCAATGCTCGGGGCCGACGCCGGGATAATCCAGGCCGGCCGAGATGGAGTGGGTCTCGATGATCTGGCCGTTCTCATCCTGCATCAGATAGACCTTGTTGCCGTGCAAGACACCAATCTTCGCGTTGCCGGTGAGCGGCGCCGCATGCTGGCCGCTGGCGATACCGTGGCCACCCGCCTCGACGCCGATTAGCTGCACGCCCTTCTCTTCGATATAGGGGTAGAACATGCCGATGGCGTTGGAGCCGCCACCGACACAGGCGATCACCACGTCCGGCTGGCGACCGATCAATTCAGGCATCTGCACCTTGGCCTCGTTGCCGATCACGCTCTGGAAGTCGCGCACCAGCATGGGATAGGGATGGGGGCCGGCGGCCGTGCCGAAGATGTAGAAGGTGCTCTCGACGTTGGTGACCCAGTCGCGAATGGCTTCGTTGCAGGCATCCTTCAGAGTGCGCGAGCCGCTCTCCACCGGCACCACCTTCGCACCGAGCAGCTTCATGCGGAACACGTTGGGCGCCTGGCGCTGCACGTCTTCCGCCCCCATGTACACCACGCATTCCATGCCGAAACGTGCCGCAACGGTCGCGGTCGCCACGCCGTGCATGCCCGCCCCAGTCTCGGCAATGACGCGCTTCTTGCCCATGCGCTTGGCAAGCAAGGCCTGGCCGATGGCGTTGTTGATCTTGTGTGCGCCGGTGTGGTTGAGGTCTTCGCGCTTCAGATAGATCTGCGCGCCACCCAGGTGATCGGACAGACGCTTCGCGTGGTAGATCGGGCTGGGACGCCCGACGTAGTGTTTCAGTTCGTACTCGAACTCTGCCTTGAATTCGGGATCGTCGCGGAAGCGCAGGTACTGGTCGCGCAGTTCTTCCACCGCCGGGATCAGCGTCTCGGCCATGTAAATGCCGCCGTATCGGCCGAAGTGGCCGGTGCTATCTGGATAGTTGTAAGTCAACGTCTCTAACCTCTCTGATGAATGCGGCGACCTTCGTCGCATCCTTGATCCCTTTTGCCGCCTCCACGCCGCTGGACACATCCACCGCGTAGGGTCGCACCTGTCTGATCGCCGCCGCAACATTGCCGGCATGCAGGCCGCCGGAAAGCACCACCGGCAGCGGCAGATCATGCGGAATGAGCGCCCAGTCGAACGACTCCCCGGTGCCACCCTGCATGCCTTCCACGTAGGCATCCAGCAGCAGGCCTTGCGCATCCGCATAAAGGGACGCGCATTGTAGCAAATCCACCCCGTGCCTGACCCGGATCGCCTTGAGGTAGTGATGACCGAACTGACCACAGAATTCGGGCGACTCCTCGCCGTGGAACTGCAACACGTCCAGCGGCACCTGCGACAGCACTTCACGCACGAATTCCGCGGTCGGGTTCACGAACAGTCCTACCACCGTCAGGAACGGTGGCACGGCACGTGCCAATTCCGCAGCCCTCAACAAGCTCACATGACGCGGGCTTTTTTTGTAGAACACCAGACCGATCGCGTCTGCGCCGCATTCTGCGGCGGCGTGCAAGTCCTGCTCACGGGTGATCCCGCAGATCTTGATTCTGGTCATCTGGCTGGCTCGGTCATGCGGAGGGCGGCATTGTACCTTGCGGCAGCCCCCACTTTGCGTCATAGGTGACGTGCCGCAGGTACAGTCCATCCGGGGCAAAGGTCGGCGCAGCCAGCTTTCGGTCCCGCCCTTCCAGCACTTCGAGCATCCACCCGGGTGGATGCTTGCCCTTTCCCACATACACCAGGCATCCCAATATGTTGCGGACCATGTGATGCAGGAAGGCATCAGCAGTGAGTTCGAAGAGGATGGTGTCTCCCTGCTGGTGGATGTCAAAGCGCGTGAGCGTTTTCACGGGGGACTTGGCCTGGCATTCCGATGCGCGGAAAGCGCTGAAATCATGCTGACCTAGCAGATGATGCGCGGCTTGCCGCATGGCCCGCACGTCCAGCGGCAAGTGGAACCAGCCTGCCTTGCCATGATGCACTCCGAGACGCGAGGGACGGTTGATGAGCACGTACTGGTAGCTGCGCGCTTGCGCCGAGAAGCGCGCGTGGAATTCGGCAGGGACCGCATGCGCCCACAGGACGGCGATGTCTTTGGGCAGCAGGGCGTTCGCACCCCGCACCCAGGCAGAGAGCGGCCGGTCGGCAGTCGTGTCGAAATGCACGACCTGCTCCAGAGCATGGACGCCCGTGTCGGTGCGCCCCGCGGCATGGATAACGATGCTTGCTCCCGCGATCTGGCTCAATGCGGATTGCAGCGCATCCTGCACGTTAGGCAGGTCAGGCTGACTCTGCCAGCCGTAGTAACCTCTGCCGTCGTATTCGACCCCAAGTGCAATCCTCATCGCCACATTCCCATAACGATAGCCCCAGCGCCCACCAGCACCAAGACATCCACGATGCTGAAGGCCTGCAGCCGCAACTCGATATGTGACACCTCCGTGGCTGGCTGCCGTAGCGCGCTATTTATGGCAGCCTTCCAGTGACCTGCCGTGTCGCGCATGGCTGTCTCGGCGTATTCCAGCGTCAGCGCGAGCCGCACGGCGATCCGCTCGCGCGACAGGCCTAGCCAGCGCAAGGGATAGAGCAGCGTATACAGACCGCTGATGAGCCGGGTTTGAGGCAGGAGTTCCAACAGGATCGCGAGTCCGGACAACACGCTCAAAAGACGCCCTAACTGTAGCAGCCCATCCAGCACGCCTTCCCATGTCGGCGATGCTATGCCGATCGTAGGCAACAGAGCCGACCCCGGCGTCGCATATCCGTAAACCAGCAGGAGGGCGAACAACACCCAGCGCGTGCGCCTCAACAGGCTCAGCAACTGCCTGGCACAGAGCCTCATCGCCACGCCAAAAAGTACGGTGCACAGGGCCAGCAGAGGCAGCGGCTGCAGTTGTTGCGCCAACAAGGCGAACAACACCCAGACGAGTATCTGCACGGCAGGATGCGGTTTGAGTTTCATATCATCCAAATGAAAACGGCAGCCGCACAGGCTGCCGTTCGTTTAGCAAGACTCTTTACATCTGCTGAATCATAGCCTGCGCAGCAGCACGCTGCTGCTCTGCTCTTCCGATCTGCACCTCGTCCAATATCTCCTTGGCGCCGGCTGCATCGCCCATTTCCTGATAGGCCTTGGCCAGATCGAGTTTGGTCGCCACTTCCTGCCATTGCTCGCTTTTCGCTTCAACCGGCGCTGTTGTGGCGGCGGGCGGAGTCAACCCTTCGAGGTTCAGGCTGATGTCCCCCAAGCCTATGTCCAAAGGCTTCTCCGCCGCTTTCGGCGCGGCAGCCAGTTCGGACGGGAAGTCCAGCGTAAAGGTCAGACCTTCATCCACAGCAGGCGCAGGAGCGACAGGCGCTGTTGCCGCTGGCGCCTCTGCATGGCTCGAAGTGATATCGAACACCAAATCGCCAAGCACCGATTCGGCCTGAGCTGGGGCAGGAGCAGCGCCCGCAGTCATCGCCGGAGCGCCAGGATGAGTGGTGGTCACGTCGAACACCATCTCATCCATATTGACCGACACGGTCGCCTCGGGCGATTGGGTAGCAGGCTCTCCGCCGTGAACCCCAGTCACATCGAAGTCCATAGGTGTCTCCTGCACTGCCCTGAATTCCTCTTGCGACATGACCGCTGTAGTTTCCTGCGGGGGGACTTCCGCCACTACCATGGTCTGCTCGGCTGCAGGCGCTGCGGCAGCACCGAATCCCAAGTCGAAATCGACCGCAGGTGCCTCGGCTTTTTGTTCGGCAACGGGAGCTGCGCTCGCGCCCGTCCCTCCGTAGAACGGGTTGCTAGGCTCCAGCTCACGCCCCATCGAAGCCGCCTGGTTCCAGGCATTCTCGTCGCCGGAATCCTTGATCTCACGGGCATAGGTGTAAAAGGATTTTGTATCTTTGCGGCTGGAGTAGATGGACAGCAGCTTGAGCTTGACCGGAACATGGCCAGGATTGGTCTTCAGTGCCTCCTTCAGCACTTCCTCGGCCTGCGCGTCGCGACCGAAGGTCAGGAATAGATCTGCCTCCCCTATGGGATCGACCTCCTCTTCCCTGTTCTGCACAGGCGCTTCGGAAGCTGCCGCCTGCGTGAAGTCACCGGTTTCAGGGGAAGGGGCGACAGGCGCCGCCATACGCCCGGTCGCGCCACCGATCTCTTCCGGCGCGACTTCCTCTATGGTCCCTGCTTCGCCGGTACCAGCTCTTCTGCGACGAGCCAATATCAGCCCCACACCACCCAGTACCACTAACAGGGCCGCACCTCCGGCCAGCATGACCGGGTCCGCCGGCAAGCTATCCAAGAAGGAGGGTTCCTGCACCGGTACGGGCACTGGTGCCGGCACCGGCACTTTCTTGGGAGCCGGCGCCACGTGGCTGGCCGCTGCCACTTGGCTTACGCCGGCAGCGCCTGCGGCTGTCGCTGCAGAGGCTGCCGGAACGCCGGATTGAGTCACAGCGCCGGACTGCTTCATATCCGCGAGGCGCTTCAGATCGCTGACGTTCTTCTCCAGCAATGCAGTTCTTTCCTGAGCCTCTTTTAGAGCCTTGCTCTTGGCAATCGCTTCTTCTTCCTTCGCAATCACCTGCTCGGCGGTGGTCGCTTTGCCGCCACCCACGATCTTGTCGGTTGGAGCTTCACCCTTGGACAGCTTCAGCACCTCCTTGGGAGCCTCCTTACCTGGCAAGGTCCGCTCTGCAACAGCAGCGGACACTTTGCCCGAGGACTCCTGCCTGCCCTCTTGTGCAACCGGCTCAGCATGTACCGCAGCAAGCTGCTGGCGATAGGCGTTCCAATCGGCCGTATGCGCACGGACCACTTTCACTGCTTCGCTTTGCTCGATCGCATCCACCTCTGTGGCGTCAGGTATGCGAATGATCTTGCCCGTCTTCAGGCGGTTCATGTTCTTACCTACGAACAGGTCCGGATTGGCGCGATACATGGCCACCAGCATGCGCTCTAGGCTGACGTCGGCAGGTTTTACGTTCAGCGCAATCGCGCTCAAAGTATCACCAGGCACGACGAGGAACGGGTTCTCTTCCCCGGAGATTTCCGGCGCTGCCTCCTCTTCGACACCCGCGGCTTCCTCCGTGGCAGGAGCAGCCTCCTCCGCTGCTGCGGGTTGTTGTTCTGCGGCTGGGGTAGCTTGAAGCTGTGCAGGTTCTGCAACAACAGGCTGTGGAGCAGGCGCCGCCTGAGGAATCGCCTCTGGAACAGAGGTCGCGGGGGCGGCTGCAGGAGCTACTGTAGGTGCCTCGGCAGCCGGAGCCACAGGCGCCGGCGGAACTTCAGTCACCTGCGGGGCAACCGGAGCTGGCGCTGGAGCTGCAGGAGCAGGAGCCGCTGGCGCTATCGGCCTGACCGCCGCAACCTTAGGTTCCGGTGCAACGAAATCGACCGGATCGAGCAGGAACGTATATTCACGCAGCAGTTTGCCCGATGACCAAGTGAGTTCTACCAGCAGCGTGACGAAGGGCTCATTGATCGCCTGCACCGAAGTCACCTTGACGTACGGTTCACCGCTGTCACGATTCACGACCTCGAACTTGAGCTTGGGGAGCGAGTACGGATAATCGATGCCCGCACTCTTGAAAGCATCGGCGGAAGCCAGTTTTGCCGAGATACTGGACCTATCGGCCTTATCTACGGCAACCAGTTCGATTTCCGCCTTGAGCGGCTGCCCAAGGTTGGAGCTGACATTGATGCCGCCCAGACCTGTCGCCCAGACCATGCCGGACCACGCCAAACAGGCAACATACCCAGACGCCTTGAGAATCGATTTCAGCACGCTGCCATCCTTTTCTATTCCAGACTTTATCAGACTAACATCAGAGGGTTAGTGATGCAAGCTCACCAACCCTCTAAGTTCATGCACTAAGCGACGGTAATCAACCGATTTTTTGCGCTATTTATTCAGCAAAATGCGCAACATGCGACGCAATGGCTCGGCGGCCCCCCACAGCAACTGGTCGCCGCAGACGAAAGCACTCACATACTCCGGCCCCAGCTCCATCTTGCGCACGCGCCCGACAGCGATATCCAGTTTGCCGGTCACTGCAGCAGGCGTCAGTTCACGCACACTGATGGCGCGATCGTTGGGCACGAACTTAACCCAGGGATTGCCCCCCTTGATGAGCGCCTCAATCTCGGCAAGTGGCACGTCCTTCTTCAGCTTGAGGGTCAGGGCCAGGCTATGGCAACGCATCGCACCGATGCGCACGCACAAGCCGTCGACCGGGACGCGATGGGCGGTTCCCAATATCTTGTTCACCTCCGCGCAACCCTTCCACTCCTCCTTGGACTGGCCATTCTCCAGCTGCTTGTCTATCCAGGGGATCAGGCCACCCGCCAGAGGTGCTCCGAAGTGCTCGGTCGGCATCGCGTCGGAACGCAAGGCCTCCGCCACGCGCTTGTCGATCTCCAGGATGGCGGACCTATCGTCCTGCAGCAGTTCTGCCACGGAGCCGTATACCACGCCCATCTGCTTCAGCAGTTCGCGCATGTTCTGCGCACCGGCACCGGACGCTGCCTGATAGGTCATGGAAGACACCCACTCCACCAGGCCGGCGTGGAACAGCCCACCCAGCCCCATCAGCAAGATGCTGTTGGTGCAGTTGCCGCCGATGAAGTTCTTGCCGCCATTGGCCAGCGATTTTTTGATGAGATCCTGGTTCACCGGGTCGAGGATAATCACGGCATCCTCTTCCATGCGCAGCGTGGACGCGGCATCAATCCAGTAGCCCTGCCAGCCCGCTGCGCGCAGCTTGGGGAATATCTCTGTCGTGTAATCGCCGCCCTGGCAGGAGATGATGGCATCCATCGCCTTCAGCTCGTCTACGCTCATCGCATCCTTCAGCGGCACGCCGCGACCTTCTGCGGGGGCAGCGCCGCCCACATTGGAAGTGGTGAAGAACACGGCATCGATCAGGTCGAAGTCCTTCTCCTCACGCATGCGCTGCATGAGCACCGAACCGACCATCCCGCGCCAACCGATCAAACCGACTTTCATGATTCTTCCTTGAGATTAAAGGGCCGCGACCACCGCAGCACCCATCGCCGCACAACCGACCTTCTGCATGCCTTCCTGCCAGATGTCGCCGGTGCGTATGCCCTGCTGCAACACCTTGCGCACCGCGTTCTCGATGCGCTGCGCATTTGCCTCGTCGCCGAAGGTATAGCGCAGCATCATCGCCACAGACAGGATGGTCGCCAGCGGATTGGCGATGTCCTTGCCCGCGATGTCCGGCGCCGAGCCATGGCAGGGCTCATACAGGCCCTTGTTGTTCGCATCCAGCGAAGCGGACGGCAGCATGCCGATGGAGCCGGTCAACATCGACGCCTCGTCGGACAGGATGTCACCGAAGATGTTCCCGGTCAGGATCACGTCGAACTGCTTGGGTGCGCGCACCAGCTGCATCGCCGCGTTGTCCACGTACATGTGGCTCAGTTCGACCTGCGGATATTCTTTCGCCACCTCGGTGACGATCTCGCGCCAGAACATGCTCGTGTCCAGCACGTTGGCCTTGTCCACCGAACACATCTTTTTGTTGCGCTTCACCGCGATCTGGAAGCCGACATGTGCAACACGGCGCACTTCAGACTCGCTGTAGTGCATGGTATCGAAGCCTTGGCGCTCGCCGTTGTCCAGCGTGCGGATGCCGCGCGGCTGGCCGAAGTAGATGTCGCCCGTCAGTTCGCGCAAGATCATGATGTCCAGACCGGACACCAGTTCCGGCTTCAGGCTGGAGGAATTCACCAGTTCCGGATACACCATGGCCGGACGCAAGTTGGCGAACAGGCCCAGCCCCTTGCGGATGCGCAACAGACCTTGTTCCGGGCGCATGGGGCGCGGCAGCGTGTCGTACTGGTAGCCGCCCACTGCGCCGAGCAGCACCGCGTCGGACTGCTGCGACAGCTTCAGTGTCGCTTCCGGCAGCGGATCCCTGGCCGCGTCATAGCCCGCACCGCCGATGTGCGCGTGCTCCATCTCGATCTTCAGGCCGTCGCTCTTCAACGCCTCCAACACCTTCACCGCCTGCGCGACGATCTCCGGTCCGATGCCGTCACCCGGCAATACTGCGATCTTCATGCTCTCTTCCCGTCAAATTTAGAATTGTTTATGCGAACAGCCACGGCTGTGCCGCGCGATGTTTCGCCTCGAACGCCTTGATGTCGTCCACGTGCTGCAAGGTCAGACCGATGTCATCCAGGCCGTTCAGCAGGCAATGCTTGCGGAAGGCATCCACCTCGAATTTGTACTGCGTGCCATCGGGGGTGGTGATGGCCTGCTGCGCCAAGTCGACCTTCAGCTTGTAGCCGACGTTGGCTTCCACCGCCTTGAACAGCGCATCCACCTTGGCCTCATCCAGCCTGATCGGCAGCAAACCGTTCTTGAAGCAGTTATTGAAGAAGATATCGGCGAAGCTCGGCGCCATGATCACGCGGAAGCCATAGTCCTCCAGCGCCCACGGCGCGTGCTCGCGCGAGGAGCCGCAGCCGAAGTTCTCGCGCGCCAGCAGGACCTGTGCGCCCTGGTAGCGCGGCTGGTTCAGCACGAAGTCCGGGTTGAGCGGACGCTTGCTGTTGTCCACCCCCGGTTCGCCGTGGTCGAGATAACGCCACTCGTCGAACGCGTTGGGACCGAAGCCAGAACGCTTGATCGATTTCAGGAACTGCTTGGGGATGATCGCGTCGGTATCCACGTTGGCCCTATCCAAGGGCACCACCAAGCCATCCAGTTGTGTAAATTTTTGCATCGTTTAAGTACCCTATACGCTACTATTTCAGCGCCCTGTTGATGGCATTTCCTATCTCGTGCGCGCCTCTTTCGACGGTTTCGCCCGCGGCCTTTGCATCCTGCTTCATGCCGCCGACCACCCGGTTGCTGCTGGTGTTCCCTTTGGAGGCCTCGTAGGTATTGCACGCGGCCAGCACAAAGAGCGGAAGCAGAACCAGATAGTGCCTCACCATCCTTACCCCTGACTCACGTCGACGAAGTGGCCGGCGATCGCCGCAGCAGCAGCCATCGCAGGGCTGACCAGGTGCGTGCGTCCACCCTGCCCTTGGCGACCTTCGAAGTTGCGGTTGGAAGTCGCCGCACAACGCTCGCCAGGCGAAAGCCTGTCATCGTTCATCGCCAGACACATCGAACAGCCCGGATCGCGCCATTCAAAACCCGCCTCGATGAATATCTTGTCCAGACCTTCCTTTTCGGCCTGCGCCTTCACCAGCCCGGAGCCGGGCACCACCATCGCCAGCTTCACGTTGGCTGCGACCTTCTGGCCCTTGGCCACCGCCGCTGCCGCACGCATGTCCTCTATGCGCCCATTGGTGCAGGAGCCGATGAACACCTTGTCGATCTTGATCTCGGCGATCGGCGTACCCGCCTGCAGCCCCATGTAATGCAGGGCGCGCTGCCAGTCATGGCGCTTCACCTCATCGGGAGCGGACGCAGGATCAGGCACGCGTCCGTCCACGGCCACCACCATCTCCGGCGAAGTCCCCCACGTCACTTGCGGCTTGATTTCCGCTGCTCCCAGCTCCACCACGGAATCGAATTTCGCCCCGGCATCGCTGTGCAAGGTACGCCAGTAAGCCACAGCCTGTTCCCACTGTTCGCCCTTGGGCGCAAAGGGGCGCCCCTTCACGTATTCGATGGTGGTGTCGTCCGCAGCGATCATGCCTGCGCGTGCACCCGCTTCGATGGCCATGTTGCACAGGGTCATGCGCCCTTCCATGCTCAGGTCGCGTATGGCGCTGCCCGCGAACTCGATGGCATAACCCGTGCCACCCGCAGTGCCGATCTTGCCGACGATCGCCAGCGCGATGTCCTTGGCGGTCACGCCGCGCCCCAGCTTGCCTTCCACCTTGACCAGCATGGCCTTGGATTTCTTCGCCACCAGGCATTGGGTGGCCATCACATGTTCGACCTCCGAGGTGCCGATGCCGTGTGCAAGCGCCGCGAACGCACCATGTGTGCTGGTATGCGAGTCGCCGCACACCACGGTCATGCCGGGCAAGGTCGCCCCCTGCTCCGGGCCGATCACATGCACGATGCCCTGGCGGACGTCGTTCATCTTGAATTCGGTGATGCCGAACTCGGCGCAGTTCGCATCCAGCGTCTCCACCTGCAGGCGCGAGATCGGATCGGCGATGCCGGCCGCGCGGTTGGTGGTCGGCACGTTGTGGTCCGGCACGGCCAGCATGGAAGCGGTACGCCACGGTTTGCGGTGCAACAGCTTCAGGCCTTCGAAAGCCTGCGGGCTGGTGACTTCATGCACCAGTTGACGGTCGATGTAAATCAACGCGGTGCCGTCGGCTTCCTGCCGCACCACGTGAGAATCCCAGAGTTTGTCGTATAAGGTTTTTGCGCTCATTGCTGTTCCCGATAGAGCGCGTGATTATGCCACAGCAGGCCACCCCTCCGCCATGTCGCCCAGTTTCCACCACACCAGCAGCGCCCCCAGCAGAGCCGCCGCCGCGCTGCAGGAATACAGGGCCGAGGCTCCCCAATGCTGCCAGATCGGGCCGCTCGCCAAGCCCCCTAGCACCCCGCCAGCTCCATAGGTCACGCTGCCGAACAGCGCTTGCCCCTTGGATTGGTGCCGTCCCTTGAAGAACTGGTGCACCAGCCCCACCGAGGTGGCGTGATAAGAGCCAAAGGTAAGCGCGTGCAATATCTGCGCGAACAACAGCAGCACGACCACATCCACCGTCCAGCCGATGAGCAGAAAACGCAGCACCGCTGCACCAAAACTGATGAGCAGGATGCGCGTGAAGCCGAAACGCCGCACCAGCGCGGGCATCACGAAGAACACCCCGATTTCGCAGATCACCCCCAGCGCCCACAGCGCGCCGACCGCGCTCTTGGCATAGCCGTTCTCGACCAGATAGATGGAGAAGAAGGTGTAGTAAGGCCCATGCGCCACCGACATGAGGAAACAGGCGCCGAACAACGCCAACACCGGCGGCTGCAGCACGATGCGCCTTATCGGCTGGCTATCGGTATGGTGCGCCAGCACCTCGGTCTTGGGGATCTGGCGGGAGAAGACCAATATGCCGACCTCGCACACCAGCCCCGCCCACAGCAACCAGGCGATGGCAATGTAATCGAAGGCATAGCCCAGCCCCACCACCGAGACGATGAAACCGATGGAACCCCAGGAACGGATGCGCCCGTAATGCGCGGTGTTCTTGCCCAGATAGGTGAGCGTGGTCGCCTCAACCAGCGGCATGGACGCGCTCCAAAAGAAGCTCATCAGCGACAGCACCAGGAACAGCCCCCAGAAACTGGTGGTGGCGAACACGCCCAGGTAGAAGATCGCGCTCAGACTCGCCGCCATCTGCACCACCAGCAGCCGCTTGCCGGTGTGGTCGGCCAGCCATCCCCAGATGCTGGGGGCGACCATGCGCATCACCGGCGAGATCGACATCAGGATCGCGATCTCGACGGCGTCGAAATGGATGGACTGCAGGTACAGGCTCCAGTAGGGAGAGAACATCCCCACGAAGGCGTAGTAGAAGAAATAGAACCCGGCGATGCGCCAGTGATAGTTCTTGGAGGCTGACATAGGAAACGGATGCTGGAACGGCGCGCATTATCTCACGCCGAAAGATATTTTCTTTTTGCCCTTGAAAACGGAAAATGCCGCCCCCACTAGGCACGAGTCGCAAACAGGAGAGGCAAATGGAACAACAGGAAAACAACCCGCAGCTCGAACAGCATGAGGCAACCGCCCAGCCCGCTGTCGAGCAACCCGCAGCCGCGCCCACGCTGGAAGACCGCCTGAAAGAGGCGGAGCGCAAAGCGCAGGAGCATTACGATGCCTGGATGTACGCCAAGGCCGAGGGTGAGAACATCCGCCGTCGCGCCGCCGAGGACGTGAGCAAGGCGCAGAAATTCGCGGTGGAACGCTTCTCCGGCGAGATGCTTGCGGTGATGGACAGCCTGCAAGCCGGCTTGGCCGTGCAGACCGAGAACGTCGAGAGCTTCAAGAGCGGCATGGAGCTGACCCTGAAGCAGCTCTCCAGCGTGTTCGAGAAGTTCAACATCAAAGAGATCAACCCCGTGGGCGAGAAGCTGGACCCGCACAAGCACCAGGCCATAGGCATGGTCGAGAGCGAGCAGCCCGCCAACACCGTGGTCAGCGTGATGCAGAAGGGTTACGCCTTGAGCGAGCGCGTGCTGCGCCCGGCGCTGGTGACGGTGTCGAGGGGGAAGGAATAAACCCGTCATTCCGGCGAAAGTCGGAATCCAGCCATTCAAACATCCCGCGCAGCGGACAGAAACAACAGATGTTGAATAGAAGCACTGTATTCCGGCTTTCGCCGGAATGACGCGCAGGGACTTGAAATATCCGCTGCCGCCCTGATGTTAGGCGGCAAGGCAGCAACGGCATACAAACCACGAATTCAAATTGAAAGGAAAGCATCATGGGAAAGATCATCGGTATTGACCTCGGCACGACCAACTCCTGCGTCGCCATCATGGAAGGCGGCAAGTCCAAGGTCATCGAGAACGCGGAAGGCGCACGCACCACCCCGTCCATCATCGCCTACATGGAAGACGGCGAAGTGCTGGTCGGCGCGCCGGCCAAGCGCCAGGCCGTGACCAACCCCAAGAACACGCTGTACGGCGTGAAGCGCCTGATCGGCCGCCGCTTCGAGGAGCCCATGGTGCAGAAGGACATCGGAATGGTGCCCTTCTCCATCGTCAAGGCCAAGAACGGCGACGCCTGGGTGAAGGTGCGCGACAAGGAAATCTCCGCACCTGAGGTCTCCGCACAGGTATTGATGAAGATGAAGAAGACCGCCGAAGACTACCTCGGCGAGCCCGTCACCGAAGCCGTCATCACCGTGCCGGCCTACTTCAACGACTCCCAGCGTCAGGCCACCAAGGACGCCGGCCGCATCGCCGGCCTGGACGTGAAGCGCATCATCAACGAACCGACCGCAGCGGCCCTGGCCTTCGGCCTGGACAAGCAGGAAGGCGACCGCAAGATCGCGGTGTATGACTTGGGCGGCGGCACTTTCGACATCTCCATCATCGACATCGCCGAGATCGACGGCGAGCACCAGTTCGAAGTGCTGTCGACCAACGGCGACACCTTCCTCGGTGGCGAAGACTTCGACCTGCGCGTGATCGACTTCCTGATCGAGG
This sequence comes from Sideroxydans sp., assembly GCA_037446535.1. Classification (GTDB taxonomy): domain Bacteria; phylum Pseudomonadota; class Gammaproteobacteria; order Burkholderiales; family Gallionellaceae; genus Sideroxyarcus. The sequence goes on along the minus strand of JBBIIJ010000015.1, from coordinate 15,224 downwards.
AATTCAAGAAGGAGAACGGCATCGACCTGAAGAAGGACATGCTGGCGCTGCAGCGCCTGAAGGACGCCGCAGAGAAGGCCAAGATCGAGCTGTCCTCCGCGCAGCAGACCGAAGTGAACCTGCCCTACATCACTGCCGATGCGACCGGCCCGAAACACTTGGCCGTGAAGATCACCCGCGCCAAGCTGGAAAGCCTGGTCGAGGACCTGATCGCGCGCACCATCGAGCCGTGCAAGATCGCGATGAAGGATGCCGGTGTCTCCAACGCCGACATCGCCGACGTAATCCTGGTCGGCGGCCAGACCCGCATGCCCAAGGTGCAGGAGAAGGTGCGCGAGTTTTTCGGCAAGGAGCCGCGCAAGGACGTGAACCCGGACGAGGCCGTGGCCGTGGGCGCAGCCATCCAGGGCGGCGTGCTGCAAGGCGAAGTGAAGGACGTGCTGTTGCTGGACGTGACCCCGCTCAGCCTGGGTATCGAGACCATGGGTGGCGTGATGACCAAGCTCATCAAGAAGAACACCACCATCCCGACCAAGGCATCGCAGGTGTTCTCCACCGCCGACGACAACCAGTCCGCAGTGACCATCCACGTGCTGCAGGGCGAGCGCGAGATGTCCTCTGGCAACAAGAGCCTCGGCCAGTTCAACCTGTCCGACATCCCGCCCGCACCGCGCGGCATGCCGCAGATCGAAGTGACCTTCAACATCGATGCCAACGGCATCCTGCACGTGAGCGCGAAGGACAAGGCCACCAACAAGGAAGCCAACATCACCATCAAGGCCAGCTCGGGCTTGAGCGAGGAAGAAATTCAACGCATGGTGCAGGACGCCGAGGCGCACGCCGACGAAGACAAGAAGGCGATGGAGACGGTGACCGCGCGCAACCAGCTGGACGCGCTGATCCACTCGACCAACAAGTCGATGAAGGAATACGGCGAGCAGCTCTCGGCCGACGAGAAGGCCACCATCGAAGCCGCGCTGAAGGACGCCGAGTCCGTGGTGAAGGGCGACGACAAGGCCGCTATCGAAGCCAAGACCGAAGCCCTGGCCACCGCAGCACAGAAGCTGGGCGAAAAGATGTATGCCGCCGAGCAGGCCAAGGCACAGGCAGGCGGTGCAGCACACGGTGGCGAGGCCAAGGCTGATGAGGCCGACGTGGTGGACGCCGAGTTCACCGAAGTCAAAGACAAGAAGTAAGCCTTCTCTTTCTTGATGGAGTAACCGGTGGGGCGCGTGCGCCCCACCGTCACATGGAATAAACATGAGCAAGCGCGACTATTACGAAGTCCTCGGCGTCAACCGCGACGCGTCCGAAGACGAGATCAAGAAGGCTTATCGCAAGCTGGCGATGAAGTACCACCCCGACCGCAACCCGGACAACCCGAAGGCGGAGGAGCACTTCAAGGAGGCCAAGGAAGCCTATGAGACGCTCTCCGACGGCCAGAAGCGCGCAGCCTATGACCAGTACGGCCACGCCGCCTTCGAAGCCGGTGGCATGGGTGGCGGCGCAGGATTCGGTGGCGGCGCGGGAGGCTTCGACTTCGGCGACATCTTCGGCGACATCTTCGGCGGCGGGCGCGGCGGACGCAGCCAGGCGCATCGCGGCGCGGACCTGCGCTACAACCTGGAGATCACCCTGGAAGAAGCCGCGCGCGGCGCCGAGAAGCAGATCCGCATCCCGGTGATGGACGAGTGCGAGACCTGCAACGGTTCCGGCGCCAAGCCCGGCACCAGTGCCACCACCTGTACCACCTGCGGCGGCCACGGCCAGGTGCGTATGCAGCAGGGCTTCTTCTCCATCCAGCAGACCTGCCCGCGCTGCCACGGCAGCGGTAAGCAGATCAGCTCGCCGTGCAAGGACTGCCAAGGCACCGGCCGCGTGAAGAAGCACAAGACGCTGGAGATCAAGATCCCGGCCGGCATAGACAGCGGCATGCGCCTGCGCCACAGCGGCCATGGCGAAGCAGGGTCCCACGGCGCACCGCACGGCGACCTGTACGTGGAGATCCACATCAAGCCGCACAGCGTGTTCCAGCGCGACGGTGACGATCTGCACTGCGAGATGCCGATCAGCTTCGCCACGGCCGCGCTCGGCGGCGAGATCGAGATCCCCACGCTGGACGGCGCAGCGCGCATCAAGATCCCGGCCGAGACCCAGAGCGGCAAGCAGTTCCGCCTGCGCGGCAAAGGCATCAAGGGCATGCGTACGCATGCCTATGGCGACCTGCATTGCCATGTGGTGGTGGAAACGCCGGCCAACCTGACCGAACGGCAGAAGGAACTGCTGCGCGAGTTCGAAGCCATCAGCCAGGAAGACAGCGCCCGCCACAATCCGCGAGCGAAGTCGTGGATGGGTAAGGTCAAGGACTTCTTCGGCCAATAGCCTCTTGTGCAACGACGCGGCGATTTGCCTTATGATTCGCCGCGTCGTCCTCAACACAAGGAGCATCGCATGGGCAGCACACTCATCCTCCTCGGCATCTGCCTCGTCTTCATCATCTACGGCGTCACCCTCTACAACAACCTGGTAAGCCTCAAACACGGTGTCTCCAAGGCATGGGCCAACATCGATGTGCTGCTCAAGCAGCGCCACGATGAATTGCCCAAGCTGGTCGAAGTGTGCAAGCAGTACAAGCAGTTCGAGCAGACCACGTTGCAGCTGGTGATCTCCGCGCGCGCGCAGGTGCAAGCAGCACGCGAGGGACAGGACATCGAGGCGCTGGGCAAGGCGGAAGGCATGATGCGCACCGGCCTTGGCAGTCTCTTCGCAGTGGCCGAGGCTTATCCTGACCTCAAGACCAACGAGCAGTTCATGCAGCTGCAAACGCGCATCACTGGGCTGGAGAACGGCATCGCCGATCGCCGCGAGCTGTACAACGAAGCGGTGAACATCTACAACGTGGGCATAGAGCAGTTCCCCGCGGTGCTCGTGGCCAACATGTTCGCCTACACGCAAAAACCCCTGCTAGAATTCGCCGCCGCTGAAAAAACCGATGTCGATATCAAATCGTTGTTTGGCTAGGAACCAAAACAGCGCAAGGCACTCCTAGCTGCGCCCTCGGCAGAAACAACGATAGGGGGACGTTTGTTGGAACAATCGCGTAACTTGTATAAAGGGAAACAAACCATGAAGAAACTGCTCGTATTGGCCTGCACCTTGGGCATCGCTCAACCCGCCATGGCCGGCAGCATCAGCACCCTGCAGAACCTCGGTCAGAGCGAGTTCCGCAACTTCTCAGAAGACCTCGGCTCGGCATTGAGCTACAAGGCCATCGCACCTGCGGAAGGCCTGGACGTCACTGGCTTCGATCTCGGCGTATCCGTCTCCCAGACCTCGCTGACCAAGAGCGCATCGCTGTGGAACAAGGTCGGCGTGAGCAACATCAGCAACATCTATGTGCCTAAGCTGCACGCCACCAAAGGCCTGCCGCTGGACATCGACATCGGCGCGTTCGTGTCCACCATCCCCACCACCGGCATCAACCTGTTCGGCGGCGAGCTGAAGTGGGCATTCCTGCCCGGCAGCACCGTCATGCCCGCAGTGGCCGTGCGCGGTTCTCTGACCAAGCTGACCGGCGTGAGCCAGCTGTCGCTGGACACCAAGGGGCTGGACGTTTCGGTCTCCAAGGGTTTTGCCATGTTCACTCCCTACGCTGGTATCGGCAAGGTGTGGACCAACAGCACGCCTGACGCTGCCACACACCTGACCAAGGAGAGCTTCTCTCAGAACAAGCTGTTCCTGGGCGGCAACCTGAACCTGGGCCTGACCAACCTGGCAGCCGAATACGACAAGACCGGCTCGGCCAAGACCATCAGCGTCAAACTGGGCTTCCGATTCTAAACGGCGACCCGTTCCGCAACGAGGCTGACGATGCTCACCTCCTTGCGGCGCAGTTACACGCAGCTCATCACTTCCGGCGGACAGCTCCTATTGCTGTTCGCCGGATTTCATTTTGAATCTCGCATCGCGTGGTTATGGTGCCTGGGCATCATGGCCGTCATCAGCCTGTTTGCATGGTATTCCGCGTTGCACAGGCAAAGGCTCATCACCGGCACCCCCACCTCGCGCATCGCCTCCGCCGCCCAGGGCTATGTGGAACTGCTGGGCGAGGCAAGCCCTCGCGGGGCGCCCATACTGGGGAAATGCTCCTTCCTCCCTTGCCTCTGGTATCGATACCAGGTCGAACGCAAGAACCACAAGAACGAGTGGCGCACCGAGTCCACCGGCGAAAGCGAGGCCCCGTTCATCATCCATGACGGCAGCGGGCCCTGCGTGGTCGACCCGCAGGGTGCTGAGATCATCACCCGCCACAAGGACACCTGGCAGGTCGGGGACCTCCGCTACACCGAATGGAAGCTGCTGGAGCACGACAAGGTGTACGCGCTGGGCGAATTCAAGACGGCGGGCGGCAGCACCAGCACGCTCACCCAGGACGAGCTGGTGAAACAGGTACTGATCGAATGGAAAGCCGACAACGCGGACCTGATGGAGCGCTTCGATCTGGATCAGAACGGCGTGCTCGACATGCAGGAATGGATGCTGGCCAGGCAGGCCGCAAAGCGCGAGGCAGGCAAGCGACTGGCTGAAGCGCGCGGGGAACCCGACATCAATTTCATGCTGCTGCCCCACGACGAACGCCTCTACCTGCTCAGCAACCTGTCACCGGAAGAGCTTGCGGGCCGTTACGCGCTGTGGACTTGGCTGCACCTGGCCATCCTGTTCGGTGCGCTGACAGGCATAGCTTGGCTGCTGTAACCCTCAATCCTGATACTTCGCCGCGATCAGCCTGAATTCGTCGTGGATGGCGAGGAAGGCGTCGAACACATCGTGGTCAAAATGCGTACCGCGCCCCTGCGTGATGTGCGCCACCGCTTCCTCATGTGTGTAAGGCCGCTTGTAGACGCGGCTGCTGATAAGGGCGTCGTATACGTCGGCCAAGGCCATCAGTCGCGCCGAGATGGGGATCTCGTCGCCCCTGAGCCCGTTCGGGTAGCCGCTACCGTCCCATCGTTCGTGATGTGCGCATGCGATCTCGCGGGCGATGTGCAGAAAACGGTTGGGTGTTGGGAGCCCGCGCTCAGCCATTGCGATGGCGTTGCCACCCAGCTGCGGATGCTGTTTCATGATTTCGAACTCTTCCGGCGTGAGCTTGCCATCCTTGCGCAGGATGGCGTCCGGGATGCCCACCTTCCCTATGTCGTGCAGAGGCGCAAACTTGTACAGCGACTCGATGTTCTCTTCGGTGAGGAAATGTCTGAAACGCGGGTGCATGCGCAGCCTGAGTGCCAGCGCACGCACATAGTTCTGCGTGCGCTTGAGGTGGTTGCCGGTCTCGTTGTCGCGCGTCTCGGTGAGCGAGGCCATCGCCATGATGGTCACGTCGCGCACCTGCGAGACCTCTTCCGTCTTGCGCTGCAGCTGCGCGGTGCGCTCCTCCACCCTGTGTTCCAGCACGTCGTTCATGCCTGAGAGCTGCTGCGCCAAGGACTCGTTCTCGAAGCGCTGGCGCAGCGACAGCAGGATGAACTTGCTCAGGAAGTGTCCTGAGCCCAGCATCACCAGCAAGAACAGCGACAGCATGATGCCCAGTGCCACATGAGTCTCATCCTGCTCCACGACCACGCGGAAGATGAGGGGAAGCATGAGAGCGGGCACGTAGGCGTAGAGCGCAGGCGGATGCATGGCATCCACCGTGGTGGCAGCTGCCGCCATGCCCAACAGGACACACACCAGCAGCACCTGGGTGAGCAGATCATACGGGAAGAAATACAGCGTGCCGAAGCCCCACATGAGGCCGGTGCCCAGGGCGAAGACGGTGAAATGCCGGCTCCAGTCACGGCACTCGCCGACGCTGCGTGTCTCGTACCGGCTGTCGAACCAGATAGTGGCCTGGAAGAGGTGCAGCAGGAAGGCAAAGCCCGCCCACAGCAGAAGATCGAGGTGCGACGATGTGTTCCACATCAACCATACGAAACACAGCTCGACCACCATCTGCGCCACCAGCATCACGGGATACAGCCTCAAGCGGGCGCGCAGCTGCTCTGCGCGCACGGAGAGATTGCTCTCGTCGATGTGGAATCTCAGGTCGTCGAAAAAGGTACTGGCCATCGCTCGTCCTGTGCCGCGTGGCACGAATATCCGAAGTGGACTACAAAACGTTTATTGCAGTCAATCTCTTCGTGGGTGGACGTCAAGGCACAGCTGACGGACTACTCCGCGCTCACATGAACCTGCGCAGCAGCCCCCTTGGCAGGGGTGCGCACCAGCAATATCAAAGGCAGCATCAGCACGAAGTTGAGGGTGGCGAACCAGAAGCTGTCGATGTAAGCGACGTTCTGCGCCTGGCGCATGACCGCCTTGGCGGCGAGCGCGACGCCCTGCGGGTCCTCCATGCCCAGATGCAGCGGGGCGAGGTAGGCATGCAGCGCCTCGTTGTAGGGGGTGATCTCGCCACGCAACACGCCCCAGTTCTGCTGCGTGCTGCGCGAGAAGTAGGTGGCGAGCACGGATATACCCAGCGCCGAGCCCACGGTGCGGATCAGGCTGTAGATACCGGCGGCCTCGGCTGCAAGTTCTTTGGGCAGCGTGGTGAACGCCAGCGTGGAGATGGGCACGAAGATCAGGCCCATGCCAAAGCCCTGCAGGATCATCGGCACGATCAGCTCATGCGCCGTGATGTCGCCGGTGTAGCCCGTCATCAGGTAGTTGCCGGCGATGCTGCAAGCGATGCCGACCAGCACGAAGTTGCGCGGCGGCACCTTGCCCGAATACTTGCCCACGAAGATCATCACGATCAGTGAAGCCAGCCCGCGCGGCGCCATGTAGATGCCGGCCTCGAAGGTCGGGTAGCCCAGGAAGTTCTGCAGGTACAGCGATTGCAGCAGCATGCCGCCGAAGAAGCCGACGCCTATGGTGGTCATGATCAGGCTGGCGACCAGGAAGTTGCGGTCGCGGAACAGGCGCAGGTCGAACAGCGGATGGTGCTTGCCGGTGATCGTGTAGACGATGAAGAAGATGAAGGAGACCACGGCGGTGACGGCCGCGACGATGATGGTGTCGGAGCTGAACCAGTCCTCCTCGTTGCCGCGGTCCAGGAATAGCTGCAGCGCACCGATGCCCAACGCGAGCGAGGCGAAACCCAGCCAGTCCATGCGCCGTTCGCGGGTAGCCGTGTCCGGGACATAGCGCAGCGCGAGCAGGAAGGAGACGATGCCGACCGGCAGGTTGATGTAGAACGTCCAGCGCCAACTGATCACTTCGGTGAGCCAGCCGCCCAGCGTTGGCCCCAAGATGGGGGCGACCATCACGCCCATGGCCCATATCGCCATGGCTTTGCCGCGCTGCTCGCCCGGGTACGCTTGCAGCATGATGGACTGCGACAGCGGCACCAGCGCCGCGCCGAACACGCCCTGCAGTATGCGGAACAGCACCATCTGCGCAAGGCTGGTCGCCATGCCGCACAAGGCCGAGGCGATGACGAACCCCGCGATGCAGATCAGCAGGAATCGCTTCTGCCCCAGCCGGTCGGTGAAGAAACCGGTGAGCGGCATGAAGATGGCCGAGGCCACCAGGTAGGACGTGAGCACCCAGCTGATGTTGTCGGGCGTGGCATCGAGCTGCCCTGCCATGTTGGGCAGGGCGACGTTGATGATGGTGGTGTCCAGCACCTGCATGATGGTCGCTGCCATCACCGCGATGGCGATCAGTAGCGGGCTGGTGCTCATGGCGCTACTTCAGGCGCACCGTCACGGTCGCCGTCGCGCCAATGCGCAGCGGGTGTTCGGCATCGAACTGGTTGAGCTTGATGCGCACCGGGACGCGCTGCGCGATCTTCACCCAGTTGCCGGTTGCGTTCTGCGGAGGCAGCAGCGAGAAGGCCGTACCGGTGCCACCGCTGATGCTTTCCACCGCGCCGGTGAACTGGTGTTGCGGATACATATCGACCTTGATATCCACCGGACGCCCAGGCTGGATGCCGCCCAGCTCCGTCTCCTTGAAGTTGGCGTCGATATGGAAACTGTCCTGTGCGATGAGCGCGAACAACGGCTCTCCCACCCTGACCAGCGATCCGGCGGTGAGCGTGAGGTTGCTGATCTGCCCGTCCTGCATCGCGATGACGTGGGTGTTCTCCAGGTCGAGCTTGGCCTGTGCGATGGCGGCCTGCGCCTTGAGCACATCACCGCGTTCCTCGGCCTTCTCGGGCGAAGACAGCGCCTTGGCCAGCTTGGCGCGCGCCTGATCCAGCGATGCCTGCAACGCCTGCATCCGTGTCCGTGCGTCATCCAGGGTCTGCTGGGAGGCGAAATGCTGCGCCACCAGCTCCTTGTCTCGCGCGTAGGTGTTGCGGGCACTCGCGTAGTCGCCTTCGATCTGCGCCACCTGCGCCCGTGCCGCGGCGATCTCCGCCCGGTCCTGACGTGCGCTCTGTTTGGCCATCGCCAGATCGGCCTGGGCCCGGATCAGCGCGATGGCAAAGGGCTCGGGATTGATGTCGAACAAGGCGTCACCCTTGTGCACGAACTGGTTGTCCTTCACATGCACGGCAATGACGCGACCGCCGACCGTCGTGGCCACGCTCACCACATCCGCGCTGATGTACGCATTCTCGGTGCTGCGCGTCCTGCCTGCGAACCATGCGATGGCAACGCCGCCGAACACGACGGCCAGCGTCAAGGTGACGACGATCTTCTTCTTGTGCGGGGTGAGGCGTTTCATGTCTGTGCTCCCAGTTTGCTGCGTATGTTGTTCAGGACATCGAGTGCGGCCTTGATGTCGGTCTGGCAGGCCCCTGCCAGCACTTCCTTGCGCAGGTCGGCCGCATACGACCGTATGTTCTCGACCACCTTCTTGCCCTCGTCGGACAGGTGCAGATGCTTCACGCGCCGGTCGGTCTCGCTGCCGCGCCGCTTGAGCAGCCCTTCCTTCTCCATGTGATCGACCACGCGGACCAGGGTCGCGGCTTCTATGCCGATATGCTGTGCCAGCTCACGATGGGTGCACCCGTCGTGCCGCGAGAGGTGCAACAGCAGCAACCAGCGCGAATGCGAGAACCCCAGCGGCCGCAGGCGCCGGTCCAGTTCGTTGCGCCAGGCGTGCATGGCCAGGAACAGCGATTCCGAGAATTGTTCGTTCACCGACTTCATCATTCGTTTGCTCACTAATAGTTTGCAAGCTAATCATTTTCCTACAGAGGGGGCGATCTTGTCGAGCTGCCTGTTGACCCTCGTTCCGGGCTAGGTGGTTGGAGCGGCGAAGAACGACACGGCGACGACCTCGTCGCGCGTTCGCCTGAACGGCGGCAGGCTCTGCCAGATGCGCTTGCCGTAGTGCTTGGAGATGAGGCGCGGGTCGCAGATCATGAGCACGCCGCGGTCGTGCTCGTCGCGGATGAGTCGTCCTGCGCCCTGCTTGAGGTTGATGATGGTGCGCGGCAGCTGGAACTCCATGAAGGCGTTGTGCCCCTGCTTGTTCAGTTCTGCGATGCGGGCAGCGAGCACCGGGTCGTCCGGTGGGGCGAACGGCAGCTTGTCTATGATGACCAGCGACAGCGCCTCGCCTCTGACATCCACGCCCTCCCAGAACGACTGGCTGCCCAGCAGCACGGCATTGCCGTGGTCACGGAAGCGGGTGAGCAGCTCGTTGCGCGAGCCTTCTCCCTGGATCAGCAGCGGATACTTCAACCCCTTGCGGTCGAACTCCGCCTGCAGCAACTCATATGCCCGCTGCATCGCGCGCAGGCTGGTGAAGAGCAGGAAGGCGCGGCCCTTACTCGCCTCGACCAACGGCAACGCGGCCCGCACCACCGCGTCGGTGTAGCCATCGCTGTTCGGGTCCGGCAGGTCCTGCGGCACGTACAGCAACGCCTGCTCCTGATAGTTGAACGGGCTGTCCCAGCACGCAGTACGCGCCTCATGCAGCCCCATCTCACTCTGGTAGTGCGAGAAGTTCTGTTTCACCGCGAGCGTGGCCGAGGTGAAGATCCACGCGCGCGGATGGCCGGCCAACTGCTTGGCGAAGATGTCGGCGATGGACAGCGGTGTGGTATTGAGCTGCAGGGAATGGTGGAAGACCTCGAGCCAGCGGACGGAGCCGTGCGAGCCTTCTCCGTCAGGCTGCTCGCCCCGCCAATGCTTCAGCTGTTGCACCAGCACCTGCGACCGCTGCCAGCAGTTCTCCAGCCCTTCGCTGCGCTCCGCCTGCTTCTCCAGCAGGCCCGCAAGCTTTTCCAGCTTCTCGCCCGCCGTCTTAAGTGCAGGTGCGAACTCCTTCATGCTCTCGGCCGCGTCTGCCGGCATACGCCCTTCCTTCTTGAACACCAGACGCAGGTCGCGCGCAGCCTTGTCCAGTTCATCGCACGCCACTGGCAGCGCTGCGAAATCCTTGGCATTGGAGAGCGCCTCGATGCGGGAGTCCTGCGACAGGTCGAAGAGCTGCGACGTCGACAGGCTCTCGCCGAAAAACAGGCTGGCCGTCTCTGGCAGCTGGTGTGCCTCGTCGAAGATCACGGTGTTGCAGGCAGGCAGCAGCTCGGCCACACCTTCGTCGCGCAGCATCACGTCGGCGAAGAAGAGATGGTGGTTCACCACCACGATGTCCGCCTCCATCGCCTCCTTGCGGGCCTTGAGCACGAAGCATTCGGAATGCTGCGGGCATTCCTGCCCCAGGCAGTTGTCGCGCGTCGAGGTCACATGCATCCAGATCGGCGCACTTTCCGGCACGTCCGCCAGCCCGCTCTTGTCGCCGCTCTGCGTGACCTTGGCGTATTGCACGATCTTCGCCAGATGCTTCACATCCTCGCGCGTCTTGAACAGGCCGTTCGATTGCGCCAGCTCCAGATGGTAATGGCACACGTAGTTGGATCGCCCCTTGAGCAGCGCCACCGACACCGGCGCCTTCAAGGCGTCGCGCACCATGGGCAGGTCCTTCTGGAACAGCTGGTCCTGCAGGTTCTTGGTGCCGGTGGAGATGACCACCTTGCCGCCGTTGAGCAACGCAGGCACCAGATAGGCGAAGGTCTTGCCGGTGCCCGTGCCCGCCTCGGCCACAAGGACAGCGTTGTCGCGTATCGCCTCGGCGACGGCAAGTGCCATCTCGCGCTGCTGCGTGCGCGGACGGAACGAGGCGACTTCAGCGGCGAGCGGGCTTTGTTCGGAGAAGAAACGTTCTACTTCGGCGGTCACGACGGGGATGGGCAGATAGGGGAAACGGTATATGGTTATTCGCCGGGTGCGGCGTTATAGTGCGGCGGAGATTTTACGCGATGACGTGTTGTACGGCTGCTATTTCGCGTTTTAGCTCAAGCTAAACTATCTCGACGCCGGCCCCGTTGCCTTCCTGCTAAGGAGTGCAGACATGAAACCAATAGTAAAAATCGAACAAATAAGATTGGCTAATCTGCAATCGCTGATTAGCGAATTCGGTACAGTGACAGAAGTCGGTAGATTGTCTGGCACATCCCGGATTTATCTCAGCCAGATTTTGACGCGCTCCGCCAGTGCCACAGGCAAATCCCGTGAGGTAGGAACAAAGCTAGCGCGCAAATTGGAGAAGGGCTGCGGCAAGCCCGAAGGATGGATGGACATCAATCACAACGGCATTGATCACGACAGTGTGGTCCCCAGCAGGAATGAACTTGGACAGATCAGCGAACTTGTTCATATCTATTCGTCTTTGGACGAGGAAATGCGGATGATATTGTTGCAGCTAGCCAAACTGATCTCAAGAATCAGAAGGAGGAAGGATAAGTAGGGAGTGGCTCTGGGAAGTTTCGAATTTCCTTTGACGAAAGGAGTGTAGAAATGGCCAAGAAAAACTACCCCTGTCCGAGGTCTATCGCTGCTGGAACCCGAGCCGGTAGTGATGGTGACGACCGCGCACAAAGGCAAGGCGAACGTCATGACGTAGTCGTGGCACACCATGATGGAGTTCGTGCCGCCGATGGTGGGCTGTGGTCAGCGGGCGCAACCACAGTTTCGATGCGCTGACGAAAACGAAAGAATGCGTGCTCGCCATCCCCTCGGTGGAACTGGCAAGACAGGAGGTGAAGGTGGGCAACTGCTGGCGGCAAGGTGGACAAATTCAGGAAGTTCAAGCTGACGCCGCTGATCGGCGAGTGCTTCGCCAATCTGGAATGCAGGTGGGGATTTAGCCCCTCATAGGCGGAGGCCCTGTCCCTGCAGACCGGAAGGCGGGGAGACTGCAGCTCAGCGCATCGCAAAGGTCATGCACTTGCACTCGTTCTTGACCCTGGCGACCTGAACGCTGTCGGCCACGCATTCCATATCCTCGTTGTGCTGGCAACCGACGGTCTTGCAGGCGCCTATGCCGGCGACCTGTTGGGTATGGTTGGTGTGCATGCCGTTCGCGATGTAGGTGTCGCAGCGGGGATGGATGGCGTCCCCTACGGTGATGGCCCGCGCATGGCACTTGCTGCCTGTGTTGTAACTGCATTCGCTGACCATGCACCTGCTGACCATCGGCATCTCTATAGTCATCTTGTTCATCGCATTCTCCTTTCGAGTCATGTATGGGGACGCAGCCTCAGCCGCTGGCCTGCCAGAATAGGCACATCACCAGCCGTTTCAATCAGCAATACACCCCATTCTCGCCTCCGGCCGCATGGCAGCTGCCTGGGGCATACTTGAGGCCTATGAATTCTCCCGGATGGAGGTCGCGATGGCTAAGAGAACGTATCCCTTATCCCAGGTCTACCGCCTGCTGGAGCCCGGACCCGTGGTGATGGTGACCACTCTCCACAAAGGCAGGATGAACATCATGACCCAGTCCTGGCACACCATGATGGAGTTCGTACCGCCGCTGGTGGGATGCGTCATCAGCGGACGCAACCACAGTTTCACCGCGCTGACGAAAACGAAGGAGTGCGTGCTCGGCATCCCCTCCGCGGAGCTGGCGAAGCAGGTGGTAGGCGTGGGCAACTGTTCGGGCAGCAAGGTTGACAAGTTCAGGAGGTTCGGGCTCACGCCCATGCCCGCTTCGCTGGTCTCGCCGCCGCTCATCGCGGAGTGTTACGCCAACCTGGAATGCAGGGTGGTAGACAGCCGCATGGTGAACAGGTACAACTTCTTCGTGCTGGAGGTGATCAAGGCCTGGATAGATCCCGCACAGAAGGAGCCGCGCACGCTGCACCACAAGGGCAAGGGCGTGTTCATGGTGGGCGGCGACACCATCAGGCTGCCTTCGAAAGCGGCATAGGACGCATGGTGCATGACAAAAATAAGGGGATGGCATGTGGATCTTTCTCGGCATCGTCTCGTTCGTCACGGTCTTTGTTTTCGGTCTGTGGCGCAGGCTGACGTGGGCCATAGGCTGGCCCGACGACAGGGGCCACCTGCACACGAGCGGTGACCAGCGCTACAAATTCCGCGAGGTCGTGCAGAACAACATTCGGACGTACTACTACGCTGTACCTTGCGCACCAGGCATCTCGCTGCGCATCCACCGCGAATCGAACTGGGACCGCCTGGCCAAGAAGATCGGCCTTTCCTACGAATATCAGTTCAGCGACCCCGAGTTCGACGACGAGCTCTACGTGGTCTCGAATGCGCCGGCCTTCCAGGCGGAACTGGCCCAGACCAGGGAGCTGCGCGACGTGCTGCGCCTGCTCTTCCACGACCGCCGCCTGCAGCGTATCGAATGCCACGGGCAGCATGTGGTGGCGCGTTACCGGGAAAAGGCGGAGCAGGCGACCCCGCGCAAACCCGATCACACCGAAGTGCAGCAGATCGTCGGCGCCCTGTATGGCATCGCCGAGTCGCTGGAGATGGCTAAGCTGAACAGCGCATCGCGCTGGGACATGTACGAGCTGCGTGCGGCCTTGCTCGCTTCGCTGTCCACCGCGCTGCTCGCAGTCGGCATAGCGGAGTTCTTCCGCATCATCCTGCTGGAACGCACCCAAATCATGCTCGATGCCGGCGACCTGATCGCGTTCTCCACCGTGTGCGCGGTGGCGATGCTGTTCGCGCTGCTGGCGGCGACGGTCACCCTGCTGCGCGGCAGCGCCTACGCGCACGTGATCCTGGCCGAGGTGTTCATCTCCGGCGGGCTGGGCCTGCTCATGGGCGGCTACGCCACAGTTCGCGACATCAACGTCTCCTTCGACCATTCCGTGCAACGCAAGGTGCAGGCCGATGTGTTAGCCAAACAGTCCTGGCGCGGAAGAAAGACCGGGACGCATTACGAGCTCCGCCTGAGAGGCCACGACGGCGTACGCGGCCTGCCCGCCAAGCTCGAAGTCTCCTACGCAGTCTATCAACTGGCACAGGAAGGCAAGCCGGTCACGCTGGCCGTGCGCGATGGCGCACTGGGTTACCGCTGGGTGGAAGAATATTACTTTTACTGATCGTCTATGACCGGATCGCAATGTTGCGCTATCTGAACACCTGGTTTGTGCTGCTGGTGGTCGCGGTGGTCAACGGCGGCCTGCGCGACTTCACCTATGGCAGACACATGCCTGAACTGCTCGCCAACCAGCTGTCCTGCGCGAGCGGCATCCTGCTGTTCGGCATCGTGATCCGCTGGTTCGTGCGCCGCTATCCGCCTGCTTCGGCAAGGCAGGCGTGGGGCATAGGGCTGTTCTGGCTGGCGCTGACGGTGGCGTTCGAGTTCCTATTCTTCCACTATGTGGCGGGGCATCCATGGTCAGAGTTGCTGGCGAACTACGACATTGCGGAAGGTCGTCTGTGGCCGCTGATCCTGCTGTGGGTGGCGTCCGGCCCCTATTTCTTCTATCGTCTTCCCCTCAAGCATAGAACATGACAGGTAACGAGTGATGCAGATTCTGGTGGATGCCGATGCGTGTCCGAAAGTCATCAAGGAGATATTGTTCCGAGCAGCCGACAGGCGGCAGATCCAGTTGACGCTGGTGGCGAACAAGTTGCTGTATTGCCCGCCATCGAAGCATATCCGCGCCGTGCAGGTGCCCGCGGGTTTCGACGTGGCCGACAACAAGATCGCGCAGATGGTCGAGTTGGGTGACCTGGTGATCACCGCCGACATTCCGCTGGCCTCCGATGTGATCGGGCGCGGGGGCCATGCCTTGAATCCGCGCGGGGAGTTCTACACCAAAGACACCATCCAGGAACGGCTGACCATGCGCAACTTCATGGATAGCCTGCGCAGCAGCGGCGTGGAAACCGGTGGGCCGCCGACGCTGAGCCAGAGCGACCGCCAGGCGTTCGCCAATCAGCTGGATAGGTTCCTGGCAA
>JBBIIJ010000014.1:0-48100 GCA_037446535.1 Sideroxydans sp. | reverse complement strand
CGCCAGCCTGTTCGTCTATCCCGAAGTGGACGATTCCATCGAGGTGGACATCAACCCGGCCGACCTGCGCATCGACACCTTCCGCGCGTCTGGCGCCGGCGGCCAGCACATCAACAAGACCGACTCGGCGATCCGCATCACCCATATCCCGACCGGCATCGTGGTGCAGTGCCAGAACGACCGCTCGCAGCACAAGAACCGCGCCGAAGCCATGTCCATGTTGAAATCGCGCATGTACGAGGCCGAATTGCGTAAACGTCAGGCCGAACAGCAGAAGCTGGAGGAGACCAAGTCCGATGTCGGCTGGGGCCACCAGATCCGTTCCTACGTGCTCGACCAGTCGCGCATCAAGGACCTGCGCACCAACGTGGAGATCTCCAACACGCAGAAGGTGCTCGACGGCGATCTCGATCCTTTCATCGAAGCCAGCCTGAAGCAAGGCGTTTAATGGGCATGGGAAGCATGCCCATTTCCCTCTCCCCCGCCCTGATAGGGCTACTAGCCATTCGACTAAGCCCGCGAGCGGGCAAGTCGCTGGTTATCTCCCGCAAGCGCGAGAGGGGGACAAAGTCTCGCAGCGCGAGTATCTCGACACACCATGTCTGAGCAGGAGGCCAGCGGACTCGGCGAGTTCTTTGTCGCGGGCGTGGAGCCCGCCGACGTACCGCAGTTCTTCCCGCTGTTCGGGGCCAGGCCGCTGATCGGCGCGATGATCGCGCTGTTCCGCGGCGGCGACGACGAAGTGATGGTGCGTCTGATGGTGCTGCGGGAGATCGGCCTGCGCGCCGAGGCGCCGGAATGGTCGCCGCGCGAACTGCAAAGCCACTTCGCCTTCATCCAGTCGTCCAAGCTCAACACCGTGCTGAGCCGCTTGCGCGAGCACGAGTTGTTGCTGTGGGACGCCGAACGCCACGTCTACCAGCTCTCCTCCGCCGGACGCATGGTGTTGTCCGCGATCTCCAGCCTGTTGTCGTTCGGCTCCGAACAGGACGGCGAACTCGGCTTCCTCGCCGCGCAGATCGCCGCCGGCTCCGCCGTGGGCAAACAGTCGCCGGAAGCGCTGGCGCACCTCTTGGCGCGCCTGGGCGAACTGGAAGAGGAGTTCTCGCAGGCGGTCACCTCCGGCTCCGAATTCCGCCTGCGCGCAGCCCAGACCAAGCTGGCCTCGGTGTGGCAGTGGATGGAAAAGGCCAACGAGGTGCTGCGCGACCTTTCCGCCGACGGCTTCGCCGACGACGCCAGCTGGCGCCTGGCGCAGGAGATCGGCAACCGCCAGTCGCGCATCATGCGCATGTCCTCGGTGTTCCAGCGCGAACTGGCCGAGATCAGCCGCCAACAGGTGCACTTGTCGCACGGCGGCCTGAGCTCTTCCGAACTCGCCGCCTGGCTCAAGCAGCGCAGCGTGGACGAACTGGCCGGGCTCGCCGCCGGGCAACTCTCCCTCACGCCGGAATGCACCTTCATCCTCACCGACGTGATGCTGGACAACACCGAGGAGTTCGTCGCGCGCGAACTGCCGAACCGCCGCGTCTCTACCATGCCGACACCGTCCGAGGTCGAATACGTGGACGACATCCCGCTCGAACCGCCGCCGCAACTGGCCGCGCTGACGCGCCTGCTGGCCGGTCTGGACGAGCCGCTCGCGCTGGCCGACAGCATCGTCGGCGGCGGCTTCAGCGATGCCTCGTATCGCCTGTCGCTGCTGCCCTTCCTGGGCGAACAGAACGTCGATCCCGAGCTCGCCCCGATGGCGCACCTGCCGCTGCGCCTGCGCTGGGAGGAGAGCCTGGAACTGCAAACCATAGGACGCGATGAGATCGCCGCCATGAGCGGCGGCCACATCGAACCGCAACAGGAGAAGAACACATGAACCAGGACCACGCCGCCCGCCTGATCGCCCGCCTCTTGGCACTGCGCTACCTGCCGCGCGAGGACAAGGAAGTCCGCCGCCTGCTGGTGGATGCCGGCTTCCGCGACGAAGTGGACCAGCGCCTGGCCGCGAGCGGCCTGCGCCTGCTGGCGCACCCCTTCTCTGCCCATGTCGGCATCGCCCTCACCCGCGAATGCGAGAGCGCGGTGTTCGAACAGAACGATGCCTGGCAGGCCAGCAACCTCGGCCTGCCCAAGGATGCAGTGGCGCTGCTGGTGATCCTGTGGGCGCTCATCATCCTGCCCAAGCGCGAGCGCCAGTTGTCCGGCGAGGCGATACAGAAGGAAGAGCAGACCGAGATGTTCGAGACGGTGAAGCTCACGCCGCTGGCACACGAAGCCTCGCGTGGCATCCCCGAGAACGTGCTGCTGGAAGACTACGGCAAGCTGCTCGGCGGCAAGGCGCGTTTGCAGCAGTTCGCCCTGCCGCAGCTGTCACGCCTGGGCTTCATCGAGCGCAAGAACAAGGTCATCCACGAAGGCCCGCTGCTCGACCTCGCCTTCGACTACGCTGAGATGGCGCCGCGCATCCTCAACGGCGCCTTGTCCGACCTGCTGAAACAGCGCGGCATCCTGCGCGATGTCACGCTTGAAGAGTTGCATAACGTGGAGGAATCCTGATGTTCAGGTTGATGGAACTGGAAACCGTCCACTGGGACTACTGGCGCAATTTCAGATTGCCGCTGGACGCGCCCATCATCACCATCTCCGGTCCCAACGGCTCGGGCAAGACCACGCTGCTCGATGCGATGCGCACGCTGCTGGCGCTGGAATGCTCGAAGAAGCGCGACTACAAGCGCTACGTGCGCCGCAACGGCGAGGATTTCTGCTGGTTGCGCGGCGTGGTGAACAATCAGCGCCCGCCCGGCGCGAGCTACCGCCCCTTCGGTCTGCCCTACCAACAGGACAGGATCACATTGGCCTGCCGCATCGACAAGAAGGGCGGCGACTGGATGCGCAAGTACTGGATCGCCGACGGCGAGGTGAGCCTGCAGGACATCGAGCAGCAGGGCGAAGAGTTCGGCGTGCGCGACTACCAGCGCATCCTGCATAGCGCCGGCCTTTCGCCGGCCATCGCGCGCGTGCTGTCACTGGAACAGGGCCAGACCGACAAACTGTGCGAACTGTCGCACAAGGATCTGCTGGACCTCGTGTTCCAGGTGTTCGGCGACAAGGAGGTGCTGGATCGCTACGAGGAAGCGCGCCACCATCAGGAGCACACCGCGCGCGAACTGGACGCCGCGCAGAACCAGCTGGAAGCACTAGGCAACAACCTGGAGAAGCACGAGCAGAAGGTGAACCGCTATCTGGAGTGGCACCGCCTGAACCAGGAGCGTGTGTCGCTAGTATCCGAGACGCGTCCGCGGCTGGAGCATTACCTGCTGCGGCGCGAGGCCGATAACGCGCACCGCACCCTGCTCTCCGCCCGCAAGGAATGGCGCGCCAAGCGCGCCGAGCGCCAAGCCTTGCAGCTGGAAGCGCAGATGCTGCAGCAGGCTCTGGATGCCGCACAGCTGCGGCGCCAGGCGGCGAACGACAACGAACAGGTCCAGCAACGCGCACTGAACGAACTGAACCGCGAACTCGGTCGCTGGGAGACCATCGTCGAACAGCAGCAACGGCTGGAGCAGCAGGCTCAAGCCACAGAGGGTGGCCAGCTCGCCGATGCGCGCGAGATCGAACGCATGGAAGGCGAGCGCGCGGGCCTGCTGGTGCGCATCGCTGAACTGGAACAGAAGCAGCGTCGGCTCGATGAGATGCTGGAGAACCTCGCCTCCGGCCGCCGCGCCGACCCGCAGGACGTCACTGCCTTCCGCCAGGCGCTGAACCAGGCCGGCATCGCACACGACCTGCTCGCCGATGTGGTGGAGATCGCCGACGCTTCCTGGCAGCCCGCGGTGGAAGCCGTGTTGGCTCCGTTTGCGCATCTGGTGCTGCTGGGGAAAGACAAAGACGCCGAAGCGGCGATGGCATTGGGCGAGAAGCTGCGCTACCGCCACTTCATCGTGCCGGACTGCGTCGCGGCCGGCCTCGCACCCAAGGGCTCGCTACTGGAAGTGGTGCGCTTCGGCAAGCCGGTGCCGGAATGGCTGCTGCGCACGCTGGAGCGCACGCGCCGTGTGGAGGACGCCGCCGAAGGCAGCAAGCTGCCGCGCGGCGAAGACTGGATCACCCGCCAGGGCTATCTGCGCGAACGGCGCGGCGGCCGCTACGCCGCGCCCGACCAGGCCCGCTTCGGCAAAGCGCGGCTGGAATCGTTGCGCGAACAGCGCGGCGGCATAGAGAAGAGCCTCGCCCCGTTGCGCCAGCAGCTCACCGACCTCACTACCCGCATCCGCGGCCAGCAGGCACAGCTGGCCGGCGTCAGCGCCGCAGCCCAGCTGGCCGCACGCGCCGCCGAATTCGCCGAGGCGCGCCAGCAGTACGAAGTGCTGGTGCTGCGCCGCCGCGACAACACCGTGCTGCAGGCGCAGCAGGAACGCGAGCAGGCCGACAAGGCCGTCAGCATGACCCTTGGCAGCCTGCAGAAGATACAGTTCGCCCAGCAGGCGCTGGAACGCGAGATCAACAGCAAGGAGAACCGCGCAGCGCGCGAAGAGCAGATCCGCCGCCTGCAGGCATTGCGCACCAACCGCAGGACCTTCCCGGCAGGCTGGTGCGACGAGGATGCCAACCGCGAGCTCGCCGACAAGTACCGCGACACCACCAACATCGACCGGCGCATCGAAGAGATCGAGCAGCGTTTCAAGGACGAATCCTGGGAGACGGACGACACGGTGGTGCCGCTACGCGACAAGATACGGGACGACTGCCGGCGCATGGAGCTCGACCTCGCCACCCGTGGCCGCGACAACGAGATAGCGCGCAGCCAGACCGACACGGCGCGCGAGCAGTACATCGCCGTGCTGCGCCACACGGTCGGCCGCTACGTGAAGAACCTCAAGGTGCTGGGCGATCTCGTCGGCATCAAGGTGGAGCACGAGCAGGTGCTGCTGGAGAACAACGACCTGTCGCTGGCGCAGGCGGGACTTTCCGTGCGCTTCAACTTCGACGACAAGGGCTTCATGGGCATGAACGACGGCGACGCCTCCGGCGGCCAGCAGGTGATGAAGTCGCTCATCCTGCTCGTGGCGCTGATGATGGAGGAGTCTCGCCCCGGCGGTTTCGTGTTCATCGATGAACCCTTCGCCCACCTCGACATCGTCAACATCGAACGCGTGGCCAAGTTCCTCAAGGCCACCCGCGCGCAGTACCTGCTGACCACACCGGTGACCCACAACGTCAACGTGTACGACCCGTCCATGCTGACGCTGGTGACCTTCAAGAAGAAACCGGATGACGCCTGGGCGCCGGGCGTGAAGGTGCTGGTGCGCGAGCGCAATGGCTGAGGCCGGAACACCCCTGCCCTGTGCTATATTTCAACAAATCCGATCAACTGAGAACATCATGAGCAACGAACAGAACCTGCCCGTACAAGACGACAACCAGATCATGGCGGAGCGCCGCGCGAAGCTGAACGATATCCGCGCAAAAGGCGTCGCCTTCCCCAACGACTTCGACCGCAAGAACCTGGCCGAGCACCTGCATGCCGAGTTCGGCGAGAAGTCGCAGGAGGAACTGGAAGCCGCGCAGGTTGAAGTGGCAGTGGCCGGTCGCATGATGCTCAAGCGCGTGATGGGCAAGGCGAGCTTCGCCACCATCCAGGACATGAGCGGCCGCATCCAGCTCTTCGTCAGCAACGACGGCACCGGCGAAGAGGCGCATGCCGAATTCAAGCGTTATGACCTGGGCGACATCCTCGGTGCGGAAGGCACGCTGTTCAAGACCAAGACCGGCGAGCTGTCGGTGCGCGTCACGAAGATCCGTCTGCTGACGAAGGCGCTACGTCCGCTGCCCGAGAAGTTCCACGGCCTGACCGACCAGGAGCAGAAATACCGCCAGCGCTACGTGGACCTCATCACCAACGAGGAGACACGCAAGACCTTCCTAGTCCGCTCCAAGATCATCCAGGCGATCCGCGAGTTCTTCGCGCGCCACGACTACCTCGAAGTCGAGACCCCGATGATGCACGTCATCCCCGGCGGCGCTTCGGCCAAGCCCTTCATCACGCACCACAACGCGCTCGACATGCCGCTGTACCTGCGCATCGCGCCGGAGCTGTACCTGAAACGCCTGGTGGTAGGCGGCTTCGAGAAGGTGTTCGAGATCAACCGCAACTTCCGCAACGAAGGTCTTTCGACTCGGCACAACCCCGAGTTCACCATGATCGAGTTCTACGAGGCCTATCGCGACTATCGTTACCTGATGGACTTCACCGAGAAGCTGTTCGCCGAGGTCGCGCGCAAGGTGCTGGGCACCACGGTCATCAGCTACCAGGGCAAGGAGCTCGATCTGGGCAAGCCGTTCCACCGCCTGACCATGGTGCAGGCCATCCAGAAGTACCACCCGCAGTTCACGGATGCGCAGCTGAACGACCGCGACTTCCTCGTCAGCGAACTGGAAGACCTGAAGGCCAAGTACAAGCCGGAGGATGACATCGGCGGCCTGCAGCTGTCGCTGTTCGAAGAGCTGTCGGAACACCTGCTGTTCGAACCGACCTTCATCGTGGACTATCCCGTTGAGACCTCGCCGCTGGCGCGCGCCTCCGACGCCCGCCCCGGCATCACCGAGCGCTTCGAGCTATTCATCGTCGGCCGCGAGATCGCCAACGGCTTCTCCGAGCTGAACGACCCCGAGGACCAGGAGCGCCGCTTCGACGCGCAGGTCGCAGCCAAGGAAGCCGGTGACGAGGAAGCGATGTTCAAGGATGCAGACTACGTACGCGCACTGGAATACGGCCTGCCACCCACCGCCGGCGAAGGCATAGGCATCGACCGTCTGGTGATGCTGCTGACCGACGCGGCGAGCATCCGCGACGTGATCCTGTTCCCGCACATGCGGCCGGAATAAGCCCCCAGTAGACCCCATGTCATACAGCGCGGAGAACGACGCCCGCCTGCTCGAACGCTATCCGCTGCTGCGCGAGCTGCCGGCTACGCGCTTCTCCGAACTGTTCGCTAACGCAGGCGTGATGCGCTTGCCAATGGGCACGGTGATCTTCGACGAGAACCAGCCCTGCCAGGGTTTCCCGCTGCTGCTCGCAGGCAGCGTGCGCGTGATCAAGTCCGCGCCGAACGGGCGCGAACTCCAACTCTACCGCGTAGGTGCAGGCGAGAGCTGCATCCTCACCAGCAGCTGCCTGCTGGGCCACAGCAACTACCGGGCGCGCGGCGTCGTGGAACAGGACGTGGAGATGGTCGTGCTGTCACCCGCAGCGTTCCGCGCGCTGATGGCGGACAGCGCACCGTTCCGCGACTTCATCTTCGGCCTGTTCGCCGAACGACTCACCGATCTGATGGAGCTGGTCTCGGCGGTCGCCTTCCAGAAACTGGACCAGCGCCTGGCCGCCCTCCTCGTCAGCAGACCCAATCCCCTCCGCACCACGCATCAGGCGCTCGCAGACGAACTCGGGAGCGCACGCGAGATGGTCAGTCGGCTGCTCAAGGGGTTCGCCGAGCAAGGCTGGTTACGGCTGGGGCGTGAACAGATAGAGATCATCGACCCCACAGCACTCAGGCGCTTCTCCGAGCTTTGATGCTTCCATACGCTCTGTGATTTTTGTTACAGACACCCCTGCTCTCCGAAAATAAACTGCTGGCCCGCGGAGAGCAGAGAACCCAACCCGAAGCTCATGGCATGCTGACCGATTCGTGGCAGGCGGACCGCTCCCGGTAACTTTCTTTAACCACCATCAAGGAGACCATCATGAAGATCAACGTTGGAAACATGGACCGCATCCTGCGCATCGTCGCAGGCCTCGCACTCGTAGTACTGGCCGCGACCGGAAACGTAGGCATGTGGGGCTGGATCGGCCTGGTCCCGCTGCTGACCGGCATCTTCAAGTTCTGCCCGGCCTATACCGTCTTCGGCGTCAGCACCTGCCCGATGAAAGGCAAGTGATCGGTGTGAGCGGTGTGAGCGGCGCGCTCAAGCTGCAGCGCGTCTCTTCAACAGGAACAGTATCAGCGAGCGCAGCTTGGCCGGGCGCACGGGTTTGTGCAGCAGCTGGTAGCCGCGTTCGCTGACGGCCTGCAGCACATGCGGCGCAGTGTCGCCGCTGACCAGGATGAAGGGAGGAGGATCGTCGCAGGCTTCCTCCATGCACTCGGCGACTTCCAGCCCGTTCCCGTCGGGCAGCCTGTAGTCGCAGATCACCAAGTCAAAATGCGATCCTGCACGCTTGTCCCTGACTTCCTGCCTGCTTCCAGCGAGCGAGACGGCGCACCCCCAGGACGTCAGTATCCCGCTCATCCCATTAAGCACTAGGGGGTCGTCGTCGATCACTAGCACGCGCAGCCCCGCCAATCCGTCATTGCCGGGCATGTCAAGGACGGATGCAGGAGGGTCGGCCAGCAGTTCCCTGACGCCCAGTATGCGCGGGACCGTCACGGCAAACGTCGATCCGCGCCCGGGTCCGGAACGCAGGGACAGCGGGTGCTGCAGCAGCCGCGCCAGGCGATCGACGATGGCCAGCCCCAGGCCCAGCCCCTTGCTGCGGTCCCGGGCGCTGTTCG
Organism: Sideroxydans sp.; assembly: GCA_037446535.1. Lineage (GTDB taxonomy): Bacteria > Pseudomonadota > Gammaproteobacteria > Burkholderiales > Gallionellaceae > Sideroxyarcus. The sequence continues at coordinate 39,557 of JBBIIJ010000014.1, read as the reverse complement.
CGAGCTGCACGAATTCACGGAAGACGTTCTGCTGCTCCTCCGCCGGGATGCCTATGCCGTTGTCGCGCACCTCGATGCGCACGTCATCGCCGCGCCTGCGACAGGCGAGCAGCACCGTGCCGTTCTGGGGGGTGTAGCGGATCGCGTTGCTCAACAGGTTGAGCAGGATGCGCTCGAGCAGCACAGGATCGCTGGACACCTGGGCGCGCACGCAGCGCACGCAAAGCGTGATGTTCTTGCGTTGCGCAACCGAGGCGAAGTCCTGCGCCAGCCGCTTCGCCATCGCGTCTATGTCCACGCTGCGCACTTGAGGGATCACCACCCCTGCGTCGAGCTTGGAGATGTCCAGCAGCGCGTCCAGCAATCCGGACATCGCCTCTACGGACTCCTCGACCTTCTCGACGATCTGGCGCTGGTCAGGCGTGGTGATGCGGCTGTGCAGTTCGCCCATGAACAATCCCAGCGCGTGCATGGGTTGCCGCAGGTCGTGGCTGGCGGCGGCCAGAAAACGCGTCTTGTCGAAATTGGCTTTCTCCGCCTCTTCCTTCTTCTCGCGCATCTCGCGCGTAGCCTCGGCGATGCGCTGCCGCATGGTGTCGCGCTGCTGCTGCAGCTGTACGGCCATGTCGTTGATGCCTCGCGCCAGTTCGTCCAGTTCCTGCACCTGCGCCTCGCCGATGCGCGTGTCCAGCCGTCCTTCGCCGATATGTCGCACGGCGGTGCGCATGCCCAATATCGGCATGGTGATACGGCGTGAAACGCGCATGGCGACCACGATGGCCAATCCCAGGATGAGCAGTGTCGACAGCAGGTTGAGCATCAACATCTGCAGCTTCTCTGTGTTCACCCTGTTCTTGCTGAGCACCAGGATGACGCCTCCCAACGGTTTGCTCATCTTTCCCGCCGCACTGCCTTCCGGATCATCCAACTCGACCTGTGTGGCTACGATGGACTGGTATACGGTCAGCCAATGGCTGTCTTCGCGTGTGGGCAGCGCCTTCCAGTCCGTGTTGACGCTTTCCGCGATACCATCGTCGTCGCGAAAACTCCCGGCTTCCGCCAGGAAGTTACCCTCGGCATCCAGCACGATCACGGTGCTCACGTCCTGCTGTGCGAACGCGATGTCCACCTGGCGCTGCAGGAGGCCGCGGTTGCCAGAGAACACCGCGTATTCGCTGGACGAGGCCAGTTGACGCACGATCAGCTTGGCGCGTTCGAACATCGCCCTGTCCAGGTCGCCGATACGGGTGTAGACGAAGTAGCTTTCCAGTAATGCCCCAAGGATGAGGATGGGGATCAGTGCAACCGCGAGCGCCTGCCTTTCGATACCTTGCTTGACTATTGCCTTCTCCTGACTTCCGCGCGCAGCTTCTCTGCGTCCTTGATGACCAGGCCCAGCGAGCGGGCGACCTGGGTGTTGACCGATACATCGAATTCGACCGGATACTGGCTTGCAGGCAGTCTGCCCGATGTTGCGAACTGCTCGATGGCGTCAGCTGCCTGTTTGGCGATCTGCTGCGGTGTGCTGTACACCGCGCACAGTGCGCCCGCACGCACATAACCGGGCGAGAGACCGACCATCGGGACCTGCTTGCGGTAGGTCTCAAGCAGGATATTGCGTATGGTGTCTGAGTTGTACACCTGCGCATCCGGCAACACAAGCAGCACTTCGCTTTCTTCAAGCAGGTTGGACAGTGCATTCGCGAGAGGGTGTCGCTGATCCACGACGTGTTCGTACAGGGTGAAGTTCCTGGCCGCCGAAAGTCTTCTCAGATTCTCGAGTTCGACAGGCGGTGTCGCATAAAGGACGCCGACATGGGGAGTCCCGGGCAGAACGGACGAGATCAGCGCAAGTTGCCGTTCCAGCGGCTGATCCATGTAGATGGCGGAGAACGAGGGGGAAGCTGGGCGCGACAATCTATCGAACCCCGCACGTGGCACCAGGACGTTCAATGCGGGCAGCGTGATATTGGCCGCAGCAGTGGCCGCCTTCATCCCGACGGCAACCACCAGGTCGGCCTCGGGAAGCGGTTCACCTACACCCGCGACTTGCACGCGGTAGCGTGAGGATAGCCCCCCTTGGAGCGCCGCACTGAGCTCCTGATACGCCCCTCCACCTTCGCTCAGGACCAGCGCGACCCGGAACGGCTGAGCCTGCGCAGGCGACAACCCGAGGAAAAGGAGTGTCAGCGCAAGGGCCAGCCACCGCCCCGTCACCGAATCCGGACGTATGAAGGCCGTCCGATTAGAAGTTGATGGTCGCAGTAAGGTAAGCACGCCGTTTGAACACAAGATTCGTACGCTGCGGCACATTGGCATATCCGGTAGCGTTGTCCTGGAACGCGTTCTGCACAATCAGGGCGACCTCACCGCCTCCCGCTTCGTCTTTCGGTCCGAACGATTTTGCGACCCGCAGGTCCACACGGCGCAAGGGCGATTCAGGCGGGAAGCCCGAGGCCACATCGGTCACCCTGACCTTACCCCTCAGGTAGATGCCGGTACTGAACATGACGGATTCCGACAGGTGCTGCTCCAGCAGCAGATTGCCGCTGTGCGTCGGCACCGATTCGCCGCAGATGTTCAGGTAGTCGATCTGATACTGCTGGGCGATCTGCTGGCCCAGCGTGGAGGTGGCCGAGATCGGCAATGGGTTGAAATACTGTGTCGGATAAGAACTGAAGGCGCAGGTGGCTTTCTGATACGAATAGTTCGCGTTCACACGTCCTTCGTCCCAGCGGTAACTCGCCGATAGGTCCAGTCCCTTGAAGGTGCCGTCGGACAGATTCTTGAAGCTGTGCTTGGGGGCGGCCAGGTTGCTCAGGTCGGCGTAAGCGTCGAGAAAGATGATGTCACTCACCTTGTCGTAGTAGACGCGCCCGTCCACGCTCAGTGCGCCGAACTGCCCGACGTAGCCCACCTCTTTGGACAATATGCGTTCCGGGCGCAAGCCTCCGGCTGGCGGCGTATATCCCCTGCTGAAGTACCTTTCACCCCCCGTCTGCAGGTAAAGCTCGGCCATCATGGGGTTGCGCGTCGCGGTCGACACCAGGGCGCGCACGGTATGTTGCGGGGTGAGGTGATAGTTCATGGACAACCTAGGCGATGTGCTCTTGTGCCCTGCTCCGTCGTCCTCATACATGGTGCCCACGTTGAACAAGGCCGCTTCCGTCGCCCTCCATTCGTCATGCACAAAGACCCGTGCCTGGTGCAACCCGTGTGATGTGGCGAATATCAAAGGCTGGTTAGCATAGTCATAGCGCATGCCTGCTCCCCAGACCGCGCGATTGCTGGCCCCTAGCTGGGTGGTGTTCTGCAGCTCCACTTCCTGACGCTGGCTCCTCGCCACGTCATAGGCAAAACCCTGCGGCATGAAGGCTCCGCATGCCCGAAAATTCACACATTTATACGGATCAGTGTAATCGCGATTGATGCGGTAAAAGGTCACCTTGGATTCGTCGCCGCTGTCCCAGGAATGGGTCCAGGCCAGTTGCTGGAAGTCGTTCTCGATCCGGATGTCCCGAAAAACGTCGTTGGCGCGCCCCAAGGTGCCTTGTCCATATACGCCGTTGCTGACACCGAGCTGGAACTCGATACTGTCGCTGAGCAGCGGCCGATAGTTGGTGCGCAAGTTAAGCAGGTGGTTCGCGCTGGTGTCATGCAACTGAGTGGGATTGTCGCCCCCGTCCGAACGGAAGCCGAACGACGCACGGTAATCGAACTTCTCACCGGCTTTTCCCAGTCTCGCCGATACATCAGAAATGCCCATCTCGCCCTTGTTCACCGTGACCGATTTATGGTTCAGGCTTGCGGCATCCCGCGTCAGGATGTTGATGACGCCATAGAAGGAATTGGTACCGTGCGATGCAGCAGCCGGGCCCCGGACCACTTCAATGCGTTCGATGTCGTCGATGAAAACAGGGAGGTCCTGCCAGTCGACGCCACCGAACGGGGGAAGGTAGACGCTGCGGCCGTCCACCAAAACCTGCATCCGGCGGGAATACTGATCGGACACGCCGTTCAACGACACGAAGGGAGTGTTTGCACCGGCGTTCCCCACGTACATACCAGGGACCAGGCGGAACAGATCGGCGATGTTCCTGAAACCGGAAGCTTTGATCATCTGGCGGTCGATGACCGTCACGGCGTTCGGCGCTTCCGAGATATGTTGCGCGAGGCGCGAGGGCGTCAGGACGACCGGAAATTCCTGGAGATAGGCATGTTCGGTGATGGCCTCGTCGGCCGCGTATGAACCGGTGCAGATACTGGACAACAGTGCAAACGCGAGTCGTTTGCTGACAGACAAACCGTGACGCATGGATCTCTCCTCGCACAAGTTTGGAATCTGGGGTGGCTGATCGGGCTCGAACCGACGACAACTGGAATCACAATCCAGGGCTCTACCAACTGAGCTACAGCCACCATTGAACTTCTTGTTCATTGGCGTGCCCGACAGGAATCGAACCTGTAACCCCCAGCTTAGAAGGCTGGTGCTCTATCCGATTGAGCTACGGGCACAATTCTTTCGGTATCCAACAAACATCTACTACGTAAAGCTGGTCGGGGTGGAGAGATTCGAACTCCCGACATCCTGCTCCCAAAGCAGGCGCGCTACCAGGCTACGCTACACCCCGAAGGCCGCGCACTATACAGGGCGCGCCGCAAAAAATCAATTTCAGTCCTGTGTTTTTTTCGCAATCTGGGGCATGGCCAGCATCAGGTAATACACCATGGACCACAGTGTGAGGATCGCAGCGAGATAGATCAACACCGTGCCCACCGCTTGGGTCGAGATGCCCAGCAGCGGCTCATGGAACAGCAGGAACTGGATGGCCAGCATCTGGAACACGGTCTTCACCTTGCCTATCATGGACACGGCCACGCTCTTGCTGCTGCCCAACTGTGCCATCCACTCGCGCAAGGCGGAGATGGTCAGCTCGCGCCCGATGATGATGAAGGCGATGATGACGTTCACCTCGTCCAATTTGACCAGGATCACCAGCGCTGCGACCACCATCAGCTTGTCTGCCACCGGATCGAGGAAGGCGCCGAAAGCCGAGCTTTGATTCAACACCCGCGCCAGATAGCCGTCCAGCCAATCGGTGATGGATGCCAGCCAGAAGATCAGAAAGCTCAGCATGTGCTTGTGATGCACGCTCAGGACCTCGTCCGGCACATAGAAAACGGCAATGAAGACGGGGATCAGCAGGATGCGGAACCAGGTCAGCAGATTCGGTATGTTGAGCGGCATATCAATGCAAATGTCTGTATATCTTTTCAGCGAGCGAGGGGCTGATGCCCTCCACCCGCGCCAGTTCTTCGATGCTGGCTTGTTGTACGCCACGCAATCCGCCGAAATAGGTCAACAGGTTGCGCCGGCGCTTGTCTCCCACGCCCTCGATCTCTTCCAGTGACGACGTGGTGCGTGCTTTGCCGCGCCGGGCACGGTGGCCGCTGATGGCAAAACGATGCGCCTCGTCGCGCACTTGCTGGATCATATGCAGGGCTGGACTGTCGGGAGGCAATTGTAACGGCTTTTCCACGCCGGGACGTAACAATTGCTCCAGCCCCGCCTTGCGTTCCACGCCTTTGGCGACACCGACGAGCGCCATGTCGCCCATGCCCAGTTCGACCATCACCTCCACCGCCACGCCGAGCTGCCCAGCGCCGCCATCGATCAGGATGAGGTCGGGACGCTTACCCTCGCCCGCCTGCAGCTTCTGGTAGCGCCGTTGCAGGGCTTGGCGCATGGCCGCATAGTCGTCGCCGGGCGTGATGCCACTGATGTTGTAGCGCCGGTATTCCTGCGGACGGATGGCCAGATCGTCGTACACCACACATGATGCGACGGTCGCCTCGCCCATGGTGTGGCTGATGTCGAAACATTCGATGCGCTTGAGGTCGGGCAGATACAAGGCCTTGCGCAATGCCTCCAGGCGCAGCGTCTGCCCCGCCTGCAGTCCGGCCTGCTGTCGCAGCGCCAGCACCGCGTTAGCCTGCGCCATCTCCAGCCATTGCCGACGCTCGCCGGTCACAGCGTGGCGGATGTGCACCTTGTGCCCCGCGTGCTCGGACAACAGAGGCTCCAACGATTCGTCGGTGACCTCCGGGCTGGTGACGATGAGCGGCGGCACGCTGCCCTCCAGGTAATGCTGCGCCAAGAAGGATTCCAGCACTTCCAGGCTGTCCTGCCCTTGCACGTTCTGCGGGAAGAACGGCCGGTCGCCCAGATGGCGGCCACCGCGCACCATCGCGAGGTTCAGGCACAGCGCACCTTCCGCCTCGATTACGGCGACGATGTCAGCATCGGTCTCGCGGCCGCTCTCCACGAACTGCTTCTGCTGCACCGTGCGCAGCGCCTGCAGCTGGTCGCGCAACGCGGCTGCATGCTCGTATTCCATGGCCTCGGAGGCCTGTTCCATCGCCACCTGCAGCTTCTTCTCCACCTCACCCTGTTTGCCCTGCAGCAGAAGTGCTGCAGTGCGCACATCGGTGGCGTAATCCTCTGCGCTGATGTGCCCGACGCAGGGCGCGGTACAACGATGGATCTGATACAGCAGACAAGGCCGCGTGCGGTTCCTGAACACAGCCTCGTCGCACACGCGCAAGCGAAACACCTTCTGCAGCAGGTTGATCGTTTCCTTGGCTGCCTGCGCGTTCGGATAGGGACCGAAGTACTGGTTGCGCTTGTCCATCGCGCCGCGATAGTAGGCCAAGCGCGGGAACGGGCTGCCGGTCAGCATGATGTAGGGATAGGACTTATCGTCGCGGAACAGGATGTTGTAGCGCGGCTTGAGCGTCTTGATGAGGTTGTTCTCCAGCAGCAGCGCCTCAGCCTCAGTGCGCGTCACCGTCACTTCGATCTTCGCGATGTGCGACACCATCAGCTGGATGCGCGGCGACAGGTTGCTCTTCTGGAAATACGAGCTGACCCGCTTCTTGAGCTGGCTGGCTTTACCGACATACAGCACATGCCCGTCCTTATCCAGCATGCGGTACACGCCGGGCTGCAGGGGCAAGCCGGCCAGGAAGGACTTGATGTCGAAGGTGTCCATCATGCCCGCATCAAGGCTTGGAGCCCATTGGCGAACTCGGTCGCGCCCCCGTTCGCGGGATGACGCACCGAGCCTACGACCTGCACACCCATCTCGGCCAGCAGCCCTTCCGCCTTCTTGCCGACGGCCACAATCTTTGCCTGTGGGAACGCATCGATCAGCATGCGCATGGCCGGCGCACCCAGCCTGATCTCTTCCGGCGCGGGAGTACGGTTCGACCACAGGTTATCTGCACGATGCGGGTGCAGCTGCATCGCGTTCCACAGGATGGTGCGCTCCGCGATGCCGAGCCGATAAAGCGTCTTCCAGACGATGGTGGCGGAAGGCTCGGAGAACGGCAGGCGTCGCGTGGACAAGCGCCCGCTCGGTGCCGGGATGCGCGGGATCGCCCCCTCCCCGAGCAACCTCTCGCTGGTGAAGGCGATGCCGCTGTAACGGCAGCCTTGATAACCCGGCGCCTCGCCAGCGAGGATGAACTCGGGCTGGCAATCCAGATGCAGCGCCAAGCGGTGGAGCTTTGCTTCCGGCCCGTTGCCTTCGGCGTCGTGCGGACAATGGTCGCGCCACGGGTTGAACAGGCCTGACATTCCGCACGGCAGGGTATCGACCAGTTCACGGGCCAATGAGAGTCTGGATGCGTTCATATCCTTCTTGGATTCTTTCGGGGATCGCATGGATCGGGATACTAAATGAAAAGCCCCGCACGCGGCGGGGCTTGCAGGACGCAGAGTCCAGTCTTACTCGGCAGAAGCCGGTGCAGATGCTTCCCCATGGGGCTGAAGAGCCTTCATGGAGAGGCGCATGCGGCCCTTCTCGTCCACTTCCAGCACCTTGACCTTGACGATCTGACCTTCCTTCAGGTGATCGGCCACGCTAGCGATGCGCTCATGCGAGATCTGCGAGATGTGCAGCAGGCCGTCCTTGCCCGGCAGGATGTTGACCAGCGCGCCGAAGTCCAGCAGCTTCACCACCGGGCCTTCGTAGACCTTGCCCACTTCGACTTCGGCCACGATGTCCTCGATGCGCTTCTTGGCGGCATCGCCGGCTTCGCCGCTCACGCAGGCGATGGTGATGTTGCCGTCATCGTCGATGTCGATGGTGGTGCCGGTCTCTTCGGTGATGGCGCGGATCACCGCACCGCCCTTGCCGATTACGTCACGGATCTTCTCGGGGTTGATCTTCATCTTGATCATGCGCGGCGCGAAATCGGACACTTCCGGACGCACCGACGGCATCGCCTGCTTCATCAGACCGAGGATGTGCATGCGACCTTCCTTGGCCTGCGACAATGCGACCTGCATGATCTCCTTGGTGATTCCGTTGATCTTGATGTCCATCTGCAGGGCGGTCACGCCCTTGTCGGAGCCGGCCACCTTGAAGTCCATGTCGCCCAGATGATCCTCGTCACCCAGGATGTCGGTCAGCACAGCGAAACGGTTGCCTTCCTTGATCAGTCCCATAGCGATACCCGCCACGTGGGTCTTCACCGGCACCCCCGCGTCCATCAGCGACAGGCAGCCGCCGCACACGGACGCCATGGAGCTGGAACCGTTGGATTCCATGATCTCGGACACGACACGGATGGCATAGCCGAATTCATCTGCGCTCGGCAGCACGGCGACCAGTGCGCGTTTCGCCAGACGGCCGTGGCCGATCTCGCGGCGCTTGGGGCTACCCACGCGGCCGGTCTCGCCGGTGGAATACGGTGGGAAGTTGTAGTGCAGCATGAAGCGGTCGGAATACTCGCCCTGCAGCGCGTCGATGATCTGCGCATCGCGCATGGAGCCCAGCGTCGCCACGGCCAGCGCTTGCGTTTCGCCGCGGGTGAACAGCACGGAGCCGTGGGTGCGCGGCAACACGCCGGTGCGGATGGTGATCGGGCGCACGGTACGCGTGTCGCGGCCGTCGATGCGCGGCTCGCCGTTCAGGATCTGGCCGCGCACGATCTTGGCTTCCAGCGCGCTGAACAGTTCGCCGAGCTGGTTCTTGGACACTTCCGCGAACTCGGCTTGCGCTGCCAAGGCCTCGAAGGTCTTGCTGCGGATGGCATCCACCTGCTGGGTGCGCGCCTGCTTCTGGCGCACGGCGTAGGCGGCTTTCAGCTCGCTTTCAGCCAGTTCGTTGATACGCGCGATCAGCGCTTCGTTCTTGGCTGCAGGTGCCCAGTCCCAGTCGTCCTGCCCTGCTTCGGCAGCCATCTCGTTGATGGCGTCGATCACGGCCTGCATCTGCTCGTGGCCGAACACCACCGCGCCCAGCATCACGTCTTCTGGCAGCTCCTGCGCTTCGGATTCGACCATCAGCACGGCTTTTGCGGTACCTGCCACCACGAGGTCCAGTTGCGAAGTCTCAAGCTCATCCTTGGTCGGGTTCAGCACATACTGGCCGTTCAGGTAGCCTACGCGAGCCGCGCCGATGGGGCCGTCGAACGGGATGCCGGAGATCGCCAGCGCGGCGGAAGCACCGATCATGGAGGGGATGTCGGAGTCGATCTGCGGATCGGAAGACAGCACGGGCGCCACGATCTGCACTTCGTTGTAGAAGCTTTCGGGGAACAGCGGGCGCAACGGACGGTCGATCAGGCGCGAGGTCAGGATCTCCTTCTCGCTGGGACGGCCCTCGCGCTTGAAGAAACCTCCGGGGATCTTGCCCGCGGCGTAGGTACGCTCCTGGTAATCCACGGTCAGCGGAAAGAAATCCTGTTCCGGCTTGGCATTCTTCTGGCCCACCACGGTGACCAGCACCACGGTGTCGTCCAGGCTGACCATGACGGCCCCACTAGCCTGGCGCGCGATCTCGCCGGTCTCCAGTGTCAATTGATGCTTGCCGTAGCTCAGGGTTTTCTTATAGCGGCTCATAGATTGCTTTCTCCAATTATTATGCGTGACCAACTTGCAGTCGTGTCGAAACGACAGCCAAAACGAAGCGGGCCGCTATCGCGACCCGCTGGAAACTTTGTTACTTGCGCAGATCCAAACGTTTGATCAGCTCTTTGTAACCGTCTTCGTTCTTGGACTTCAGGTAGTCAAGCAGCTTGCGACGGCGGCTCACCAGTCGCAGCAGACCGCGGCGGGAGTGGTGATCCTTGGCGTGCTCTTTGAAATGGCCGGTCAGGTAGTTGATACGGGCGGTCATCAGAGCGACCTGGACTTCGGGGGAGCCGGTATCGCCCTTGGCGCGCTGATAGTCAGCAACGATCTGCGATTTCTGTGCGGCGGTAATAGACATTTACTTTACTCTCCATAAAAAAGTGCGGCATTCTAACCTTTAACGGGCTATACGCTCAAGTCGAATCGCGCTGCGCGGCCACTCTGGCCACGCCGGACAACAGCCTGTCCGGCGATAGTCGCCCGCCGACCAGCTCCCCCAGCCCGATGAAACGACCGGCGCTGTACAGCCGCCGTTTCCCGTCCGGATGGTCATCCCTCATCCCCAGGCGCTGCCCCTGCGCCAGCCTGTGGGCCAGGACGGCATCCAGCTCCAGTGCCGGCACATCCTGGACCAGGCGATCCAGCGGCAACAGGCAGGCATCGCGACTGGCATCGTCCATGACCTCCAGCTGCACCAGGGTATGGGCATCCGCCAGGCTGAACTCGCCGATGCCGGTGCGCCGCAAGGCGATCAGATGGCCGCCGCAGCCGAGCACCTCGCCGATGTCCTCACCCAGCGTACGCACATAGGTACCCTTGCTGCACAGCACCGAGAACTCGAGCTCGTTGCCCTCCAAGCGTTCCAGCTTCAACTCGTGGATGTATATCCTGCGCGTCTCGCGCTCCACTGTCTCGCCCTGGCGGATATATTCGTACAGCGGCTTGCCCTGATACTTGATCGCGCTGTGCATGGGCGGCAGCTGTTTCCCCTCGCCCAGGAATCCCGAGAGCACGGCCAGCGCCTGCGCCTCGGTCACCGAGACAGGGCGCGTGTCTATCACCACGCCCTCGGCGTCTCCGGTCGTGGTGCGTTGTCCCAGACGTATCGTCGCGCGATAGCGCTTGTCGGCATCCAGCAGGGAGAGGGTGAATTTGGTGGCTTCGCCGAAACACACCGGCAACAAGCCTGTGGCCAGCGGATCGAGGGTGCCGGTATGTCCGGCCTTCTCGGCCCGGAACAAACGGCGGACCTTCTGCAGCGCAGTGTTGGAGCTGAGCTCCAAAGGCTTGTCGAACAGCAGCACGCCATCCAGCGGCCTTCTGACGTGCCTGAACTGCTCAGTCTTTTTTGTCACTCGCTACCGCTTGAGCGATCAACTGAGACAGATGCGCTCCGCGCTCGATGGAGGAGTCATAGACGAAGTGCAGCTGCGGCGTGATGCGCAGCTTCATGGCGTGCGCCACCTGGCTGCGCATGAAACCGGAGGCACGCTCCAGCCCCTGCTGCAATTCGGCACTGCTGCCGTCCAGCGAGGTGTAGAACACCTTGGCGTGGGCGTGGTCGTTGGTGACCTCCACCCCCGTCAAGGTGACTTTGCGCACCCGAGGGTCCTTCACTTCCAGGCGTATCAGCTCGGCCAGCTCGCGCCGGATCTGCTCGGCAATGCGGTCCGTGCGCGAGAAGTCCTTGGCCATCAGAGCGCCCGTGCCACTTCGACGATCTCGAACACTTCGAGCTGGTCGCCGACCTCGAGGTCGTTGTAGCCCTTCAGCGACAGGCCGCACTCGAAGTTGGACTTGACCTCTTTCACGTCATCCTTGAAGCGCTTCAACGAATCCAGCTCGCCGGTATGGATCACCACGTTGTTGCGCAGCACGCGCACGCTGGAGCCGCGCTTGATCATGCCCTCGGTGACGTAACAGCCGGCCACCGTACCCACCTTGGAGATGTGGAACACCTGGCGGATCTCGACCATGCCGATGATGCTCTCCTTCTTCTCCGGAGCCAGCATGCCGGACAGCGCCGCTTTGATCTCGTCCACCATGGCGTAGATGATGTTGTAGTAGCGGATGTCCACGCCGGACGACTCAGCCAGGCGGCGCGCTGCCGCATCGGCACGCGAGTTGAAGCCGATGATGATGGCCTTGGAAGCGAGTGCCAGGTTGACGTCGGACTCGGTGATGCCGCCCACGCCGCTGTGTATGAGGCTGACCTTGACCTCCGAGGTGGAGAGCTTCTGCAAGGAGCCGGCGATGGCCTCCAGCGAGCCCTGCACGTCCGCCTTCACGATCAGCGACAGGGTGCGCACTTCGCCCTCGGCCATCTGCTCGAACATGTTCTCCAGCTTGGCCGCCTGCTGCTTGGCCAGCTTGACGTCGCGGAACTTGCCTTGACGGAACAGCGCGATCTCGCGCGCCTTCTTCTCGTCGGCCAGCACCAGGAAATCGGCGCCTGCAGACGGCACTTCGGACAGGCCCTGGATCTCGACCGGGATGGAGGGGCCGGCTTCGTTCACCACCTTGCCGTTCTCGTCCAGCATGGCGCGCACACGTCCGGAGACGGAACCCACCAGCACGGCGTCGCCGCGCTTCAGCGTGCCGGACTGCACCAGCAGGGTCGCGACGGCGCCCTTGCCCTTGTCCAGACGCGCCTCGACCACCACGCCCTTGGCGCTGGTGTTCTTCGGCGCCTTCAGTTCCAGCACCTCGGCCTGCAGCAGTATGCCTTCCAGCAGGCCGTCTATGCCCTGACCAGTCTTGGCGGAGACCTCGACGAACATCGCATCGCCACCCCAGTCTTCCGGCACTACGCCTTCCGCCACCAACTCCTGGCGCACGCGCTCGGAGTTGGCGTCCGGCTTGTCGATCTTGGTGATCGCCACCACGATGGGCACTTCGGCCGCCTTGGCATGGTGGATCGCTTCCTTGGTCTGCGGCATCACGCCGTCGTCGGCCGCCACAACCAGCACCACGATGTCGGTCGCCTTCGCACCGCGGGCACGCATCGCCGTGAAGGCCTCGTGGCCGGGCGTATCCAGGAAGGTGATCATGCCGCGCGGCGTATCCACGTGATAGGCACCGATGTGCTGCGTGATGCCGCCAGCCTCGCCCGAAGCCACACGGGTGCGGCGGATGTAGTCCAGCAGCGAAGTCTTGCCGTGGTCGACGTGACCCATGACCGTCACCACGGGGGCGCGCGATTCCTGCACCACATCCGCGTGATCGACGGCCTCCAGCAGGAAGGCATCGGGATCGTCCGGCTTGGCCGGGACCGCCTTGTGCCCCAGCTCCTCGACCACGATCATCGCGGTCTCCTGGTCCAGCACCTGGTTGATCGTGACCATGGAACCCATCTTCATCAGGGTCTTGATGATCTCGGCCGCCTTGATCGACATCTTCTGGGCCAGATCGGCCACCGAGATGGTCTCCGGAACGGTCACTTCCTGGACGACCGGTTCGGTCGGCAGGGAGAACGCGTGCGCAGCCTCAGGCTTGTTGTTGTGCCTCTCATGGCGAGGCGCGCGTACCGCGCTGCCCCCGGTGCGACCGCCTACCCCGGCTCGCGTATCTGCAGTGCGTGAAGGAGGACGCTTCTTGTGGCCGGCTTCATCCCAGGGGCTTTCCTTGGTGGTGGCCGCCTTCTTGACCGGCTTCGCCACTTTGTCGCCCGGCCTGAGCGTGGGCTTGTGCAGCGTACCTTCCGGCGCTGGGGCAGGCTGGGCTGCCGCGGGTGCAGCGGCGACAGGTTTGACCTCGGCCACAGCTTCCGGCGCGGGTGCAGGCGCCGGCTCGGCCGTCGCAGTCTTGCGTTTCATGCGCTCCTGCTTCGCCTGGACCTCGGCCGCCTGGCGTGCCGCGAGCTCCGCCTGCAGGCGCGCTTCTTCCTCGCGCGCCTTCTGCTGCTGCTCGTCCAGCACCGCTCTCTTGGTTGCGGTTTCCGCAGGCGCTGCGGCTGCGGGGCGCTCCTCAGCCTGGGCTGTAGGCGGCGCAATGGTGCGCTTCTTGCGCACCTCGACCTGGATGGTACGCGACTTGCCGGTGGCGTCGGACTTCTTGATCGCGGTCGTCTCGCGGCGCGTCACGGTGATCTTGCTCTTGCTTGCGCCGTGTGCGCTGCGCAGATGGTCCAGCAGCTTGGCCTTGTCCTGTTCGGATATCGGGTCCGTGTCCTTTTGCTTGCTCACGCCGGCCGACTGCAACTGCTCCAACAGCAGCTCGACCGGGAGGCTAAGCTCCGCGGCAAATTGAGCGACATTCATTTTTCCCATTGTCTTCCCTCAGTCCGGTTCACACCTAGGATTATCTCGTTACTTGCTTAAGCGAACCACGGCGCACGCGCCGTCATGATCAGCTGGTTGGCGCGCTCGATGTCCATCCCGGTCATCTCCACCAGCTCGTCGCCGTCCAGGTCGGCCAGTTGCTCCTGCGTGCCTATGCCCTTGCCTGCCAGGGTGCGCGCCGTCTCTTCGTCCATGCCTTCGATCTTCAGCAGGTCCTCGATGTTGTGCTCCACCTGCTCTTCGTTGGCGATGGCTGCGGTCAGCAGTGCGTTGCGTGCGCGGCTGCGCAGCTCGTTCACCGTCGCCTCGTCGAACGCCTCGATCTCCAGCATCTCTTCCAGCGGCACGTAGGCCACTTCTTCCAGCGTATTGAAACCTTCCTGCACCAGGATGTCGGCGACCTCCTCGTCCACGTCCAGCTTAGCCACGAACAGGTCGCGGATCTTGGCGAACTCGGCTTCGTTCTTCTCGGCGGACTGTTCCACCGTCATCAGGTTGATCTCCCAGTTGGTCAGCTCGGACGCCAGGCGCACGTTCTGGCCGCCGCGGCCGATGGCCTGCGCAAGGTTCTCTTCCTCGACCACCACATCCATGCTGTGCTTGTCTTCGTCCACCACGATGCTGCTGACCTCAGCCGGCGCCAGTGCGTTGATGACGAAAGTGGCCGGGTCTTCCGACCACAGGATGATGTCCACGCGCTCACCCGCCAGTTCGTTGGTCACAGCCTGCACGCGCGAACCGCGCATGCCGACGCAGGTGCCGATGGGATCCAGGCGCTGGTCGTGGCTGCGCACTGCGATCTTCGCGCGCGAACCGGGGTCGCGCGCCGCGCTGACAATCTCCAGCAGCTTCTCTTCGATCTCGGGCACTTCCAGCTCAAACAGCTTGGACAGGAATTGCGAAGTGACGCGGGACAGGATGATCTGCGGGCCGCGCACGGTGCGGTCCACGCGCAGCAGGTAGGCACGCACGCGGTCACCCACGCGCAGGTTCTCCTTCGGGATCATCTGGTCGCGCGGCAGCAGCGCTTCGATCTTGCCGAACTCGACGATGGCGTTGCCGCGCTCGATGCGCTTGATCGTGCCGGACACCAGGTGCTCGTTGCGCTCCATGAAGTCGGCCAGGATCTGTTCACGCTCAGCATCGCGGATCTTCTGGAAGATGACCTGCTTCGCCGCCTGTGCGCCGATGCGACCAAAGTCCACGTTCTCCAGCGGCTCTTCGATGAACTCTTCCAGCTGGATGTCAGCCTTGCGCTTCTGCGCCTCTTCCAGCTTGATGTGCAGGTCGGGCGTCTCGAAGTTCTCGTCGTCCATCACCTGCCAGCGGCGGAACGACTCGTATTCGCCGCTCTGACGGTTGATGCTCACACGCACATCCGCCTCTTCTTCCGCGAAACGCTTCTTGGTCGCAGAGGCCAGGGCCGACTCCAGCGCACCGAACACGATCTCCTTGTCCACGTTCTTCTCGCGGGCCAGGGCATCCACTAACAACAAAACTTCACGACTCATAACCGTCTCCAATGAGCACTATAGTTAAAACACCGGCACCAGACGTGCCTTATCCACATTCGACAACTCGATCGCCACCGAGCGTCCCTCGATATCCAATTGCACCGCACCATCCTTCAGCTCGCCGATGATGCCGACGAAATTCTTGCTTCCATCCATAGGCACGCGCAGCTTGAACTTCGCCTTCTGGCCCTTGAAGCGCACGAAATCCGCTTCCTTCTTCAGCGCCCTATCCAACCCGGGCGAAGAGACTTCCAGGCGGTCATAAGCCACACCTTCCACCGTGAACAGGCGCACCAGCTGGTTGCTCACGCGCTCGCAATCGTCCACCGTGATGCCGTCCGGCTTGTCCATGAACACGCGCATCAGCCCGCGACCGGACATCTCGAAATCGACCAGCTCGTAGCCCATGCCGGCCAGCGTCGTCTCCACCAGCTTCGCAACATCCATATCCGTACCCACAAATAAAAAACGGGCTCGAAGCCCATCTGAAAACGGCGCGCATTGTAGCAGAAAGTGCACCAATGGAAACAGCTATTTATGGAAATATCGCGTATTCCCTCATCCCGGCCTTCCCCTGAGAAAACGAAGGCCGCCCCCTCTCCCACCGGGAGAAGGCTGGGGTGAGGGAAAGCCTGCGGAGAACCGATTCAGCCGAAGAGCTTGCGGATGCCTTGCGCATCCGGCTTGAGCACCACGCCTTTTTCCGTGATGAGCCCGGTCACGAGCTCTGCCGGCGTCACGTCGAAGGCCGGGTTGCGTATCTTCACCCCCTCCGCCGCCCAGTGCGTGTCGCGGAAGCCCTTCACCTCGTCGGCCGAACGCTCCTCGATGGGGATGTCACGGCCCGAGGCGATGTTCAGGTCTATGGTCGACAGCGGGCACGCCACATAGAACGGGATGTTGTGGCGCTTGGCCAGCACCGCCACCATGTAGGTGCCGATCTTGTTGGCCACGTCGCCGTTGGCCGCCACGCGGTCGGTGCCGACCACCACCGCGTCGACCTCCCCCTGCGCCATCATGTAGCCGGCCATGTTGTCGGTGACGAGCGTGACCGGGATGTTCTCCTGCACCATCTCCCACGCCGTCAGCCGCGCGCCCTGCAAAAAAGGTCGCGTCTCATCGGCGATGACCGATATCTTCTTGCCTGCTTCAACGGCGGAGCGGAACACCCCCAGCGCCGTGCCCCAGCCCGCCGTCGCCAATGCGCCTGCGTTGCAGTGGGTCAACACGCGCGCGCCGTCCTTCAGCAAGGCTGCGCCGTTCGCGCCCATCGCCTTATTGATGCGGATATCCTCGGCCAGTATCTCGTGCGCCTCGGCCAGCAGGCGCTGCGCGACCTGCTGCGGAGTCTGTGTCGCGACGCCCTCCCACACGCCGCGCATGCGCTGCAAGGCCCAGAACAGGTTCACCGCCGTCGGGCGGCTCGCGGCCAGCACTTTGAAGCCCTCCTCCATGCCCTTACTGAATTCAGCCGCACCATCCCCTCCCCCTTGCAGGGGGAGGGCCAGGGTGGGGGTAGAATCGTTCGACGACTCCCCCCCCATCCCAACCTTCCCCCTGCGCGGAGGAAGGAGCTGAGACAGCCGCAACGCCTCCAGCGCCACCCCATACGCTGCCGCCACGCCAATGGCCGGTGCACCGCGCACAACCATGCTGCGTATGCCCTCGGCCACCGAAGCGGCCGTGTAGTAACTCAGGTATTCAAAGGCGGCCGGCAGGATGCGCTGGTCTATCATCTCCAGCCGGTTGTTGAACCAGCGCAGGGTTTCAATCTTCATGACGTCTTCTCAAGGAAATGAATAGTTTCATGTTGAGACCCCTTAACCTATCCACCCCTTATTCTCGTTAGCCTCGCCAATGTTTCCTTTGTAAAACTTCTTGTTTCCATGTTCATCAGTCCACACCGCACCATCATTTTCAAAATCAAATGTCACCCTTTGCCCATTGGCCCCTTGAATCGATATTTGTCCATCTTTTGCCGTAACGTTCGTTGGAGAGAATGGCAACATATTCCCAGTTCCAACTTCAATATGTTCGGGCCAGTGCTCAATAACGGGAAGGGATAACTTGCTCTCACAAGCAAGGTATAGCCGCCTTATTACTCCCACTGAGATACTTGATACCGCCTTCCCTTTCATTTCTGAAATAACGTGTTCCAAGTCATTTCGCCAGTCTTTTATCAGCAACAGTTCAGCGCAAAGGGCTGATGGCAGCAGATCACGCGATTCGCATTCCTTAATCTTCTTCTCCAGATTCCATTCAACATGGAGATTATTCTTGCTGTTGTACTCTTCAGTTACTACAGAGTTCTTCCTCAACAATCTCGTGCAAACCTTCTCTATAACTCGCTTTGCCTCTCGTATCGAATCCGCAAACTCGCCCTCTTTATGCAATGACAAAGTCCGGAGCACGTGATTTCGAATTTCAGATTTGTTACTAGACATAAATCAGTCTCCCTCAAACTCGCACAGCGCAAACACCTTGTGCCCGCGCTTCTCCAGCCGCTTGCGGCCACCGATGTCCGGTAGGTCGATCATGAAGCAGCATTCGATGACATGGCCGCCCATCTTCTCGATGAGGATGACGGCGGCTTCCGCTGTGCCGCCGGTGGCGATGAGGTCATCCACAAGCAGCACCTTTTCGCCTTTCGAGATCGCGTCGGTGTGGATCTCGATGCGGTCGGTGCCGTATTCCAGTTCGTAGTCGTGGCCGATGACTTCGGCGGGCAGCTTGCCTTTCTTGCGGATGGGCACAAAACCCAGCCCCAACGCATAGGCCAGCGGCGCGCCCAGGATGAAGCCGCGCGATTCGATGCCGGCGATCTTGTCTATCTTCACGCCCTTGTAGCGGCGCACCAGTTCGTCGATGATGGCGCGCAGGCCGACGGGGTCTTTCAACACCGTGGTGATGTCGCGGAACATGATGCCTTGCTTGGGGTAATGGGGAACGGTGCGGACGCGGGACTTGATGGGCATTACGTTTTCCTATCTGCAAACCCGTTCGTCCTGAGCCTGTCGCAGGATGAACGGAACCAAACTATAAGACCGTTCATGGTTCGACAAGCTCACCACGAACGGCGTTTTTTTAACTGCGCTTCTTGTACTCCACAAACTTCTCTTTCACTTCGTGCATCTGCTGCGCACTGAGTATCTGCGGCTCGCCCACGGCCAGCGTGCGCCAGTAGACCTCGCACAGGAACTCGACCTCCAGCGCCACGGACAGCGCATCATCGAGATCCTTGCCCAGCGCGATCATGCCGTGGTTACCGAGCAGGCAGGCCTTGCGGTCGCGTAGCGCTTCCAGCGCGAGGTCGGACAGGTTCTGCTCGCCGAAGATGGTGTAAGGCGTGCAGCGTATGCTGTCGCCACCGGCGATGGCGATGTGGTAGTGCACCGCCGGCACGTCGCGGCGCAGGCAGGCCATGGTGGTGGCATAGGTGGAATGCATGTGCAGCACCGCGCCGATCTCCGGCCGGGCGTCTAGGATGTCGCGATGGAAGCGCCATTCGCTGGAAGGCTTGCGCCCTTGCAGCACCTTGCCTGCGGCATCCAGCAGCACCAGGTCCTCTTCCGTCATCTCCGCGACCGGGATGGCCGAAGGCGTGATGAGGATGTCCTCGCCCCAGCGCACCGAGGCGTTGCCCGCCGTGCCACGGTTGAGGCCCAGCTCGACCAGGCGGCGCGAGGTGTGTAGCAGTTGTTGACGCAATGCCTTTTCGCTCATTCGATTGCCCATCCAGAGAATCTGCAAACCTTTCGTCGCACCGGCGAAAGCCGGTGTCCAGCTAAAAACCGCTAGATTCCGGCTTTCGCCGGAATGACGACCCTATTTCAGCATGCGCCCGGCCACGACCTGGAGCATCTGCCTCATCGCTGCATCGCGCGCCTCGGGTGGGGTAATCAGCGCATGCTGCAATGCCGTGCGGCAGCCGCAGTCGCAGGCTTTGGCATCCGCACCGAGCTTGGGCACGACGTGTTTCACCAGGCTCTTGGCCTTGTCGGCGTTGGCCAGCAGAACCTGCACGATCTGGTCCACGGTCACGTCGTCGTGATTGGGATGCCAGCAGTCGTAGTCGGTGACCATGGCCACCGTGGCGTAGCACAGCTCGGCCTCGCGCGCGAGCTTGGCCTCGGGCATGTTGGTCATGCCGATCACGTCGCAGCCCCAGGTGCGGTACATCTCGGATTCGGCGAGGCTGGAGAACTGCGGGCCTTCCATCACCAGGTAGGTGCCGCCGCGCATGGCGGCAATGCCCGCCTCCCAGGCCGCTGCTTCGATATGGTCGCCCAGCCGCTTGCACACCGGATGCGCCATCGAGACGTGCGCCACGAGACCGCTGCCGAAGAAGGATTTCTCGCGCGCGAAGGTGCGGTCGATGAACTGGTCCACGATGACGAAGGTGCCGGGAGGCAGGTGCTCGCGCAGCGAACCTACGGCGCTGACGGAGATGACATCCGTCACCCCTACGCGTTTGAGCGCGTCGATGTTGGCGCGGAAGTTGATCTCGGAAGGCGGGATCTTGTGGCCCCGGCCGTGGCGCGGCAGGAAGGCGAGCTTCACACCGTTCAGCTCGCCGAACAGCAGCTCGTCTGAGGGGGTTCCGAAGGGGGATTCGACCTTTTCCCAGCGCTTGTTCTCAAGACCGCCGATGTCGTACACGCCGCTGCCGCCTATGATGCCTATACTTGCCTGCCCCATGCTCCACTCCAGATTCGTAACGGGCACGGATTGAAACAGGAAACCCCATTTTGCTCAAGGTGAAACAAGACCCATGACAGTCTCCGGGCAGACGCATCGCCCCTTTGCCGCTATGATGCAGCCTCCGTTCCACACCTTTATCAAGGAGGCCCTATGAAAGTCAACGTTGGCAGCACAGACCGCGTCCTGCGCATCCTCGTCGGTCTCGTGCTCATCGGCCTTGCTGCCACCGACACGGTCGGCCTCTGGGGCTGGATAGGCATCGTGCCGTTGCTCACTGGCATCTTCAGGTTCTGCCCGGGTTACGCGTTGTTCGGGATGAGCACCTGCCCGAAGGAAGCCCCCGCGGAAGAGGCCCAAAAGGACGGGAACAAAGCCCGATAAGGATCCCGTTTTCGCCCTTGCGCCCGATGGACAAGCCTGACTGTCGGGCGTATCTTTCCTACCGTTCGTTCCCTGAATCAATCCCCCATGTCACACGCTGAAAACCACGCCGAGCTCCAGATCGTCGGCATGCGCTGCGCTTCCTGCTCCGCACGTCTGGAAAAATCCCTGAACCAGTTGCCCTCGGTCAACGCCGTGGTGAACCTCGCCACCGAAAAGGCAAGCATCACCTTCGATCCCGCGCTGACCGACGTGGATGCGCTCATCAAGACCGTGCAGGACACCGGCTTCGACGCGCACGTGGCGCGCGATTTCGCCGCCGAGAAGCGGGCGCGCATGGAACATCTGCGCAAGGAGCAGCAGATGTTCCTGGTTTCGCTGGCACTCATCACCCCGCTGCTGCTGGGGATGCTGCTGATGCTGTTCGATGCGCACCTGCCGCTTCCCGTTTGGCTGCAATGGGCGCTGGCGACCCCCGTACAGTTCTGGGCGGGGGCTCGTTTCTATCGCGGCGCCTGGGCCAGCCTGAAGCACGGCAGCGGGAACATGGACCTGCTGGTAGCACTGGGTACTAGCGCCGCCTACTTCCTGAGCTGTGCCATCGTGCTGCTGGACATCCACCAGCCTGTCTATTTCGAGGCAGGCGCAACGCTCATCACGCTGGTGCTGCTGGGCAAGCTGATGGAGGCGAACGCCAAGAACAAGGCGACCTCGGCGCTGGAAGCGCTCTTCAACCTGCAGCCCAAGATCGCCCATGTGGAACGCGACGGGGTAGTGCTCGACGTGCCGGTAGGACAGTTCCGGCCGGATGACATCTTCGTGGTGCGCCCCGGCGAGAGCGTGCCGGTGGATGGCGTAGTGCTGGAAGGCGCGTCCAACCTGGACGAGAGCATGCTGACCGGCGAAAGCATGCCGCAAGCCAAGACAGTCGACGACAAAGTATATGCCGCCACACTGAACCAGCAGGGAGCGCTCAGGTGCCGCGCCATCGCGGTGGGCAGCCGTACCCAGCTGGCCGCGGTGATCCGCCTGGTGGAGCAGGCGCAGGGCTCGAAGGCTGCAATACAGAAACTGGCCGGCAGGATCTCGGGAGTCTTCGTGCCGGTGGTGCTGGTGCTTGCCACATTGACCTTCCTCTACTGGCTGGTGGCCGAGGGCAACTTCTCCTATGCGCTCATCAACGCGGTGTCCGTGCTGGTGATCGCCTGCCCCTGCGCGCTAGGCCTGGCTACGCCCATCACCATCGTGGTGGCCAGCGGCCTGGCGGCACGCAACGGCATCCTGGTGAAGGACGCTGCGGCGCTGGAACGCGCACACAAACTGTCTGTACTGGTGCTGGACAAGACCGGCACGCTGACCGAGGGCAAACCCACGGTGTCGGAACTGCGCCCGAGTGCGATCAGCAGCGTGGACGAGCTGCTGCGCATCGCGGCCAGCCTGGGGCAGCATTCCACACATCCGCTCTCGACCGCACTGATGGATCATGCGCAAACACAGGCTGTGGCGGTGCTGCCCGTCAGCGATTTCGAAGAGACACCGGGCAAGGGGTTGCGCGCAACGGTGGATGGACATTCCTACGTTATGGGTTCCCCGGCATTCCTGACTGAACATGATGTCGCGCTGGATGAACCCTCGGTGGCGGCACTGCAGCAGGAAGGCAAGAGCGTGATCGGCGTGGCGCGCAAGAAAGTGCTGCTCGGCTACATCGCCTTCGCCGACCGGCTGCGGCCGAGCAGTGTCGCCGCGGTCGCACGCTTGCGCGAGATGGGCATACGCGTGGTGATGCTGAGCGGAGACAACGAGGCGACCGCGCGTGCGATCGCGCGGCAAGCCGGAATAGACGAATACGTCTCCGGAGTGTTGCCGCAGGACAAGGCACGCCATGTCAACTCGTTCAAGAGCGGCGAGCAGATAGTCGGCATGGTCGGCGACGGCATCAACGACGCGCCCGCGCTGGCCGCAGCCGACGTCAGCTTCGCCATGAAGAGCGGCAGCGACATCGCCATCGAAGCAGCGGACATCACGCTGATGCGCAACGACCTGAACAGCGTGGTAGACGCCATCGACCTGTCCCGCGTAACCCTCTCCAAGATACGCCAGAACCTGTTCTTCGCCTTCGCCTACAACATCCTGGGCATCCCGCTAGCGATGATGGGCCTGCTCAACCCCGTCATCGCGGGCGGTGCGATGGCGATGAGCTCGGTGTCTGTGGTCAGCAACGCGCTGTTGCTCAAGCACTGGCGCCCCGGCTACTCTGGGAGTGAACCTAAACCAGCGCAGGCGGTCGAATAACGGCTGATATCGGCAAACCTTCCGAAGGAGTGCGAACATGGACATCAGATTGCTTCTTGTTCTTCCTGTCGTATTGTTGCTCGGCGCCTGCGCCACCGGCAGGTCAGGCGAAGTCTATTCCCGCGACCAGGTGCGCCAGGTACAGACCTACAAGGTCGGCGTGATCGAGACGCTGCGCGAGGTGCGCATAGAAGGGACGCAAAGCCAGGTCGGCTCGACCGCAGGCGCGCTGGTCGGCGGTATCGCCGGCAGCGGTACATCGCAGGGAAAGACCGGTCAGGTCGCGTCCGTGCTCGGCGCTGTGGTCGGCGGCATGGCAGGCGCAGCGGCAGAAGAGGCCTACACGCGCGAGAACGGTCTGGAGATCGGCATCAAGCTGGAAGATGGCAATCACATCTCCGTGGTCCAGGCCAAGTCCGATGAGTCTTTCAAGGTCGGCGACAGGGTGCGCGTCCTGGAGAGCGCTGGCGTGACCCGCGTCACGCACTGATTTCCCAGAAAACGAAAAGCGGTGGCATGCCACCGCTTTTTCTTTCGTTCCTGCTCAAAGTCACATCCCCGCAAGCGGGGCCCCGCTCTGCCCTCCTCGGGCGAGCCCGCTCAATTTCGTCCCACTGAGACTTATAGTTCAGCGTTTCGCGGGCGCACTCCCTCCCGCACCGACGGCTTCGCCGCACCGTGTCGATGCCACACCGCTCAGACAGCTCGCGGTAATCACACGACCGCCTTGATTCGCGGCGGCGCCCCCTCCCGCTCCGGCCGGCTACGCCGCACCGTGTCGGGGGCGCTACTCCCACTCAATCGTCGCAGGGGGTTTGCCTGAGATGTCGTAGACGACGCGGTTGATGCCGCGCACTTCGTTGATGATGCGATTGGAGACCTTACCCAGCAGTTCATACGGCAGGTGCGCCCAGTGCGCGGTCATGAAGTCCTGCGTCTGCACCGCGCGCAGGGATACCACCCACTCGTAGGTGCGGCCGTCACCCATCACGCCGACGCTCTTGACCGGCAGGAACACCGTGAAGGCCTGCGAGGTCTTGTCGTACCAGCTCTTGCCGTCGGCATCTTTGGTGTTATGCAACTCTTCGATGAAGATGGCGTCGGCACGGCGCAGCAGGTCGGCGTATTCCTTCTTCACTTCGCCCAGGATGCGCACGCCCAGGCCGGGGCCGGGGAAAGGATGGCGGTAGATCATGTCGGCAGGCAAACCCAAGGCGATGCCCAGTTCGCGCACCTCGTCCTTGAACAGCTCGCGCAGCGGCTCCAGCAGCTTCAGGTGCATGGATTCCGGCAGGCCACCGACGTTGTGGTGGCTCTTGATCGTGTGTGCTTTCTTGGTCTTGGCACCGGCTGATTCGATCACATCCGGATAAATGGTGCCCTGCGCCAACCACTTTGCGCTCTTCAACTTGGCCGATTCGCGCTGGAACACTTCGACGAATTCTCGGCCGATGATCTTGCGCTTCTGCTCGGGGTCAGTGACGCCGGCCAGATGTTTCATGAACTCACCACTGGCGTCCACGTGGATGACCTTCATGTGCAAGTTCTTGGCGAAAGTCTCCATCACCTGCTTGCCTTCGTCCAGACGCAGCAAACCGTTGTCCACGAACACGCAGGTCAACTGATCACCGATGGCGCGATGGATCAGCGCTGCTGCGACCGAGGAATCCACGCCGCCGGACAGGCCGAGGATGACTTCCTCATCACCCACCTGCGCCTTGATCTTCGCCACGGCTTCTGCGATGTAATCCGGCATGTTCCAATCCTGGCCGCAACCGCAGATGTCGTGCACGAAGCGGCCGAGGATGGCTTTGCCCTGGTGGGTGTGAGTGACTTCGGGATGGAACTGCACCGCGTAGAAGCGGCGCGACTCGTCCGCCATCGCGGCATAAGGCGTGGCGGGATTGCTGGCGATGACGGAAAAGCCTGGGGGCAACGCGGTGACCTTGTCGCCGTGGCTCATCCATACGTCGAGCAGGCCGTGGCCCTGTGCGTTGGTCTTGTCCTGGATGCCTTCGAACAGCTTGGAGTGGCCTTGCGCGCGAATCTCGGCATAACCGAACTCACGCACTTTGCCGCTTTCGACTTTGCCGCCCAGCTGCGCGGCCATGGTCTGCATGCCGTAGCAGATGCCCAGCACCGGCACACCCAGCTCGAACACCACTTGAGGCGCCTTGGGCGTCTCTTCTTCATAGACGGAATTGGGGCCGCCGGACAGGATGACGCCGGAAGGAGCGAAGGCGCGAATCTCGGCTTCGCTCATGTCCCAAGGATGCAGCTCGCAATAGACATATGTCTCACGTACGCGGCGGGCGATCAGCTGGGTGTACTGCGAACCGAAATCGAGGATGAGTATCTTTTTGTGCATGGCGAAGGAAAATGCAGAAAAGGCGGATGGCTCCGCCTTTTGTCAGTCGATGTGATAGTTGGGAGCTTCTTTGGTGATCTGCACGTCGTGCACGTGCGATTCGCGGATGCCAGCCGAGGTGATCTCCACGAATTCAGCCTTGGCATGCACGGTAGCGATGTCCGGGCAACCGAGGTAGCCCATGCTGGCGCGCATACCGCCCAGCAACTGGTGGATCACTGCCAGCACGCTGCCCTTGTAAGGTACGCGGCCTTCCACGCCTTCCGGCACCAGCTTGTCCTGGTTGGCCACGTTGTCCTGGAAGTAGCGATCGCTGGAACCCTGCTGCATCGCCCCCAGGCTGCCCATGCCGCGATACGACTTGTAGGAACGGCCCTGGAACAGTTCGATTTCGCCCGGCGCTTCTTCGGTGCCTGCGAACAGTCCACCCAGCATCACGGCATGTGCGCCTGCGGCGATGGCCTTGGCGATGTCGCCGGAGAAGCGAATACCGCCATCGGCAATCAACGGCACATCGGTGTCAGCCAGCGCGCCGGCCACATTGGCGATCGCGGAGATCTGCGGCACGCCCACACCCGCCACCATGCGTGTGGTACAGATGGAGCCAGGGCCGATGCCGACCTTGACGCCGTCCGCCCCGTGGTCCACCAGCGCACGCGCCGCTGCGGCCGTGGCGATGTTGCCGCCGATGACATCGACCTGAGGGAAGTTCTTCTTGACCCATTGCACACGGGAGAGCACTCCCTGCGAATGGCCGTGTGCGGTATCCACCACGATCACATCCACGCCGGCATCGACCAGCAATTCCACGCGCTCTTCGGTACCCTCGCCCACGCCGACCGCCGCGCCGACGCGCAGCCGACCGAACTCGTCCTTGCATGCCAGCGGATGTTCAGTGGACTTGAGGATGTCCTTGACCGTGATCAATCCGCACAGCTCGAACGCGTCGTTGACCACCAGCACGCGCTCGATGCGATGCTTGTGCATCAGGCTACGAGCCTCGTCGCGGCTCGCGTTCTCCTTGACGGTGATGAGACGCTCTTTCGGCGTCATGATGTTGGTGATGGACTGATCGAGGTTGTTCTCGAAACGAAGGTCACGATTGGTGACTATGCCGACCAGCTGCTTGCCCTGCAGCACAGGTAGGCCGGAAATTCTGTGTTGGCGAGTCAGGTTGAGCACGTCGCGCACCGTCATGTTCGGCGCAATGGTGATGGGGTCCTTCACAACACCACTCTCGAAACGCTTGACCTTGGCGACATGCGCAGCCTGTTCTTTGGCCGTCATGTTCTTGTGCACTATGCCGATACCGCCTTCCTGCGCCAGCGCGATCGCCAGACGTGCCTCGGTGACGGTATCCATGGCTGCGGACAGCAGCGGAATGTTCAGCGTGATGTTACGGGTAAGCTGGGTGCGCAGACTGACATCGCGCGGAAGGACATTGGAGTGTGCCGGGAGCAGCAGCACGTCGTCGAAAGTGAGAGCTTTTTGAGTGATACGCATGGAACCTTCCTCTGCAAAGCGCACATTATATCAAAACTTGCCGCCCCACCCATCTGTGCTTCTCATCACAGGGGCTTGGACTGATGCCGTCACTTCTTCCCCATCACGTAAATGATGTGCTCGAAAAAGAGGTCACACCAGCTCTGGTCGCTACCCCTGAGCGTCTGCAGCAGCTTGTTGACCTCCCCCACCGGCCAAGTGGGATTGAACTTGACCAGCATGTCGATCGAGTAATGCTGCAACGGTGCCTTCAGCTTCTCCCCGCGCTTGTTGATCTCCGCCAGCATCAGCGCGAGGTCCTTGTCCGAGTCGATCTCAGCGGTCAGATCGCCGTAGATCTTGGGATTCTGCCTCGTGTACTCGATGAACTGCCCTAACAGGTAGAAGAACTCCCCCTGGTTGTTCTGCGTGACCTCATCGCCGATCATGTAAGGGAACACCGACAGCTCCAGCCAGTAGTAATTCAGCTTGGGGTTGCGCCACTTGCTCACGCCGACGTAACCGTTGCGCGCCTGCGCTCGCTGCACACAATCTTCGAGGATCAGCTTGTCGGAAGCTCGCGTCACGAGATCCGTGCCTTTCAGGATGGCCGGTTTGACAAGGAAGAAATCCGGAAAGTCTTCGAAGAGCTTTCCGGAAGTCTGGTGCGAGCGGTAGTACGAGCGAAACAGCCTGAGCGTAGAGTCGTGGTTGCTGTCTATATGCAGAAAGCGCAGCCTGCTGTTTGCCCCTAAGTTTCCTTGCGTCATCCCTCCCCCCATCAGTCAGCTCGTCATCAGCTTTCCTACCAAAGCATGCTGATCATCTTATTTTTATATAATAAATTGACGAGCAACAAAATAATAGGTAGTTTCCGGCAAAATTTCTTCGGGATCCGCCCATGAAGCCGTACGTCGTGTTCGCCGCATTGTCGTTGCTCGCGCTGACAGCCCATGCTGACCTCCATAAGTGGGTTGATGCGGAAGGGAAAGTGCATTATTCGGACATCGTCCCGCCCGAAGTGAGCAAAACCGAGACGGTCTCCAACGTCTCCGGTAAGGGCCAAGCGCAAGCCCCCGTCCAATATTCCACAAAAAGCTATGCGGAACGCGACGCAGAACTGAGGAAGTCCAGGGAGGAACGGACTGAAACCGCAGAGAAGAAAGCCCAAAAAGACGCTGACGCGGAAGCCAGGAAACGCAACTGCCTGGCCGCCCAGCAGAATCTACGCGCACTGGAAGAAGGTGCGCGCATCTTCAACTATGATGCCAATGGCGAGCGCGTTTACCTTGACGACGCCGGGCGCGAACAGCGGATGGCCGAAGTGCGCAAGAACATCAGCGCCAACTGCGACTAGGCTGTTACAGCAGCGACGGCACCGCCATCTTCCCGCATCCGTATCGCTTCCTCGATATCCACAGACACCACCTTGGAGACGCCGCGCTCCTGCTGAGTCACGCCGACCAATTGATGCGCCATCTCCATGGTGATCTTGTTGTGGCTGATGTAGACGAACTGCGTCCGTTCCGACATCTTCTGGATCAGCTTGCATAACCGCTCAGTGTTGGAGTCATCCAGCGGTGCATCCACCTCGTCCAGCACACAGAACGGCGCCGGATTGAGCTGGAACAGCGAGAACACCAGTGCGATGGCGGTCAGGGCCTTCTCTCCGCCCGACAGCAGATGGATGGAGGAGTTCTTCTTGCCGGGCGGGTGCGCCATCACCTGAACGCCGCTGTCGAGGATCTCCTCCCCCGTCAACACCAGCTTCGCCTCTCCGCCACCGAACAACACAGGGAACATCTCGGACAGATGGCGGTTCACTTCTTCGTAGGTCGCCATCAGAAGATCGCGTGATTCCTTGTCGATGCGGCGGATCGCGTCCTCCAGCGTCTCGATCGCCTCGTTCAGGTCCTTCGCCTGCGCATCGAGGTAGACCTTGCGCTCCTGCGCGGTCTGTAGCTCCTCCAAGGCAGCCAGGTTCACCGCGCCCAAGGCGGTGATCTCGTTGCCCAGGCGCATCAGTTCGTTCTGCAGGCCGCCTGCTTTCGCGCCATCCAGAAGCGGGAGCAAGGGCTCCTCATCCACTCCCAGCAGCTGTTCAGCCCACTGCTCGTATTGCAGGCGCGCTTCCTGTTCTCGCAGCGTGACTTCGCCCACCTTCTCGCGCAGAGGATGCAACTTCTGCTCGCAGGACATGCGCTCCTGCTCCATGCGGTTCAGATTCAGCGTGGCGTGTTCCAGTGTGTTGCGCGCCTCGGCCAGCGCCTGCTCGCGCATCTGGCGCTGTTCCAGAGCGAGCTGCAGATCTTGCTGTGCGTCGCCGTCGCTGAGATTCTGCTGCTCCCCAAGGCTGTGGGCCAAAGCTTCTTCCAGCTGGGCAAGCATCTCAGTGTTGCGCTGTACGTTCTGGTCGAGGTCGGCGATCTTCTCGGTGCAGGTCTTGGCGAAGAAGCGTGCCTCCTGCAGTTCATGCTGCGAGCGCTGCGAACGTTCGCGCTGCTCGCGCAAGGCCGATTCCTGCACCGCCGATTGTTGCCGCGCCTCTTCACCAGCCATCTGCTGCATCTCCAGCTGCTCGCGCTGGACAGCCATGCGTTCCGCGATCTCCTCCAGCTGGCGCTGCTCATTGGCAACCCGATCCGCGAGCTCCTCCAGCTCCTGCTCGATCTGCACGCTACGCTCCTGGGTGCGCTCGTTGGCCTGGGTCAACTTGATGATCTGAACCTGCAGGCTGTGCTGACGCTGCTGCAGCTCGTTGATGGAAGAACGCAAGGGCGCGATGCGCGCCTCGATGCCATGGTAGGTCTCTTCGGCCTGCGCAGCCTGCTGTCTCCCCAGCTCCTGCGCTTCGATGCGCTGCGACTCTTCGTCCTGCAACTGTTCGATCTCGCGCTGCCTGGCCAGCACGCCGTGCAACTGACTGTCTGCGGCATGGAACAACACGCTGTGCGCACCAACCAGATGCCCCTGTGCCGTCACCAGCCACGCGCCCGGAACGAGACTGCCGCGCAGGCCCATGGCCTCGTTCAGGCTACCGACGGCATACACCCCGGACAACCAGTCGGTCACCGCGGCTGTGGCCTGCGCATCCTGGCAGAGCACGTAGTTGGCCAGCGGCGTCAGCCCGGCCAGCATCGCTGCCGCCTCGCCGCGCGATCCATCCGCTGCATACACCGCCAGTTTCGCGGGCGGCGCATCGCTCCAGCCGGCTGCTTCTTCCAGATGTGGCAGGGCTAGTGCGTTAATACGCTCGCGCAGCACCGCCTCCAAGGCGTCTTCCCAGCCCTGCTCGATGCGGATGGACTGCCACAGGCGTGGCGCATGCTCCAACTGATGCCGGGTCAGCCAGGACTTCAGGTTCTTGTCGTTGTCGAGCTGCGACTGCAGTTGGTTGAGGGCATTCAAGCGCGCTTCGGTCTGCGCGAGCTGGCGCGCAAGTTCCTGCACCGCATCGCGCTGCCGGCGCCGCTCCGCGTCGGCCAGCGGCAGGCGCTCCTGCAGTTCGGCGAGCTGCTGCTGTTGCTCTTCCTGCTCCATCTGCATCTCGACCAGCTGTTGCTGCGCCTGTTCCAGCGCCTCATGATCCGGGCGCGGCAGGTTGTCGCGCTCCAGCATCAGGCGTGAGCGGCGGCTGTCCAGCTGTTGCACGTTGCCCTGTATGTGGCCGCGCTGCGTATCCGCCAACTGCAACTGCTGTTGTATCAAAAGCTGCTCGCGTTGCACGCTGCTATAGCGGTCCTGGGCTACGCGCGCCGCCTCTTCAGCTTGCGGCAGCCTCTCCGCTTCGATCTCGGCGCGTTCTTCGCTGGCAGAGACGCGCACGACCGCTTCCTGCTGCTGCTCCTGCCAGTGCGTCTGCAGGGTACGCAGGCCCTGCAGTTGGGCCTGCTGCTGGGCGATCTGGCGTTCGCCGTTCTGGATCTGCTGCGACAAGCGGTTGCGCTGCTCGACCAGGAAAGATATCTGCTGTTCCAGGCGCGCCACGTCGGCATTCGCCGCGTACAGGTCCCCCTGCTTCGCGTGCAACGCGTCGGACAGGGCGAAATGCTCGCCGCGTGCGCCTTCGAGCTTGCTCTCGACCTCGCGCAGCTTGGCGATCTCGGCTTCCAGCTCGTTCTTGGTCTTCTCGACCTGCTGCGCATAGCGGACGCGCCGCGCCTCGGCCTCCTGCTTGTTCACCAGCCACAACATGCGCTGCGTGGTCTCGCGCCGGGCTTCCAGTTCGCGATAGGTCTTGGCCACCTCGGCCTGTCCGGTCAGGTGCACCAGCTGCTTGTCGAGTTCCTGCAGGATGTCGGAGACACGCAGCAGATTGTCGCGGGTGTCGCCCAGACGCAGCTCGGTCTCGCGCCGGCGGTCGCGGTATTTGGAGACGCCCGCTGCCTCTTCCAGGAACACGCGCAGCTCCTCGGGCTTGGCCTCGATGATGCGCGAGATCATGCCCTGCTCGATGATGGCGTAGGCGCGCGCGCCGACGCCGGTGCCGAGGAAGATGTCGGTGATGTCCTTGCGGCGCACCGTCTGGTTGTTGATGTAGTAGCTGGAATCGCCGTCGCGCTGCAGCACGCGCTTGATGGAGATCTCGGCGTAGCTTGCCCACTGGCCGCCGACCTTGCCCAGGGAGTTGTCGAACACCAGCTCGACGCTGGCCCGCGAGACCGGCTTGCGCGTACCGGCGCCGTTGAAGATCACGTCCTGCATGGATTCGCCGCGCAGCGCCGAGGCGCGGGATTCGCCCAGCACCCAGCGCAGCGCATCGATCACATTGGATTTTCCGCAGCCGTTGGGGCCGACTATGCCGACCAGCTGCCCGGGCAGAGAAATATGGGTTAGGTCAACGAAGGACTTGAAACCGGCTAACTTGATCTGGGCTAGACGCAATTTGGTTCAGGCTGACGATATAATGCGCGCCATTCTAACCGAACCCGGACACCTCACCAAATGAGCACCCAGCCCACCAAGACCTTAGAGACTTTCCCCAATCCGCAGCCTGCGCGCGACTACCACATCCACATGGAGATCCCGGAGTTCACCTGCCTGTGCCCCAAGACCGGGCAGCCTGACTTCGCCACGCTGATCCTGGATTACATCGCCGACGAGAAATGCGTGGAGTTGAAGAGCCTCAAGCTCTACATCTGGTCGTTCCGCGACGAAGGGCATTTCCATGAGGACGTGACCAACCGCATCCTGGACGACCTGGTGGCGGCCACGAAGCCGCGCTTCATGCGCCTGACCGCCAAGTTCTACGTGCGCGGCGGCATCTTCACCAACGTGGTCGCGGAGCACCGCAAACCCGGCTGGCAGCCTGCGCCGCTGGTCGAGCTGAGCCAGTTCCAGACGCAGTCCAACACCCGCGGCTAGCAGCCCGATTCCTGGTGCGGCCGCAGCGCGACGCGCCAGCACTCCTGCAGGTTAGCCTCCACCATGGCCACCACCCTGCCGTCCAGCTTGCCTGCTTCTACCAACTGCTTGAGGACGGTCAGGATGGCCAGCGGTTCCAGCGGCC
Source organism: Sideroxydans sp. (assembly GCA_037446535.1). Taxonomy (GTDB): domain Bacteria; phylum Pseudomonadota; class Gammaproteobacteria; order Burkholderiales; family Gallionellaceae; genus Sideroxyarcus. The sequence continues at coordinate 7,108 of JBBIIJ010000014.1, read as the reverse complement.
CCCGGTAAGGGCGCCGCTGTGCCAGCGCCTGGAAGACGTCGGCCACTGCGACGATGCGCGCCTCTTGCGAGATGTCTTCGCTCCTGGTCTCATAGGGATAACCTGTCCCGTCCACCCGCTCGTGATGTTGCGAAGCCCACAGGCTCACCTGCTCCAGCCCGCGGATGTTCCTGAGTATGCTGTAGGTGTCGAAGCTGTGCCGCCGCATGACGATGACCTCGGCCTCCGTCAGATGCCCCTGCTTCTCCAGCAACTCGTCCGGCACCCGCAGCTTGCCGATATCGTGCAACAGCCCCGCCAGCTCCAGCATCTCGCAGGTCTGCTCCGGCAAAGCGAACAGCTCCCCCAGGTGACGCGCCAAGCCGGCCACGCCGTCCGAGTGCTGCTTGGTGTAGTGGCTCTTGGCATCGACGATGCAGGAGAAGACCTGGACCAGGCTGCGCAACTCATGAAACTGCAGGGTGCGGTCGGGATAATGCGACAGCCAGGTCGCCACGTAGCCGTGGATGTGCTCGCCTTCCAGCGCGAACCAGAACGCTTCCGAGTGCGAGACCTCCATCATGGCGTCCACCAGCTCCGGGCAGAACCAGTCACCACGCCGCTCGACGATCTTGCGCCTGATCTCGTCCTTGCCCAGCAGGATGTCCGTCCCGCTCTCGATGTGGGCCAGTGTCAGCACGTCCATGCGGTCCGCCATGTAGATGCAGTTCGCCTGCAGTTTCACCTGCAGCGGCAGGTCGAGGTCCTTGAGTTGTGACCAGTGAGTGTGGTGGTACAACACGGTGTCCGACAGGTGCCGCAGCAAGGGACTAGTGGCGAGCAGCGCAGCTCCCGTCCTGCAATGCTCGGCTTCATGCTCCCACTCCATCTGCGCCAGCTTGGCATGCACCGTCGTCTTGGAGACGCCGCTGTCATGCAGGATCGCCGCCTGAAAGAGGTCATCCAGTGGCGTTTCGCTCCAGCCCAGGTGCTTGGCGCATTCCGCTGCGATGAAGGCCACCCGCTTGCCATGGTGAATGTGCGTCACTCCCACCAGGTCGAGGGCGTCGGACAAGGAATAGATGGCTTCGTGCAGATTGACGCTGTAGGTTGACATCCTGCCTCCTGCGGGAATTGATGCGGCATGCCCAAACGCTGCCGCAATTATGCTTGTCTCCTCAGGCTGGCCTTAAGATCTTCCAGCGAAACAGGCCTGCCTTCTTTGAACTAGCGCTTCTTGCCCAAGCTCTTCATTCCGTCCCATCGAAAAGCCAGACATCCATCGCCAGCAACTCGTAGGTCATCACGCGGTTCAGGTGCAGCGCATCCCGTACGTTGGACGCAGCGCCAAGCGCCACGAACAGCGGCAGCAAGTGCTCATCGGTCGGATGGTTCTGTACGGCATGCGGTGCGAGCGTGCGGTAGGAACACAAGGCATCCAGATCGCCTTCCGCGATCCTGGCGGCGACCCAGTCGAGGAACCCGGTCACCCAGACGGGTGCCGGTTCGCCCTCGGGATGCCGGAACACGGCGCGCAGATTATGGGTGATCGCGCCGCTGCCCACCACGAGCACACCCTGCTCGCGCAGCGGACGCAGCGCGCGCCCCAGCGCGAGGTGCCAGGCCGGGTCTTTTTCAGGCTGCATGGAAAGCTGCGCAACGGGGATATCCGCCTGCGAGAACATGATGCTCAACGGCACCCAGGCGCCGTGGTCGAAGCCACGCATATCGTCCACCTGCACCAGGATGCCTGCCTGCCGCAAAGCCTCCGCCACTGCTTCAGCGGTTTGCGGCGCCCCTGGCGCGGGATAGTTCAGGCGGTAGAGCTCTTCCGGAAAGCCGCTGAAGTCATGTATGGTCTCCGGCTGTGGAGCGCGACCGACGGTGGGGATCTGCGTCCCCCAATGCGCGGAGACCACCAAGATGGACGATGGCTTGGGGAGCCGGGCAGCCAGCTCACGCCACGCCGCCCCAGTCTCCCCGGCTTCGAGCGGCAGGCTGGGTGCTCCATGCGACAGAAATATCACAGGCATCGTCATGTCCGGATGCTAGCACGAGGAAGCGACTAAAATGACCGCACACGACGATCACATGGAAAGACGATGGAATACAGAAGATTAGGCGGCAGCGATCTGCAGGTGTCGGCGTTAGCGCTGGGCACGATGACTTTCGGCGAGCAGAACAGCGAAGCGGACGCCCACGCGCAGCTCGACTATGCCGTCTCGCGCGGCGTCAACTTCATAGACACCGCCGAGATGTACCCGGTCGCGCCTCGCGCAGAGACCGTACACCGCACCGAGAGCTACATAGGCAGCTGGCTCAAGCGCCAGCCGCGCGACAAGCTCATCGTCGCCACCAAGATCGCCGGCCCCGGGCGCGGCTTCTCCTGGATACGCAACGGCCCGCGCATCAGCCGCGAACACATCCACGTCGCCATCGACGGCAGCCTGCGCCGCCTGCAGACCGACTACGTGGACCTCTACCAGATCCACTGGCCGGACCGCTACGTGCCCATGTTCGGCGGCGTGAGCTACGAGGTGGCGCAGGAACGCGAGAGCATACCCATCGCGGAGCAGTTGCAGGCGCTCGCGGGACTGGTTCAAGCCGGCAAGGTGCGTCATATCGGACTGTCCAACGAGACGCCTTGGGGCGTCTCCGAATTCCTGCGCTGCGCGGAACAGCTGGGTCTGCCCAGGATCGTCAGCGTGCAGAACGCGTACAGCCTGCTCAACCGCAGCTTCGAGAGCGGGCTCTCGGAGGTCTGCCGCCACGCCGATGTCGGCCTGCTGGCTTACAGTCCGCTGGCTTTTGGCTGGCTGACGGGGAAATACCTCGCCGATCCGAAGGCACATGGGCGCATCACGCTGTTCCCTGGTTTTGGCCAGCGCTACAACAAGCCGAACGTGCCTGCCGCCACCGCAGAATACGTACGCATCGCATGGGAAGCCGGACTCACCCCCGCGACCATGGCGCTCGCCTGGGCCCGCAATCGCTGGTTCACCAGCAGCGTCATCGTGGGTGCGACGACGCTGCATCAGCTGAAGGAAGACCTGGACAGCGCGGAAGTAACGTTGTCAGCTGAGGTGCTGGACAAGATAGAGGCCGTGCACAGGCTGTACCCCAACCCTGCGCCATGAGGGGCATGCTGCCAGTCACAAACAGTGATTTGGTTTATCATGCGACCGCGGCTCCCCACTTCGACAGAGATCAAACGGAGATCAACATGAACAAGAAGATCGTTGCGGTTGTGCTCATCCTGCTCACCGGTAGCGCCTGGGGCTACCTAGGCTACCTTGACAGACAGCAGAAACAGGAGGCCGCACAGGCACGCAAGGTGATGGAGCAGGCCAAGGCCGAGGCCAGGGCCAGGTTCGAGGCGATGCTGCGCAGCGACCTCTCCACCTGTCAGACGGCCGCAGAGAAAGCCAAGGGCGATTACCTCGCGCTCAACCAGAAGCCGGTCCCCCGCAAACCAGGCGAGTTCATGATCCCCCAAGCCGTCTCCGACAAGGCTGCGACAAAACTGGCCGACGACAAAGCGGCCTGCCAGCTGACCTTCGACACGCGCATGACGCACGGCTGGTAGGACCTGACCCTCCTATCGCTGCGGCCCTTGCCCCGTGAGGGACATGTTCCCGCTGCGGTGAGGGAGTTCCAGATAACGCCTGGTCTGCATCTCGGCCAGGCGGCTCGCGATGCGCTCCGCCTCGCTGTCGCGCCGCCCCGCATACAGCTTCTCCAGTTCCGATTCGAAAGTGGCCACCAGCTTGACCCTGCAGTCGTACAGCACGTCGATCAGCCAGCTAAAACGCCGCGCCTCCGCGCCACGCTCCTCGGTCATCCTTGGGATGCCGGACAGGAAGACCACCGGGTAACGACGGGCGATCTCCAGATAGTCGGACTGGTCGTAGTGACCGCCGCACAGCTCACTGAAGTCGAACCAGGCCGCTTCGCGCGAGACGCACCGGACCGGGATGCTAAGGTAGCGCACCTGTAAAGCCTCCACTCCGGAACGCCCGTCTGGCGTGAGGCGCTCGAACAGCGAGCGCATGCGACCATCGCTCAGGCCGTCGGCAGCCGACATGAACAGCGGATCGCGCACCATCTGCAGCGTGCGGTAGTCCCTGTCGCTGTCCAGGTGCACCACTTTCAGTTCGCGCTTAAGCAAGGCGATGGCAGGCAGGAAGTTCTGCCGCTGCAGGCCGTTGGGATACAGCTCATCCGGTGCGTAGTTGGAGGTGGTGAGCACCACCACCCCGCGCGCGAACAAGGCCTCCAGCAGGCGACCAAGTACCATCGCATCGGCGATGTCGTCCACATGGAACTCGTCCAGGCACAGCATGCGGGTGGAACGCTCGATCTTGTCCGCCAGCGCCATCAGGGGATCGTTCTCGCTCGCCAGCAGCTTCAACTCGTGATGCACCTCGGCCATGAAGCTGTGGAAATGGATACGGCGCTTTCGACGGTACGGCAGGCAATAATAGAAACCGTCCATCAGCAAGGTCTTACCGCGCCCCACCCCACCCCAGATATACAACCCCTTGGGCACATCCGGACTGAGCAGACTGCGCCCCAGGAAGCGGTTGCGCCTGGCCTTGAACTCGACCAGTTGCCGCCAGAGCGCCTCAAGTTCTCCTATCGCTGCCAGTTGATGGGCGTCGCAAACGAAACCCTCCTGTTCGCACGCTTGCTGGTACCACTCTGCCGGGCCGATGCCGGCCCCGTCGGGACGCAGCATCAGCCTGCGACCTCGACGAATTCCAGCGCGTTACCGTCCGGGTCGCGGCAGAACAAGGCGCGGCGGCCCGACTGGCTTTGCGTACAGGCGATGCCCGCTGCCTCCAGCCGCATCCTCAATTGCGACAAGTCGCGCACGGCGAGGGCGACGTGGCGGTCACGCCCGCCGTGCGCCGGGCGCTGCAGGCCGGCTTCCGGATCGGGCACGGCCAGCAGGTGTATCTGCTGGCTCGCCGCGATGTCGTACCACACGCCGTCGAAGCTCATGCCTGGGCGACTGGAAGAAGGCTTGAGACCCAGCACACCCTCATAGAAAGCGCGTGACCTCGCAAGGTCGCTCGTCAAGAAGGAGGCGTGGTGTATGCCAAGGATCATGCCTTGACCGGGATGACCTTGCTGGCTGCCAGCTTCGCCCGGCTCCGCGCCTCATCGGTGTCGCGACCGCTGGCCAGCGCCACCCCCATGCGGCGCTTCTTGAACGACTCGGGTTTGCCGAACAGCCGGATGTCGGACTCGGGCACGCGCAGCGCCTCGTCCACGCCGGTGAAGGCGATGCCCTTCTCGTCCATCTGGCCGTAGATGACAGCCGAAGCACCAGGGGCGCGCATGGATGCGTCCACCGGCAGCCCCAGGATGGCGCGCGCGTGCAGCTCGAATTCGTTGAAACGCTGGCTGCACATGGTCACCATGCCGGTGTCGTGCGGGCGCGGACTGACTTCGGAGAACCACACCATGTCGCCCTTCACGAAGAGCTCCACGCCGAAGATGCCCTGCCCGCCCAGATCGTCGGTGACCTTCTTGGCGATTTCGCGCGAACGCTGCAGGGCGACAGGCGTCATCGCCATCGGCTGCCAGCTCTCGACATAGTCGCCGCTCACCTGCACGTGGCCGATGGGCTCGCAGAAGTGCGTCTCTATCTTGCCGTCGGCACCCACTGCACGCACGGTGAGCTGGGTGATCTCGTAATCGAAATCGATGAAGCCCTCGACGATCACACGCCCCTGGTTCACGCGAGAACCGCTGGCCGCGTAATCCCAGGCCGTTTTCACGTCAGCCGGACCATCCAGCTTGGACTGGCCCTTGCCAGACGAGGACATCACCGGCTTGACGATGCAGGGATAGCCTATGCCGCCGTCGATCGCTGCCTGCAGCTCTTCCAGGCTGTCGGCGAACTTGTAGGGCGAAGTGGGCAGCCCCAGCGTCTCTGCGGCCAGGCGGCGTATGCCTTCGCGATTCATGGTGAGCTGCGCTGCGCGCGCAGTCGGGATGACGCGTGCCAAGCCCTCCTTCTCGATCTGCACCAGCATGTCGGTGGCGATGGCTTCGATCTCGGGCACGATGAAATGGGGCTTCTCCTGCTCGATCAGCGCACGCAATACGGCACCGTCGGCCATGTTGATGACATGCGAACGATGTGCCACCTGATGGCCCGGCGCATCGGCATATCTGTCGACCGCGATGGTCTCCACGCCCAGGCGCTGCAGGGCGATGAGGACTTCCTTGCCGAGTTCGCCCGAGCCTAACAGCATGACTTTGGTGGCAGAGGGGGATAACGGCGTGCCAATGGTCAGGGTTTTCATGTTTCTGTGATGAGTTTGTTGAAGATGTCGGAATTATAGCGAAGGAGTAAGATAAACCGGCCATTCCGCTTGCAGGTCATCACTTTTCACAGGGAGAAGATCATGACGAACATCGCGCAGTTGCTGGGAGACGAAGCAGAACGCCTGTTGCAGCACCGTTGCAGCGGCATCCCCAAGGAGTCGCTGCATGTACCGGGACCGGACTATGTGGATCGCGTGGTGGCGATGAAGGATCGCAAGCCCGGCGTGCTGCGCAACCTGCAGGCCTTGTACGGGCACGGCCGGCTGGCCAACACCGGCTACCTCTCCCTGCTGCCGGTTGACCAAGGCGTGGAACATTCCGGCGGCGCCTCGTTCGCTCCCAATCCCCTCTATTTCGATCCCGAGAACATCGTGAAGCTCGCCATCGAAGGCGGCTGCAACGGCGTGGCCTCGACACTGGGCGTGCTGGGTTCGGTGGCGCGCCGCTATGCACACAAGATCCCCTTCATCGTGAAGATCAACCACAACGAGCTGCTGACCTACCCCAACGAGTTCGATCAGACCCTGTTCGCCAGCGTGGACCAAGCCTTCGACATGGGCGCGGTGGCGGTGGGGGCCACGGTGTTCTACGGTTCCGAGCATTCGCGGCGCCAGATACTGGAGGTCTCGGAAGCGTTCGAACACGCGCACGATCTCGGAATGGCCACTATCTTGTGGGCCTACCTGCGCAACCCCGCGTTCAAGACAGCCGACAAGGACTACCATGTCTCCGCCGACCTCACCGGCCAGGCCAACCACCTCGCCGTCACCATCAACGCCGACATCGTCAA
>JBBIIJ010000013.1:0-50096 GCA_037446535.1 Sideroxydans sp. | reverse complement strand
CACCCATCACCCCGTTGCTGCTGCCCGCAATCACACGCACGACGACTTTTTCCGGCGTGACGTATTCGGGGATGGATGCGCTGGGGAGATCGCGGTACCACGGCTCGGTCATCTTGTTCTGTGCCGGGAGGTTGAGCCAGAGCTGAAAACCCTCCATCACGCCTTCTGTCTGCTCCGGGAGCTCGGAGTGGATCACGCCACGGCCTGCGACCATCCATTGCACGCCGCCGTCTCCCAGCAAGCCTTCATGGCCCGCACTGTCGCGGTGCCGCATACGGCCAGCCAGCATATAGGTGATGGTCTCGAAGCCGCGGTGGGGGTGATCGGGAAAGCCCGCGATGTAATCTTCGGGGTTGTCGCTGCCGAAGGCGTCCAGCATCAGGAAAGGGTCCAGGCGGCGCTGCAGTTTTCCGGTAAGCACCCGCGTGAGGCTCACTCCGCCGCCGTCGGAGGTGGCGACGCCTTCGACGATGCGTTCTATGGTGCGCGACTGACGCAGCATTGCAGTGGTGACGGTATTCATGGCACTCCTCCTCTGGCAGGACCGGACCGAATGATATGCGTCCCGAAATCGTGGATGAAGACGCATTCCCGAGATAGACTGTTCCACAAATGGAACAAAAAGACATTTCCGCCGACGATTTCGTGCTGTTCGCCTCCATCGCCGAACACGGGAGCATGGCGCGCGCTGCAGCCCAGCTGAGCACCCCCAAGGCGACGGTGTCGCGCCGCCTTGCGAAACTCGAAGCGGCGCTGGGACAGCGACTCCTGATACGCACCACACGCCGCCTGGTGCTCACCGATTTCGGCCTGGAGTTCCTGGAACATTGCCGTCGCGTGACAGAAGAGTTCGCCTCCACGCTGGATTTCGTGCGCAGCAGGGAGACCCTGCCCCACGGACACCTGCGCGTCTCCATGCCGGCCGATTACGCACAGCAACGCCTTACACGCGCCATCGCCACCTTCTCCGACGCCTACCCGCAGATACAGCTCGACATCGACCTCTCCTCGCGGCGCGTCGACGTCATAGGCGAACGCTTCGATCTCGCAATACGCATGGGGACGCTGGAGGACGATGCCACCCTTGTCGCACGCAAGATAGATGAGCAGGGCTTCGGTCTCTATGCCAGCCCCATCTACCTCGCACTCCATCCCGCGCCAGAGCACCCCGATGACCTTCAGCGCCACATCGCCGTGCGCCTGCTCAGCGCAAACGGTGCGCCTCTGCCCTGGAGATTGATACAAGGGAACGATATCTGGGAAGGTACTGCGCCAGGCCGCTTGTCCGTGAGTACGCCCGACATGGTCCAGCAGTTGCTGCTGGATGGGTCGGGCATAGGTGCATTGCCGGACAGCTTCGCGGCCGAAGACGTAGCCCTCAGGCGCCTGCAGCGAGTGCTGCCGGCATGGAGCCTGCCTCCCGTTCCAGCCTGGGCGGTGATGCCCATGCGCCGCTACCTGCCCGCCAGGACGCGTGCCTTCCTGGAGCACATCGAACGCTTCATGGATACGGCCGTATCCGGCAGGTGACGTGCAGGTCAACTTGCGAAGTGATGGCAGGATGCCCCTTCCCGCCTGAATAATCGACGCGTCACCAAGCTGTGCGCTCTCTTCCGACGCTCCCTTCTGCGAGCCTTGTCCAGGATTTGTGAAAGCACGCTGGCGAAATCCGATACCAGTTCCTCATCTTCCTCAGTGAATGGACTTAGATCGACCTTGTCGCAAAGATAGACCCGGGCGCACACCCACCCTCGCATGGAAAGGGGGACTGCGAGCATGGAGTTCATGAGCTGCTGACCGAGCGGAAATCCGACGCGGCATGTGTCGTCCGGAGCGGACACCTCCACCAGACCATTCGCTTCCGAACTTGCCCCTGCCTGGAAGAACCTGACGAGATTTCCTTCCTCGTCCAGCACACCTATTGCGCCGTACTTCGCGCGAATCAGATTAGACAATGCCTCTATGCTGGCCTGCAGCAAGTCTCGCTGCGGGACTGTCTGTGCGAGCGTGGAAAGCAGGGTACGAGTCGCCATGTGCAGCTGAGCGCGGCTTCTTGATTGATTCATGATAACCATCCATCACATAGGGGAGTAAATGCCGGAGTTGGTGCGGTGCCAGTTCTTGTCCGTCCGTTCGGGTACAGCACCGAGCACAGGCTGCACGTCAGAACCGAGCAAGCGGTCGAACTCGCGTTTGACCACGCCGTAGCATTCGCACGCATGGTCTTCCAGGCCACCCCGGTCCAGCACCATGATGTGACCGCGCCTGTGCTTGTAGCTGATGAAGCCCGCCCTCTGCAACCTGCCGGCAGCCTCCGAGATCCCTTCGCGGCGCACGCCCAGCATGTTGGCAGCCAACTCTTGCGTCAGTACCAGTTCGTTCGAGGTGGCACGATCCAAAGTCAGCAACAGCCAACGGCACAATTGCTGTTCCAGGGTGTGGTGACGGTTGCACGCTGCCGTCTGTGCAGTCTGCGTCATCAATGCCTGCGTATAACGCAGCAGCAAGCGCTGGAACGATCCACCGCGGTTGAACTCGTCTATCAGCAGCTGCGCCTTGAGCTTGTACCCGAAACCGGCTGCGCGTACCGAGGCTCGGCTGGGCGTTGAGTTGCCGCCCATGAACAGCGAGATGCCGAGTAACCCTTCGTTGCCTATCCCAGCGATCTCGGCCAATGCCCCGTTCTCCAGAACGTAATGCATGGACACGATGGAAGTGGTGGGGAAATAGACATGCGGCAACCGGCCGCCAGGTTCGTAATACACCTCACCGAAAGGCATGGGCACCAGTTCCAGATGAGGAGTCAAACGGGTGGATTCCGCCGGGGTCAGCGCTGCGAGCAGGTGATTCTGGTTGGGATTATGCAAGGTGGCCATCATGTCCTCCGCTGTGTACCGACGTTGACGAATGTAGCCATTTGCGGCGCTGCTGCCCGCGACATGGCTGCCTTATGGTTCCGGTTCAGGATCGCATCTTCTATATTCCGGCATACGCACTTGCTGACATAAGCTGAAAATCCCAGATCACCTTCCGCCTCGAAGGTCTCCAGGGACTCTATGATTCCCTGCGTGCCCACCCTCACCAGATCGAGCAGTGACAGGCCGCGATTGGCATAACGTTTGGCGAAGTCCACCACCAGATGCATGTTGTATGCGACCAGCTTGCGCTTGGCGTCGCTGTCGCCCTGTCTAAAAAGCTGGATGAGCATGCTTTGCTCCTCCGCGCTCAACGGAGGCATCCTCGTGGCGGTCTGGTAATTGGCATGCCGCAGCAAGTAGGTGCCTGCGGACGTCGGCATGCGCCCGTAGGCAGCCGTCCGGCGATCTTCAGGCAGTATGATTCCTTCGCAATGTCGATTCATCGTCAGCTCCCCTCTGAGAAGTTTTTGGATGGCTGGGGAGCAGATTCTGATGACGACGGGCCTTTTCCAACATCAGCCTTGGCAGTAAGAACGCATGGGCAAACGCGCCGAAGTCCCATCGGTGTTTGTCCTATGCCGCTACCCGGCCGGAATCGGTACACTTGCCCCCCGCAAGAGCCCTTCCGGCTTCCCCGTATCCAACGATCTGGCGAACTCAGAAATGATAGATACAAGTGCAACCGCTCCCGGCGACAGGTCCAGCCGGGAGCCTGCCGACCCGCAGGCAGCCTGGCTGTGGAAGCCGCTTTTGTTCTTTGTTCTTTTCGCCTTCGCCGTCAGCTTGGCCGCCAGTTTCTTCTTCCAGCGCTACAAGGTGGGCATCAAGCGCGACGCGCAAAATGTGCTCAGCGGCATCGCCGAGCTGAAGACTGCGCAGATCACCAACTGGATGAGGGAGCGCAAGGGCGACGCGCAGGCGCTCGGGGCCGACCCCGTGTTCGTCGCCTCCGCGGACCGCTGGCTGAAACAGGGTGGGCCGGAGGGAGATACGGAGGAAAGACTGGCCGAGCGGCTCACATCGCTGCGACAAGCCTATGCGGCCGTCGGCTATACCTCGATCTCGTTGTTCGACGACAGGGCAGCGCTGCGGCTGACATCGGGCGACGACGTCCCGCTCCACCAATCCGAGAAGGATCACCTTTTTGAAACGATGCGCAGCGGGAAGACCAGCTTCTCCGAGCTGCACCGGAAACAGATCGGCTCGGGGGAAAGGTTCGAAATAGAGCTCTGCGCGCCGCTTACCTTATCCAGTGAGGGGAAGGAAAGGACGATAGGAGCCGTCCTTTTCCGCATAGACCCCTACCGCTTCATCTTTCCCCTCATCGAACACTGGCCGACGCCGAGCGCAAGCGCAGAGAACCTGCTGGTGCGCCGCGAGGGCGACGAAGTCATCTACCTGAACGAACTGCGCCACCGCAAAAGCTCCGGCAGTTTCCTGCGGCTGCCCCTGAGCCAGCGAGAACTGCCGGCGGCCATGGCCGTCACGGGCAAGGAAGGCATGGTGGAAGGCGACGACTACCGTGGCACACAGGTAGTTGGCGTGATAAGCAGTGTCCCCGGGACTTCGTGGAAGATGGTCAGCAAGATAGACCAAGCGGAGATCTATGCCCCCATCAACACGCTGGCCAGATGGGTGATGCTGTTGATGCTGGTGCTGATAAGCGCCGGCGGGGGGATGGTGCTGTACTGGCGAGCGAAAGAGAAGCGACAGTACGAATGCGACCTCAGGCAGCGCAGGCTGAGCGAGCGCCTGGATTACCTGAGCAAAAATGCCAACGACATCATCGTACTGGCTGACGACAAGGGCAGGATAGCCGACTTCAACGATCGCGCCCTGGAGGCCTACGGTTATACCGCAGAGGAGTTCTCCAGGCTGAGCCTGTACGACCTGCGCAGGCCGTGCCACGCCCCCAAGCTTGCAGAGGGCTTCAGGGAAGTGCTGGAGAAGGGCTCGAAGCGTTTCGAGTCCGTGCACCTCCGCAGTGATGGTGAGGAATTCCCCGTCGAGATCAGCGCGTGGGTGGTTGATGTCGGGGGCAAGGCCTTCCAGCAGGCCATCGTCCGCGACATCAGTGAGCGCAAGAAAGCGGAAGAGGAGTTGCTCCGCAGCAAGACGTTCATCCGCCAGGTAATAGACAGCGACCCCAATCTCATCTTCGTCAAGGACGCCCAGGGCAGGTTCCTGCTGGCCAACGAGGCGATGGCCAGAAGCTACGGCCTGACCACCGAGAGCATCGTCGGGAAATACAACTGGGAGCTGACCTCCAATGCCGAATACCTGGCGGAATACGACAAGGCCAACGAGGAAGTGCTGGAGAGCAAAAGCGGGGATTGGCGCTCGCTGCAGAAGGGCACCTTGGCCGACGGCAGGGAACATGTCTTCTACACGATACGTAAGGCTTTAACCCAGGATGACGGTTCGCTCAGCGTGCTCTCCGTCGCGATGGACATCACCGGCCTCAAGGAGACCGAAGCTCAGCTGGAGAGCGACCGCACCCGCCTGCGCACGCTGGTGCAGACCATCCCTGACCTGGTCTGGCTCAAGGACACTGAGGGCGCTTATCTCGGGCTGCAACCCCAGTTCGAGCGCTATTTTGGCGCACAGGAATCAGACATCGTGGGCCGCAGGGATCACGACCTCGTGTGTACGGCACTGGCCGATCTCAGGCAGGAGAGAGACCTGGAAGCGATGGCTACGGGCAAGCCCCGCATCGACGAGGAATGGATCACGTATCCGGACAGCGGGAAACGCGCGCTGGTGGAAGTCATCAGGATGCCTATGCGGGACGAGTCCGGCCGCCTTGTGGGCGTAATGGGCGTCGCGCGCGACATCACCGCCCGCAAACGGACGGAAGAGGAATTGCGCTTCAAGAACACCCTCCTCACCACCGAGCATGAAGTCTCCCTGGACGGGATGCTCGTCGTGGACGACGAGGGCAACATCCTCTCCCACAACCGGCGTTTCATCGAGATCTGGAACCCCCATGAGGGGTTCGCCATATCGGGCAGCGGCGAAAAGGTCCTGCAATCCATACGCGACCTGCTGGCAGAACCAGAGCAATTCATCAGCAAGCTTCAGTATCTGCACGAGCATCGCAATGAGGCCAGCCGCGACGAGATCGTGTTGCGCGACGGCAGGGTGCTGGAACACTACACCGCACCCATGACCGGGCCGCAGCAGGAATATTACGGACGGGTATGGTATTTCCGCGACATCACGGAATTGAAACTATCGGCCATGAATCTCGCAAGATCCTATGCTCAGCTGCAACGTCTTTCGCTACGCATGGAGAATGCCAAGGCGGAGGAGCGGGCGAAGATCGCGCTCAACCTGCACGACGAAATGGGTGCGACGCTGGCCGCCATGAAGATGCGCATCTCCTGGCTTGCCGCCAGGCTTCCTGCGGACGCACCTCATCTCAGGGAGGAAGCGGTGCAGATATCCGAGTTAGTCTCGGACGGCATACAGACCATGCACCATATCGTCACCCAGCTTAAGCCCAGCATGCTCGGAGACGTTGGCCTTGCAGCGGCGATCTCGGACTATGTGAAGAAATTCCGGCAACATACAAACATCGAATGCCAGTTGAGGTTGCCTGAGGGCGAACTCATGCTGGATGCAGACCAATCCATGACGCTGTTTCGCATCTTGCAGGAATGCCTGAACAACGTGGTCAAGCACGCACAGGCCAGCCAGGTGAAGATCGTTTTCACGGAAAAGGAGGAGTCGCTATCCATGGCGATCAAGGACAACGGCATCGGTTTTGACACGTCCGCTCATAGGGAGCAATCCTTCGGCCTGCTCGGGATCAGGGAGCGCGCCCTGATGGTGGGCGGCAAGGCCAGGATCACCAGCACACAGGGCAAGGGGACCAGCATATCGGTCAGCATCCCCCTCCCCGCTACGCATGACGCCGAAACAGGCGGCCATCGTCGGCAGACCCTGCAGCCACCGTCGTTCACCACCGGAGCGGAATCATGATACGGGTGCTTATCGTTGACGACCATGCCATCGTACGCCAGGGGCTGAGACGCATCCTGGAGGAAGCGAAAGGCATGCAGGTCGGCGGGGAAGCCGCGAACGGCATCGAAGCCCTGAAGATGATGCGCATGGGAAAGTGGGACGTCATCCTGCTCGACATATCCATGCCCGGCAAGAACGGGGTAGATACCCTGAAGCAGATCATGGAGTGGAACCGGGATGCCAAAGTGCTGATACTGAGCATGTATCCCGAGGACCAGTACGCAGTGCGCCTGATGAAGGCCGGCGCATCAGGCTACATGACAAAGGAGACTGCCCCCGAACAGCTGGTGGAAGCCATACGACGGGTGGTCGAGGGCAAGAAACACATCAGCCCCACGCTGGCGGAACTGCTTTTGCAGGAATGCGGAATAGATTCGACCAAACTCCCGCACGAGACGCTGAGCGACCGTGAATACCAGGTATTGAGGATGATAGGTTCGGGCAAGCAGGTTTCCGAGATCGCCGAGGCGCTGTCGCTGAGCGTCAAGACCGTGAGCACGTACCGCGCGCATATCCTGGAGAAGATGAAGCTCAAGAACAACGCGGAACTGACCTATTACGTGATGCAGAACGATCTGAACGATTGATGAGCGGCCGGGGGCATCGATTCGATGTCGCGCAGAATTACTCTGCTTTGTGTGCGTTATCGCACAGAACATCACAACTGAGGGAGAGATGATGCGCCTGGGTGTTTTGACTCTCCCCTGATGAACACCCGGAATACCTTAGGCCCGGCACGGGGCAACCCCGTCCCGGGCTCTTTTTTCACTTGGCGCGCAGGAAGTCGGCCAGCGTCGGATAGCGCAGCCTCACCTTCAACTCTCTTTTCATCCGCCCGTTGTCCAATCTGCGCGATTCGTTCATGAACGACCACATCGCGGGCGATACAGCGCTTTGTACCGCAGTGCGCGACAGGCGAGGCGGCCGGGGCAGCCCGTAAGCGTCGGCGATGGCATCGAAGTAGTCACCCATCTTCATCTGGTCGTCATCGGCCGCGTGATAGACGCGGTTCGGCCTGCCGTGACGCAAGGCACTGACAACGATGTAAGCGAGATCGTCGGCGTGGATGTGGTTGCTGTAACTGTCCCGTGCCGTTTCGATGGAGGGCGCACCTGAACGCAAGCGGTCGAGAGGGAGGCGCTCTGCAGCGTAGATGCCTGGGACACGCAGTATGGTGGCACGGGCACGGTTGCGCGATGCCCACGCGCGGATCTGCAGCTCGGCGCTCACTCGTAGCTGTGCACGCGATGTCCGTGGATTCAGCGCCTGTGTCTCGCATACCAGCTTTCCGCCGCAGTCGCCGTACACGCCGCTCGTACTGATGTAGACGAGCCGTATCGGTTCATGCCCGCGGGAGAGCGCCGACAGCAGATGCCGGGTGCGTTTGTCGTCGCCCTTCTCCCCGGCAGGCGGTGCGAAATGCAGGACCACATCGGCCAAGCCGGCGATGCGGGAAAGACTGCCCTTGTCATCCAGGTCGCCCTCTAACGGGGTCACCCCTAGCGCGCGCAGCCTGGCGGATCTTGCGGTGTCGCGAACCAACGCATAGAGGCGATAGCGGCCTTGCAGCAAGGGGATGGTGCGCAGCGCGACATCGCCGCAGCCGATGATGAGCAGTCGTTTCATCTTGAGATTATGCGTTAAAATCGCACCTTTCATTCAACCTGGCACCATTCCCATGAGCTTCAAGACCACCATCCAGCCCAGCATGCACAGCTTCCCCATCGATGCCGACGAGACCATACTGGATGCGGCGCTGGAGCATGGCTATGTGTTCCCTTACAGCTGCCGCAACGGGGCATGCGGTGTATGCAAGGGCAAGGTCCTGGAGGGCAAGGTCGATCATGGCAATGCGCAGTCGTTCGCCCTGAGCGATGAGGAGAAAGCCGCGGGAATGGCCCTGTTCTGCTGTGCCAAGCCCCTGTCCGATCTGGTGATCGAGAACCACGAGGTCGCAACGCTGCAGGAAGTCCCCGTGAAGATGCTGCCCTGCCGGGTGGAGAAGATGGTGAAGGTGGCGGAGGACGTGATGGTGCTGTACCTCAAGCTGCCTGCCAACGAACGCCTGCAGTTCTTCGCCGGACAGTATATCGACATCCTGCAGAAGGACGGCAAGCCGCGCAGCTTTTCGCTGGCCAATGCGCCACACGACGATGGTTTCCTCGAACTTCACGTCCGCAATATCCCCGGCGGCGCGTTCACCAACCACGTATTCAACGTGATGAAGGAACGGGACATCCTGCGCATCAAGGGACCGCTGGGCGACTTCTGCCTGCACGAGGAATCGGATAGGCCCATCGTTTTCGTGGCCAGCGGCACAGGCTTCGCCCCGGTCAAAGCGATCATAGAGCACGCCATCAAGATCGGCTTCAAACGCGAGATGCATTTCTACTGGGGCGTGCGCAGGGCGTCCGAGCTCTACATGCTGGACAAGATCAAGTCGTGGGAGGCATACGGCATCAAGTTCACGCCCGTGGTCTCGGACGAACCCTGGGGCGGGCGCACCGGCTTCGTGCACCAGGCGGTGCTGGAAGACTTCAAGGACCTGTCGGGATATGCGGTTTACGCCTGCGGCGCGCCGGTGGTGGTTGAAGCGGCGCACCGCGACTTCACCAGCCAGCGCGGTCTGCCGAGTGAAGCGTTCTATGCGGACGCATTCACCTTCACGCCCAAGGTTTAATCTCCGCCGGGCAGCTTGGTGGCGAGCTGCTCGTACTTGAGCGCCTCATCCGGCTTGTTCAGCTTCTCGGCCAGCTGCGCCAGCCTGATGTAGGCCTCGCGGCTGGGACGCAGGCTCAAGCTCGCATCCAGATAGCTGCGCGCCTTGCCCCACAGCTCCTGGTGCAGGCACAGCTTGCCCAGCGCGAGCAGCAGACCCGCATCGTCGTGATGTTCATCCAGCCAGCGCTCGGCCTGTTCGATCTGCGCGAC
Source organism: Sideroxydans sp. (assembly GCA_037446535.1). GTDB lineage: Bacteria > Pseudomonadota > Gammaproteobacteria > Burkholderiales > Gallionellaceae > Sideroxyarcus. The sequence goes on along the minus strand of JBBIIJ010000013.1, from coordinate 40,221 downwards.
TACGCTGCCCTCCATGCAGTCTCCATACAGCGTGACCAGCTCGCTGTCCCATTCTGCGTTCAGACTGTCCGTCAACAGGTTGCGCGCCATCGCGCATTCACGCAGCTGCATGAACAACCGCGCCGCCTCGGCCGCGACCTTGCTGCGCTGTTTGAATTCTGCCGGCATGCCCTTCCACACGCTGCGCAGCAACTCGCGGTCGTGCGCACATGCGCGCAGCTTTTCCAGCCAAGCCTGCTGTCGCATCTGCAAGGCCATGGCGGCGTTGATCGCATTGCGCTTCTCCAGCTGGTTGGCCACATCCAGCACCGCGTCCCAGTTGCGCGCCTGCTGCTGCGCCTTCAGCTCCAGGTTGAGCGCTCCTATGTGCTTGCGGATGCCCGTGTCGTTCAGCTCCTTCAGCACGCTGAGCGCAGACTGCGGCTGTTTCTGGTCGAGGCTGAATTCGGCCTTGGCCATAAGGCGCATGGTCTCCTCGCCCACCGTCTTGCCCTGGGCCTCCGCAAGATACGCGTCGCGCCGGTCGAAATCGCGCAGCTCATTGGCGGCGCGTGCGGCGATGATGGAATTGAGGCCGGAGTTCTCGCCCAATTCCATCGCGCGCACCGCAGCCTTCTCGGCAGCGGCATAACGCCCTTCGAAGAACGCGGTCAGCGCCTCCAGCATGGCGGTACGCCCCTTGCTCTGTGCACGCTCCTCGCGGAACGCCCTCACGTATCGAGGCAGGTTCACTGCGACGAAGACCAGGCGCACCAGGAGATAGGCCACGACGAACGTTGCGATCGATGCGAACACGAATAGCGTGAGCGACATCTCGACGCGGTACGGCGGATAGACCAGCAGCACGTAACCGGCGTTGTGCGAAGCCAGCGCGACCGCCACTGCGGCCGCGAATAACACCAACAGCCAGATCAGGGATTTCATCGCGTACTCCGTTCATGTGACGCACGATAGTTGCGCACCGCTTCCAGGCTGCCGCTCACATCCGGCACGTTGATGGCGATGCTGGCCGCAGTGAGCTTCTGCAGCGCAGTCAGCGTCTGCCCGGTCTCTTTCGACCGGGTATCGAAATAGCGCCTGGTCCAGGCCTGCGCTGTCGACAGTTCGCGATGGAAACTCACCTCGTCGCGCGAGAACAGTGCCAAGCGCGCGGAGAGCAGACGCAGTTTCAGGTTCTCACGCAGGAAGAAGGTCTGCGTGGGAGACAGCAGCGGCATCTCTTCCTGGTGCGTGTTCTCTATGCGCACCAGCGTGCGCAGTTCCTGCCATACTTCGTGCCAGAAGTTCCTCCACGCGCTCCCCTCCTGCGATTTCTGCTCGGCAGCCACGGCCTCCTCCTGCAGATGCGCATCCTGCGCCAGCGGTAGAGCATCCACGTCTCCGATCATGCGATCCAGTTGCTGATTGATACCCGGTACATCGACACTCGGCAGGGCACGCAGACGTTCGATGTCGTTCTCTATGCGCTTGCGTAGCTCGGCAAAGGCAGGCCGATCAAGGCGTTTGAGGCGATCTTGCGCATGCTGCATGGCGATGAGCGCAGCTTTCACATTGGCCGAAAGTTCCAGTTGCTGGTCTGCGATGAGCAGCATCTGCTCCACGTCGGCCAACGCCGTCTGGTCACGACTGCTGGACATCTCCTGGTACAGCGCCTCGAGCGCGGCGCGCTGCGTCTGGGTCTCGGCGAACTTGCTCTCGAGCACGCTCAGCTTGCCGCCAAGCTCGCGCACCGATTCCTGGTTCTGTGCGACCAGCGTCTGGTTGGCCTTGCTGTTGCCTTCCACCTCGGCCAGTCGGCGCGCGACCTCCTGCTGCACCTGGCCCAGCTGATAGTGCGCATCCAGCCATTGCCACAGGAAGATCAGCACCAGCACCACCAAGGTGAGCTGGGTCAGCGTCATGCGCGAGATCAGGTTGCCCAGGGGATTACCGTGCGGTTGGGCAGGTGCGGCAGCGTTGTTCGGGCTGGTACTGTCGGACGAAGAGGGGGATTTTGCTTGATCGCTCATGAGTCAGTTCCGTTCGGTGTGCGCCCATGCTATCAAAGCCGCAAGCATTCCGTCATCTCCGGAGGGAGTGACCGTGACATGCCGCCAGCCTTGCTGCCGCGCAAGCTCGGCGATGCGCACATGCTGCACGAACAATGGGATGGTTGCCAGCCTGCCCCTTGCTGGCTCGTCGACCATCTGCCACAGGTGAGCCAGCGCCTCACTGCTGGTCACCGTGATAGCGTCGGGAGCAGCCGCAAGGAGAGCGGCGCCATCCAGTGGCGGCTTGCGCCGTTCGTAACAGGTGACGTAATCGACGAGCGCCCCGCGCGCCTTGAGGGTATCTCCCAGCAGCTCGCGCCCGTTGTCTCCGCGCAAGATGGCTACACGCCGGCCCGACACGTCCTGCAATTCCGGCAGCGCCAGCAAGGCCTCGCTGTCGTAGCGGTCGGTCGGCGCGATGACGTGTGTGATACCGCTGTCGCGCAAGGCCTGCGCGCTGCTTTGGCCGACAGCCGCCACACGCGGCTCGTCAGTCAAGGTGCCGAGCGCTGCCATGCCGTATTTCACGGCGTTCGGACTGATGAAGATGAGCAGATGGTAGGCCGAGGGATCTTTGGCCAGTTGCTGGAGGGATCGCATATCGCTGGCCGGGCCGATCTCCAGCAATGGGAAGGCTATGGGTTCACCGCCTTGTTCGGCGATGCGCTGCGCTAGTCCGGCCGCCTGGGCGAGCGGCCGCGTGACCACCACTTTCAGGCCGACCAGCGCTCGTTCAGCCATTCAGAGCGGCAAGTATCTCGCCTGCGCCCTGGGCGAGCAGGTCGTGCGCGACCGCGTCGCCCAGTGCTTCGGGCTGCGCGATGTCGCCGACATGCTCGGCGCGCAGCAGGCGTGTGCCGTCCGGCGTTGCGACGAAACCGCGCATGCGCAGTTTGCCAGCCTGCACTTCAGCGAATCCGCCCAGCGGCACCTGACAGCTGCCCGCCAGCATGCGGCTCATGGCGCGCTCCGCGAGCACGCAGGCGGCCGTGTCAGTATGGTGCAGGGGCGCGAGCAGGGCCTTGAGATCGGGACGGCCGGCGCGCGTCTCTATACCCAGCGCCCCCTGGCCCACCGCAGGCAAGCTGTCGTCGCTGGAGATGACGGCGCGTATGCGCTCGCCCAGACCGAGACGCTTGAGACCGGCCGCCGCCAAAATGATGGCGGCATACTGACCTTCGTCCAGCTTGCGCAAACGGGTCTGCACGTTGCCGCGCAGGGGTTCGATCTTCAGATGGGGAAAACGGGCGCGCAGCTGGCTCTCGCGGCGCAGGCTGGAGGTACCCACCACACTACCAGCAGGCAACGCAGCCAGGCTGTCGTATTTGTTGGAGACAAAGGCATCACGCGGGTCTTCACGCTCGCCTATGCAGGCCAGGTCGAATCCCTCGGGCAGGTTCATCGGCACATCCTTCAACGAATGCACGGCTATGTCGGCGCTGCCGTCCTCCAGCGCAGTCTCCAGCTCCTTGACGAACAGGCCCTTGCCGCCGATCTTGGACAGGGTCACGTTCAGGATCTGGTCGCCCTGTGTGGTCATGCCCAGGATGCTCACGTTCGTTTGCGGGTATAATGCGCGCAGCCTGTCCCGGATGTGTTCCGCTTGCCACATGGCCAAGGCGCTTTCGCGCGAAGCGATCACCAGACGGGCTGGAGGAGTAAGTGAAGCCTGACTCATCGGGATTTCCTAACGAAAAGTAATTTGCGGTTGATGCGCGGCGCATTCTAGCAGGTGCGCCGCGCTTTTGCGCCCACGATACACGTAGAAAAAATGAATCTGATTTCAGCACCTGCCGACATCTCCAGCAAAGACGCGCCGCTGCGCGAAGACATCCGCCTCCTGGGCCGCATACTCGGCGACACCCTGCGCGAACAGGAAGGCGAAGAGACCTTCGAGCTGATCGAGAACGTACGCCGGGCAGCCGTGCGCTTCCGCAGGACGCAGGACGACCGCGACCGCGACCAGCTGGAACAGGTGCTGGATGCGCTGAGCCCGGAAGAGACCCTGTCGGTGGTGCGCGCCTTCAGCTATTTCTCTCAGCTATCCAACATCGCCGAGGACCTGCACCACAACCGTCGGCGCCGCGCCCACCTCAAGGCCGGCTCGCCTCCGCAGGAAGGCAGCATGCAGCTGGTGCTGGACCACATCCAGGACAAGAAGCTTGACGCTGCCACCGTGCAGGCCTTCTTCGACAAGGCGCTGATCTCTCCGGTGCTGACCGCGCACCCCACCGAGGTGCAGCGCAAGAGCATACTCAATTGCCAGCTCATCCTCTCCAAGCTGCTGTCCGACCGCGATAGGCTGGACATGACTCCGGAGGAGCTAGAGGACAACGAAGAGGCGCTGCACCGCTTCGTGCTCATCCTGTGGAGCACGCGCATGCTGCGCACCAGCAAGCTGTCGGTGCAGGACGAGGTCAAGAACGGCCTGTCGTTCTACGACTACACCTTCCTGCGCGAGATACCCAAGCTCTATTCCATCCTGGAGAAACAGCTCGAAGCCCGTTTGGGCCAACGTATCGACCTGCCGCCCTTCCTGCGCGTGGGCAGCTGGATAGGCGGCGACCGCGACGGCAATCCCTTCGTCACACATGAAGTGATGCTGGACGCGGCCCAACGCCATTCCGCAGCAGCGCTGGACTACTACCTGGCCGAGACCCACCTGCTCAGCGCGCGCTTGAGTCTGTCGAACCGCATGGTGGACGTCAGCCCGGAGGCTCTTCCGATCTCCCAGCAATCTCCCGACCGTGCGCCCAGCCGCGAAGACGAGCCTTACCGCCGCGCGCTGATCGCCATCTATGCGCGCCTGGTAGCCACCAGCGAGCATCTGGGACACCACGTGCAGCATCTGCATCCGGTGAGCCGCGAAGTGATGCCTTACAGCAATGCGACTGAGCTCCTCGCCGAGCTCGATATCGTCATCCATTCGCTGGAGCACCACGGCGCGCTATATCTTTCGCGCGGCCGCATGGCCGACCTGCGCCGCGCAGTGGAGGTGTTCGGTTTCCACCTGGCCCCGCTAGATATGCGTCAGCACAGCGGCATCCACGAGCAGACCGTCAGCGAGCTGCTGGCCCGCGCCGGCGTGGGCGACTACGGCCAGTTGGACGAAGGCGCGCGGCGCGCCGCCCTGCTCGACGCATTGCAGACCGACACCCTGCTTGCCACCGAGCTGGAGAGTTTCTCCGCCACCGCACAGGGCGAACTGCAACTGATGCGCGCCGCGGCCGAGATCCATCGCCGCTTCGGGCGTGCAGCCCTGCCCAACTACATCATCTCCAAGACCGATGCGGTGAGCGACCTCCTGGAAGTGGCGCTGATGGTGCAGCAGAGCGGACTGCTGAAAGGCACCGAACTCGACATCAACATCATCCCGCTGTTCGAGACCATCGAGGACCTGCGCGGCTGCGGCGTCATCATGGACGAGCTGTTCTCCATCCCGTTCTATCGCGAGCTCCTGACGAGCCGAGGCAACACGCAGGAAGTTATGCTGGGCTATTCCGACAGCAACAAGGATGGCGGCTACCTGACCGCCAACTGGGAGCTGTACAAGGCCGAGGTGGAACTGGTTAAAGTGTTCGACAAGCATGGCATCGAGTTGCGCCTATTCCACGGCCGCGGCGGCACTGTGGGCCGCGGCGGCGGCCCCAGCTACCAGGCCATCCTCGCGCAGCCGCCCGGCAGCGTGAACGCACAGATCCGCATCACCGAACAGGGTGAGGTCATCTCCAGCAAGTACTCCGACCCCGAGATCGGGCGGCGCAACCTGGAGATCCTGGTGGCCGCCACCATGGAAGCGACGCTGGTGCACCACCACGGCGACGACTCCACCATGCCGGGCTTCCACCGCATCATGGAAGAGCTGAGCCTCGACGCGTTCGCCGCCTATCGCCAGCTGGTGTACGAGACACCGGGCTTCACCGACTATTTCTTCGCCGCCACGCCCATACGCGAGATCGCTGAGCTCAACATCGGCAGTCGCCCCTCGGCACGCCGCGCGACAAACAAGATAGAAGACCTGCGCGCCATCCCCTGGGTGTTCAGCTGGAGCCTCAACCGCGCCCTGCTGCCGGGCTGGTTCGGCTTCGGCAGCGCGGTCAAGGCACTGCTAGACCGCGAGGGCGAGTCCGGCTTGCAGCAACTGCAGGCGATGAACGAGCACTGGGCTTTCTTCCGCGGCCTCCTGTCCAACATGGACATGGTGCTGTCCAAGAGCGACATGGGCATCGCGTCACTCTACGCGGAACTGGTGCCGGACGAGGCCTTACGCGCCAAGATCTTTGGCGCTATCGAAGCGGAGTGGCAGACCACGGTGGACATGCTGTTCGCCATCACCGGCGCCACGCACCTGCTGGAGGACAACCCCACGCTGGCGCGTAGCCTCACCACGCGCACGCCCTACATCGACCCGCTCAATCACCTGCAAGTGTCGCTGCTGCATCGCCACCGCGCAGGTGACGACGACGAGAAGGTGAAGCGTGCCATCCACCTCACCATCAACGGCATCGCGGCGGGTTTGAGGAACAGCGGCTAGACAGGAGCCCGGGCAACCTAGCCCGCTCCTCCGACCCGGTAGGCAGCCCACTTCCTGGAGCTTTCCAGGCTGATCACCTTGTCTTCCGCCCGCACGCCGAAACGGTTCGGGAAATGTCCGTCCAGCCATCTCAGGACGGGCATAAGCTCCTGGCGTTCCGCCGTGGTCGCACCCTCCTCCATGTCGAATATCCCCATGCCTTTTTCGACGGCGTGCAGGTAGTTATCTGAGTCGCTTATGCTGGTCAGGAAAGGCAGCTTCAGGGAATTGAGGAAGAGTTCCAGGGAGGCGTAGACCGACGAGGAGCGGTTGCGCACGCGGTTGGCGACGACCGCGATCTTCGCCTTGGTGGTACGCGCCCCCCCGACCAGGAACAGATCCTTGATGAAATCAGCGCTCGCATGGATGTCTATGGGCGAGGGAGCGACCGGGATGATGATGAAGTTGGACTTGCGCACCATTTCCTTCAGCAACAGCCCCCCTGCCCCCGCAGGCGCGTCTATCACCAGCACCTCGGTATCCAGCGGCGTCCAGTTCTGCATGCTGCGCAAAGGAGCCCCGCCTTTAGCCGGAGCTGCGTTTGCGCCGTGTATGGGATTCAGGTGGCCGGGGCGTGCGCGTAGCCAGTTGAGGCTCGACCCCTGAGGGTCGTAGTCCATGATGGCCGTTCGATATTTCTTTCCGGCGAAATAGCTCGCCAGATTGGTGGTGAGCGTGGTCTTGCCAGATCCGCCCTTGGAATTGATTACCAGTATCGTCAGCATGCCTCCCCCTCTGTGCAGGCAGAAATTGCCGTCCCTCTACCCGTAGTTCTTCACCGCCGCCCATTGCCGACGGCTGATGGGCAGCTTCTCGGCCAGCCCCTTGAGCTTCATCAGCCAGCCGCTTTCGCCCTCCTCGCCGCCCTTCTCGAAACCGGCGATGGCCTCCTTGGCCACCAGACAACTGCGATGGATGCGCACGAAGCGCGCAGCATATTCCTTTTCCAGCGCGGTGAGCGATTCTTCGATCAGGTACTCGCGCTCGGTGGTGCGCACAGTGACATATTTCATCTCGGCGCGCAGGTAGACCACGTCCGTTATGGGCACGAGAATGATCTTGCCGCGCTCGTGCACCGCAAGATGGGTACGCGGCTCTGGCATGAGCTCCTGCAGCACCTCGGTGCGCAGCGGCACGATGTCGCGGGCTCGCGACAGCGCCTCGTACAGGCGGCCCAGGCGTATGGGCTTGAGCAGGTAATCGACGGCACGCTGTTCGAAAGCCTGGATGGCGTAGGCATCGTAAGCGGTCGTGAAGATGATGACCGGAGGGTGCTCGAGCTTGTTGAGATGGCGTGCCAGCTCTATGCCGTCCATCTGTGGCATGCGATGTCCATCAACACGACCTCAGCCGGGTCCTCCGCCAGCTTGTCCAGCGCTTCCTGCCCATTGCCCGCTTCACCCACCACCTGCAGGGAAAGCTGTGCACTGCAATCTGACAGCAGGTCTCTCAGGCGGCTGCGGGCGAGCGGCTCGTCATCCACGATGAATACGGTGAGCGGCAGGACTCTGGTGTCGTTCATCTCCCCTCTTCCTTCACGTAGGGAATGACGATATGCACGCGATAAGAGCCCGCACCGTGGTCCACGCAGTAGTCGGCCTCGACATCGAACAATAACGACAGCCTCTCGCGGATATTGGAGAGCGCCATCTTGTTGCCATGAGCTTTGGGAGTGGCGCTTGGCGCCACCGGGTTGCACACCTCTAGGTGCAACATCTTCCCCTCAGCGCGTATGCCGACCTCAATGGTACCTCCGGCGGCCATGGGCTCTATGCCGTGATACACCGCGTTCTCCAACAGGGGCTGCAACACCAAGGGGGGGATGAGTGCGTCGTTCGGCATGGACTCGATATCCCATTTGACCCGCAGACGCTCACCCAGCCGCAGTTGTTCCAGCGACAGGTATTGACGTGCCAGCTGCATCTCCTGATTCAACGTGACCAGTTCACGCTGGCCTGCCATCGCCATGCGAAACAGATCGGCCATGTCTTCCAGCGCGCTCTCAGCGCGCTTGGGGTCGGCGCGCACGATGCCAAGCACGGCGTTGATGCTGTTGAACAGGAAATGGGGGCGGATGCGCGCCTGCAGCGCCTGGAGGCGGGCCTCATGTCTGGCGGGAGAAAGGGCCAGTGCGCGCCAGCGGAAGTAGCTCAACATCAACAAGGTGACGATAGCGCTCTCCAGTGCGTGGCGCCAATAGCGGAACGCCCCCAGATCCGTAGACTCCGCGAAGAGATCGCCCCCGAGGCGATCTAGCAGCAAAGTCAGCAGAACGATGATGGACACGATGGTAGCGGCACCACGCTTGTAGCTCAGTTGCCCCAGGATACGATCGAGCATATACAGGGTCAGCAGGCTGGCCAGCAACACGGGCTGAAGAAGCGAAGATCCGTACAGCGCCTCATGCACGAGGTCGGAGGGCGATGATGCTTGCGTCAAAGCAGCGAACAGCAAGATCGCGTTCACGAGCACCACGATGCGCAACACCGTGCCCATATTGCGGAAATTGGGCAGCAGCTTGTGCTGAATATTTTGATTTATACTGCGCGTCCCCGGCATAGCTACCCCTTGAGTGCCGCTCATTCTGGACAAGACATGGCAACGATGCAAGATACCCAGACCTGGTCAGGTCGTTTCAACGAACCGGTGGCAGAACTGGTCAAGCGTTATACAGCCTCCGTGGATTTCGACAAACGTCTCGCTCTGTTCGACATTCGGGGCTCGTTGGCTCACGCGCAGATGCTCGCCTCCTGCAGCATCATCAGTGCGCAAGACCTCCAGGACATCCAGCGCGGACTCGCGCAGATCGAGAACGAGGTCATCAGCGGCGATTTCGTCTGGCAGCTCGATCTTGAAGACGTGCACCTGAACATTGAGAAGCGGCTCACCAGCCTGGTCGGCGACGCGGGTAAGCGCCTGCACACAGGGCGTTCCCGCAACGATCAGGTGGCGACCGACATCCGCCTGTACCTGCGCAGCGAGATAGACAACATCGTCGCCTTGCTCAAGAGCCTGCAGACTGCGCTGCTCGACCTCGCGCACCACCACACCCACACCATCATGCCCGGCTTCACCCACTTGCAGGTGGCCCAGCCCGTGAGTTTCGCCCATCACCTGCTGGCCTATTTCGAGATGTGCCAGCGCGACGTCGAGCGTTTCCACGATGCGCGTCGGCGCGTAAATCGCCTTCCGCTCGGGGCTGCCGCCTTGGCGGGCACGAGCTATCCGATCAAGCGCGAAATGGTCGCCGAACTGCTGGGCTTCGAGGCTGTATGCCAGAATTCGCTCGACGCCGTCTCCGACCGCGACTTCGCCATCGAATTCACGGCCGCCGCATCGCTCACCATGACCCACCTGTCGCGCCTTTCGGAGGAGCTCATCCTGTGGATGAGCCCGCGCTTCGGCTTCATCGACATCGCAGACCGCTTCTGTACCGGCTCATCCATCATGCCTCAGAAGAAGAACCCCGATGTCCCCGAACTCGTGCGTGGCAAGACGGGTCGCGTGAACGGACATCTGGTCGCACTGCTCACGCTGATGAAAGGCCAGCCCCTGGCCTACAACAAGGACAATCAGGAAGACAAGGAACCGCTGTTCGACACCGTGGATACGCTCACCCAGACGCTGCGCATCTACGCCGACATGATGCGGGGCATCACGGTGAAACCAGAGGCCATGCGCCGTGCAGCACTGCAGGGCTATGCGACGGCCACCGATCTGGCCGATTACTTGGTGAAGAAGGGCTTGCCTTTCCGTGACGCGCATGAGGCGGTGGCACTGGCGGTGCGTTTTGCGGAGCAACGTGGAGTGGACTTGGCCGAACTCAAACTGGAAGAACTGCAGCAGTTCTCCACGCTGATCGCCGATGACCTCTACGGCGTGCTGACGCTAGAAGGTTCGCTAGCTGCGCGCAGCCATACCGGCGGTACGGCACCGCAGCAGGTCGAGGCTGCGATCGCGCGCGCCCGCAAGACAGTCTCCTCCTGAGTTTCCGGGCAAAAAAAACGGGCCACCTTACGATGGCCCCGAATAGGAGGAGAGTATGAAAGATCGAGTTGGCTACAACTCAAAACTCACAACTCGGGGCGAATTGTAGGCAGGCGTTTTCGCTTTGCCTATATGCCAAAAGGCCTATATATCGGCCTATACCCGCAGCAGGGCAGTAACCTAGCCCCAGTAACCGCCGCCCTGCCAATGCTTAGTGGGACATCTGGCCGCCGCTGACGCGCTCTATGCCGGCCAAGTCTCTTTCTGAGAATACCCCAAAGAAACCATTCTGCCCGAGCAGGGTGCGCACAGCCTCCGCCTGATCGTAGCCGTGTTCTAGCAACAGCCACCCTTCCTTGGTCAGATGGCGGGGCGCGGCAGCTATGATGCGCCATATGTCGTCCAGCCCCTCTGAACCTGAGGCCAATGCAGACAGGGGTTCAAAACGCACATCACCTCGCGCAAGATGCTCGTCGCCCACTGCGATATAGGGCGGGTTGGAGACGATAAGGTCGAAGAGCTGCCCTTCCAGAGCCGAGAACCAGTCGCTCAGAAGGAGCACCGCGTTGCGTATATCCAAGTGCCGCGCGTTCTCGCATGCCACCTGCAACGCCCCTTCCGAAGCGTCCACCGCCACCACTTCGACATCCTTCCTGGCATGTGCGATGGAGAGTGCGATCGCACCGCTCCCCGTCCCCAGATCCAGCACGCGCCAGGTTCGCCCCTTCGGCATGCGCAACAAGGCCTGCTCCACCAGAAGCTCGGTGTCCGGGCGGGGGATCAGCGTGTCAGGGGTGACCTTGAAGGTCAGCCCGAAGAATTCGCGCTCGCCCAGAAGGTGCGCCATCGGCTCGCCGCGTAGACGACGGGCGAGCAGCGTAGCGTAAGCATCCTGCTGCGCCTGCTCAAGGGACTCTTCGGGGTGTGCCAGCAAATAGGATCGCGGGACGCCAAGCACGTACTGCAACAGGCATTGCACCTCTATCCGAGCCTCATCAGGCGCAAGCATGAGAGCGGCCCTGAGTCCTGCCACATCCTGCGTCAGAACTTCGCGGATGCTGCGCACGGAATCAGCTTTCCTGTGCGAGAGCGGCCAGCTGTTCGGCCTGGTGCTCGGCCATCAGGGCGCCCGTGAGCTCAGAAATGTCGCCGTCCATGATCTGGTCCATCTTGTACAGCGTGAGGTTGATGCGATGGTCGGTGACCCGTCCTTGGGGGAAGTTGTAGGTGCGGATGCGCTCGGAACGGTCACCACTGCCTACCAGCGATTTTCGTTCCGCTGCAATCTTGCTGTGCGCTTCCTGCTCCTGCTTATCCTTGATACGCGCCGCGAGGACGCGCATGGCCTGTGCCTTGTTCTGGTGCTGCGAGCGCCCGTCCTGGCACTCGACCACCGTACCGGTTGGCAGATGCGTGATGCGCACGGCGGAGTCGGTCTTGTTGATGTGTTGGCCGCCAGCGCCTGAGGCGCGGAAGGTGTCTATGCGCAGCTCAGCCGGATTCAACTCCACCTCGCCCACCTCATCCGCCTCAGGCAGGATGGCGACGGTGCACGCCGAGGTATGGATACGCCCCTGGGTCTCTGTGGCAGGCACCCGCTGCACACGGTGCGCACCCGATTCGAACTTCAGCACCGAATATGCGCCCTGCCCGATGACGCGCGCGATGATCTCCTTGTAGCCGCCCATCTCGCCCGGGCTCTCGGAGATGATCTCCACTTGCCAGCGATGACGTTCGGCAAAGCGCAGGTACATGCGGAATATGTCACCCGCGAAGATTGCAGCCTCGTCGCCGCCCGTCCCTGCTCGTACTTCCAGGAAGACGTTGCGCTCGTCGTTAGGGTCTTTCGGTAGCAACTGCTTCTGCAGCTCGACTTCGAGTTGTTCTAGGCGTTCCCGCCCTTCTTTGACTTCGCCTTCTGCAAACTCACGCATGTCAGGGTCGCTTACCATCTCCTGGGCGGTGGCGATATCTGCTTCGCAGGACTGGTAAGCATGGTAGAGCTCCACCACAGGCTCGATCTCGGCGCGTTCGCGATTGAGCTTGCGGAAAGCGTCCATGTCGCGGGTCGCCTCCTCGGTGCTCAGCAAGCGTGTGACTTCGTCCAAACGCTCGGCGAGCTGAGCGAGTTTGGCGGCGATGCTAGGTTTCATTCGGCGTCGTGCAGGCGGTAGATGCGCTGTACCGTTTCCAGCAGGTTGTCGCGCTCCGCGGCGGATGCATGGTTGAGCGCCTGCGTGGGCGAGTGCAGGAACTTGTTGGTGAGTGCGTTGCTCAGGCTCTCCAGCACTTTTTCAATATTCTCGCCCTTGGCCAAGGCGCGCAGTGCCTTGTCCATCTCCCCGCGGCGATGCCGCTCAGCGTGATCACGCAGGGCACGTATGGTAGGCACGACCTCGCGCGACTGCATCCAGTGCACGAACTCGTTCACGCCGGAATCTATGATTACCTCAGCCTCCTTGACCGCGCCTTGGCGCGCGTCCAGCCCGTCCTGCACCACTTCGGACAGGTCATCCACGGTGTAGAGGAACACGTCGCTCAACTCCGCGACCTCCGCCTCGACATCGCGGGGTACGGCCAAGTCGACGATGAACAGCGGACGATGCTTGCGCGCCTTAAGCGCACGTTCGACCATGCCCTTGCCGAGTATGGGCAGGGTGCTGGCCGTACAGGTCACGATGATGTCGTGCTGCGCCAGTTGCTCAGGTAGTTCGTTAAGCGTGACCGCATGGCCGTTGATACGCCTGGCCAGCGTCTGTGCGCGCTCCAGTGTGCGGTTCGCCACGGTGATGTGCTTGGGGTTGCGCGCAGCAAAGTGTACGGCGTTGAGTTCTATCATCTCACCGGCGCCGATGAACAGGATGCGCTGGTCAGCGATGCTGGGATAGATGCGTTCCGCGAGTTTGACTGCAGCGGCCGCCATGGAAACCAGGTTGGCGCCGATCTCGGTCTGTGTGCGCACGTCCTTGGCGACGGAAAAAGTGCGCTGGAACAGCTTGTGCAGCAGGAAACCCAGTGTGCCTGCTTGCTCAGCCTGGCGCACCGCCTGTTTCATCTGACCCAGGATCTGTGGCTCGCCCAACACCATGGAATCCAGTCCGCTCGCCACCCTGAAGGCGTGTTTCACGGCCTGCTCCTGCGGCAAGCGGTAGATGTACGGCTCGATCTCGGAGATAGGGAGATGATGGTAGGACGCCAGCCAATCCACCGCCTGAGCGGGCGCTGTGGTACTGCAATACACTTCGGTGCGGTTGCAGGTGGAAAGGATGGTCGCTTCTTTGGCGGCGCCCCCCCCTACCAGGTCGCGCAGAGCGGCATCCATCGTTTCGACATTGAACGCCATCTGCTCGCGCACAGCGAGGGGCGCGGTCTGATGGTTGATGCCAAAGGTAAATAACTGCATGGGAAAATCCGCTGTCCGCATGATTCGGGGGCGGAATTATAAAGTCTGGAGCGGCTTTCTGCCAGCCGCTCCAGACCGGGCGGGCTTACTTGGCCGACGATTGCAGCTGAGTCAAGGCTGCTTCCGCATCCCCTCGCAGCACGCTGTCGGGATGCTGCTTGATGAAGTCGCTGAACGCCGTCTGGGCATCGGCTGCCTTCCCCGCGTCAACCAAGGCGATCGCCTTCTTGAAGGCGCTCAATTCCTCCGAATCGATGGCTTGTGATTTCGCCTCACCTTTCCAGTAGACATCGTCCGCATCTGCCAGAGAGCCGCGCACCCCCCCCGCCGCCGTGGTGGTGCTCAGCTTCTTCTTGGGCGTCATCCCCTCAATCTTCTTGCGGAGACTCTCCCACATAGACGGTTCCTTGGATGTCCCGGCAGCATAGCTGGGAACAGACAAAGCGACACCCAGCAAAACGAACAATGCAATCAACTTCTTCATGACTAATCTCCTTGATTAAGGGTTTCCTGCAGCTACTCCGACTCAAAGTGCGTTCAGTAGTTCCAGCGCCAGGGCGCGGTATTGCTCCTTGACCTTCGGATCCAGTTTCTGCGCCTTGATGAAAGCTGTCTTGGCGTTCTTCGTGTCGCCGACACGCTTGTAGGCTCGCGCCAGATTGATCCACACCTGCGCATCATCCGGGCTTGCCTTGGCAGCAGCCTGGTACGCCTTGGTCGCGTCCTGGTACTTGTCATCAATCATCAGCAAATTGCCACGATTGTTCAGGGCCGCTGCGTTCTTGGGCTCGATACTGATCACTTTGTCGAAATATTTCATCGCTTCCTTGCGGTCCCCCAATTTGGCCAGGATGATGCCCATCTGCAAGTGCGCATCCATGTCCGAGGGGTCTTTCTGGATCGCAGCAAGGTAGCGGCGCGTCTTGGTCTGCGAGCTGATCTTCAGGACGGACAAATGGTCGTTCTGGAATTTCTTTTCGATCTCCGCACGTGTCAGCCCGCTGGGTTTCCAACCGGAGTCAGGAAGGCTGGCAGGCTTGTAGGTATCCCATGCCCCATGCACGTCGAGGATGGTAAGCCCATTGTCCTTATATTTGTAATATGTGGCGCTGCCATTTTCCCAGGCCTTTATGAAGGAATTGCCGACCAATGTTGTTTCGACAGGAACCCACAGCACGCCTTCATAGATAACGTACATGTTGTCCATGGTGTAGCCGTCATCCTCCGCCGCGATGCCCGTCGAGAACATCATGAGCATGTGCCCGGGCACCTCGAGGACGCGCGTGTTGATTCCCATGCTTTCCAAACCGGAAGAGTAGAAGGCAACCAGGTCATCACAATCGCCGGACTTTCGCTCCAGTGTTTCACGCGGGAACTGGAGGTAATCGGCTGCATCCCCTTTCGCGGAACTGACTTGGTAAGGATTGGTCGGATCTTGGATGTAAGTCAACCCGTAGAGCCCCAATGCATCGAAGAAGGCTGCCGCCAGTTGAGTCTCGTCCTTCGTCTCCTTGAATTCCCCGACCACGGCGCGTACCAGATTGACGACAGGAGGATCCTTGGGGGTCACAAATACCGCAAACCGCTCGCGCTCGTTCCAGCTCAGTCGGTGCTTGTCATATACGTTTACAGTTGGGGTCTTGGAGTAGGTCATACGCTTGCCGTTATCGAAATAACTGGCCTCGATCAGTGCCTGAACCGCACTGTCTTCGGTAAGCGTCAGTATGCTGTTGTTGAACACTGCCTTCAGTGCCAGTTCTTCGCTTGCCCCTGGCATCAACTTGTCTATCTTGCCTTCGGTCGAGAAGTCCATGAAGTCCTTCAACATGAAGGAAACCTTGATTTTCTCCATAGGTTTGCTGGTGTTATTGGTCAGCTTGATGCGTCCAATGCCATCCTTTTCGTACATCTTGTAGGAGTTGGAAAAGATGTCGCTCAGCTTGATCACTTCGATCTCTAACGGCGCCCGATTGAACGCCTGAGTGGTGGCCACGACCTCCTGCTTCTCAGATTCCACACCGTCCGTACTCAGCGTCGAAACGTAGTAGGTGTACTTCGTGTCCGGAGTCAATGCATCCTTGACGAATTCTGGCTGCGTCGCCTCACCAACTTTGACAAAGACGTCACCCTCCTTCTGATAGATGCGATACCCGGCCACATAGTGAGTCTCCGATACGGGCCAACTCATTTTGAGTTGCCAGGGTGTCGTTTCTACTTTGATGTCCGCCATCTTCGGCGGCACATATTTCAAGGACACACCGTTCGCAGCCGAGCTGCTAGCCCCCTCATAGCCGAACGACGACTCGGCCGTAATCATGTAGAAATAGCGCGCGCCAGCTTCCTTTACCTGATCCAGATACTGGGTATCCGGGGTTATGCCTATCTGAACAAACCCACTGCTCTCGCTGGCAGAACGATAAACGCGGTACTGCTTGACGTAGGGAACAGCCGCTTTCGCCCACTTCAGCTCGATTGCGTGTACCGCGCCCTGAACAGTCAGTTGTGCCGGTGCTTCCGGCTTATACAAGATGGCGAAGGACTGAACCCGTTTATTGCCGCGATCTGAGACCCAAAAAGAGGCACCTTCACCGGTAACGATGGAGACCGGGTCGTTCAGGCTGCCGGCGGCCGCTCCTTTGTCGCAGAACACGCGGATGAGCTCCCCCTTCTGCGTGAGAACCTTGACTTGGTTGCCATCGAGAACCAGCAGCTCACCACTGGTTGCCGCCAGCCCGACCGGCTTGATGAAAGTGCTTGCGCCTTCCTTCGTCTTTCCCAATTCGGCCAGCTCTTGGCCAGACGAAGAGAATGCCAGCACGCTTCCGCGCGAACCATCCAATACATACAGATTGTCACGTGGATCGAAAGCCATGGAGACAGGTGCGGTAATCTTGGAGTTCGACCCTCCCAGGCTGTTCAGATACACACCGTCTTCGCGAAACACCTGAACCGAACGGTTAGCCCTATCGGCCACGAAAATCAGGCCTGAAGCCGAAACAGCGATTGCGGTTGGATCGCTGAATTGCCCTGCCCCCCTTCCCGCGCTGCCTACGCTGGCCACGACCTTGCCAGACGCATCCAGTTTCACGCCTTGCATCTTCTTCTTGTCGAGCGCCCACACGGCGCCAGCTTTATCGACCGTCAGCGCCGCAAGCTCCATATCGTCCAGCTTGATTTCACCAACAACTGCCCCCTTGCTCATCTTCACAAGGCTTTTCTTGTCCTTGCCGATGGCGTAAATGGTCTCCTTGCCATCCCAGACAAGCTGCCCCACGTCGGCCGAGATCTTATCCAGCCACATCACTGACATCTTGCCTTGAGATTTGGGCAGCGCCTCCAGGCGGCCACCTGCCTGTGCCACGAAAGCGTTGATCATGGCCTTCTTGGAGTCGCCCACATAGACTTGTTGCCCTTGGTCTACAGCCAGTCCGGCGAAATCCTTGAATTGCGCTTTGCCTTCCCCCTTGGAGCCAAAGCTGTAGGCCAGATTGCCGTCGAAATCGTATTTCAGAATGTTGTATGTATTTTTGTCTGCGACGTAGATGCCGTCTTCCGCGACGCCCATGGCCACAAGTTCGCCGCCTTTGGGTAGAGACTTCAGATATGTGCCGTCTGGACCGTATATCTTGACTAGATTATCTGCCGCATCAAGCACATAGACGCGCCCCATAGCATCAAGGGCAATGTCATCCGGCTCCTGCAACTTGAAGGGAATCTGAGGTTGTCCTTGGGAAGGCTCGTTCCCTTTGGTACCTGCCGGCCCCCCAATAGGCATGGTGTTCAGAAAGACGCCGTTGACGCCATACAGCTGGATGCGCCCATTGTCGGTATCAGCGACATAAACCACACCATCGAAAACAGCGATGCCACGCGGCGAGTTGAGCGCATTTCCATCGCCGCCAAAGAGGCCACCAGTCTTTCCACCGAAGCTGCCATGGAACTTGCCATCGGACAATCCATACATCACTACTTGGCTGGTGTCATTGTCGAGCACGTAGACTGTTCCGCTCTCCACCGCCACGGCTATTGGACGTTTGAGCAAGACGACGTCTCCACTTTTCGCAGCCAAGGTCATGACGGTTTTGCCTGTCGGATCGGTCACGTCGACCGAACCATCCTGCTTTGCGATGAACAGCTTACCGCCACTTGCGCCTATCAATTTCCGCAAGCCGTTGACAGAAATCTCTCCCTTGAAGTCGACCTTGGCATATCCGCCCATGACTGCCGATCCTGCATCTGCCGCATTGGCAGAGAGGGCGATAAATAATGACAATGCTGCAAAGAAGATATTTCGCATTTCCCTTACCCATTCAAATAGTAAAGACCGGAGAGAGGGTGCCCCCCCCCGATTCCGCATTCACTTGCTTGTGCGATCGAACACGCCGTCCCAGTCTACAGGGGGTGCATTTTCAGCAAAATAATCACAACGTTCAACATATATTTGGCTAGGCCTGTCATTAGGCCGTTCCACAAGCAGGCCGGTGAACACGGCTTTGGCCTCAATCCATTTTCTCGCGCGATATAGCGTCAGTCCGGACTCGAAGCGCTTCGCCTGCTCGTCCGACAACGAGGATGGCCCTATTTGGGGTTCATAAATGGTAACGGGCAGGTGTTTGCCAACCACTCGTATCCTATCCAGCTCGCGGTAGCGGTAGCTATCGGTAGTAAGCTTATAGGTATTCTCGCCTACCAAGAAAGTGATACCGTAGAACTTTGCCGTACCCTCGAGGCGCGCAGCTTGGTTCACAGTATCGCCGATGACGGTGTATTCCATCTTCTTCCCGGCAAAACCCACGTTGCCGGCCACGACTTCGCCGGACTGGATGCCACCGCGAATCGAAAAGGCCTCTTGGCCGTCCCTGTCCCATTTGCTGCGCAGTTCTTGCATGCGGATCGCGATGGCAGCGATGCAATCCAGGGCCAGCTTCGCGTGATCGGGCTGAGACAGGGGCGCGCCCCAGTAAGCCATGATTCCATCACCGATGAACTTGTCTATCGTGCCGTCGTGCCGCTCTATTATCTGCACCATCGCACCGAGATATTCATTCAGGCGCGATACCACCTCTTGCGGCGGGTGAGACTCGCTGAAAGTGGTGAATCCCTTGATGTCGGTGAACAGCACCGTCACATCTTTGGTGTCCCCCCCGATCTTGGCCGCTTCCGGATTCTTTTCCAAACGTGTGACCAGCTTAGGCGAAAGATAGCTGGAGAACATAGAACGCATCTCGCGCGCACTGCGTTCCAGCACCAGATAGCGGAAACTGCCGCCCACCAGCAGCGACAGTACCGCAGACATCGTCGGATAGACGATGTTGATCCAGTGCCCTGCCTCGAACATGGAATTTGCGAGCCAGACGTATGCGATCAACAGCAGCGCTGTCGCCGGGATCGCACCGTAAAGTCGCAAGTGAATGGTCAGGAAGTACGCCAACGCCCCTAGCACGACGATGAAGACCATATCCAGCAAAGCCTCCATCCCTCCCTGGCGTATGAAGCGATCGCTGATGATGTCGTCCGCAATCATGGCGTGTATCTCTACTCCGGGCGTATTACCGTGATAAGGTGAAACGCGCATGTCGTACACCCCGAGAGCCGTCGCACCGACGAACAGCACTTTGCCCTTGAGCTGTTCGTCGGGGATGCGCCCATTCACCACGTCCGTGAAGGAATAACGCGGATAAGCCCCGGGCGGGCCGGTGAAGTTGATCCACATCGCATGGTTCTCGTCCACCGGGATGTGCCGATCCCCTACCGTGATGTCATAGGGATTGACGGAATATTCCTTTATCCCCAGGGCCCACATAGCCGCCGCCATGCCCAGCGATGGCGTCTGCTTGCCGTCTGACTCGATCAAGACACGGCTGCGACGATTGACGCCATCATCCTCAGGAAAGAAATTGATGTGCGCCACGCCTGCAGCCGCCCGTTCGATCTCCGGCAGAGAGCGCGTCACCCTGACCACCCGCCCTTCTTCGTCGTATTCATACAACACCGCAAGCACCACGTTGCCGGCTTTCTTGGCCGCAGCGGCGAAAGCCTGGTCGTTTATCACGTCTTCGCGCTCTGGGAAGAAGGCATCAAACATCACTACCTTCGCCTGCGCTGCCTTCAACCTGGTCAGCAAGCGCGCATACTGGTTTCGGTTCCAAGGGTAGCGCCCCAACTCCGCGATGCTCTTGTCGTCTATCGCGATGATGCCAATGCCCGGATCCACAGGAATCGGGCCGCGCATGTCGCGGAAACGCAGGTCATAAGTCTTCGCCTCGAAAGCTTCAAGGAATGCCGGCTGTGAATAATAGAGGAAGAGCACCGCCAGGATGGACAGCGCTGATAGCAGAACAGAGAGGAGCGTACTATTTGCCCGTGTGACCCATTTGGGCAGGAACGATGAAGAAGCCATGCGCTATATACCCTTGTATACCGATGTCTTTGAGGGAGCCGTCAGCTCCTGCTGTGGGCAATGATGCCATAGCTACCGGCGCTTTAGGCGAAAACCGTTTTACGACGGCGCGCGTTGGCTTTCAGAGCATCCATGCACCCGGGATTTGAGCGCACTCGTATAAGAGAGAGGCTAACGGGGTCGCTGGCCTCGAGAGCCACCTTCACCGTGTTCCACAATAAACAAAAGGCCTGCACTTATGCAGGCCTTGGCATTTTGGTGGCTCGGGGCGGAATCGAACCACCGACACGCGGATTTTCAATCCGCTGCTCTACCAACTGAGCTACCGAGCCGTTTCTCGCCCGTTCAGAGCCGAACGGTTAAAACGAAGGCGCGCATTGTAGCGGCAAGCTGCGCCTTGGGCAACACAAAAAACAAACCCCGCACGAGGCGGGGCTTGTTAAGCGCACAAATGCACGGGCAAATTACATCATGCCGCCCATACCACCCATGCCGCTCATGTCACCACCCATGCCAGGGGCGGCCGGCTTGTCTTCCGGCAGCTCAGCCACCATGCAGGCAGTCGTCAGCATCAGGCCGGCGATGGAGGAGGCGTTCTGCAGCGCAGTACGGGTCACCTTGGTCGGGTCGACCACGCCCATGGCCAGCATGTCGCCATATTCGCCGGTGGCGGCGTTGTAGCCGTAGTTGACGTCCTTGTTGCCCAGTACCTGGTTGACGATCACGGAAGGCTCATCGCCTGCGTTCAGGGCGATGGCGCGCATCGGCGCTTCCATCGCGCGCAGCACGATGGTGATGCCGGCGTCCTGGTCATGGTTGTCGCCCTTCAGCTTGCCAACGGCAGCCTTGGCGCGCAGCAGCGCGACCCCGCCGCCGGGAACGATGCCCTCTTCCCATGCGGCACGGGTGGCATGCAGTGCGTCTTCGATGCGCGCCTTCTTTTCCTTCATCTCGACTTCGGTCGCAGCACCAACCTTGATCACGGCCACGCCGCCGGACAGCTTGGCCTTGCGCTCCTGCAGCTTTTCCTTGTCGTAATCGCTGGTCGAGTCTTCAACCTGCTTGTTGATGGTCGCGATGCGCGCCTGGATCACGTCATGCTTGCCGACGCCGTCAATGATGGTGGTGTTTTCCTTGCCCACTTCGACGCGTTTAGCCTGGCCCAGTTCGGCCAAGGTGGCTTTTTCCAGCGTCAGGCCGACTTCTTCGGCGATCACGGTGCCGCCGGTCAGGATGGCGATGTCTTCCAGCATGGCCTTGCGGCGGTCGCCAAAGCCAGGGGCCTTCACTGCACACACCTTCAGGATGCCGCGGATGGTGTTGACCACCAAGGTGGCCAGCGCCTCACCTTCGACGTCTTCAGCGACGATCAGCAACGGACGGCCGGACTTGGCTACCTGTTCCAGCACCGGCAGCAGGTCGCGGATGTTGGAGACCTTCTTGTCGAACAGCAGGATGTACGGGTTGTCCAGCACAGCGATCTGCTTGTCCGGGTTGTTGATGAAGTACGGCGACAGGTAGCCACGGTCGAACTGCATGCCTTCCACGACCTCCAGCTCGTTGTTCAGCGACTTGCCGTCTTCGACGGTGATCACGCCTTCCTTACCGACCTTGTCCATCGCGTCGGCGATAATCTGGCCGATGTCGGCGTCGGAGTTAGCGGAGATGGAACCGACCTGCGCGATCTCCTTGCTGGTGGTGCAGGGCTTGGAGATCTTTTTCAGCTCTTCCACGGTGGCGGCTACGGCCTTGTCGATGCCGCGCTTCAGGTCCATCGGATTCATGCCGGCGGCCACGAACTTCATGCCTTCCTGCACGATGGACTGCGCAAGCACGGTCGCGGTGGTGGTGCCGTCACCGGCCACATCGGAAGTCTTGGATGCGACTTCCTTCACCATCTGTGCGCCCATGTTCTCGAACTTGTCCTTCAGCTCGATCTCCTTGGCCACGGACACGCCGTCCTTGGTGATGGTCGGTGCGCCGTAGGAACGGTCCAGCACCACGTTGCGACCCTTCGGGCCCAGAGTCACCTTGACCGCGTCGGCCAGGATGTTCACGCCCACGACCATCTTGGCGCGAGCTGCGTCATGGAATTTCACGTCTTTTGCTGCCATGTTCTTATCTCCTGATGGGATTCGTTATTGGATTAGGCTTCGATCACGCCGATGATGTCGTCTTCGCGCATCTGCAGATACTCGACGCCATCCATCTTGAACGCTTGGCCGGAATACTTACCAAACAGCACCTTGTCGCCGACCTTGACGTTCATCGGACGCACTTTGCCGTCATCACCGATCTTGCCGCTGCCCACAGCGACGACTTCGCCCTGATCGGGCTTCTCGGTCGCCGCGTCCGGGATCACGATACCGGACGCTGTCTTGCGCTCTTCTTCCAGACGCTTGACGATGACACGGTCATGCAAGGGACGAATTTTCATTGTTTATTCTCCTGAATCAGTGGGTTGATCAAATGCGAAGATCTGGATTAGCACTCCAGACCAGCGACTGCCAATGATAGGGGCTGTACCTCCCTATTTCAAGGGCGGCACCTTCAATATTGAGAAAAGGCCGTCAGGACAGAAGGTCTTTCAGCGCATCGTCGAGCTTCTCGAAACGGAGGGCCATGCCTGATGCAAGCATCCTTTTCGGCAACACCCGCTGCCCTTCCAGCAGCAAGCTGGCGGATTCACCCATACTCAGCCTGAGCAGCGAGGCGGGCGCCACGAATGGCGCGGGCCTGTGCAGGACAGCGGCCAACGTGGCGGTGAATTCCATGTTGGTGACGGGCGCCGGGGAAGTCATATTGAATGCGCCCCGCATCTGTTCATCGTGCAGCAGGCGCAACACCATCGCCACGTAGTCGTCGATATGGACCCAGCTCATCCACTGTCTGCCGTCGCCTACACGCGCGCCCAGCCCCAGCCTGAACGGTGGCAACATGCGACTGAGCAGACCACCTTCCTTGCTCAGTATCAGCCCCGTGCGCAGCAGGCACACTCTCACACCCAAGCCTTCCGCAGCCTTAGCAGCCGCCTCCCATGCCGTGCACAACTGCGCAGGAAAATCGGAGCCGGGAGCGGACGTCTCGTCCAGCACCATGTCGCCTCGACCGCCGTAATAGCCGACCGCCGAGCCGCTGAGCAATACCGCAGGCTTCTGTTCGGCCTGCGCCATGCTTCGCACAAGGTCCTCGGTCAGCGTGACCCGGCTCGTCCAAAGCACCTGCTTGCGTTGCTCCGTCCAGCGCGCATCGACGATGGGCTCGCCTGCCAGGTTGATGACGGCATCGAAGTGCATGTCCGGCCGCCATGCGTCCCACGTGGACATCGCCTGCACACCCGCACCGCATTTGGCCGGGACGGTCGCGGGGTTGCGGCTAAACACGGTCAGTTCATGCCCTTCCGCGAGCAAGGCTTTGCATAGGTGGCGCCCGATCAAGCCCGTTCCACCCGTTATCAAGATGCGCATGGGACCTCCCAGTCGATTCCGACACCCATATCTTACGCCAGAGGCAATCTCCGCTATGATTCTATATATGTCAGCCAACACCGACTTTCTCGCCCGCAGCCTTTCCTCCGTGTGGCACCCCTGTACCCAGATGAAGCGGCACGAAACGCTGCCGCTGGTCCCCATCGCCCGCGGCCAGGGGGTATGGCTCTGCGATTTCGACGGCAGGCGCTACCTAGACACGGTGAGCTCCTGGTGGGTGAACCTTTTCGGGCACTGCAACCCGCGCATCAACGCCGCCCTCTCCGACCAGCTCGGCAAGCTGGAGCATGTGATGCTCGCCGGCTTCACGCACGAGCCTGTGGTGTCGCTGTCGGAAAGGTTGCGTGAACTCGCGCCCGCGGGACTGGGGCATTGCTTCTACGGATCCGACGGCGCATCCGCCACCGAGATCGCTCTCAAAATGAGCGCCCACTACTGGCGCAACTCCGGCCACCCCGAGAAGACGCAATTCGTCAGCCTGCAGAACAGCTACCACGGCGAGACGCTGGGTGCGCTGTCCGTGACCGATGTCGCGCTGTTCCGTGACGCCTATGGTCCCTTGATCCGGCAGAATGCCACCGTACCCAGTCCGGATTGGCGCAATGCTGAAGACGGAGAGAGCGCAGAGGGTTACGCGCTGCGCTGTGCTGCACAGCTTGAAGCGCATCTCCTGCGACACCACCAGCACATCGCCGCTTTCATCGTCGAGCCCTTGATACAGGGCGCCGCAGGCATGGCCATGTACCACCCGGCCTATCTGAAGCGCGCGCGCGAACTCTGCTCGCAATACGGCGTGCACCTGATCGCCGACGAGATCGCGGTCGGCATGGGCAGAACAGGGACGTTGTTTGCCTGCGAGCAGGGGCACATCGCACCCGACTTCCTGCTGCTGTCCAAAGGCATCACCGGGGGCTATCTGCCACTATCCGTCGTGATGACGACCGACGACATCTATCGCGCCTTCTACGCCGACGAAACCGCGCGCGGCTTCCTGCATTCACACTCCTACACCGGCAACCCGCTGGCCTGCCGTGCGGCGCTCGCTACGCTGGACATCTTCGAGCAGGATGACGTGCTCGCCGCCAACCGTGCGAAAGCCGCGTACCTCAACCGTATAGCCCAGCCCTTGCGCGACCACCCCGGGGTCAGGAACTTCCGCAGCACCGGGATGGTCTGGGCATTCGAGGTGGACACGCCGCATGCGGATTTCGCACAGCGCTGTTTCACCCTGGGCTTGAGGCAGGAACTGCTGTTGCGCCCCATGGGCAACACGGTGTATTTCATGCCGCCTTATGTCATCACTGAGGAGGAGATGCAGATGCTGGTCACGCGCACGCTGTCTGTCATCGAAGCGCTGTCATGAAGCGACTCGCCACCCTGCTCGCCCTCTGTTTCTTCGCTACCGCTCAGGCCGCCCCCTTGCCTGCGACGGTCAGACAGGAGCTGAAGAAAGTCGGCATCCCGCAATCCAGCATCGCAATCGAAGTGCGCGAGGTAGGCAGGCGCGCCCCCGTCATCAGCATCAACGCCCAGCGGCCGATGAATCCAGCCTCCACCATGAAGCTGCTCACCACCTACGCGGCGCTCGACCTGCTTGGCCCGGCCTACACCTGGAAGACCGAGGCCTGGATAGACGGCGAATTGAAGGATGGCGTCCTAGTTGGCAACCTGACGCTCAAGGGATACGGCGATCCCAAGCTCACCGTCGAGCAGCTCTGGTTGTGGTTGTCTGAACTGCGCGCGCGTGGCCTGCGCGAGATACGGGGCGACCTCGTGTTCGACCGCAGTTACTACGACCTCCCCCCCTACGACCCAGCACAGTTCGACGCGGATCCCGTGCGTGCCTACAACGTCGGCCCCGACGCACTGCTCGTCAACTTCAACACACTGCGTCTGCGCTACATGCCGGACGGCAACAGCCTGCGCGTCGTCACCGAGCCCCCCCTGGATGGCATCACACTGGATAACCAGCTGACACCCCGCGGCGAGAAGGCGAACTGTGACAACTGGGACGATGCCTTCCTCGTCCAGCCGAATGGCGACAGCGTGGTGTTGCAGGGGGACTACCCCATAGAATGCGGCGAGCGCGAACAGAACCTCAGCGTGATGCCCCACACCCGTTATGTGGGCGCCCTGTTCCGCGCCGTGTGGAAAGAGCTCGGCGGTACGCTACAAGGTACGGAAAGGGAAGGCGTGGTCGGAGGCGATGCGAAGTTGTTCTCCTCGCATCGCTCCGAGCCCTTGAGCTCAGTCATCCGCGACATCAACAAGTTCAGCAACAACGTGATGGCAAGGCAGCTGTTCCTGACCTTGGGCAGCGCAGGTCCCGCATTGGATGGGCCTGCGATGTCGCCGGCTGGATTCAACGTACAACCTCTCAGCGTAGATCGCAGCATATTCACCATGCATGACTGGTTGGTTCGCAACCGGCTCAACTTCAAGGAAGTGGTGCTGGAGAACGGCGCCGGGCTCTCGCGCAAGGAGCGCATCAGCGCCGCGCACATGGCAGACCTGCTGCAGCACGCCTACAACCATCCGATGAGCGCCGAACTGCAGGCTTCGCTTCCCATCCTGGGTATCGATGGTTCGGTCAAGAAGCGTCTCAAGGAGAGCCCTGCGGCCGGCCACGCCCATCTCAAGACCGGCACGCTGGACGGCGTAAAGACCATCGCCGGCTACGTGCGCTCACAGAACGGCAGGGAGTGGGTCGTCGTGTTCTTCATCAATCATGCTTACGCCAAGCGCGGCCAAGAAGCGCAGGATGCTTTGATCGAGTGGCTTTCGAAGAAGAACTGAATTGCACATTCAAACCCAACAAGTCTGTCAACAAGAAATAATATCTAGTACTTCTTCGCCCTTTACACCAGATAACGATTTCAAAGAAAATTCGTCGCCGTTTGCCGCGCAAACGACGCTATCAATTATCCAAATAGGAATGAACATGAAAAAACTCGCTTCTGCTCTGCTGCTCTCCGCTGCAATCTCTACTCCGGCGTTCGCCGCTGATCAAGGTTTCTACGCGGCCGCTGATTTGGGCTCAGTTTCTTTCAGCAGTGCGTCTCTCCAAGGGACATCCTTTGCTAGCCCCAGCTCCATAACCGTCGGCGGCGGTTACCGTTTCGGTCAATACTCCGGCGTAGTCCTGAGTGCGGAAGTGGGTTATTCCATGATTAGCGATTCCAAAGCTAACTTCACCAATGCCACCGTTACAGCAAAATCTTCCGCATTTGCGGGTTACGTGGTTGGCACTTATGCCATCAACAACCAATATGACGTGTTCGGCAAGCTGGGGTTCGCGAACACCTCGACTGATCTGTCCGGAACTGGCGCTGGCGCAGGTTTGACAGGCAGCTCTTCGAAGACGAACCTGGCATTCGGCCTCGGCGGCAACTACAACCTCGACAAGCAGGTGGCAATCCGGGCCCAGTACGAAAACCTTGGGAAGAATGATGTCACTGCGACCGGCGCAGGCATTGCTCCAGCTACAATTGGGTTTGGCGTATCAGTGGTTTCCGTGGGTGTTGTATACAACTTCTAATTTGAAGTTGGCCAACGAAAAAGCCGGGGAAACCCGGCTTTTTTTATTGCACTTACCTTAGGCGATGTTATAGCCCCAACCCGCCCCACATCGCATCCACCTTCGCCTTCACCGCAGCATCCATCACGATGGGCGTACCCCATTCGCGTTGCGTCTCACCCGGCCACTTGTTGGTCGCATCCAGTCCCATCTTACCGCCGAGGCCAGAAACAGGCGATGCGAAATCGAGGTAGTCGATAGGCGTGTTCTCCACCAGCAGCGTGTCGCGCACCGGGTCCATGCGCGTGCTGATCGCCCACATGACTTCTTTCCAGTCGCGCACGTCGATGTCGTCATCCACCACGATGATGAACTTGGTGTACATGAACTGGCGCAGGAAACTCCACACGCCGAACATCACGCGCTTGGCGTGACCGGCATATTGTTTCCGGATACTGACCACCGCCATGCGGTAGCTGCAGCCTTCCGGCGGCAGGTAGAAATCGACGATCTCCGGGAACTGCTTCTGCAGCAGCGGTACGAACACCTCATTCAGTGCCACACCCAGCATGGCCGGCTCGTCGGGCGGCTTGCCGGTATAGGTGGAGTGATAGATCGGGTCGCGGCGCGTGGTGATGCGCTCGATGGTGAACACCGGGAAGCTATCCCGCTCGTTGTAGTAGCCGGTGTGGTCGCCGTATGGGCCTTCCAACGAGGTCTCGTCCGGATGGATCACGCCTTCCAGCACGATCTCGCTGGATGCCGGCACCTGCAGGTCGGAACCTATGCACTTCACCAGCTCGGTCTTGCTGCCGCGCAGAAGGCCGGCGAACTGGTATTCAGATAAAGAATCGGGCACCGGCGTCACCGCACCGAGTATGGTCGCAGGGTCCGCGCCGATTACCACTGCGACCGGAAACGGCTGTCCGGGATTTTTCTGGCAGTGGTCACGATAATCCAGCGCGCCGCCACGGTGCGCCAGCCAGCGCATGATGACTTTGTTCGGCCCCAACACCTGCTGGCGGTAGATGCCCAAGTTCTGGCGCGGCTTGTTCGGCCCGCGTGTGACAACCAAGCCCCACGTGATCAGCGGCGCGACGTCGCCGGGCCAGCAATGCTGGATGGGCAGTTTGGCCAGATCGAGGTCTTTGCCTTCCCACACCACCTCCTGACAAGATGCGGAAGACAGCACCTTGGGCGACATGTTCATGACCTGCTTCAGGATAGGCCACTTCTCCCATGCGTCCTTCAGTCCTCTGGGCGGCTCCGGCTCCTTGAGGTAGGCCAGCAGCTTGCCGACCTCGCGCAGTGCGTCGATGCTCTCCTCGCCCATGCCCAGCGCCACCCGTCGTGGTGTGCCGAACAGGTTAGCAAGTACCGGCATGCTTTGCCCCACCACGTTCTCGAACAGTACCGCAGGACCCTGCGCGCGCAGCACACGATCGCAGATTTCGGTCATCTCCAAGTGCGTGGAGACCGGCGCCTTCACCCGTTTGAGCTCGCCCATCTTCTCCAGTTGCTCGACGAAATCGCGCAGGTCATGGTATTCCATCAATAGAACCCTTTCTCGCCCTCGGGCCTGGTCTTGAACCGCTTGTGCAGCCAGAAGTACTGTTCCGGCATCTCGCGCACACGGTCTTCGATAAAGGCATTCATGCGCCGAGCATCGGCGATGCCGTCGCCGCTCGGGAAGTTCTCCCACGCAGGGTAGAAGGTCAGCACATAACCTTCGCTACCGGGCAGCACGCGGGTGATGCTGGGCACGACCTTGGCGTCCGTCATTTGCGCGATGCGCGGCACACTGGTCATGGTCGCAGCAGGGACCCCGAAAAATGGGATGAACGCACCATCCTTCACACCCTGGTCCTGGTCAGGTGGATAGATGAAGGGCATGCCCTTGCGCATACCCTTGAGGATGGGGCGCAGACCCTCCTGGCGCGAATACAGATGCTGGTTGCGGAAACGGGCGCGTTTCTGCAGCAGCAACTCGGTGAGGTAGGGGTTCTTCTGCCGCGCGTACATGCACACCGTGTCCACCTGTTGCGCGATCCATTGCCCCCCTGCGTCCATGCCGACGAAGTGCGGCGTGAGCAGGATGGCAGGCTGCCCCTTGATCGCCTCGAAGTGTTCGCCCCCCTCGACGCGTATCAGGGAGTTGATGCGCTCGCCGCTGGCCCACCACAATATGCTGCGTTCGATCAGACCGCGCGCGAACATGCGGAAGTGGTCTCGCAAGAGCCGCTGGCGCGCAAGCTCGCTCATTTCCGGCATGCACAGCTTCAGATTGACCATGCCCACCCGGCGGCGTGCCCCCGCCAAGAGGTAAAGCAAAGAACCCAGACCGTTGCCAATCGCGACGATGACTCGGAACGGCAGGAAATGGATCAGCCACAATATGAGAACGCCGAGGCGTGCCATCAATGCTCCTTCGACGCATCCGGCAGCAACACGCCGCGCGGGGCCTTGTAACGGTTGTAGCCCCACAGGTACTGCTCTGGACAGGCGCGTATCGCCCGTTCCAGCTCCATGTTCACCTGTTCGGGGACGGAAGTGGCGGTATCGAAAGACATCGGGGAGAAGTACAAGTCGAAGCCTTCACCTTTCGGAAGGCGCTCGCAGCGGCACATGATCACCGGCGCGCCGCTGGCCTCCACTAGACGGCCAATGAGGGTCATTGTGTAAGCGGGGCGCCCAAAGAATGGCGCCCACACGCCTTCACCGTTGCCGGGCACCTGGTCTGGCAGCACGCCTATGTTTTCGCCGCGCTTGAGCGCCTTGAGTAGTTGGCGCACCCCGCCCAGGTCGGCCGCAGCCAATCGGGTCTGTCCACGCGCACGCCCTTCGTGCATCAGCCTGTTCAGGGATTTCCAGCGCGGCGGACGATACATGCTGGTCATGGGCAAACGTGCCGCGATGTACAGGCTGATGACCTCGAAGCAACCCAGATGCGGGGTCAGCAAAATCACGCCCTTGCCCTGCGCCCTCGCTGCCTCCACCTGCTCCCAACCATGGCATTGCCTGACGCTGGCGACCACCTCTCCGAGCGGGCGACGCCATACCCACGGCAACTCCGTGAGGCCCTTGCCCATTTCGCGGATGTTGGCTCGCACAAGCTCACGCATCTCGGTCTCTGATCGAGCAAGCCCGGCGTTCTTCAGGTTCTCACGCAGGCGCGCCGCATAACGGCGCGAGCTCAAGTAGATCACCCAGCCGAGTACTGCACCCAGCCGGTGCAACACCGACAGCGGCAAGCGCGCCAACAGCTCAAAGAGAATAAGCATTCAAGAAACCCATAAATCAGCGAGGCGGGGATTTTGATATACTGCGCGCCCATTTAACTACTGAAGCAGCAAGCGGAGAGCCATGAGCGAGTATTTCTTCACATCCGAATCCGTGTCCGAGGGCCATCCGGACAAGGTAGCAGACCAGATTTCCGACGCCATCGTTGACGCGATTCTAGCGCAGGACAAGCATTCACGCATCGCGGCCGAGACGCTGTGCAACACCGGACTGGTCGTTCTTGCAGGCGAGATCACCACTGCTGCTAACGTTGATTACATCCAGGTCGCTCGCGACACCATCAAGCGCATCGGCTATGACAACACCGAATACGGCATCGACTACAAGGGTTGCGCCGTGCTGGTCGCTTACGACAAGCAAAGCCCGGACATCGCCCAGGGCGTGAACAAGGCCTACGACGACGGCCTGGACCAGGGCGCCGGCGACCAGGGCCTGATGTTCGGTTACGCCTGCCGCGAGACCGACACGCTGATGCCGCTGCCGATCTACCTGTCGCACCGCATCGTCGAGCGCCAGGCGCAGCTGCGCCACGACGGCCGCCTGAAGTGGCTGCGTCCGGATGCCAAGTCCCAGGTCACGATCAAATACGTCGACGGCAAGCCCTACGCCATCGACACCGTGGTGCTGTCCACCCAGCACGCCCCCGAAATGACACTGGAGCAGATCCGCGAAGCCGCCATCGAAGAAATCATCAAGCCTGTGCTGCCCAAGGAACTGATCAAGGGCGACATCAAATACCTGGTGAACCCGACCGGCCGCTTCGTCATCGGCGGCCCGCAAGGCGACTGCGGCCTGACCGGCCGCAAGATCATCGTCGACACCTACGGCGGCGCAGCCCCGCACGGCGGCGGCGCGTTCTCCGGCAAGGACCCGTCCAAGGTCGACCGTTCCGCAGCCTACGCAGGCCGCTATGTGGCGAAGAACATCGTCGCCGCCGGCCTGGCCGACAAGTGCCTGGTGCAAGTGAGCTACGCCATCGGCGTGGCGCAACCCACCAGCATCATGGTCACCACCTACGGCACGGGCAAGATCTCCGACGAGAAGATCACCGAACTGGTCAAGCGCCATTTCGACCTGCGTCCGAAAGGCATCGTGCAGATGCTCGACTTGCTGCGTCCGATCTACCAGAAGACTGCGGCCTATGGTCACTTCGGCCGTGAAGAGCCAGAGTTCAAGTGGGAAAGTACTGACAAAGCAGCCGCGCTCCGCGCGGATGCAGGGGTGTAAGCCCGCCCCCGAAGGGGTTTGTCTGGACTTCGGCGAAGGCTAACATCGCTTGCGATGTTAAGGTGCAATGCACCGGCCGTAGCCAAAACACGGACAAGGTGGTAACAAAAGTATTCGTATCACCCATCCCGCCGAGGGGCGCTGCAGCAGTCACCGTAGGTGGACCTGTCAGGCTCGGCGGAGATGGTTCAACACTGTTGCAACGGCGCCCATTCATTTTTTATCGTGAATGGAGTGCTTCATGTCCAACAAAGACTACGTCATCGCCGACATCAACCTGGCCTCTTGGGGCCGCAAAGAGATCGCCATCGCCGAAACCGAAATGCCCGGGCTGATGGCCATTCGCGCCGAGTTCGCCAAGACGCAGCCGCTGAAAGGCGCGCGCATCACCGGCTCGCTGCACATGACCATCCAGACCGCCGTGCTGATCGAGACGCTGAAGGCGCTCGGCGCGGAAGTGCGCTGGGCTTCGTGCAACATCTTCTCCACGCAAGACCATGCTGCGGCGGCTATCGCTGCGGGCGGCACGCCCGTGTTCGCCGTCAAGGGCGAGACCCTGGCCGAATACTGGGACTACACCCACCGCATCTTCGAATGGGCGGACGGCGGCCTGTCCAACATGATCCTGGACGACGGCGGCGACGCCACACTGTTGCTGCATCTCGGTGCGCGCGCAGAGAAGGATGCGTCGCTGATCAGCAAGCCGACTTCGGAAGAAGAAAGCTGTTTGTTCGCTTCGATCAAGGCCAAGCTGGCAACCGACAAGACCTGGTACTCCACGCGTCTCGCCGCGATCAAGGGCGTGACCGAAGAGACCACCACCGGCGTGCACCGCCTGTACCAGATGCATGCTCGCGGCGAACTGAAGTTCCCCGGCATCAACGTGAACGACTCCGTCACCAAGTCCAAGTTCGACAACCTGTACGGCTGCCGCGAATCGCTGGTGGATGGCATCAAGCGCGCCACCGATGTGATGATCGCGGGCAAGATCGCGGTGATCTGCGGCTACGGCGACGTGGGCAAAGGTTCGGCACAAGCCATGCGCGCTCTGTCCGCCCAAGTCTGGGTCACCGAGATCGACCCGATCTGCGCACTGCAGGCCGCGATGGAAGGCTATCGCGTTGTAACCATGGAATACGCCGCAAGCCTCGGCGACATCTTCGTCACCACCACCGGCAACTTCCACGTCATCACCCATGACCACATGGCGAAGATGAAGAACAACGCCATCGTCTGCAACATCGGCCACTTCGACAACGAGATCGATGTTGCTTCGCTGGAAAAATACCAGTGGGAAGAGATCAAGCCGCAAGTCGACCACGTCATTTTCCCGGACGGCAAGCGCATCATCCTGCTGGCCAAGGGGCGCCTGGTGAACCTCGGTTGCGGTACCGGCCATCCGTCCTACGTGATGTCGTCCTCCTTCGCCAACCAGACCATCGCCCAGATTGAGCTGTGGACTGAAGCCGTGAAGGGCAGCAACAAGTATCCGGTGGGCGTATACACCTTGCCCAAGCATCTGGACGAAAAGGTCGCGCGCCTGCAACTGAAGACGCTGAACGCTCAACTGACCGAGCTGACCGACCAGCAAGCCGCCTACATCAGCGTACCGAAGGAAGGCCCATACAAGGCCGAGCACTACCGCTACTAAGCGGCACGATGCAGGTATGATGTCGGGGGCGGGATTCCCGCCCCTTCCCTTTTCAAGAACGATGCTTTTAAGACTGCTACTGATCTGGACCCTGAACTCGCTGGCGCTCATCGCCGTGGCGAGCTTCGTGCCGGGCATCCATGTGGACGGCCTGATGGCCGCCTTCATCGCCGCCTTCGTGCTGGGCCTGGTCAACACGCTGATCCGCCCCGTCTTTCTGGTGCTGACGTTGCCGGTCACGGTGGTCACGCTGGGCCTGTTCATCTTCGTCATCAACGGCCTGATGTTCTGGTTCGCGGGCTCCATCCTCAAGGGCTTCGTGGTCGAGAGCTTCTGGAGCGGGGTCTTCGGCGCTGTCCTGTACAGCATCTTCTCGTGGGCGCTGAGTTCAGCCGCCGCACAACTGCTTGTGAGGAAACATGAGCAACAACGCAAAGACACCGATCAGTTTTGAGTTCTTCCCGCCGCAAACGCCGGAAGGCGTAGAGAAGCTTGCCGCCGCGCGCCAGCGACTGGACGCGGTCAAGCCCGAATTCTTCTCCGTCACCTTCGGCGCCGGTGGCTCCACGCAGGACCGCACCGTGGATACCATACGGCAGATCCATGCCGAGGGCCGTTGCGCAGCGCCGCACCTGTCCTGCGTGGGCTCCACGCGCGACAACATCCGCGCTCTGCTGCACACCTACCGCGACATGGGCATCAAGCGCATCGTCGCTTTGCGCGGCGACCTGCCTTCCGGCATGGGTAGCATAGGGGAGTTCCAGTATGCGAACGAGCTGGTCTCCTTCATCCGCGCCGAGACCGGCGACCATTTCCACATCGAGGTGGCGGCCTATCCCGAATTCCATCCGCAGGCGAAGTCGGCGCAGGACGATCTGGCCAACTTCGTGCGCAAGATGCAGGCCGGTGCCGACTCGGCCATCACCCAATACTTCTACAATGCCGACGCCTACTTCCGCTTCATGGACGAGGCCCGCAGGCTGGGTGTCACCGCGCCCATCGTGCCCGGCGTCATGCCCATCCTGCGTTACTCGCAGCTCGCGCGCTTCTCCGACGCCTGCGGCGCCGAGATCCCACGCTGGATGCGCAAGACGCTGGAAGGCTACGGCGACGACGTGGAGTCGGTGCAAGCCTTCGGCCTCGACGTCGTCACGCAGCTGTGCGAGAAGCTCATCGCCGGCGGCGCGCCCGCCCTGCATTTCTATACCCTCAACCAGGCCAACGCCTCGCTGGAGATCCTGCGACGGCTGGGCTACCGTACCTAGCGACACCGCCTCTCGCTCCCTCTACCGCCTACGGAAGAGGGCCGGCGAGAGGGAAAGAAACAAATGAAAGCACCAGAACTCCTCCTCCCCGCCGCCTCCCTCGAAAAGATGCGTACCGCCTATGCCTACGGGGCAGATGCGGTGTACGCCGGCCAGCCGCGCTACAGCCTGCGCGTGCGCAACAACGAGTTCATGATGGAGCAGCTGGCGCAGGGCATCGCCGAAGCCCATACCATGGGCAAACAGTTCTACGTCGCCAGCAACCTGATGCCGCACAACGCCAAGGTGAAGACCTACATGGCGGACATGGAGCCGGTGATTGCGATGAAACCGGATGCGCTCATCATGGCCGACCCCGGCCTGATCGCCATGGTGCGCGAGCGCTGGCCCGAACAGGTCGTCCACCTGTCGGTACAGGCCAACACCGTCAACTACGCATCGGTGAAGTTCTGGAAGTCGCTAGGCCTGTCGCGCGTCATCCTCTCGCGTGAACTGTCGTTGGATGAGATCGAAGAGATCCGCCAGCAATGCCCGGACATGGAACTGGAGGTGTTCGTGCACGGCGCGCTGTGCATCGCCTACTCCGGCCGCTGCCTGCTCTCCGGCTACTTCAACCACCGCGACGCCAACCAGGGCACCTGCACCAACTCCTGCCGCTGGGACTACAAGGTGGACAACGCCAGCGAAGATGCAAGCGGCGATATTCAGAAAATTGACTTCGATTTTGACAAGGCACTGAGTGAAAGCGCGCTGTCCGACTGCGGCAGCCAGCCGCGCCATCCGCTGGCCGACCGCGTGTACGTGATCTCGCGCCAAGACCATCCGGGCGAACTGATGCCGGTGCTGGAAGACGAGCACGGCACCTACATCATGAACTCCAAGGACCTGCGTGCGGTGGAGCACGTCGAGCGCCTGGTGAAGATCGGTGTGGACTCGCTCAAGGTGGAAGGCCGCACCAAGTCCATCTACTACGTGGCACGCACCGCGCAGGTCTATCGCCAGGCCATAAACGACGCGGTGAAGGGCCGGCCGTTCGACCTGAAACTGCTTGGCGCGCTGGATGCACTCGCCAGCCGGGGCTACACCGACGGCTTCTATGAACGCCACCACACGCACGAACAGCAGAATTACCTGCGCGGCCACTCCGAGAGTTTCCGCCAGCAATACGTCGGCGACATCGTGAGCTGCGAGAATGGCGTGGCCGAGATCGAGGTGAAGAACCGCTTCAGCGTTGGCGACAGGCTGGAGATCGTCCACCCCTCCGGCAACTCCATCATCGACGTCAAGGAGATGAAAGGGCTGGAAGGCGAAACGCTCAGCGTCGCCCCGGGCAGCGGCCATCATGTGCGCATCCCCATGCAAGGCGAGTACGCGAAGGGAATGGTGGCAAGATTCCTGTAGGTGTAAGCTGCGCCGGTGTTTCCCCTGTTAAGTTCCCTTCATTAAAGGAGAAGAACGATGAGCTGGAAGAACACCACAAACCGTTACGGTTCGCTTTCCATCGGCATCCACTGGCTGATGCTGCTGTTGTTCATCGCAGTGTACGGCACCATAGAGCTGCGCGAGCTGTTCGAGAAGGGCAGCGACCCGCGCGAGGCGCTCAAGACCTGGCATTTCATGCTGGGCATGCTGGTCTTCCTGCTGGTCTGGCTCCGCCTCGCCGCACGCCTGTCCGGCCCCACCCCTGCCATCCAGCCTGCGCCGCCTGCCTGGCAGCAGCTGTCTTCCAAGGCGCTGCACCTTGCGCTCTACCTCCTGATGATAGGCATGCCGATCACGGGCTGGCTGTTGCTCAGCGCATCCGGCAAACCCATCCCCTTCTTCGGCCTGGAACTGCCCGCGCTGATCGGGGAAGACAAGGAGCTCGCCAAAGCCATCAAGGAGCTGCACGAGTTCGTCGGCACCGCAGGCTATTACCTCATCGGCCTGCATGCGGCCGCCGCCTTCTACCACCACTACGTCGTGCGCGATGACACGCTGACGCGCATGCTCCCCGACCGCGACTGAGAGGGACGGACATGTTGTTGAACGGGTCGGTAGGCAAGAAGCTTGGTTGGCTGATCTCAAGCGTGCTGACGGCCATGTTCGTCCTGGCCACGCTCTGGTTCGACAGTTCCTCGCACCGCAATCTTGAGAAGTTCCTCCATCAGCAGGCTCGCGTGCTCTACCAGCAGGTCGTGATCACCCGGAGCTGGAACGCCTCTTACGGTGGCGTCTACGTGCGCAAGACTCCCGGGATGGAGACCAACCGCTACCTGTATGAGGTCGGCCCCGGCCACGGACGGGCCAGCGCTGTCGTGCCCGAGATCACCGATAAAAAGGGCAACGTCTACACGCTCAAGAATCCGGCGCTGATGAGCCGCGAGTTGTCGGAGCTGACCGAAAAGAATTCCGACATCCGCTTCCGCCTCACCAGCCTGCGCACCATCAATCCCGGCAACGCACCCGACGACTTCGAGACGCGCAGCCTGAAACGGTTCGAGGCCGGCGCCAAAGAGACCGCAGAGTTCGTCCAGCAGGACGGCAAACACTACTATCGCTTTATGGCGCCGCTGTACGTCGAGCAAGGCTGCCTGGGTTGTCACGGCTTCCAGGGATACAAGGTGGGGGACGTGCGCGGGGGCATCAGCCTGACCCTGCCCATGGACAACGAGCTTGCCCTCCTGGCTGCGAGCCGCAACCGCTTCATCCTGGGCGCCGGCATGCTGTTCCTGCTGGTGATCGCCGCGATCATCCTGGGCTCGCGCCATGTGGTGACTCGACCTTTGCGCATCATGCAGCGCTTCGCCGCGAAGATGGGGACTTCGCAGGAGCTACCGGCGTACCTGATAGAGCGTCACGACGAAGTCGGCCTGCTCGCCAAGGAACTGACCAGCGCGAACGCTGCCCTGCTTGAACAGCGCGAACAGTCTTACCAACGCACGGTGCAGCTGGAGCAAGACACCCGCACCGACCCGCTGACCAGCTTGTATAACCGCCGTTATCTCTTCTCCGAAGGCATCCGACTGTACGAGCGCTGGCGGCATGAACAGGCCAGCATCGCCCTGTTGATGATAGACATCGACCACTTCAAGCACATCAACGACAAATACGGGCACCAGGTCGGCGACGAAGTGCTGGCTGAAATCGCACGCGTGCTGAAACAGCAGTGCCGACCCTACGACCTGGTGGCACGCTACGGCGGCGAGGAATTCGTGGTCATGCTGGAAGCTACCTCCTCCGGCAGCGGGATCGCGACCGCGCAGCGCATCCGCCAGAGCATCATCGGAAGCACGGTCAGGTCCGGACAAAGGGAGCTGCATATCACGGTAAGCATAGGCGTGGTCGAAGGCAACAGCCTCGGGGATTTCGATTCGACCTTGCGCAAGGCGGACGAGGCGCTGTACCAGGCCAAGGAAGCCGGACGCAACCGCATCGTCACGCACGTGGAGAACGAGCTGCGTTAACCCTGCGGGATTCCTTATAATCCGCGCACTCTTTAGCCATCCGATACGCATGCAGGCAAACCTCAAAACCCTGGTCGTCGTCGCTGCCTGGTGCCTGCTGGCAAGTGCCTTGTTCTATTTCTTCGACGCGAAGGTGCACCCGAATACCGCCGAGAGTCTCGGGCAGGGCGCACAGATCGAGCTGAAGCGCGATCTCAGCGGCCACTACCGCGCAGAGGCCTACATCAACGGCGTGAAGGCGCCTGTGCTGGTAGACACCGGCGCGACGGACGTCTCCATCTCGCGCAAGCTCGCGGACCGGCTGGGCATCACGAGCAACGCCGCCACGCGCACCCAGACCGCTAACGGCGAGACCGTGGTCTACATGACGCGACTGGCGAGCGTGAAGCTGGGCGGGGTAGAGGCCAGGGATGTCGCCGCCATCATCGCGAACGACCTGGGCGAGGACATGCTGCTCGGCATGTCCTTCCTGAACAGGATGGACGTGCGGCTGTACAAAGGCACCATGACCATACGCACCACAGACAACTGAAAACCACGGGACACACCATGATCTTCTCCGCACTCTCACAATCCCACCGCTATGCCACGCTGCATCCGCTGTTCCCGCGGGCCTTCGAATATATCCGCGACACAGACCTGTATGCGCTCGCGCCGGGCCGCTACAACATCGTGGGGGAGGACCTGATCGCCATCGTGGAGCAGGTTCCGGGGCGCACGCGGGAGATGGCGAGACTGGAGGCGCACCGGCGCTACATAGACATCCAGCTGGTGCTGGAAGGCACGGACGAGATGGGCTGGAAGCCGCTGGCGGATTGCTACAACCCGGTGAGCGAGCACAGCATGGAGAAGGACATCCGCTTCTTCCACGATGCGCCCGCTTCGTGGGTCGCTGCGCCTCCCGACCATTTCTGCATCTTCTTCCCCGAGGATGCGCACGCGCCACTGGTCGCCCATGGCGAGATCCGCAAGGTGATCTTCAAGGTAGCGGTCAACCCGGCATAAGCCAAGCTCAGCGCTGCTTGCCGCTCAGCTTGCGCATCAGCTCCATGGCCTCCTGCGGGCTCAGCTCTGGCGTCTTCGCCTTCCTGAATAACAGCCACAACAGTGCACCGTTGACCAGCACGAAGATCACCTCCAGGTACAGGATGGGCGTGATGATGGTGAGCATGGGGCCCGCCGAGAAGATGAAGTAGAAGCCCTGGAAGGTGGGCACAACGGCCTTGGTGACCGCATAGACGTATTCGAAGGGCGGGAAGAGCAGGACCACGGTGAGGTTGACGGCGACCATCAGCAGGATGCCGTTCTGCAGGTTGAAGCGCTTCCTCGCACCAGGCGCGGGCCTATCCCGCAGCACCAGCCACGCCACGCCCACGTTGACCGCCAGCACCACGATCTCCAGGAACAACACGTCGGTGTTGATGGCTTCGTTGCTGGCGCGGGCGAAGACGAAATTGAAGCCCGCGAAGACCAGCGCATTGGCATCCAGGAGAGACAGCGAGTCGTAGGGCGGGAACAGCAGCAGGAACACCAGGTTGAACAGCCCCGCCCACAGGGCGATCTTTTGGTTGCGGTTCATGCTGCACCTCCCGCAGGGATTGGGTGCGGACTATGCTACCGCTGATCCAGCGCCCTTACAAACGAGCTATTCAGCCATGTCGAATGCGATGTCGCCTTCCGCCACCGCATCCCCGAGTCTCACGCCCTTGAAGTCGAAGAGTGATGCATCGAGCAGATGCGACGGCCTGACGTTCTGCATGGCGGTGAAGATGGTCTGTGTGCGCCCCGGATACTGGCGCTCCCATGCGTTGAGCATCTCCTTGATGTTCTGGCGCTGCAGGTTCTCCTGCGAGCCGCACAGGTTGCACGGGATGATGGGGAACTCCATGCCGCGCGCATAGCGGGCGATGTCCTTCTCCGCGCAATAGGCCAGC
>JBBIIJ010000012.1:0-51956 GCA_037446535.1 Sideroxydans sp. | reverse complement strand
CACCACCAACGCCATCGAGTCGGTGAACATGAGTTTGCGCAAGATCACCAAGAACCGCGGCTCGTTCCCGAGCGATGAGGCGCTGCTGAAACTGTTCTACCTGGCGTTGAACAACATCAGCAAGAAATGGACGATGCCGATCCGTGATTGGAAGTCTGCGCTAAACCGGTTTACCATCCAGTTCGAGGATCGAATGGCGCAGCACTAGAGAAACCCCGTTTACACAAAATTCCGGACACCCTCATTTCCACGTGGATGCCGGGCCCTTCCAGCTCAACTTCTGAAACTGTTATCGAGTCAATCACGTTTTGGTGATTCCAGTCAGATAGCTCGAAGGCTCCAGCCCCATGACAAATGAAGCTGATCAACACATTCTTCCGAAGGATTAACTCGTATTGAGCCGTGCCTTCTCCAGTTGGCTCGTATTGACGAACATTAACTGCAAAGCGAGCTACCGTTTCGCCTGTCCCCGTTGGAATTGCGCGCTCCGCTGAAAACGAGACGATTTCGGCATCGTGAAAGGTGGGCCAATAGCCAAGCGCTTCGATAACTTTATCCGAATCGTTAATATGCGTAGGGTGTTGCATGTTGGAAGGCTAGGCTCATCAGTAGTCGAGTTGTGTTTGTTTATGGGACATATCCCCATTCGGCACGAATGCGACTCTGTCAGAAAAGGCCTACCAGCTCAAGCCAGAACGAACTGACCTAGAAGACCTTTGTCTTGTACTCGCACAAGCTCTCAATGATGCACTCGCCACACTTGGGCTTGCGCGCCTGGCAGATGTAACGCCCGTGCAGGATAAGCCAATGATGGGCATCGTGCTTGAATCCGTCGGGTACGACCTTGAGCAGCTTGTTCTCCACCTCCAGCACGGTCTTGCCGGGGGCGAGGCCGGTACGGTTGCTCACGCGGAAGATGTGCGTGTCCACGGCGATGGTGGGCTGGCCGAAGGCGGTGTTGAGCACGACGTTGGCGGTCTTGCGGCCGACGCCGGGCAGGGCTTCCAGTTCCTTGCGCGTCTGCGGCACCTGGCCGCCATGCTGCTCCACCAGGATGCGGCACAGCTGGATGATGTGCTTGCTCTTGGTCTGGTAGAGGCCGATGCGCTGCACGTATTCGCGCAGTCCGGCTTCGCCCAGGTAGAGGATATTCTGCGGGGTGTTGGCGACGGGGAAAAGTTCGCGTGTGGCGAGGTTGACGCTCTTGTCGGTGGCCTGTGCGGAGAGCACCACCGCCACCAGCAGTTCGAAGGGCGTCTTGTATTCCAGCTCGGTGGTGGGGTGCGGGTTCGCCGCTTGCAGGCGCAGGAATATCTCGCGGCGCTTGGCGGGGTTCATCGCCCGCCCGTTCAGTGCGTCGACGGAGAGCAGCCGCCTTCGACAGGCGCGACGGTGGCTGCGGTGCCTTTGCGTTTCTGCTCGGCGCGCAGGTTGAGCCAGTTCTTCCAG
The DNA here is from genome assembly GCA_037446535.1 of Sideroxydans sp. Lineage (GTDB taxonomy): Bacteria > Pseudomonadota > Gammaproteobacteria > Burkholderiales > Gallionellaceae > Sideroxyarcus. The sequence goes on along the minus strand of JBBIIJ010000012.1, from coordinate 50,507 downwards.
GCGATGAGGCAGCCCAGGCCGATGAAGGCGCCCGGCGGCAGGATGGCGATCAGGAAGCCCTTGTAATTGGGTATGACGTGCAGCACCCAGTCCTTGGCCATGTCGCCCAAGGCGAGGTCCACGCCCGAGAACAAGGTGCCTTTGCCGATCAGCTCGCGCACGGCACCGAGCGTGCCCAGCACGGCGGTGAGGCCCAGGCCCATGGCGAAGCCGTCGAGCGCGGAGGGCAGGGGGCCGTTCTTGGAGGCGAAGGCCTCGACGCGCGCCAGCACGATGCAGTTGGTGACGATGAGCGGGATGAAGATGCCCAGCACCACGTACAGGCCGTACATGTAGGCGTTCATCAGGTACTGCACCACGGTGACCAGCACGGCGATGATGAGGATGAACACCGGGATGCGGATCTCGTTGGGCACGTAGCTGCGGATGGGGGCGATGGAGGCGCCCGAGAGCGCCATCACGATGGCGGTGGCCAGGCCCAAGCTCACGCCGTTGACGACGGAGCTGCTCACAGCCAGCAGCGGGCACAGCCCGAGCAGCTGCACGATGCCAGGGTTCTGTTTCCAGACGCCGTTGTGGAAGATGTCCTTGTATTCCTGGAGGCTCATTTCTTCTTCTCCTTGTTCGGCGCTGCGGCGATGAACAGCTGGTCACGGTTCTCGGCGTAGTACATCAGCGCCTTGTTCGTCGCCTTGACGATGGCACGCGGCGTGATGGTGGCACCCGCCATGTAATCGAACCGGCCGCCGTCCTTCTTCACCTTCCAGTCGGCGTCCTTGTACACCTCGCGGCTCTTGCCGTCGAAGCCCTTGATCCACGGGCTCTTGGGCAGTTCGATGTAGTCGCCCAGGCCCGGCGTCTCCTTGTGCGCCACCACGCGCACGCCAGCCAGCTCGCCGTTGGCGCGCACGGCCAGGATCAGCGCGATCTTGCCGCTGTAGCCATCGGGTGCGATGGAGGACAGCACTACGGCAGAAGGTTCGCCCTTGAGGCGGGCACGATAGGCGGTGGTGACTTCCTCGGTGCCCAGCAGCTCGCTGGCGGGGATGGGGAGGGTGTCCTGGATGATGTCGTTGTCGAACAGCGCAGGTGGCACGATCTGCGTGATGAGCTTCAGCTTCTCACCTTCCTCGCTCTTCACGATCGCGTCGCGCGTCATGAAGAAGGTGGAGGCCAGCACGGCGGTACCGAGCACGGCGAAGAACACCAGGTTGATGGCAGTCTGCAGCGTGGAGCGAGCGATGCGCTTCATTTGCCTGCCCCCTTCTTGCCGAACACCTTGGGCTGCGTCCACGCGTCTATCAGCGGCACGCAGATGTTCATGATCAGCGTGGCGAAGGCCATGCCGTCGGGGAAGCCCCCGAAGACGCGGATGAGGTAAGTGAGCACGCCCGCGCCGACGGCGAAGACCAGCTTGCCCTTGAGCGTGGTGGGCGAGGTGACCGGGTCGGTCAGGATGAAGAAGGCGCCCAGCATGGCCGCGCCCGAGAACCAGTGGAACAGCGGCGTGACGTAATGCGCGGGATCGAGCAGGTGGAACAGCTCGGCCGTGACGAACAGCGAGGCGAGGTAAGCCACGGGCAGGTGCCAGGAGATGATGCGCGTCGCCAGCAGGTACAGGCCGCCGATGGCGAAGCCCGCGGCCACCATCTCGCTGCCCTTGCCGGCGAGCCGGCCGAAGATGGGCATGTCGCGTATCTCTTCCACGGAAAGGCCCAGATGCAGCTGCGTCTTCAGCGTGTCGAGCGGGGTGGCCATGGTCACGGCATCCAGCGTGAGGCCCGCGGGCAGCGCACCGTTGAAGATGTAGCTAAGCTGCTCGGCGAAGGTCAGTTCCAGATGGCCCACCGGATGCGGCGTGATCCAGTGCGTCATGTGTACCGGGAAGGAGATGATGAGCACCGCGTAACCTATCATCGCCGGGTTGAACGGGTTGTTGCCCAGGCCACCGTACAGGTGCTTGGAGATGGCGATGGCGAAGGCCGTGCCGACCACCACCATCCACCACGGCGCGAGCGCGGGGATGGACAGCGCCAGCAGCCAGGCTGTGAGCAACGCGGTGTTGTCGGAGAGGAAGGGCTTCAGCGGGCGGTTGCGCAGCTTGAGCATCACTGCCTCGGTCGCCAGCGCGGTGACGGAGGCCAGCGTGATCGAGACCAGGATGGCCGGGCCGAAATACCACACGTACAGCGCGATGCCCGGAATCAGGGCGATCAGCACGCGCAGCATGATCTGGCTGACGCTGACGGGTGTCGTGATGAAAGGCGATGACCACAGCATGTTCTGGATTTCCCTTAGCTCTGTTTAGGCGGTTCGTCGTCCGCGCCGGCGTCTGCCGCCATCTCGCGTATCTTGGCGCGGCGCGCCTCGATCTCGGCGACCTCGGCCTGCTGTTGCGGCGCGAGGGTGCCGGTGTTCTCCGGGTGGGCCTGCGCGGCCTGTTCCTTGGCGCGCGCGACCGCGGTGTCGATGCGGAACTGCAGCGTGTCGTCGAAGTCGGCGGGCGTGATGGCGGCAGGCGCTGAGGGGGCAGGTGCCGGCGCTGACGCCGGCTTTGCGGCCATCGCGGCCTTTTCTTTCTGCGCCAAGCGCTCGGCCTTTTCCTGCTTCTCGCGTTCGATGCGGAACACGCGGTACTCGTGGCGATCGCGTGCCGTCTCCGCACCCTGGGCATCACGCTCGCGCGCCCAGATCTCGCTCTTGGCGTAACGGTAGTACTGCACCAGCGGGATGTGGCTGGGGCACACGTAGGCGCAAGCGCCGCATTCTATGCAGTCGAACAGCGAGTACTCCTGCGTCTTGCCAAAATCCTTGGCCTTGGCGAACCAGTACAGCTCCTGCGGCTGCAGGTCGGCTGGGCAGACCTCGGCGCAGCGCGTGCAGCGTATGCAGGGCAGCGCGGGCGCAGGTGGCGGGAACAGCGCGGGTGAACCTTCGATGATGCAGTTGGTGGCTTTGGTCACGCCGACGCTGCCCGAGGGCAGGTCCACGCCCATCATCGGACCACCCATGATGTGGCGGTCGGTGTCGGGCTTGCTGCCCGCCTGCGCGACCAGCTCTTCGACAGGCGTGCCGAGCAGCACCTCGAAGTTGCGCGCGTCTGCCACGTTGCCAGTGACGGTGACGATGCGCGACAGCAGCGGTTCGCCGTGCGTGATCGCGCGCCACACGCAGTAGGCGGTCGCCACGTTGAAGCATTGCACGCCCATCTCGGTGGAGCGCACGCCGGCCGCGACCTCGATGCCGGTGAGCACGCGAATCAGCTGCTTGGCGCCGCCGCCCGGATAGAGCGTGGGCACGGCGATCACTTCCATGTGCGCGTGCCCGTCGTTGACGATGGCCTGCCGTATGGCCGCGATGGCTTCTGGCTTGTTGTCCTCGATGCCGATCAGCACCTCTTCCGCATACAGCAGTTCACGCAACACCTCGGCGCCGCGCACGATGTCGGTGGCGCGTTCGCGCATGAGCATGTCGTCGCAGGTGATGTAGGGTTCGCACTCCGCGCCGTTGAGCACCAGCGTCTTGATCTCGTGCCGATTGGAGTAAGACTTCATGTCGCTCGGGAACACCGCCCCGCCCAGGCCGACCACGCCGGCCTGGCGCAGGATATGGCGCAGTTCGGTGTGCGGCGTCTGCTTGTAGTCCACACCGCCGTGTGCGATCCATTCGTCCTTGCCGTCGGGGATGATGGTGATGCACAGGTCCGGCATGCCGGAGAAGTGCGCGACCACCTGCATGTCGATGGCGGCCACAGTGCCCGAGGTGGAGGCATGCACTGCGCTGGAGAGCCGTCCTTCCGGCCGGCCTATGATCTGCCCCTTGAGCACGCGCTCGCCCACCTGCACGGTCGGGATGGCGCGGTTGCCCACGTGCTGATGCAGTGGGATGACCAGCCTGGAGGGCATCGCCGCTTTGACGATGGGGGTGCGTGTCGATTCGGTCTTGTGGGTGGGCGGGTGCACGCCGCCGTGGAATTTATGGAGCGTTCTCATGCGGCTGCCTGTATGGGATGTACCGGATAGCGCCACTTCCAGGTGGTGATGTCCTCATCAATGGATTGCATGCTGATGCAGTCCACCGGGCAGGGGGCGACGCACAGCTCGCAGCCGGTGCATTCGGAGGCGATGATGGTGTGCATCTGCTTGGCCGCGCCGGAGATGGCATCCACGGGGCAGGCCTGCAGGCACAGCGTGCAGCCTATGCAGATGTTCTCGTCGATGACGGCGACCATCTTGCCCTTGGGGGCCGTGCCTTCACCGAAGGGCTTGAAGTCCACGCCCAGCAGGTCGGCCAGTTTGCGTATGCCGCCCTCACCGCCCGGAGGGCACAGGTTGATGTCCGCCTCGCCCTTGGCGATGGCCTCGGCGTAGGGCTTACAGCCGGGGAAGCCGCACTGGCCGCACTGCGTCTGCGGCAGCACGGCGTCTATCTTCTCGACCAGCGGATTGCCTTCGACCTTGAACTTGATCGCGGAGAAACCCAGCACCGCCCCCAGCAGCAAGGAGATGCCGATCATCACCAGGAGTGCAGCGATCATTTGACCAGCCCCGAGAATCCCATGAAGGACAGGCTCATGAGTCCGGCGGTGACCATGGCGATGGCGGAGCCCTTGAAGATGCCTGGCACATCCGCACCCTCCAGGCGCTCGCGTATCCCGGCGAACAGCACCATCACCAGCGTGAAGCCGACCGCGCCGCCGAAGCCGAACAACAGCGACTGCATGAAGTCGTGCTTGGCCTGCACGTTGAGCAGCGGGATGCCCAGCACCGCGCAGTTGGTGGTGATCAGCGGCAGGTAGATGCCCAGCACCTGGTACAGCTCGGGGCTGGTCTTCTTGATGGCCATCTCGGTGAACTGCACGATGCCGGCGATGACCACGATGAAGGACAGCGTGGTGAGGTAGGCGAGGTCGGGGCCAAGGAGGTAATGCTGGATCAGATAGCTCGCGCCGGAACCCAGCGTGAGCACGAAGGTCGTTGCAGCGCCCATGCCGATGGCGGCTTCCAGCTTCTTGGAGACCCCCATGAACGGGCACAGCCCGAGGATCTTCACCATCACGATGTTGTTAACCAACACCGTGCTGACGAGTATGAGTAGGTATTCTGTCATTTCCGTACAGCTCTCCCCCTTGAGAGCCGCGCATTATCCGCCGAATCAGAGGGGGCTTCAACTATTGCAGGGCTATATCTATATAACGCTTCACGGGATTTTCACGGTACGACCTGGCCGCATCGCTCGGTGTCAGATCTCGATGCGCGTTCCCATCTCGATGACGCGATCGGTCGGGATGTCGAAGAACTAGGCGTTGGATATGCCTGCTCAGAGCATCACCTTGGTGCCTAGTTCGACCACCTGGTTGGGGGGCAGGTTGAAGAAGCTGGCCGCGCCCTCGGACTGGCGGGTCATCCACGAGAACAGCGCGCAGCGCCAGCTGGCCATGCCGCCGGGGCCGTCTGCCACGTTGGACCGCGCGATGAAATAGGTCGTGCCCATGGGTTCGAGCCCGATGCCATGCTGAGGCAAGTCTTCCAGGGCGGCGGGAACATCGATCTCCTCGCGGAAACCGTAACGCAGGGCGACGTTGTACATGCCGGGGGCAAGCTGTTCCACCTTCAGGCGCTGCTCCGGCTCGATGTAGGGTACGTCTGCAGTGGTCACATGCAGGAACAACGTCTGCTCGTGCAGCACCTTGAAGTGCTTGAGGTTGTGGAACAGCGCGCTGGGCACCACGGCGGGGTCGGCGGTCAGATAGATGGCCGTGCCGGGTACGCGCGGCACCTCGGGTTGTGTGCCGGAAACGAAGACGTCCATCGGGATGTCGAGCTTGCGCCGTTGTTCAGCCACCAGCCCGCTACCGCGTTTCCAGGTAGCGAGCAGTGTGAACAGCGCCAGTCCGAGCAACAACGGCATCCAGCCCCCACTCGCCACCTTGGTCAGGTTGGAGCCGAAGAACAGCAGCTCCAACAGTGAGAAGACTACTAGCGCAAGCAGCAGCGGTAGACGCGCCCGTACTGGTGCCATCAGAGTTACGAACATGGACAGCAGCGTGGTGATGATCATGGTGCCCGACACTGCAATGCCATAAGCCGCTGCGAGCGCGCCCGAGGAGCCGAACTCCAGCACCAGCACGATGACGCCGACGAGCATCATCCAGTTCACCGCGGGGATGTAGATCTGCCCGCGCTGTGCATCCGATGTGTGCCGGATGTACAGGCGAGGCAGGTAGCCCATGCGCATTGCCTGCAGGGTCATGGAATACGCGCCGGAAATAGTTGCCTGCGATGCGATCACCGTGGCGGCGGTAGCCAATGCCACCAGCGGCAGCATGAACCACCCCGGCGACAGCAGGTAGAACGGGTTCTGGATCGCATCAGCCGAGCGCATCACCAGCGCCCCCTGGCCGAAGTAGTTGATGAGCAGCGCCGGACACACCACGCCGTACCAGGCAAGCCGTACCGGCTTGGCGCCGAAGTGGCCCATGTCGGCATACAGCGCCTCGCCGCCGGTCAGCGCGAGGAACACCGCTGCCAACAGCAGGAACATGGCGGCCGGATGCTCGACGGCAAAGTCGATGGCATACGCCGGGTTCAATGCGCGCAGCACAGAGGGGGTCTCGGCGATACTGAGCACGCCCAGCACGGCGAGCGCTGCGAACCACAGCAAGGTGACCGGGCCGAACAGTCTGCCTACGCTGCCGGTGCCGTGGCGTTGGATGAAGAACAGGCCGGTAAGCACGCCTATGGTGATGGGCAGGATGAGCTGCTCCAGCGCAGGCGCGGCTACGCTGAGCCCTTCCACTGCCGAGAGCACCGAGATTGCAGGGGTGATCAGCGCATCGCCGTAGAACAGGGCGGCGGCGAAAATGCCCGCGGTGACGATGAAGAGTTTCCACTTCGCCGCGCCCTGCGACACGCGGCTCGCCAGCGCGGTGAGCGCCAGTACGCCGCCTTCGCCGTTGTTGTCGAACTTGAGCATCACCCACACATATTTGATGGAGATGATCAGCGTCATTGCCCAGAACAACGCGGAAAGTGTCGCCAGCACGTTGGCCTCGGTGGGAGCGAGGCCGTGCGCACCAGCGAAGGCTTCTTTGAAGGCATACAGCGGGCTGGTGCCGATGTCGCCGTACACCACACCGAGGGCGGCTAGCGCCAAGGCACTGGTGGAGGTTCTCTGGTTCGGGGTACTCATTGCATTAGTCCTTTCAGGTCAAGGCTGGAGCCGGTAACCGACACCGGTCTCCGTCAGAAAATATTTCGGCTGGGCGGGATCGTCTTCCAGCTTCTGGCGCAGGTGGCTCACGTAGATGCGCAGGTAATGGTTGCTCTCGACGAAGGCATTGCCCCACACCGCGCGCAGCAAGTGGCGATAGGTCAGCACCTTGCCGGGATCGGCCAGCATGGCGCACAGCAGGCGGTATTCGATGGGAGTGAGGCGCACCGACTCGCCATTGCGCGTCACGCTGCGCTGTGCGAGGTCGACCTCGACGCCGCCGAAGCGGACAAACGTCTCCGCCACCGCACCTTCCGGCGGATTGCGGCGCAACTGCGCGCGAACACGCGCCAACAGCTCACCGGTGGAATAGGGCTTGGTCAGGTAATCGTCCGCCCCGGCATCCAGAGCGCGTATCTTCTCCCCCTCGGTCGTGCGCGCGGAGAGCACCAGTACCGGCAGCGTGAACCGAGTGCGCAGCTCGCGGATGAAGGCGATGCCGTCGCCATCCGGCAGGCCGAGATCGAGGATCAGCAGTTGCACGCCGTCGGTATTCAACTGCGACAAGCCTTGCTTCAGCGTGCCACCCTCCAGCACGCGGTAGCCTTCCTCTTCCAGCGCGGTTCGCACCAGGCGGCGTATGTGCACTTCGTCCTCGATCAGCAGAATGGCGGGCTCATTCATGTTCCGGCTCCGGCTCGATTGCGGGCGGCTTGCCCAGAGGCAGCGAGAAGCTCACGCAGGCACCATCGTCGTTGTCGGCATGTATCGTGCCGCCGTGCGCCTGCACGATGGCGCGGCAGATGGCGAGCCCCAATCCAACGCCGGGGATGTTCGACTCCGCATCGCCGCGCTCGAACAACTCGAACAGGCTTTCCAGCCGCTCGGTCGGAAACTGCGAGCCTTCGTTGCACACCGAGATGTGCGCCAGCGTCCGATCCACCCTCACATTGATGCGGATAGGCGAGCGGGGCGGCGCGTACTTGGCTGCGTTCTCCAGCAAGTTGCACAGCACGCGCTCCATCAGCACCGCTTCGAAATGCAGCAGCGGCAAATCGGGCGCAAGCTTCACGCTAACCGGGTGCTGTGTCAGCGCCGGGCCGAGCAGCTTGATGCTCGCGCCGATCACCTCCTCCACCGGTTGCCATTCCAGATCGAGCTTGATCTCTCCAGCGCGCAGCTTGGCCATGTCCAGCAGGTTGGAGACCATGCCGTTCAGCCGCAGCGTCTGCTGGCGCATCGCGTCGGCCATCTCGTGCAAGTCTTGCGGCAGTTCGGCGTGCGCCAGCTTGTCGGCCATGCCGTACAGCACGGTGAGCGGTGTACGGATGTCGTGCGACAGTGCGGAGAGGATGCTGCTGCGCAGGCGTTCGTCTGTCATCTGCAACTGCGCTTGCTGCGCCATCTCGACGAAATGCAGGCGTTCGACAGAGGCGGCGAGGAGGGCGGCGACGGCCTCGAACAGCGGGCGCCGCGCATTATCCAGCAGGCGGTCATCAGAGGCTGAGAGCGCCAGCACCCCGCGCGCGTGGGTCGAACCATGCAGCGGCAGGAACAGCCATTGCGTGGTTCCGTCCAGCGTAGCCTGTGCCGCGCCTTGGTGCAGCGCGCTTTGCGCGGCGTAACGGAGTTTTCCCTCCAGCGGCGGTTGTTCGTTGGTCACGGGTGACATACCGTCACCTAGGCGCATCAACAGCATGCCCTGACAGGCTTGCGTCTCCTGCAGGAAGCGGCGCGTCAGCTCATATACCTGTGCCAGCGTCAGCGTGCCCGCCAGGCCGCTCGCAAGCTGGTACAGCGCTCGGGATTGCCGCTCGCGCTCCAGCGCGGCCTCCTTTTCGCGCTGCAGTCCCAACGTCAGGTTGCCGATGATGAACGCTACCGCCAACATCACCCCCATCGTGATGACATGCTGCATGTCGCCAATGGTGAAGGTGAAGCGCGGATGGATGAAGAAGAAATCGAGGAGCACCGAACTGAGCAGCGCCGTCGCTATGGCCGCGCCCTTGCCTGCCTGCGCCGCCACTACGGACACTGCCAGCACATACAGCATCGCTGTGTTGGCGGGGTCAAGCAGGTCACGCCACGGCCAGGCCAGCAGCGTGGCGAGAGTGCAAGCACCCAGCACCCACAACGCCCGGCCGGACTGGCTGTGTGGCCGGGCTTGATTTAACACGACATAGAGGGACTCCATGCGGCGGGATTATTCCAGCCAAGGCATAAAAAGACTGCAAAAAAGATCACTCGGGCGCGGGCGGTGCCGCCGCGCGCCGAAAATGTCAGATCTCGATCCGGGTCCCCATCTCGATGACGCGATTGGTCGGGATGTTGAAGAACTCGGCGGCGTTCATGGCGTTCCTGGACAGCGCCAGGAACAGGCGCTTGCGCCACTGCATCATGCTGGGTTTGGCGCCCGCGACGATCACGGCGTGCGAGATGAAGAACGAGGTGTTCATCATGTCGAAGCTCAATCCCTGCTGGGCGCACAGTTCCAGCGCCGCCGGCACGTCGGGCGTATCCATGAAGCCGTAGAAGATGCGCACGCGGTAGAAGCCCTTGCCCATATCGTCTATCAGGAAGCGGTTGCCCTTGGTGACGTAGGGCTTGTCCTCGACGATGACGGTCAGCAGCACGTTGCGCTCGTGCAGCACCTGGTTGTGCTTCAGGTTGTGCAGCAGCGCTGAAGGGGCGCCCTCGCCCACCGCCGTCAGGAACACCGCGGTGCCTTCGGCGCGCTTGACGCTGTCGGCGCTGTCCAGGATGAGTTCGACCGGCACGGACTGCTGTGAGATCTCGTCGAACAGCAGTTGCCTGCCGAGCTTCCACGTGGCGAGCACCGTGAAGGACAGGGCAGCGATGCCCAGCGGGAACCAGCCGCCCTGCGGGATCTTGATGGAGTTGGCCGCGAAGTAGGCCAGGTCCACGCAGAGGAAGGTGCCGACCAGCGGCACGACGAGGAAGGGCGACCAGCGCCACGCGACGAGCACGAAGGCGATGAGGATGCTGTCTATCAGCATGGTGCCGGTGACGGCGATGCCGTACGCGGCGGCGAGGTTGCTGGAACTCTGGAAGGTGAGCACCAGGTAGATGACCGCGAGATACAGCGTCCAGTTGGTGAGCGGCACGTAGATCTGTCCGTGCGCCTTGTCGGAGGTCTGGCGTATCTCCATGCGCGGCAAGAGGCCCATCTGCACCGACTGGCTCGCCACCGAGAAGGCACCGGAGATCACGGCCTGCGACGCGATGACGGTCGCTGCGGTCGCCAGCAGCACCATGGGCATCAGTGCCCACGCCGGGGCGAGCAGGTAGAAGGGATTCTCTATGGCTTGCGGGTTGGAGAGCAGCAGCGACCCCTGTCCGAAGTAGTTCAGCACCAGCGCGGGCAGCACGAAGGAGAACCAGCTCAGGCGGATGGGGAATTTCCCAAAATGGCCCATGTCGGTGTACAGCGCTTCGCCGCCGGTCACGGCCAGCACCACGGAGCCCAGTGTCAGGAAGGACAGCCACGGGTCCAAGGTCAGGAAGCGGTAGGCGTAGAGCGGGTTGAGCGCCAGCAGCACCTGCGGGTTGTGCGCGATGGACAGGGCGCCCAGCACGCCCAGCGTGGCGAACCACAGGATCATGATGGGGCCGAAGGCCATGCCCACGGCGCCTGTGCCGTGCCGCTGCACCAGGAACAGGCCGGTGAGCACCGCGATGGTGATGGGCAGCACGTAACTGCCTAGCTGGGGCGCTACGACGTTCAGGCCTTCGACGGCAGAGAGCACCGAGATCGCGGGGGTGATCATGCTGTCGCCGTAGAACAGCGCGGCGGCGAAGATGCCGAGGATGGCGATGAACCACTTGATTCTCGGCATGCGGGTATAGAGTTCGCTGGCCAGCGACAGTAGCGCAAGTGAGCCGCCTTCGCCGCGGTTGTCCGCACGCATGATGATGGTCACGTACTTCAGCGACACCAGCAGCATGATGGTCCAGAACATCACCGAGAGCACGCCCAGGACGTTGGCTTCAGTGACCGGCAGCGGATGGTGGCCGGCGAAGGTCTCCTTGAGCGCATACAAAGGGCTGGTGCCGATGTCGCCGTAGACCACGCCTATTGCGCCCAGCATCAGTGCCGGCATCCCCTGCTTCGTATGCGTCTTGTTCATGCTGCTATCCCCGTCCCAGGCAAAACGGGGCGGCACTCTACGCCTGCGCGGCAGCGAATGCAATTTGGAGCTGCAGGCTAGGTGGCGACGTCCGACCTGACATAGAATCCGCCCGGCCTGCGACACAGGCCGAAGACACCAACCAGCAAGCCATGGCCAAGGACCCCACCGATCACAGCACCGTCGATTTCATCGCGCCCGCCCTGCACGTGACCTGCGGCCAGGTGCTGATGGACAGGCAGCGCCACATCGCGATCGTGGCGAAGAGGGGGCGGACCAGCGTGCAGCTCGTGCGCGTGAGCTCGGGGACCTTGAAGCTGACCAGGCTGACCGCGAAGGAGCTGGTCGAGGAGTGGTCCGACGCGGACTATCCTTTCGATAGCGCCATAGGGAAGCTGTTGGAGCTGGGGCGGCAGCACGGCATCACCGAAGGGGCGCGGTTCGCGTTGGAGGAACTGGCAAAGTCCGGACGCGAGCCGGTGCAGCAGCAGCTCTTCGGCTGAGCCTCAGGCGAGGTGCAGGTCCTCTGCGAACCGGGCGGCCGGTAGCGGGCGGCCGTAGTGGTAGCCCTGCAATTCCATGCAGCCCAGTTGATCGAGCACGTCCGCCTGCGCCTGGTTCTCCACGCCTTCCGCTATGGTGCCGAACCCCAGCGCATGGGCCAGCGTGACGATGGCGCTGGCGATGGAGCGGTTGCTCGCGTCCATCTCTATCCCCGTGACGAAGGAACGGTCTATCTTGAGGCGACTGACGGGGTAGTTCTTCAGATAGCTGAGAGAGGAGTAGCCCGTGCCGAAATCGTCGACGGCCAGCGTCAGGCCGCGTGCAGCGATCTGCTCCAGCTTCTCCAGTGTGGCGGGGGATGTGTCCATAAGCAGGCTCTCGGTGATCTCGAGTTCCAGCCTGCTCGCATCCGCGCCCGTGTGCCGCAAGGCGCGGTCTATCGTGTCCAGCAGGTCTTCCTCCTGGAATTGGCGTGCCGACAAGTTCACGGACATGCGCAGGTTGTGTCCCGCCTCGCGCCATGCCACCTGCTGCGCACAGGCGGCGCGCAGCAGCCACTCGCCTATGGGGACGATCAGGCCGGTGTCTTCTGCGATGTGGATGAATTCGGCCGGCGGCATGAGGCCGTTCTTCGGATGGTTCCAGCGCAACAGCGCTTCGCAGCCGACGACCTGCGTCCCCCGCACATCGACCTGTCGCTGGAAATAGAGCTCGAATTCCCCGTTGGCCAGCGCGTGGCGCAGGTCGGTCTCCACGGCATAGCGCCTGCGCACCTTGCTGTCCATCTCGGACGAGAAGAACCGGTAGGTGTTACGGCCCTCGCTCTTGGCGTGGTACATCGCATTGTCGGCGCACCTCATCAGCGTGTCGCCGTCCCTGCCGTCCTTGGGGAACATTGCGATGCCTATGCTGGAAGTGATGTGCAGCTGGCAGTTGTCCACCACGACCGGATGCTGCATGACTGCGCCGATGTCGTGCGCGACCCGTGCGGCATCGGTCGTCACCGAGCGCGGCAGGATGATGATGAATTCGTCGCCCCCCAGACGCGCCACGGTGCCCGCACCGCGCACCGCGTGCTTCAGCCGGGCTGCCACCGCACGCAACAGGCCGTCGCCCATGGTGTGACCCAGCGTGTCGTTGATGGTCTTGAAGCGGTCCAGGTCTATGAACATGATCGCGGCCTGCTGGCCCGTCTCTGCGTGTTTCAGCGTTTGCTTCAGGAGTTCGGCGAGCGTGGAACGGTTGGGCAGGCCGGTCAGCGTATCGTGCCGAGCCAGATGCTCCAGCCGCTGCTGCACCTGCTTGTGCTCGGTGACGTCGGTGGCGATGGCGGCGTAGTGCGTGACCTCGCCTTCGATGTTGCGTATCGCATTGATGGTCAGCCACTGCGGGTAGATTTCGCCGTTCTTGCGGCGGTTCCAGATCTCGCCGTGCCACTGACCGCTCTTCTCCAGGCTGTTCCACATCGCACGGTAGAACTCCGCGTCCTGCCGGCCCGATTGCAGGATGCGCGGGTTCTTGCCCAGCACCTCTATGGCCTCGTAGCCCGTGATATGAGTGAAGGCATGGTTCACCGACAGGATGTTGTGGTTTGCATCGGCGACGATGATGGCTTCCGCCGTGTTGCCGAACACGGCGGCGGTAAGCTCCATGTGTTCCTGCGCCCGCTCGCGCTCGGTGATGTCCAGCGCGATGCCGATGACGCCGAGCACCTCGCCATGCCCGTCGCGCAGCTTGACCTTGGTGATCTCCAGCCGGTGCGGTTTGCCGTCAGTGAAGGTCAGCGTCTCGTAAGAGAGGTGCGGCTGCTCCTGCGCCAGCGTCTCGCGGTCGGAGCGCATGCAGTTCTCGGCCATGGATTGGTCGAGCACGTCGGAATAATGGTGGGCATCCATGAACTGCTGCTCGGCGATGCCTACCGCGTTGCAGAAGGTCTTGTTGACGAAGCGCATCTTGCCGTCCACCCGCATGAACCAGATGCCGACCGGAGTATTGTCCAGCACGGCCTGCAGGCTGCCGCGTTCCGCGGCGAGCGATTCTTCCAGGAGTTTGCGTTCGGTGATGTTCTGCAGCGTCTGGATGACCCCGATGACATCCCCCTGTGCGTCATGCACGGCGGATGCATCGAAACAGAGGTAGCGGCGACCGGCTTTGGGCAGGGATATCCAGTCCTCGGCGTGCCAACCGGAGTCCGAATGTCTGGCGGGAGCGCTCACCGCATACGCCGTGGCCGCTTCGGCGCATCGGCGGTCCAGCACGAGATCGGCGAGGCAAGGACGACGGTGGCGGTAGAAGGCGCTCCAGGCGTCGGCCCTGCCCAGCATCGCACCGGCGTCGACGCCGGTGAGCTCCTCACAGGCCCGGTTCCATAGAACGACACGATGCTCGGCATCGAGCAGGAAAGTGGCCAGATCCTGCCCGTCATAGGCCTGCTTCAACAATGGCAACTGCCTGAGCATCTCTGTCGCTCCTTCAATCCATCATACGTCGTCAGCGCGATGCGCGAATGGCGGCGGCGCTTTCCGCCACCAGCTCCCAGCCGCGGTAGATCAGTCCGCTGTACATCTGCACCAGCGCGGCACCTGCCTGCATCTTCTCCGCCGCGTGCTCGCCTTTCAGGATGCCCCCCACGCCCATGATGGGCAGCGCACCGTTGAGCTCGGTGGCGAGCTGACGGATGACGGCGGTGGATCTTTCGCGCACCGGCGCGCCGGAAAGCCCCCCGGTCTCCTTGCCGTGCGGCAGGTGTTCCACCCCCTCGCGCGAGAGCGTGGTGTTGGTGGCGATCACGCCGTCGATGCGGTGCTTGATGAGCAGGGTGGCGATCTGTTTGATCTGGTCGGCATCGAGGTCGGGCGCGATCTTCACGGCGATAGGCACGTAGCGGCCGTGTTGCTGCGCGAGCTTCTCCTGCTCCGCCTTCAGCTGCGCGAGCAGTGCGTCCAGTTCGTCTCCGCCCTGCAGCTGGCGCAGGTTCTTGGTGTTGGGCGAGGAGATGTTGATCGCGACGTAGCTGGCATGGGGATAGACCTTGCGCAATCCGATGAGGTAGTCGTCGGCCGCTTTCTCTATGGGGGTGTCCGCATTCTTGCCGATGTTGATGCCCAGGATGCCTTTGTACTTCGCACGCTTCACGTTCTCGATCAGCGCATCCACGCCGTCGTTGTTGAAGCCCATGCGGTTGATGATGCCCTGCGCCTCGGGCAATCGGAACAGGCGCGGTTTTGGGTTGCCGGGCTGGGGGCGGGGCGTGACCGTTCCCACTTCTATGAAGCCAAAACCCAGAGCGGCCAGCGCGTCGATGTAGGCGCCGTTCTTGTCCAGGCCTGCGGCCAGGCCCACCGGGTTGGGGAAGGTCAGTCCCATCACGGTACGCGGATCGTCGGCCGGGCGCTTGGCCAGCAGCCCGATGACGCCGGTGCAGTTGGCCGTCTTCAGCGCATCGAGCGTGGCGTGGTGGGCGGTCTCGGGGTCGAGAGCGAACAGGGCGGGGCGCAACAGCTGGAACATCTCTAGTCTTTCTTGGTAACGATAGGAATGGGGAAGGGCTTACGCTTGAACACCTCGCTGCGTTTCTTGCCGCGCCAGTTCTCGGCGATGACATCGCCCAGCTGCAGGCATAGCGGGCCGAACAGCGCGTAGCCAAGCTGGGCGAACGCGGCGTGGGGTAGGTGCAGGATGAGCGTGCCACCAGCGAGCGAGAAGGTGAACACCGCGAGGTTGCCCACGATCAAACCTGCCAGTGCCGCGCAGACCACGCGCCCCCAGTCGCCGCGCGCGAAGCCGGAGAAGATGGTGCTCTCGTGCCACAGCAGTTGCAGCATGACGAGCAGCAGCAGCGGCGAACACCAAAGCAGCCAGAACAGCGCCGACGGCCATGCCGCGCCAACCAGCAGGCCCGCCAGGGTCACCGGTGCCAACACAAGCAGCAGGATGTCGTCGTGCGGTGCAGCTACGGGTAGCGCGCGCGACAGATACTTGAGCAGCTTGCGGCTGGAACCCAGCAGGGATCGCGTGCTCAACACGGCGGGCGCGAGCAGGGCGAACACCAGCGTCTGAGCGGCCGCTGCCAGGGGATCATAAGCGCCCTCGGTCAGCCAGCTCTCGGCATAGCGGTCGAGGTAGACCAGCAGCCAGCCCAACATTCCGCTCGTTGCGGCCACCGCCAAGAAGTAGTTGCGTTGCAGCGCGAAGGGGTCGTGGCCGGAACGTCGCGCGACGATGAAGTTGCAGAGCAGCGTGTAGCCGAGGAGCACGGCGAGTGTGATCAGGAGGGGCGCTGCAGGCGCAGCCGAGGCGCCGGACAGTTCCTCCCACTTGCCGCCGCTCAGCAGCAAGCCGAGATAAGGGAACAGCAGCAGGGCTGCGACGAAGATGGCGAGGCGGGTCTTCACAGGTTCTCCTCCCGCGAGATGGCTTGCCAGACGTTGTCCTGCAAGCCCTGCAGCGGCTGGAACCTGGCTTTGTATGCCATCTTCCTCGAGGCTTCGATCCAGTAACCCAAGTAGAGATAGGGCAATCCCAGCCTGCGGCACATCTCGATCTGCCACAGCACGTTGTAGGTGCCGAAGCTCGCGTGAGGCACGGTGGTGTCGTAGAAGGTGTAGACCGCGGACAGCCCGTCGTCCAGCACGTCCACCACGCTCACCATGCGCAGCGCTTCCTCGTCGCGGAACTCGACGAGCAGGGTGTCCACATGGCTCTGCAGCAGGAAGTTGCGGTACTGCTCCGGATCGTCGTCGGCCATGCCGCCTTCGGCATGGCGGGTCTGCTGATAGCGCAGGTAGAGCTCGTAATATTCTGGCTTGTCCTCCAGCGGATGCAGGCTGGCCTGCAGGTCGCCGTGTCCCTTCCAGCTGCGGCGCTGCGCGCGGGTGGGCTGGAAATCGGCCACCACCACCCGGGCGGGGACACACTGTTGGCAGTTGTCGCAGTGCGGGCGGTAGGTGAAGGTGCCGCTGCGACGGAAACCATGGCGCACCAGCTCGGAATAGACCTGGGTGTTGATGAGGAAGGCGGGGGTGGCGACCTGGGATCGCGCCTCCAGTCCGGGCAGATAGCTGCAGGGGTAGGGTGCGGTCAGGTAGAGCTGGATGGATGAGAGCGGGATGTCGTTTAATGAACTCATCGGAACAGGTCGCGATCGAACTGGAAGCGTGGCACGGGCGTGCAGTTTATCAATTCCTGCAGCCGTGCGACGAATTCCGCGCGGGGGATCTCGCGCGCCCCGAGGGAGGCGAGGTGTGGCGTGTGCATCTGGCAATCGATCATGCCGTAGCCCCAGCGCTCAAGCTGGCGCGCCAGGTGGGCGAGCGCGACCTTGGAGGCGTCGCTGCGCCAGCTGAACATGGACTCGCCGTAGAACATGCGGCCGATGGCCACGCCATACAGCCCGCCGGCCAGTTTGCCATCCATCCACACCTCCACCGAGTGCGCGTAGCCCTTGCGGTGCAGTTCGCAATACGCCGCTATCATCTCCTCTACGATCCAGGTGCCGTGTTCTTCGTCCCGAGGCGCGGCGCAGGCCCGCATGACCTGCTCGAAGGCGGTGTCCGTGCGCACCTCGAAGTCGCCTTTGCGCAAAGTCTTGCGCAGGGAATGCGAGACTCTGAACTCATCGGGGAAAAGCACCATGCGCGGGTCCGGGCTCCACCACAGTATGGGGTCGCCCGGGCTGAACCAGGGGAAGATACCGTGGCGATAGGCGTCCAGCAGGCGCGGCGTGGAGAGGTCGCCGCCGGCCGCCAGCAGACCGTTGGGTCGTTCCAGGGCCTGCACCAAGGGAGGGAAAGGGCTGTCTTCCGACAATAACGAAATCATCTTGTTGTATATAGGGGAATATATAGGCCGATGTCCAGTATGCATCGGCAATGAATTGTGTTTATATTACGACCGATTTTTCGGCCGGTAAGCGTCATATCAGGGAGAGCAGCAGTGTTGGGATTGTTTGGAAAAAAATCGGATCATCCATTGGCGGACATGAAGTCGGCCCAGGAGGTGCTGGACGACGTTTCCAAGAACGATTCCATCAAGGCCGTGCAGGAGCTGAGCGAATGGCTGGAGACGCTGCGCGGCGAGGCGAAGGACTTTCGTGTGGATCATCAGTGGGCCGTGTTGCGGTTGTTCGACCAGGCGGCGCAGCCGCATCTGCGCAAGCTCTTCCATGATTATTTCTCCGTCCAACCCCTGTCCAAATTCCAGGAGAACCGCCTTTGGCTGCTACTGGGGAGCTACTACACGCAGAGCGACCTGTGTCACTACGACGTGCTGACCCGCTATCGCGAAGGCGCGAAAGGGGCGTCGGTCATCAAGACCGAGCTTCCTTTCCTGTGCGCACGCGGCATCGCCGCCATTGCAGGCCGACTCAAGCTGGCGGCGGCACGCTATACGCTGGTCGAGCCTTCGTTCTGGGTGCGTCTGGCGGACTACTATAGTCTCGCCGAGGCACACGGTTTCCAGCTGGAGCAGCTGGCCGCTTACCCGGGCGTGGGTACTTCCGTGGCGCAGGAGTTCGCGGCGTTGATCGCCTGGTATGGGACCAGTTCCGGCACCTTGAATCCTTTGCAGGAACATATCAGCGAGCGCCTGTTCGCCAATCTGGGCAAGGGGCTGCAGGTCAGCAACTCGTACAACGGCGCGGGATTGTTCGTGTTCGACACGGCGCAGCCCACGCCCCCTATGCGCGTCACGGCCGATGTCACGCTGCATCCTGCCCTGCGCTACATCGATGCCGAAGGGATGAAGCAACAGCTGGACGGACTGCTCAAGACCTTGGACAAGGGCATAGTGCCCGATAACTTCAACCTGTACGGCGCCAAGTACGAGGCGAACCTGCTGGGCGATGTTGCGCGTCGCCTTCTACAGGGGCTCATCCTGCCGCCAGCAACCCGCCGTAACCCGCGCCGCAAGATCAACGTCAGCGTGAACGTGGCCAACGGCTTCTTCAAGATGCTGGAAAAGACCGACATCGGCCTGACTTTCGGCGTGGACGAGAGCGAGATGTGGGAGGTCGAGGACATCAGTGCGACGGGTTTCCGCAGTGTGGTCCCCGTGACTCGTGCCGAGGACATCAAGATCGGCACGGTCATTGGCAGCAGGCCGGAGAGTATCTCCCACTGGGGGGCGGGCGTGGTGCGGCGTCTGAGCCGCGATGCCCAGGACAACCTGCACATCGGAGTCGAGATCCTGAGTCCCCGCTTCATCGGCGTGAACCTGTCCGATCCCAACTTGCCGGGTGCGGAGAACGAGCTGGTGGGCATGTATCTGAACCGTCCCTCGGACACCAGCGGCGAGGCCTGGCTGCTGATGAAGCCGGAGACCTATGCGGCCAGCCGCAGCCTGACCATGCAACTCGACGGCAGGGGCTATCTGTTGTTGCCTGTGGCGCTGGTCGAGCGTGGCGACGACCACGACCTCGCGCGATACCGGATGATGGAGCAGGATACGGCGAATGAGGAATGACGGAGCATCACATCCGCTGTTTCAGCCAGTGCTCGATGGCGGCTATCTCCTCCATGCACACCGTGTGCGGCATCGCATACTCATGCCACTCCAGCGCATAGCCGCGCCCCCGCAGATCTTCTGCTGAACTCCTCCCCAGCACGTAAGGCACGACAGGGTCGTTGCGTCCATGCGCCATGAAGATGGGAGTGGACAGGGCGCTGCTGCTGGCCTCGTTCGCCAGGCTATGTGCCAGCGGCAGGTAGGTGGACAGGGCCAGTATCCCGCCCAGCGCTTCCCGCGCACGCAGTCCGGCATGCAGAACGACCGCCCCGCCCTGAGAGAAACCCGCGAGGAAGATGTGCGAGGGCGCGATGCCGCGCTGCACTTCCTGCGCGATCAGCTTGTCCACCTCCAGCGCCGACGCGCGTATGCCTTCCGCGTCCTGGTCCGAACCTTCGCCCGTCTTGTCCCAGGTCAGCGGATCGTCGTCGCGTATGTCGTACCACGCGGGCATGTCGAAGCCGCCGTTGATCGTGACCGGGCGTTTGGGCGCATGGGGGAAGATGTAGCGCACGGCATGCGGCAGGTGGATCTCGTCGACGACAGGCACGAAATCCGTGCCGTCCGCGCCCAGGCCGTGCAGCCAGATGACGCTGTACTGCGGGTCGCGGCCGCTGAGTAGCGTGATATGGGGCAGCAGACCGCTCATGGCTCCGTGATGTCGCGCAGCGCCTGGAATATTTCGCGATAGCTCTTGGGTGGGGCGACCCGGACACGGCAGGGTGTAGCCCTCAGGTGCGGGCAGGGCCCGCCAGCCGCGGGAACGTGGCGCGGCGGTGAGTCTCATGGTTCCGGGATGATGTCGCGCAGTGCCTGGAATATCTCGCGATAACTCTTGGGCGGCTTCCCCAGTTCCTTTTCCTTGTGCGCGTTGCGTATCAGCGTGCGCAGATGCTGTGCGTCCGCCTCGGGATGCGCGGCCAGCAGCTCGGTCAGCGCATCGCCTTCTTCCAGCAGACGGTCGCGCCAATGCTCGACCTGGTGCAGCCACGCGGTGTGCTGCCGGGACGTGCCGCCCCAAGCCTCCAGTTTGGCGACGATGGGGGCCGGGTCCACGTCGCGCATCAGCCTGCCGATGTACTGCAGCTGACGGTTCAGCGCGCCGAACTTGGTCATGCGCTTGTATTCGGTGAGCGCGTCCAGCAGGTTCTCGGGGAGGTCCAGTTCGCGCAGTTTCTCGTTGGGCAGGTCGGTCAGGGTCTTGCCCAGGTTCTGCAGGTCCAGCATCTGTTTCTTGATCTTGGTCTTGCTGGGTGGCAGCTCTTCCAGGTCGTCTTCGTGTTGTTCGTGGGGTCTCATCGTGGGTGTCCTGCAAGGCTGTAGATGTTGATATGATAGCGCCCCCGCCGCATCCGCCAGACGAAATAATTTATGCCCGCACGCGCCAAGAACGCCACACCTGCCCCGGACATGCTACGCCAGCTGGCGACCGACATCGTCACCTATGCCAAGAAACAGGGCGCTTCAGCCAGTGCCGCCGAGGTCTCCGAAGGCCTCGGGCAGACCGTCAATGTGCGCCAGGGTGCGGTCGAGACCATAGAGTACAACCGCGACAAAGGTCTGAGCGTCACCGTCTATCTCGGCCAGAAACGCGGCAACGCGAGCACATCGGATTTCTCCACCCAGGCCGTGCGCGACACGGTGGATGCGGCGCTGAACATTGCGCGCTTCACCGCCGATGACGAATGCGCGGGCCTGCCTGACGCTGACCAACTGGCCGGCGCGTCCACCGACCTCGACCTGTATCACCCGTGGGCGCTGGACGTGGATCAGGCCATCGTCCTGGCGCAGGAATGCGAGCAGGCGGCGTATGGTGCCGACAAGCGCATCGTCAATTCCGAGGGCGCTTCTGTCAGCGTGCACGAGTCGAACTTTGTGCATGCCAACAGCCTAGGCTTCGTGGGCGGCTATCCCAGTTCGCGCCACAGCATGAGCTGCTCGGTGATCGCCGGCAAGGGCGATGGCATGCAGCGCGACTACTGGTACAGCGTGGCGCGCGACGCGCGCGAGATCCTGCGCGTGGAGGAGATAGGGCGCATCGCCGCCGAGCGCACGGTGCGCCGCCTCAAGGCGCGCAGGCTGCCCACCATGCAGTGCCCTGTGCTGTTCGAGGCGCCTGTGGCGGGCAGCCTGTTCGGGCACTTCGTGAATGCCGTGAGCGGCGGCAGCCTGTACCGCAAATCCTCTTTCCTGATGGATCAGCTTGATCGCCCGGTGTTCTCCGACATCGTGCGTATCGACGATGTGCCGGATATCCCGCGCGGTCTGGCCAGCAGTCCTTTCGATGCCGAGGGCGTAAGGGCTCGCCGCCGCGCCATCGTCGAAGATGGCGTGTTGCGCGGCTATTTCCTGGGCAGCTATGCCGCGCGCAAGCTGGGCATGCAGACCACGGGCAATGCCGGCGGCACCCACAACCTGATCGTCGGCCACGGCGAGTTCGATTTCGAAGGCCTGCTGCGCAAGATGCAGCGCGGGCTGGTGGTGACCGAGTTGCTGGGGCACGGTGTCAATCCGGTGACGGGCGACTATTCGCGGGGTGCGGCGGGGTTCTGGGTGGAGCACGGCGAGATCCAGTATCCGGTGGAAGAGATCACCATCGCCGGCAATCTGAAGGAGATGTACCGCGATATCGTCGCCATCGGCAACGATGTGCTGGTGCAGGGCTCGCGGCAATGCGGCTCTGTGCTGGTGGAGCGCATGTCGATCGCGGGGCAATGACCGCGCAGGGTAGGTCTGATGACGCTCCTGGCGAGCGGCCTTTTGTTGTCCTGCGTCGCTGTTGCCTGCCGTGATAAAATGCGCGCCTTTCTCGTTTACCCTTAATTGGAAGGCTAGTCATGTTCTCGCGCAAAAACACCATTTCCGTCACCGATCCCGAACTGTGGAGTGCGATCCAGAACGAAGTCCACCGTCAGGAAGACCACATCGAACTGATCGCGTCCGAGAACTACACCAGCCCGGCGGTGATGGAAGCGCAGGGCAGCCAGCTCACCAACAAGTATGCCGAAGGTTATCCCGCCAAGCGCTACTACGGCGGCTGCGAATACGTGGATATCGCCGAGCAACTGGCCATCGACCGCGCCAAGGCGCTGTTCGGTGCTGAATACGCCAACGTGCAGCCGCACTCCGGTTCGCAGGCCAACCAGGCTGTGTATGTCTCGGTGCTGAAACCGGGCGACACCATCCTCGGCATGTCCCTGGCGCACGGCGGCCACCTGACCCACGGCGCCACCGTGAACATCAGCGGCAAGCTGTACAACGCCATCCAGTACGGCCTGAACGACAAGGAAGAGATCGACTACGACCAGGTGCAGAAGCTTGCCAACGAACACAAGCCGAAGATGATCGTGGCGGGTGCTTCCGCCTATGCGCTGGTCATCGACTGGAAGCGTTTCCGCGCCATCGCCGACAGCGTCGGTGCCTACCTGTTCGTGGACATGGCCCACTATGCGGGCCTGGTGGCTGCGGGCTACTACCCCAACCCGGTAGGCATCGCCGACTTCGTGACCACCACCACGCACAAGACCCTGCGCGGTCCGCGCGGCGGCCTCATCCTGTCCAAGGCCGAGCACGAGAAGGCGCTGAATTCCGCGATCTTCCCGCAGCTGCAAGGTGGCCCGCTGATGCACGTCATCGCCGCCAAGGCCGTGGCATTCAAGGAAGCCGCGAGCAAGGAGTTCAAGGACTACCAGAAGCAGGTGATCGACAACGCGCGCGTGATGGCCAAGGTGCTGACCGAACGCGGCGTGCGCATCGTCTCCGGTCGCACCGACAGTCACGTGTTCCTGGTGGACCTGCGCGCCAAGAAGCTGACCGGCAAGGACGCCGAGGCCGCCTTGGGCCGCGCGCACATCACCGTGAACAAGAACGCCATCCCCAACGATCCGGAAAAACCTTTCGTCACCTCCGGCATCCGCATCGGCTCTCCCGCGATGACCACGCGGGGCTTCAAGGAGCTGGAAGCCGAGAAGCTGGCCCATCTCATCGCCGACGTGCTGGATGCGCCGAACGATGATGCGGTGATCGCCAGGGTGGCCGGTGAAGTGAAGAAGCTGACCTCCCAGTTCCCCGTCTACGGCGCATAAGCCAAGACCATGCGGTGTCCATTCTGCAAAGGTCCTGATACCCAAGTAGTGGATACCCGCGAGAGCGAGGAAGGCGACAGCATCCGCCGTCGCCGCCGCTGCCTCTCCTGCGACAAGCGCTTCACCACCTACGAGACGGTGGAGATGCGCATGCCGCAAGTGGTCAAGCAGAACGGCATGCGCAGCGATTTCGATGCCGAGAAGTTGCGCACCAGTTTCACCCGGGCGCTGCACAAGCGCCCGGTCCCCACAGAACTGGTCGATGCCGCCATTGATCACGTCACCCAGAAGATCTTCGCCCTGGGCGAGCGCGAGATAGGTTCGCGCCAGATCGGCGAGATGGTGATGAAGGAGCTGCTCAAGCTCGACAAGGTCGCCTACATACGCTTCGCCTCCGTGTACAAGAGCTTCCAGGATGTCGGCGATTTCTCCGACGCCATAGACGCGGTGAGCAAACCCAACAATCGTCGTCGCAAGACGGACTGAGCCATGCCCAATGCGATGGACAGCCAGTGGATGGCGCGCGCCCTGCAACTGGCAGAGCGCGGCCTGTACACCACATCTCCCAATCCCCGAGTCGGCTGCGTGCTGGTGAAGGATGGCGCGCTAGTCGGCGAAGGCTGGCACGAGCGAGCGGGTGGTCCTCACGCCGAGGTGCATGCGCTGCGCGCGGCGGGTGACGCCGCACGGGGCGCCACCGCCTACGTCACGCTGGAACCCTGCAGCCATCACGGGCGCACACCGCCCTGTGCGGACGCGCTGATCGCTGCGCGTGTTTCGCGCGTGGTGGTTGCCATGCAGGACCCCAACCCCTTGGTGGCAGGACAGGGCATCGCCAGGCTACGCGCTGCCGGCATCGTGGTCGAATGCGGCCTGATGGAAGCTTCCGCGCGTGAACTCAACATCGGCTTCGTCTCGCGCATGACGCGCGACCTGCCCTGGGTGCGCAGCAAGATCGCAGCCAGCCTGGACGGGCGCACAGCGCTGGCCAATGGCACCAGCCAGTGGATCACGGGAGCTGAGGCGCGGCTCGATGTGCAGCGCTGGCGCGCGCGCTCCTGCGCGGTGCTGACGGGCGTCGGCACCGTGCTCGCGGACGACCCGCAGCTCAACGTGCGCAGCCTGCAGACCGAACGCCAACCGCTGCGCGTGGTGCTGGACAGCCAGTTGCGTCTCTCGCACCGGGCCCGGGTGCTGGAGGGCGGACGCGCCTTGGTCTACACCACCTGCACCGATGCCGCGAGGGTGCAGGCCGTCGAGGCGGCCGGCGCCGAGGTGTGCGTGTTGCCTGCGGCTGGCGGGCAGGTGGGTCTGCAGGCCGTGCTGCGCGACCTGGCACAGCGCGGCATCAACGAGGTGCTCGTCGAGGCCGGACGCATACTGAACGGCGCGCTGTTCAGGGCGAACCTTGTGGACGAGCTCGTGCTGTATATGGCGCCGCAACTCCTGGGCGATGCCGCGCGTGGCATGGCGGACCTGGGCGAACTGACCGCGCTCGAACAGCGTGTGGAGCTGGCATGGCAGGACGTGCGCCATGTGGGCAAGGACTTACGCATCACAGCGAGAATAGGTAGATAACCTCGCCCGCTTGCGGGAGAGGGTCAGGGAAAGGGCGAATATGTTCAGTGGAATCGTGGCCGACGTGGGCCTCATCAGATCGGCACAAGACAGGGAAGGCGGTTTGCGCCTGACCGTAGAGACCAACGCGCTGGGCATGGACGATGTGCAGCTCGGCGACAGCATTGCAGTCAACGGCGTATGCCTCACGGTCGTGAAGCTGGAAGGCCGCGACTTCACCGTGGACGTCTCGCGCGAGACGCTCAACTGCACCACCGGCCTGGACCGGCAAGGCGCGCACGTCAACCTGGAGAAGGCGCTGCGCCTGTCCGACCGGCTGGGCGGGCATCTGGTCAGCGGTCATGTGGACGGCGTGGGCGAAGTGATCGCGTTCAACGACATCGGCGAGAGCTGGCGCCTCGCGGTGCGCGCGCCGCATGCGTTGGCTAAGTACATCGCGGTCAAGGGCTCCATCACTATCAACGGCGTGAGCCTCACTGTGAACCAGGTCGAGGGCGACGGGTTCGAGGTGAACCTCATCCCGCATACGTTGCAGGTGACCACGCTGCACGAGCTGAAGGCGGGGGCGAAGGTGAACCTGGAGATCGATCTCATCGCGCGGTATGTGGAGAGGATGATGATGGCGGGGGCGGTGTAGGTTGGGTTAGCGCAGCGGTACCCAACAAGAAATCAAATTATCCCCGTTCGTGTTGAGTAGGCCGCAGGCCGTATCGAAACATGAGCGGTTGCACTCAACAAAAACCGCCGGGGGTTGCCCGGCAGCAAGTCACCTTCTTTTGCTTCGCCAAAAGAAGGTGACCGAAGAAAAGGCGACCCCGGTTTGCCGCCCCTTCGGGGTCCCCTCCGTTGCTCGGCCAGTCAGGCCTCCTCATAAACTCGCACGACCCGCTGCGCGGTCACGTGCTCAAACATATTCGTCGGACTACCCCTGACTAGCCTGCGCTACTCGGCGGCGCACAGGGGGTGAAAAGCAAAATCTAAAAGCAGCATGGCGAGCTGTCGCTCGCCACGCTTTAACTTGATGAATGATCCTTGTGAAGTCGCCGCCATTACGTCAAGAATGCAGCGCAATGTGCGTTGCTTAGTGCGCCCTACGCAGGCTGGCCTCAAGGCCGTCGCGGTCTAGTGTTTCAAGGTGAGGAATGAAGTAAACAGTTCATCAATCTTAGCGGCAATGCGATCGTACATCTTCGTTCGCTCTGCTAGGCGCGTGTCGTGACCATTCCAATCATAATCAGGTGAACTAGGATCGTGGTCATCCAAAACCACGGGAAAGCTCGCCAACTCATTCAAACTCGCTAGGAATTGCCCTTCGAGGTACGCAGCAACGTCATGAGAGATTAGCCATTTCGCCTCACGGAGTTTCAGGCGATCTGCGACACTATCCCCGGTCCCCATGTCGTCCCACCCTCCCCAGGCTCGGACCAATTCAGCTGTTGCCGCCTCGTACACAGCCATGCGCCGATCGAATAGATCGAGCTTCAGTTTGTTACGCGCAGTTACCCATTGGCGGTACGCAATGAGCGCGGCAAATGCAGCGATAACAGGCACACTTAGTGCGGATAGGTAGGCCGTCCAGTGAACATCTAAATTCATTGGGATGAAGTACTCCGTATAAAAATTAGTCGAATCAGGGTGCCAAATATATCGCAATTGGCTCGTCCCACAATGCCCGCTTCTTGCCGCTGCCAGTTCGTTTGGTGCATGTTTCTGAGAGCCACAACGTTTGAATTCAGCGGACGGCAAAAAAGGTCCGCTGGAATGATTTGCTGGGCCATTGTTTTCAGCGGATCAATGGTGTGTTGAGCGTTCTTTTACCTTCCTGCTCCTTCTTCTTGATAAGTTCCATGTGATTCATCCCGGAAAAACTCACGGATCCATCATTAAGCGACTCGTTTAGGTCTTCTAGCAGTTGGCGCTCATCATCAAATTGGGGGTCGATTTCGTAGAGGTAATCGTGCAGACCATCAAATGCGTCAAGGACACGATCGAGTTTTTCGTGCACATGCTTGAGGCGCTCATTGAGATACCAGCCATGGGCGAACCAAAGAATAATGGCTGTGACGATAATTGTTCTTTCTATTCCGTTCTCGAACACTGGCGTTCTCCTATTAGGGCTCAACGTAAAGTGGACTGCACTGTCGCATTCGCTTATCTCGTCCGACGTCTCCAACCTTAGCCGACCCTCGCCCTGAAAACAATACGCGGAAATGTCTAGGCGCTTCAGCACTTGCCATACAGCCCTCGCAGTTCCTCCTTCGCCTGTTCAAGGACGCGCTTCTGGTCCTCGTCGAGGTTCTTGCCCGCACGGTTGATGTAGAACACGAGCATGGACATGGCGGAGCGGAAGGGTGGGGACTTGCGGCGGGTGCTGGCTTCGGCGGAGCGTTTGAGCGATTCGGCGATGCGTTTGGGGTCTTGCCAGGTGAACACGCCTTCTTCGAGGTCGAGCGCGTAGCTCTCGCGTGTCACCTTCGCGGACCAGTTGCGGGAAGCGGGTCGTTGCGCCATTCCCTTGCTCCTCTTCAGGTCCGGCATGGGGGGCATGCCGGGACGGGAGAATCATAGAACCTTGGGCGGTGCGCTCCTCGAGTCAAGGGAAGCGCGACGCAGGCCTGGACGCCGTCACTCCTGCGCCGGCTTCTCTTCCACCACCCTGAACCACGCCGCATACAGTGCTGGCAGCACCAGCAGCGTGAGCAGGGTGGCGACCAACAGGCCGCCCATGATGATCATGGCCATCGGGCCCCAGAACACGCTGCTCGTCAGGGGCGTCATGGCGAGCATGGCTGCGGCGGCGGTGAGCATGATGGGGCGGGCGCGGCGCACAGTGGAATCGATGATGGCCTCGTAACGCGACAAGCCCTGCCCGATGTCCTGTTCTATCTGGTCCACCAGGATCACCGAGTTGCGCATGATGATGCCGGCCAGCGAGATGGTGCCCAGCATGGCGACGAAGCCGAAGGCCACGTGGAAACCCAGCAGTACGGCGGTCACGCCGATCAGGCCCAGGGGGGCGGTGAGCAGCACCAGCACCACGAGCTTGATGTGGCGCAGCTGCCACATCAGCAGGGTGAGGATGAGGAAGCACATCAGCGGCAGCACGGCGATGATGGAGCCGGTCGCCTTGTCGCTGTCCTCTTCGGAGCCGCCGGTCTCTATGCGATAGCCGTTGGGCAGCTTGGCGCGGATGCTGCCCAGCTTCTTCTCGACGGCGTGGCTGACGCTGGAGGCCAGGACGTTGTCGGGTATCTCGGCGCGCACGGTGACCACGGGCATCATGTTCAAGCGCCAGACCACGCCTTCCTCGGTGCGCTCGCTCAGCTTGGCGATGTCAGACAGCGCCACGAACTGTCCCCCGGCGGTGGGGATGCGCACATGCCTGAGGAATTCCTCGTTGCCCCTTTCCGCGGCTACCGCGCGCATCACGACCTCGATGCGCTTGTCGTCCTCGCGGTACTGGGTCACCGCGATGCCCGAGTGCAGCATCTGCAGGTAACGGGACAGCGTCTGCGACGAGATGCCCAGGGCGCGTGCCTTGGCCTGGTCGAGCTCGATGTTGACGGTCTTGATGGGCTGGTCGGAATCCTGGCTGACGTTCTTGGTGCGGGTGTCCTGCTTGACCACCTCCTTCACCTGGTCGGCGATCTCGCGCACCTTGTCCAGGTCCTTGCCCAGGACGCGGAACTGCACCGGGTAGCCGACGGGCGGGCCGTTCTCCAGGCGCGAGACGCGTATGCCGTAGGCAGCGTATTCCGCGTCCAGCAGCTTGCGCAGCCTTTTCAGCTCGCGCTCGCGCGCATCGATGTCGGGCGTGTCGATGACGATCTGCGCGTAGTTGGTCGTGAACGGCTGTATGTCGAGCGGCAGGTAGAAGCGTGGGGTGCTGCCGCCGATGTAGCTCGTGTACTGCACCACGTCCTTGTCGTCCTTCAAGTGGCCTTCGATCTTCCCCGCGAGCCCTTCGGTCATGCTCAGTGCCGTGCCTTCGGGCAGCCAGATGTCCACCAGCAGCTCAGTGCGTTCGGACGGCGGGAAGAACTGCTGGTCGACCTTGCTGAAACCGAGCAGCGCGATCACGAACAGGGCCAGGGTGGCGGCGATCACGGTGCGGCGATACTCGATGCAGGCGACCACGAGGCGGCGGAACTGGAAGTAGAACCGGTTCTGGTAGATCGGCTCGGCGGTGTGGCGGTGCTCCTGCAGCAGGTGGTAGCCGATGAAGGGGGTGAAGATGACTGCGACCACCCAGGAGACCAGCAGCGACAGGGCGACCACGATGCAGATGGATATCGTGTATTCGCCCGCCGACGAGCGGGCCAGCCCCACCGGCAGGAAGGCGGCCGCGGTGATGAGGGTGCCGGTGAGCATGGGGAAGGCGGTGTTCGAGTAGGCGAACACCACTGCACTCGCCTTGTTCCAGCCTTGCCCCACCTTCACCTTCATCATCTCCACCGCGATCATGGCGTCGTCCACCAGCAGGCCGATGGCGATGATCAGCGCGCCCACCGAGACGCGCTGCAGGTCTATCCCGAACAGCTTCATCAGCAGGAAGGTGCCTGCCATCACCACGGGGATGGACAGCGCCACCACCATGCCGGCGCGCCAGCCCAGGCTGACGAAGCTGATGGCCAGCACGATGAGCAGCGCTTCCAGCAGCGAATGCATGAACTGGTTGATGGACTGGTCCACCACCTTGGGCTGGTTGGCGACCTGGTGTATCTCCACACCCTTGGGCAGATGGGTGCGGATGTCAGCGATGGCCTGGTCCAGTCTTTCACCCAGTTCGATCACGTTGCCGGCCTTGGTCATGGAGACCGCGAGCCCGACGGCCACCTTGCCGCGATACTTCATCCTGAAGCGGGCCGGGTCCTGGTAACCGCGATAGACGCGGCTGATGTCGCCCAGCCGGTATACCTTGCCGCCCGCGCCCGGCACGCCTATGTCCTGTATGCTCCTGAGCGAATGGAAGTCGCCGCTGACGCGCAGTCTGGCGATGGCGGCGGGGGAGACGATCTCGCCCGCGGGCTCCATCGCGTTCTGCGTCTTGAGGATGGTGGCGATGCGCAGCGGGTCTATGCCGAAGGAGGCGAGCTTGTCGCCGTCGAACTCGATGTAGATGCGCTCTTCCTGCTCGCCGACCAGTTCCACCTTGTTCACGTTCGCGATCTTGAGCAGCTCCTGGCGGGCGGCGCTGGCCTCGCGCTCCAGTTCTGCCGGCCCGAGCTCGGCCGAGGTGAAAGCGTAGATGGAGCCGTAGGTGTCGCCCATCTCGTCGTTGATCACCGGGCGTCCCGCATCCTCCGGCAGTGAACGTCGCATGTCGGAGAGCTTCTTGCGCACCGTCTCCCATGCCTTGGGCAGTTCCGAGCTGGGCGTGCCATCTTCCAGCGCGACGTAGATGACCGCCTCCCCCGGCTTGGACGAGCTCGCGATGCTGTCCAGCCAGGGGGTCTCCTGCAGCATGCGCTCTATGCGGTCCGTGACCTGCTGCTCCACCTCGCGCGCGGTGGCGCCTGGCCACTTCACCGTCACGGTCATGAGCTTGAAGTTGAAGTCAGGGTCTTCGTTGCGCGGCAGGTCCAGGTAGGCGATGGCGCCTGCGATGAGCAGGGACAGCAGCAGGTAGAGCACCATGGCCTGGTTGCGGATGGCCCATTTTGAGAGGTTGATGCGTTTCATGATGCGGACGAGAAGAACAATTCGCCAATTATAGAAGGTATCGCCCGGCCGGGCACCCGCTCGCCTGTGCCGCAGGGGCACGGTGCGGCCGGAAACGGCGAGGAAAGCTGCCGATGATGCTAAAATCGCGCCCCGAACGCGAAACACCCACAGAATCCCTCACATGACAGACATCTCCCCTATCACCGAGATCATCGAAGAGATACGCGCCGGGCGCATGGTCGTGCTGGTGGACGAGGAAGACCGCGAGAACGAGGGCGACCTGCTGTTCGCCGCCGAATTCGTCACGCCGGAGAAGGTCAATTTCATGGCCAGGCACGGCCGCGGCCTGATCTGCCTCACGCTCACCCAGGCGCACTGCGAGCGGCTCAACCTGCCGCTGATGGTGAGCGCCAACGGCCTGCCGCTGGCGACCAATTTCACGGTTTCCATCGAGGCGGCGAGCGGCGTGACCACGGGCATCTCGGCAGCCGATCGCGCGCGCACCATACAGGCCGCCGCCAACAAGGACGCGCAGCCCGCCGACATCGTGCAGCCCGGCCACATCTTCCCCTTGATGGCCCGCGACGGCGGCGTGCTCGTGCGTGCCGGTCATACCGAAGCGGGCTGCGACCTGGCGCAGCTGGCGGGGCTCACCCCAGCCTCGGTGATCTGCGAGATCCTCAAGGAAGACGGCGAGATGGCGCGCCTGCCCGACCTCATTCCGTTCGCCAAGGAACACGGGCTGAAGATAGGCACCATCGCCGACCTCATCGAATACCGCATCCACAACGAGACGCTGGTGGAGCGCGTGGCGCGGCGCACCGTGCAGACCGCCTACGGCGAGCTGGACCTAGTGACCTACACCGACAAGACCAGCCAGCGCACGCATCTGGCGCTGGTGAAGGGCGACATCCGGCCCGAGAAGGAGACGCTGGTGCGGGTGCACGAGCCGCTCTCCGCGCTGGATTTCCTGGAACAGGTCAGCCTGCCCAACACCACCAGCGTGCACGACGCGCTGAAGAAGATCAGTGAGTCCGATGCCGGCGTGCTGGTGCTCATGCACCACACCGAGACCTCGGCCGACCTGCTGGCGCGCGCAGCCGCCAAGCCCGAGGCGCATGCCGCACGCTGGGACCCCAAGAGCTACGGCATAGGCGCACAGATCCTGCGCGACCTCAACGTCGGCAAGATGTGCCTCATCGCCACCCCGCGCAAACTGCCCAGCATGACCGGCTTTGGTCTGGAGGTGGTGCGTTACTGTCAAAGCAAGGAAAAGATGTAGGGCGGGGTCAAGTCTGCCTAGAACGTAGATTTTAGGACTACCCTCTCCCCGACCCCTCTCCCACAAGTGGGCGAGGGGAAAAACTCCCTCTCCCGCAGGCGGGAGAGGGCTGGGGAGAGGGGCAATAACAGGAAGAACGACATGAAAGAAATCGAGAAGAACCTCAACGGCCGCGGCATGCGCATAGGCATCGTGCAGAGCCGCTTCAACACGCCGGTGTGCGAAGGGCTGCTGGCCGCATGCCGCGCGCAACTAGCGCAGAGCGGCGTGAGCGACGACGACATCACGCTGGCCACCGTGCCCGGCGCGCTGGAGATCCCGCTGGTGCTGCAGGCCATGGCGAAGAGCCGCAAATATGACGCGCTCATCGCGCTGGGCGCCGTGATACGTGGCGACACCTACCATTTCGAGGTCGTGTCCAACGAGTCGGCGCGCGGTGTGGGCGAGGTGCAGCTCAGCGGCGGCGTGCCCGTCGCCAACGCCATCCTCACCACAGACACAGACGAGCAGGCCGAGATACGCATGAGCGTGAAGGGCGCCGAAGCGGCGCTGGTCGCCATCGAGATGGCGAATCTGCTGAAGGAGGTCGCATGAGCGAGAGCAAGGGTGCGACCCCAGCCAAGAGCATGCGCCATCGCGCGCGCGAACTGGCGATGCAGGGCATTTATGAATGGCGACTGTCGGGCAAGAGTGCGACGCTGATCGAGAAGGACACGCGCGCCGAGAAGAGCCTGGGGCGCTACGACACCGAGCTGTTCGGCCAGCTGTTGCGCGGAGTGATCGCCAGGAGCGACGGGCTGATCGAACAGATCGCCCCGCATCTGGACCGCTCGGTGGACGAGCTGAGCCCGGTGGAATTCTCCGTGCTGCTGCTCGGCGCGTACGAACTCGTCAACCATCCTGAAGTGCCCTATCGCGTGGTCATCAACGAGGCGGTGGAACTGGCCAAGACCTTCGGCGGCAGCGACGGACACAAGTTCGTGAACGGGGTGCTGGACAAGCTGGCCGCGCAGGTGCGCGCAGCGGAAGTTAAGGCAAGATAAGTTAGACATGCCGCAGGAACTCCCTGCGGCCTATCCCGAGGCCGGCTTTGTCTGAATTCGATCTGATCAAACGCTACTTCACCCGCGCCACACCAGGGGCCGCCTTGGGCGTGGGAGACGACGCCGCACTGCTCCGCGTAGCGGAAGGCATGGAGCTCGCGGTGTCCACCGACATGCTGGTGAGCGGCACCCACTTCCTCTCGGACGCCGATCCCTATCTCCTGGGCCACAAGACGCTTGCCGTCAACCTCTCCGACATGGCGGCCATGGGGGCCGTGCCGCGCTGGGCCACGCTGTCGCTCGCCCTGCCCGCGGCGGACGAGGACTGGCTTAAGCGGTTCAGCGCGGGCTTCTTCGCGCTGGCCGACGTGCACGGCGTGGAGCTGGTTGGCGGCGATACGACCCGCGGCCCGCTCAACCTCTGCGTCACCATCATGGGGGAGGTCCCGCGCGGCCGTGCGCTGCGCCGCGACGGCGCGCAACTGGGCGATGACATCTGGGTGTCCGGCACCCTTGGCGAGGCCGCGCTCGGCCTGGCGCACCTGCAGGGCAGGATCGCGCTCCCCGAGCAGGTGCGCAGCGCCTCCCTGGCCGCGCTGCACCAGCCGCAGCCGCGCGTGGCCCTGGGGGTGGCGCTGCGCGACCTCGCCAACAGCGCCATAGACATTTCGGACGGCCTCATCGCCGACCTCGGGCACATCCTCGAGAGTTCCAACCTCGCCGCCGAGGTGCGTTACGACAAGTTGCCTGTGTCGTCGTTCTTCGCCTCGTGCGGCGACGTGATGTTCGAGTTGGCCCAGCAATGCGTGCTGGCGGGCGGCGACGACTACGAGTTGTGCTTTACGGCGCCGGTGGGTGCGCGCGATGAGATCGAGGCCGTGGCGTTGAGCCTGCACCAGCCGCTCAAGCGCATAGGAAAGATCGTGTCCGGCCGCGGCTGCAAGGTGCGCGCGGAGGACGGCAGCGTGATGGAGATAGCACAAGGTGGATATGATCATTTCGCATGACCAGTTGAAGGTGCAGCCGAGCTGGCGTTTCCTGTTCAGTCATCCGGCGCATCTCCTTTCCTTCGGGTTCGGCGCGGGCCTCGTGCCGCGTTCGCCGGGCACCGCGGGCACGCTGGTGGCTTTCCCCATGTACTGGTTCCTGGCGCCGCGGCTGACGGACGCCGCGTTCCTGCTGGTGCTGATCTGGGCGTTCGCCTTCGGTGTATGGGTGTGCGACCTCACGGGCAAGGCGCTGGGCGTCGAGGACTACGGCGGGATCGTGTGGGACGAGATCGTCGCCTTCATGCTGGTGCTCTTCTTCACGCCGGAGGGCTTGGTGTGGCAGCTGCTCGCGTTCTCGCTCTTCCGTTTCTTCGACATCGTGAAGCCGCAGCCCATACGCCATTTCGATGCCCACTGGCACGGCGGGCTGGGCGTGATGTTCGACGACATCCTCGCCGCAGGCTACACCCTGCTGTCGCTCGCGGTCATCAAGAGCATCCTGATATGAGGACGCTCATCGCATTGCTGTGCTGCATTGCGATGGGAGCCCAGGCCGAGACATTCAACGCCAAGGTCATCATGGTGATGGACGGTGACACCGTCATGGTGCTGCGCGGCAACCAGCGCATCAAGGTGCGCATGGCCAACATAGATGCCCCCGAGAAAGACCAGGCCTGGGGTAAACAGGCGCGCGACTCCCTGCAGGAGATGGTGGGCAGGAAGACCGTGCAGATAGACAGCCAGGCAGTCGACAAGTACGGCCGCATGGTGGGCACCATCTCGCTGGACGGCATCGACGTCAATCAGGAACAACTGCGCCGCGGCATGGCCTGGGAGAACTCCCATTTCCATTCCGACAAGAGGTTCCTGGGGCTGCAGGCCGATGCTCAGAAGGTGCGGAAAGGCTTGTGGGCGCAGGCTGCGCCCGAGGCACCGTGGGAGTGGCGCAAGCTCCATACTGCCACCGGCCCCTTGTCCACTACGACGCAACACCGTGTATCGGCTCCGACCACCCCCAAGGCCGCATACGATTCGGAATGCAAGAAGAAGCACCTGTGCTCTCAGATGAGCTCTTGCGACGAGGCGCGCTACTACCTTGCGCACTGCGGCGTGCGCACCCTGGACCGGAACAAGGACGGCATCCCTTGCGAGAGTCTGTGCGCTAACCAGCACTGATCCCTCCGCTGGCGGCCTGCCGTCAGCACCTCAAAGAATCCTTCCATGCCACATGCCGTGGTGGAACAATATCTCGGCCATATCTTCCTGCCGCACAGCCGCCTGCAAAGGAGAACGCCATGAAGCGTGTGACCTTCACCCTGACTGCGATACTGATGACCAGCGTGCCCGCCCTGGCGGTGGACATGCCGCCCGCGGCCAAGAAGCTCGGCTGCATCGCCTGCCACGCCATCGACAAGAAGGTGATCGGTCCCGCGTGGAAGGATGTGGCAGAAAGATACGCGGGACACGGCATCAAGAAATTCAAGTACAACGGCAAGGAGTACCCGCTGATCGAAGGCCTGGTGATGAAGGTATCCAACGGCGGTTCGGGCAATTGGGGGCCGGTGCCCATGACACCCAACGATCCCAAGGGCCTGCACAAGGCCGAGATCACCGAACTGGTCAGATTCGAGCAGGGGCTGGCAAAGAAGAAGTAGGGGTGTTCCACATCTGAACGGAGGACGCCATGCTGGGATCGCGCACGATCAGTATCTCGATAGAACGCAACTGGGCCGAGGCTTACGAGGCTATATGGCACCCCGAGGATTTCTCAAAATGGGCCTCCGGCCTGAGCAAGGCCGAACTCAAACGCGAAGGCAGTGTATGGCGGGCGCTAGGGCCCGAGGGGGAGGTCACCATCAGGTTCACCGGGCACAATGCCTTCGGTGTGTTGGACCATTATGTCCAGACAGCAGGTGGGGAAGTCTATGTACCGCTCAGGATCATACGCAACGGGGAAGGGGCGGAGGTGCAGATGACCTTGTTCCGCCAGCCCGGCATGTCCGATGCGAAGTTCGAGGAAGACGCAGCCTGGATCGCGCGCGACCTTGAGGCGCTCAAGGAACTGCTAGAGCGCTGACCTCAGGTTCAAAGAGCGATGGTCTGCAGGCTGGCGCCGCTCGCCTCGCAGCGCAGGAAGACCGCCTTGCCGCTGTCCCAGTCGCCCAGCACCCAGCGCTCGCAGCTGCGGCCGTCCAGGTGATGCACGTGTCTTGCCGGCCGGTGGGTGTGGCCGTGAATGAGGCGCGGGTAGCCGTGTTCGCGCAGCAGCTCGTTCACCGCATCGCAACTCACGTCCATGTCATCCATGGCCTTGGTGCGTTTGGACTGTTCACTCTGGGCGCGCAATTGCTCTATCTGCGCACGGCGCCTGGGCAACGGTTGCTCCAGGAACTGAGCCTGCCAGTCGGCGTTGCGCACCATGCGCCGGAACTGCTGGTACTCCGCATCGTCGGTGCACAGCGCGTCGCCGTGGCTGAGCAGGGTGGGCGTGCCATACAGGTCCAGCAGAGTCGGGTCGGACAACAGGGTGGCGCGGCAGGCGGCCGCCAATCGCTGGTCCATCAGGAAGTCGCGGTTGCCGCGCATGATGAAGACGCGTGTGCCTTGCGCTCCCAGCGTATCCAGCACGCTGCAGACGGACTGGTGGAACGGGTCGTCGAGGTCGTCGTCGCCCGCCCAGTATTCGAACAGGTCGCCCAGGATATAGAGCGCCGCGGCCTGAGGCACGGCGTCCTTGGCGAAACGCAGGAAGAGCTCGGCACTGCGCGGCTGCACCGCACTCAGGTGCAGGTCGGAGATGAAAAGGGAGTGGGACATCTCAGGATCGAGGAACGAGGAGCGAGG
Organism: Sideroxydans sp.; assembly: GCA_037446535.1. Taxonomy (GTDB): domain Bacteria; phylum Pseudomonadota; class Gammaproteobacteria; order Burkholderiales; family Gallionellaceae; genus Sideroxyarcus. Next base: position 13,655 of record JBBIIJ010000012.1, on the reverse strand, counting down.
ATGGAGGGAAACCGCGGTACCGCTCGGTCCTCAATCCTCGATCCTCAATCCTGATTACTTCAGGACTTCAGCCTTGGTGATGATGACGTCCTCGGTCGGCACGTCCTGATGGAAGCCGCTGCGCCCGGTCTTGACCTTGGCGATGGAGTCCACGATGTCCATGCCTTCGACAACCTTGCCGAACACGCAGTAACCCCAGCCGTCCTGTCCCGGATAGTCGAGGAAGTCGTTGTTCTTTACGTTGATGAAGAACTGGGCGGTAGCGGAGTGCGGGTCGCCGGTGCGGGCCATGGCGATGGTGTACTTGTCGTTCTTCAGGCCGTTGGCGGCTTCGTTCTTGATCGGAGCCTTGGTCGTCTTCTGCTTCATGCCGGGTTCGAAACCGCCGCCCTGGATCATGAAGTTGGGGATGACGCGGTGGAAGATCGTGTTGCTGTAGAAACCGCTGTTCACGTAGTCGAGGAAGTTCTGCACGGTGACCGGCGCCTTCTCGGCGTCGAGCTGCAGGGTAATGATGCCTTTGTTGGTGTGGAGCTTGACCATCTTGGTTTTTCCTTGTGTTGAAGAAGCGGCGTGCGCGGGCAGGATGCAGCAGACTGCCAGCAGGAGAGTGAGTATGTAGCGTATCGATTTCATATTGAATGCCCTCAGTAATTCAGAATTTCGGGATGCAGCGCAAGGCGCACGGAGCGGAGAGACGAGAAAACGAGCACCGCGAGTTTCGGCGCAGACTAACCTTCAGGTTATGTCGGAGCCACATATCCGAGATATGTCCATTCATCATGCGGAACCCTCATACACGATCTGCCAGCGCCCGTCCCGTTTCAGCCAGTATTGGCGCTTGTGCATGCGGTTGGAAAGATTGTTGCTCTCGTAATCCTGGTCGAAATTGACCACCACCAGGTCCGGTTGCGTGGGGTAGCGGAAGACACTGACGTTGGTCATCCTGACCTTGATCCAGGTCTTGCCCGAATTGACCACACGCTTCTGCTTCGCGAACTCTGCCAGCTTCATGCCGCCGCTGGTGAACTCCTGGGCGTAGTGTCCGAGGTAGCCCTCGGTGTCGCGGCTCTCCCAGTCGCTGCGCCATTGCTCTATGGAGTCCAGCAGCGCTGCGCGTTCCTTGCGGTCGGCCTCCTCGCTCCAATCCATGCGGCTGGTGATGATGACCGGGGTGACACCGACCTGCAGGTTCTTCTCGATGTGGGTCAGGTCGTCGTTGGTCAGCACCACGCACCCGTTGCTGGCGCGCGGTGGTCGGCTGTAGGTGTCGCTGGGCGTGCCGTGCAGCCAGATGCCGTGTCCGTTGCGGCCGTGCTGTTTGTCCCATTCATTGGGATAGCTCAGGGGGTAGGCGCCCGAGCCGTAGAAATCGGTGAGTTTCTCTCGGCTGATGTGGCCGTCGATGAAATACACACCCAGCGGCGTCTTCTGGTCGCCCTCGACCGCCTTGTCCGCGCCTTTCTTGCCCACCGTGACGTAGTAGTCCGCGACGTAACGCGGTTCGCCTTTCACGTTCTCGTACAGGTAGAGCGTGGATTTGCTGGTGTCGACCACGATGACGTAGCGCTGCTTCGCGTCGAGCTGCCACAGGTAACCAGGTATCCCCACGGGCTGCTGTTGCTGCACGCGCTGCAGACGGGCATAGGCTTCGTCGCGCAGGTCCTGCACACGGTCGCGCGGGGCGTTGGGCGCGTCGCCGAAATCGCTGATTGGTTTGGCGCGCGCCAGCAGCAGGTCACCTTTGACCAGCTGAGCCAGCTTGATGTTGGGGTTGGCCTTGAGCAGCGTGTCGACTTCATTCAGCGCGGCATCCAGGTGGTTGCTGCCCACGGCCTGCAGACTCCTCGCAAGAGACTGTTCGATGTTGCGCGAGGGCGGCTCCGCAGCAGCGAGCGGAGCCGCGAAGGCGCTGAACAGCAGGAGGGCGAGGGGGTTGAGTCTCATGTCACTTGCCGGCGCGCTCTTCCGCGATGCGCCACTGGCCTTTCTCTTTCACCCACAGCAAGGTCTTGCTGGAGTTGGTCTTCATGTGGCTGGCGCGGTAGCTCTGCCTGAAGCTGACGCTGGCGTGCTGTTCGTCCAGCACCTTCACCTTGGCCTCGTTCACCTCGACCTGGATGCTCTTGGGCTTGGCGATGCGCTCTTTGCGCTGCTCCTCCCAGCTGGCGCGGCCTTCGCCGTCCGGCGTCTTGAACTCGGCCGCGTAGTAGGAGAGGTATTTCTTGCTGTTCTTGGCGGACCAGGCGGCGGCCCAATCGCGCGTCGCCTTCACCACTTCAGCATCAACATCGACCACCTCGGCCTTGGGCGCCGTGGGCACGGGTGCGGCGGCGGCCACGACAGGCTTGGCGGCGACAGGTGTGGCCGCCACCGGCGCGACGGCCACGGGCGCCACGACCACAGGTTTCGCGGCCACGGGCGTCGTCGCGGCGGGCGCCGGTGTGATGAGCCCCTTGACCACAGGAACGGCACTGGTCGCCGCGACCGGCGGGACCGCCACGCTCGCGACTGCGACAGGCGTCGTCGGGGCGGACGTCGCCGTCGTGGCAGCTGCGCCAGGCTTGGCACCTGTGCGCGTACCCTTGCTGAACAGGTCGCGGATCAGCGCGAGCTTGGTCTGGGTGGTGGTGTTGCTCTTGTCCAGTTGCAGTGCGCGGTCATAGGCTTGGCTGGCCATCTTGGCGTAGATGTCGCCCAGGTTCTCGTGCGCGGTGGCGTAGCTGGGATGGGTGCGGATCGCCAGTTCCAGCGCGACCTTGGCCTTCTCGTACTGCCCCTGGCTGGCGTAGAGCACGGCGAGGTTGTTGTAGGGCTCTGGCAGCTCGGGGTAGTCGTCGGTCAGCGCGCTGAATATCTTGATCGCGCCTTCGGTGTCGCCCTGCTCGTTGACGATCAGCCCCTTGAGGAACCTGGCTTGCGCATCTTTGGGCTTGGTCGCGAGGACGGCGTTGACCTTCTCCAGCGCTTGCGCGTTCTGGCCTTGCTTGAACAGCTTGTTGGCATCCTGTATGTCGTCCGCACCGGCGGCCAAACTGAAAGACAACAACGCACATAGCGCGGTACCCAGACTGATTTTCTTGAGCATGTTCATCGTGTTCGATAGTGGGGTTGGTTCTGACGGCGCGGGGCCGTCGGCAGGCCGCGATTCTACCAAATAAGACGGGGGCTTACACGGACGGTCATCTTGTGAAGTGGCAGCGAGCGAGGGACGGGTTTCGGGTAAAATCGCGCACCTTCATTGCAGACACCATACGAACAAAAATGAGCAGCAACGCCCCTGCGACCAGCGCGCCCGTATCCAATTTCATCCGCACCATCATCGACGCCGACCTCGCTTCCGGCAAGCACAAGAGCATCGTCACCCGCTTCCCGCCGGAACCGAACGGCTACCTGCACGTCGGTCATGCCAAGTCCATCTGCCTCAACTTCGGGCTGGCGCAGGATTACAAGGGCAAGTGCAACCTGCGTTTCGACGACACCAACCCGGAGAAAGAGAGCGAGGAATACGCGCAATCCATCCAGGACGACGTGCGCTGGCTGGGTTTCCAGTGGGACGGTCAGGTGCACTGGGCGTCGGATTACTTCGACACGCTATACGACTACGCGGTGGAACTGATCAACAAGGGCCTGGCCTATGTGGACGACCTCACGCCGGAGCAGATGCGCGAATACCGCGGCACGCTGACCCAACCAGGCAAGAACAGCCCGAACCGAGACCGCTCGGTGGCTGAGAACCTCGACCTGTTCGCGCGCATGAAGGCCGGCGAGTTCGCCGACGGTGCGATGGTGCTGCGCACCAAGATCGACATGGCCTCGCCCAACATGAACCTGCGCGATCCCGCCATCTACCGCATCCGCCGCGCGCACCACATCCGCACCGGAGACAAGTGGTGCATCTACCCGATGTACGACTACACCCATTGCATCTCCGACGCGCTGGAAGGCATCACCCATTCCATCTGCACGCTGGAGTTCGAGGACCACCGCCCGCTGTACGACTGGGTGCTGGACAACATCACCATCCCCTGCCACCCGCGCCAGTACGAGTTCTCGCGCCTTGAGCTGCACTACACCATCACCAGCAAGCGCAAGCTGCTGCAACTGGTGAACGAGAAAAAGGTGAGCGGCTGGGACGATCCGCGCATGCCCACCATCTCCGGCATGCGCCGTCGCGGCTACACGCCGGAAGGCATCCGCGAATTCGCCAAACGCATCGGTGTCTCCAAGAGCGAGAACATCGTCGACATGGCGGTGATGGAAGGCGCGATCCGCGAAGACCTGGAACTGCGCGCACCGCGCGTGATGGCCATCGTCAATCCGCTCAAGGTCACGATTACGAATGCCGAAGGCGCGCAGACCCGCGAAGCCGACTTCCATCCCAACATGCCGGAACTAGGTAAGCGCGTGGTGCCGTTCTCCAAGGAGCTGTTCATCGAAGCCGACGACTTCGCCGAAGTGCCACCCGCAGGCTGGAAGCGCCTCACCCTCGGCGGCGAGATCCGCCTGCGCCACAGCTACGTGATGCGCTGCGACGAAGCGGTGAAAGACGCAACTGGCAAGGTCATCGAACTCAAGTGCAGCATAGACCACGACACGCTGGGCAAGAATCCGGAAGGCCGCAAGGTCAAGGGCGTCATCCACTTCCTGTCACGTGAGCACGCACTGCCTGCCGAGATCCGTGTATACGACCGCCTGTTCAACGTGGCTGAGCCCGATGCGGACAAGGAAGTGGATTTCTGCACGTACTTGAATCCCGAGTCGCTGACCGTGGTGCAGGGCTGGGTGGAGGCTTGTGTGAAGGATGCTGCACCCGAGACGCGCTACCAGTTCGAGCGCCTGGGCTACTTCGTCACCGATCGCCGAGACCACCAACCGGGCGGCAAGCTGGTGTTCAACCGCACCGTGACGCTCAAGGATTCCTGGACGAAATAATTGCCGTCATACCGGCGCAGGCCGGTATCCAGCCAGTTAATTAGCTCGTGCGAAGCACGACAAAACCAACGGCATGTTGGACAAAAGCGCTGGATTCCGGCCTGCGCCGGAATGACGGAATAACCAAGGGGCGACGCGATGAGCAAGCTTCCGTGCGTTTATCTGCTGGCCAGTAAACGCAACGGCACCCTGTATGTCGGCGTGACCTCGGACTTGGTCAAACGGGTATGGGAACACAAGAATCACGTTGTCGAAGGATTCACCAAGCAGTACGGCGTGGACCAGTTGGTGTGGTATGAAGTGCACGAAACGATGGAGTCGGCTATTCAGCGCGAGAAGGCGCTCAAGGAATGGCAGCGAGCGTGGAAGTTAAGGCTGATCGAAGAAAGCAATCCTGACTGGAACGACTTGTACGACACGATTTGTTAGCGCGCACAAAATAGCATCCGTCATACCGGCGCAGGCCGGTATCCAGTCAGAAAGAAACACATCCGCGAAGCGGATACGAGACCAACTGCACATTGAATAGAACCGCTGGATTCCGGCCTGCGCCGGAATGACGGCACAGGAAAAACGTAAATGTTGAAGATCTACAACACCCTCGCCCGCGACAAGCAGGACTTCAAACCCATCGAAGCCAACAAGGTCCGCATGTACGTATGCGGCATGACGGTCTACGACTACTGTCACCTCGGTCACGCCCGCGTGATGGTGGTGTTTGACATGGTGCAGCGCTGGCTCAAGGCTTCCGGCTATGACGTCACCTACGTGCGCAACATCACCGACATCGACGACAAGATCATCAAGCGCGCGGCGGAGAACAAGGAATCCATCCATGCGCTGACCCAGCGCTTCATCGACGCGATGCACGAGGATGCCGATGCGCTGGGCGTGCAGCGCCCGATGCACGAGCCGCGCGCCACGCAGTACGTGCCGCAGATGCTGGAGATGATCGAGCAGCTGGAGCAGAACGGCCTGGCCTATAAAGCGGCAGACGGCGATGTGAACTACGCTGTACGCAAGTTCGACGGCTACGGCAAGCTCTCCGGCAAATCGCTGGAGGACCTGCGCGCGGGCGAGCGCGTGGACGTGGCCGAGGGCAAGAACGATCCGCTCGATTTCGTGCTGTGGAAAAGCGCGAAGGAGAGCGAGGCCGACGAGGTGAAGTGGGATTCGAAGTGGGGCAAGGGCCGTCCCGGCTGGCATATCGAATGCTCGGCCATGGGTTCGGAGATCCTCGGAAAACATTTCGATATCCACGGCGGCGGCGCCGATCTGCAGTTCCCGCACCACGAGAACGAGATCGCGCAATCCGAGGGCGCGCACCAGTGCCAGTACGTGAACTACTGGATGCACAACGGCTTCGTGCGCGTGGACAACGAGAAGATGTCCAAGAGCCTGGGCAACTTCTTCACCATCCGCGAAGTGCTGCAAAAGTACGATGCCGAGGTCGTGCGCTTCTTCATCCTGCGCGCGCACTACCGCAGCCCGCTGAACTACTCCGACGCGCATCTGGACGATGCGAAGGGTGCGCTGACGCGCCTTTATACCGCCCTCAAACTCCCCTCCGCCGTGAGCAGGGGAGAGGGTGCCGTTGACTGGAATACACCCCATGCCACCCGCTTCAAAGCCGCGATGGACGACGACTTCAACACGCCGGAAGCGATGGCCGTGCTGTTTGATCTGGCCAACGAGGTGAACCGCAATCAGTCAGCTGAGGCCGCGGCGCAGCTCAAGGCGTTGGCCGGCGTGCTGGGGCTGCTGCAGCGCGAGCCGCAGGATTTCCTGCAAGGCGGGGCGGGTGAGGGCGGGCTGGACGATGCCGCGATCAACACCCAGATCGAGGCGCGCATCGCCGCCAAGAAGGCGAAGAACTTTGCCGAGGCCGACCGCATCCGCAAGGAATTGCTGGACGCGGGCATCGTGCTGGAAGACACGGCGCAGGGGACGACTTGGCGCAGGGCTTAGGGTAGTTTGCCTGCCGCGACCATGCGGCTGAAAAGGATGTTGGGCGATATCCAGATCACAAGATCATCAAACTCTTCATCGTTAGGCGCAGTTCTTCCAGAGGGGTCACGGCTGACGAATACCGTACCGTCGCCAGTAGCGTTGGTCTGTTGGTCTGCGACATTCGGGTAACTAGTCGACGCAGAGGTTGGCAAAGTATTCCCGTTGTCCAAAGTGCCATATATTCCATTCGCGCCGTGAGAAACGACGACAACAGGAATGTCGTTTGAGTTGCTTAGGTTTACCAGACCTGTCGCATCTCGCGTTTTTATGGTGATGTCGCGGGTGGTGCTGGTAGAGAAAACAGCTGAGGCGTTGGTGAAATTAAGGCTGGCGCTATAGCGAAAAATTCTGTTCCATCCGTCCGTTTTTGGGACTCCCAATGTGACCCACGGAATGAACCCTGCTCGTTTGTTGCCAGTGCAAATCTTAGTACCGCTATCTCGATCCTCTACCCCGCTGCTGGCTGATACTGCTGGGCAAGGAAAATATCCATTAGTAATGGCAAAGCCCAGCAGCGCCTGTTGAATCTCATCGAGTTGCTTGCGTGTTTCAGTTCTGCGTCCTTGCTCCATCTGGCTGGAAAGAGTGGGCAATAATCCAGCCATAAGCAACGCAATGATGGCGAGTACGATGGCCATTTCCACCAGTGAGAATCCGAGATTTATTCTGGCAAACGGAGTACTCATGGCGAAATAACAATTCCCTGATCATTGAATGTGCCGGAGCGCGTTTTGTTTTCATAAACAAAATCTGCCGGCGTCGCGTTCTCTAATTCCAAATAGTTGGTTAGGCATGCGTTGGGGGCGACAGCGGTGCCTGTAGCGGAGCAAAATGTACTTGGGGCGGAAGAACGCGATTGGCCAACAAGCGCACTGCCCGTCGTTATTAGAATTGCCTGCTTGTCGTTTCCACCACTGTGTCCATTTACCGTTAGGCAGGTCGGTGTGCCGGAGGGGATGCAGTTATTCCCACCTCCTGGAGCGTATCCAGGTGAAACTGCGTAATACATGACTTGCTGCCAATCGTTGTCTTTGTACCACGTAGGTAATGTGTATTCCTGCATGCCGTTTATTGCGAATTGGATTCTGTTTATCGTATTGGAGGATCCGGGCTTGGTGGTTCCTAGCAGCGTTATCCTGGCTATATTGGTTCCGGCGTCAAACTGGCCAGTGATGCTTACGTTGTTTAGTTTGTCACTTGCGGGGTAATACTTGTCGTTTGAATTAAGTCGAACGCATATTTCAGAAGGTAATGCGCAAGTGTCGCTGCCGGATGCTCCGATGCCTGCACCGGCAGTTTTGTCGAATAAACGCCAAAAGCCGAAGCCTACGTTATCCATCGTGCCGGTCATCTTGAAAGCAGTTCCAGCGGCTAGGGGAGAGAAGAAAGTGCATCGTGCGCTAACACAGCTGGATGAGGGAGGGGTGCAGCTATTGTTTGATGATGTCCGTAAAGAGCCTATACCAATTGTAATCCCACTCATGTCGGTGCAAGTTGGAAGTGCATTCCAGTGCGGTCTTTGAGGATTTGCGCCAATCTGTTTCGCGACCGGAAGTAATCCGTAGGTTATCCCGCTTGTACCGATGTAATGGTTTGAAATGGTGGGGTCGTCAAAAGTTGCTGCAAATGGATATGCCTGCCAGTCACCGTAATAGTTGCTAAAGAAACCCGAATCCTTGAACTGCTTTAGTACGACTTTTTCGACCGAGGGCATCAGGTCATCTCGCGAAATCCATTTGATTTGGTCGTTGTAACTAAAACTACCATTTGGGGTGTCGTTCGGAGCTGACAACTGGAATTCAATAGGCGAGGTCACCACGCTTTCCAGATAATGGGCAAAGTTGCTGTAATTTGCGGCAGTCCGATTCTGATTTGGTAGAGGTTTCCCTGGGGAAAATATGATGGCGACCAGTCCATTGGCGGACGTATTGCCGCTTACGCTTATGGTTCCGGTGGTGTCGCTATTCAAGGCATTTGACGCCCCTGCATGGTATGGGTCTGATACCGCGTACCAAAGCGTTTCTCCGTTTGCGTCCCTCAGCTCGGACAAGCCAAGCGTCTTCCATGGGAGACGCCCTAGGTTCCCTCCCGAACAATTACCGCCCGAAAGGCTGTCTGCAGTTCCTACATTCGCGGTACCAGCAGCGTGCGTGTCTGGGCAGGGCAATTCTCCGGGTCTGGCGACATCGCTCAATGCGTATCCAATTAATGCTGCTTTAGCTTGCGCCAGCACATCAGAGGTCTGGGTCGCATGCATCAACGAATGGTTGGTATGAGTCAGCGAACCGACCAGGAATGTCGCCGCGCCAATCACCATGATGACCAGCATGACCATGAGCACTGCACCTTGCTGCGCACGGGCTGTTATCCATATTGTTCGAATCGGATTCATTCAATCCTCCTCGTCTTCTGCTGCCGGTTTCGCGGGGGCTGGCTGCTCGGAGTCGCCTCCCTCGCCTGCATTGGAGGGGGCCGTGTTCAGCAGTAGCCGTTGCCCGACCTTGAGCCGTACTGCCCCCGATCTGCCAGGAACGGTGACGGGCACGGTGGCCGGTGATCTTGCATTGCCGTGGTCAGCGGGCTGTTGCTGGCCGTTGACCCATACGGTGCGCTTGCCGCCCTGTCTCTGGATCACGCCGTTGACGACGAGGGAGTCGCGCGGGCCTACGTCGGTGCTGTCGGATGAGGTGACCTGCGATTCGAGCTGCGCACGCTGCTGCGGGGTGTAGAACAGGCGGCCGAGTTCGGCGGCGTGGGCGACAGAGATATTCGCGATCAGCACAAAAGCCAAAGGCATTATCTTTTGGGCTGGATTCCGGCCTGCGCCGGAATGACGAGCGGGGCTCATGGCGCGTTCCTGTTCTTCATGGTGAGCCAGCCGCCTGCGCATTCCGCCTTGAGGGGGCCGGGCGTGTCGCCCTTGGCGGCAGCGGGCGCCATGCTGCAGCGCTCCAGCATGAACCAGCCGGGGATATGGCTGTTGAGCGCTGCAATCAGGTGCAGCAACTGCTCTTCGTGCAGCAGGTCCAGCTGCAGCGTCATCGGGCTGATGCTGAGCGAGAAGTTGCCTGTGTCCAACGGGGGATTGGGGGCGTAGGCCTGTTGCGGGGAGATGCTGTATTTCAGGTCGAGCGCCACTCCCTGTTCGCGCAGCTTCTCCAGGCCTTCCATCCAGTCCAGACGCTGCTCGTCACCTATCACCTTCTGTGCAGCGAGCGCCTGGTACTCCTGACGGTAAGCAGCCATGTTCTCCAGGTCGCTCTGGGCCGAGACGAGCTGGTCGCGTGCTTCGTTGAGCTGGCGCTGCGCGGCCTGGCGGTCTTGCCTGGCCTGATGCTCATAGCTGGCGCTGTAGTTGACCAAGCCTGCCGCCACGCCCAGGCTCGCTGCGAAGGTGAGCAGGCTCCATTTGATTTCCGGGATGTCGCCGATGGAGAAACTCATGACGGGTGCCTCCAGATGATCTTGAGCGTGAACTGGGCAGGTTTGCCTGCAACCCCGATATCGCCGCTGATGCTGCCTTTGGAGCTGACGTCCAGCGGCAGGGTCTGCGCGGTGACCACGTACCCGCGTTGGACCAGGGCCTTCTGGAAGCGTTCCAGGTAGGTGAGCGCCTGGCGGTGCTCCCTGCCGAACTCGGTCAGCTCGCCGTCGAAGGTGATGACCTGTGCGGGGTAGGGCGAAGGCGCGGCATCGGCAGCGCTGGATTGCCACGCGAGCTTGGCCACCTTGACGCGCGGGTACTCCTCTAGCACGAGGCTGAGGTTCTCTAGCACTTCCTTGGGCGGCGGGGAGTATTCATTGAGGCTGCGCGCGAGGAGCACCGCTGTCTTCATGTCCGTCGCGGGGACGGAGGTGCCGGCGAAGCCGGCCTGCACCTGCTGCGTCTGCCGGCGCAATTGCTCTATCCGCGCCTGTAGCTGTTCCGTCTCGCCCGCGAATTCGCGGCCCCGCCAGAACGAGAAAGCGCTCCACACCAGGGCGGCGAGCGTGGTCGCCGCGGCCAGCCCGATGAACAGGCGGCGCAGCTGCCACAGCAGGTAGAAGTGCGTGTGGACGGGACTCGCGTAGTGAGCCGTCGGGGCGCGCGTGGCAAGCTGGTGCAGGAACAGCGGCGTGGCGTCCGAGTCGACGAACTCGTGACGGCATTTGCGCTGCTTGGCGAACTCCACGATGTCCAGGTACGTGTAACGCAGGTCCACGTCGTTGGACAGCCTGGTCTGCAGTTCTGCACGGTCCGTGCCGTGGCAGATGATGTGTACGTCGAGCACCTCGCCCGCCGGCGGCAGGGAAAGGCTCCTGAGGTACTGCTGGGTGCGCGGCGTTTCGCCGACCACAGCCTGGGCGAACGAGGTGTCGTTGGTGATCGGGATGAGGCGCGAGAAGTGCAACCGCCTGTTGTTGAAGTAGGTCTGGCGCAGGCCGGCGCTCTTCTCCCAGGTCAGCAGCAAGACGTGTTCGGATGTCACACGCTGCAGCAGGGGCGTGCTGATGATGGGGATGGAGTAGAGGCCGACCAGCGGGATGTGGTTCGCGAGCAGCGTCTCCACCCAGGGCCAGATGCGCTGCGGGTTGGTCAGCGCCGAGAACAGGAACTCGTCGTCGCGTCGCCCTTCGCTCAGGCGCTGCACCAGCGTGGCCTGGCGGAACGGCGTGCTGCGGTAGTACTGCTCGAACTTGCGTTCCAGAAGGTCACGCCGGCTGGGGCCGATCAGGTGCGGGACGGCCTCCAGGTGGAAGTCTTCCTCGATGATGTCGGTCAGCAGGTAAGCAGGCTGGCGGTTCTGCTCCAGGAATGCGGCGAAACGCGTGCGCCCGTCGGCGTCGTTTGTGAAAGTCCCCGCCTCCGACAGCATGGAGCCTTTCCACAGGTAGGCCCGAAAGGTGTCTGCACTCAGGAAGAGGAGGGTGCGAGCCATTAGGATGCCTCTAAAAGTTCAAACACTGTCATTCCGGCGCAGGCCGGAATCCAGTCAGAAATAAATCCCTTGCGTAGCAAGGACAACCCCCAAGGCATGTTGAACAAGATCGCTGGATTCCGGCCTGCGCCGGAATGACGAATTTTAGAGATGTCCATTACATCTGCACCTTGCTGATGATGTCGTAGATGGGCGAGAGCACGGAGAGCATCACCCAGCCGAGCAGTGCGCCGAGGATGAGGGTCATCACGGGCTCGACCAGGGCCTGCACCTGCTTGATCGATTCCTTCACGTCGCGGTCATAGAAGTAGCTCACGTTGAGCAATGCCTTGTCGAGCTGTCCGGTGGCCTCGCCCACCTTGAGCATGCGCACCACCAGGGGCGGAAAGATGCCGGTCTGCTGGAAGCTCTGTGTGAGGTTCTTGCCGGCCTCGATCTCTTTCATCACGTTCTGCAGGCTCTGCGAGATGACCTGGTTGCTCACCAGGTCGCGCGAGTTGGCGATGCAGTCCAGGATGGTGATGCCGGAGCTGTACATCATGGCGAAGGTGTTGGCGAAGCGGGCCAGGATGATCTTGCGCAGGATGGGGCCGGTCGGCCAGAGCCTCAGCTTGAGGTCGTCCACGTGATACTGCAGGCCGGGGTTGCTGAGCAGCGCGAGCCGGTAGGTGCCGAACAGCACGAAGGGTGTGAGCAGTATCGCGTACCAGTAGTTCACGAAGAAGGCGGAGGTCGCCAGCAGTACGCGCGTCTGGATGGGGATCTCCTGCCCCGTGCTCTTGATGAAGCTCAGGAGCTGCGGCACCAGGTAGATCATCAGGAAGAAGGTGACGGCCAGCACGACGACGCCGACGACGATAGGATAGATCATCATGGTCTTGGTCTGGGCCGTCATCTCGTCCTGCCATTTGAGCGATTCGGTGAGGTGCTGGAACACGTCGACCAGGCGTCCGCTGTCCTCACCCGCCTTGGTGAGGGCCACGGTGATCTTGTCGAACGCGTTGGGGTGTTCCGCCATCGCCTGCGACAGCTTGTTGCCGCTCTCGATGGATTCCACCATGTTGGCGATGATTTCGCGGAAGCTGGCCTCCTCCATGGTGTCGCGTAGGTCTCCCAGGCATTCCAGCAGCGGTACGCCGGCGCGGGTGAGCTGTTCCAGGTTGAAGAAGAAGGTGATGAGGTCTACGCGCTTGATCTTGGTGGCGCCGAAGGAAGCGGCACGGTCCTCTTCCCTGGCATTGATGAGGTCGATGCCTGCGCGCTTCAGGCGCAGCTCGAGGTCGATCAGGTTGGCGGCGTCCTGCAAGCCTTTGACGCTCTTGCCGTTGCTGTCGATCGCCTTGTAGGAATAGAGCGCCATGGGATTATTGGCGGTCGGTCAGGTCGACCACGCGCGAGACTTCGGCGATGGAGGTCACGCCTTGCAGGATGCGGCGGATGCCGTCCTGTGCCAGTGGGCGGAAGCCGCGCTCCAGCGCTGCCTGCTTGATGTCGCGGATGCTGGCGCGGCGCGCCACGAGGTCGTCCAGATCGGAGTCCATCTTGAGGATCTCCATGATCGCCTGGCGGCCGCTGTAGCCCTGATGGTGGCACATGTCACAGCCGGCGGCGCGGTAGAGTGTCAGCGGTTCGCTGTGGTGCACACCCAGCAGTTTGCGTTCCCCGGCGTCCGGCTGGTAGGGATACTTGCAGTGGTTGCACAGGAAGCGGATCAGGCGCTGGGCCATGATGCCGATGATGTTGCCGGCCAGGATGTCGGGCAGGATGCCGATGTCGAGCAGGCGCGGGATG
>JBBIIJ010000011.1:0-53110 GCA_037446535.1 Sideroxydans sp. | reverse complement strand
TAGGAAGCGACTCTAGAGCGTCATCAAAATGCTGCTTGGCAATGACCGCTTCTGTGCGGGGAGCGGACATTACCCAGACCCGCACTGACAGCTATTTCAGCAAACCGCCGCAGTCCGCTTAGGCCGAGTAACCGACTTTCCCAGCAATGTCTTAAAAAGCATTCAGGCTAATCAGGGCGCAACTGGCAACATCAACCAAAGCGTCGTTGCGCTTCGACCGCGAGCCCAGCACCGATGCTGCCGAACAAGTCGCCTTCCATGCGCCGGGCTTGGGGCAGCATTGCGGCCAAGCGTTCGCGCAGCATCGGCACGCCGCTGGCACCGCCGGTGAAAAACACTGTATCCACCGCTTCGCAGCGCACGCCGGCATTGGCTAGCAAAGTGCCCAGGGTGCTGCCGATCGTTTCCACCAGTTGCGCCGATGCCTGTTCGAACTCGATGCGGCTCAGCGTGTGGCGCAGGCCCGGTTCCAGCCGGTCCAGTTGCATGGTGGCGCTGTCGCCGTTGGACAAGGCGATCTTGGCTTCTTCCACTTGCACGGCCAGCCAATGGCCGGCGCGGTCGCGGATGAGTTTGAGCAGACGGTCCATGGCTTCGGGTGCTTGGGTGTCCAGGTACAGCTCCTGCAGGTCGGCCCAGGTGCGGCGGGTATAGGCCTGGTTGATGGTGTGCCAGGTGGCGAGGTTGAGGTAGTAGCTGTTGGGCATCTCCAGGCCGCGCTTGAGTTTGCTGCCATAGCCCAGCAGCGGCATCACGCCTTCCAGGCTGAGTTGTCGGTCGAAGTTGGTGCCGCCGATGTGCACGCCGCCGTTGGCTAGCAGGTCGTCGCGCCGATCCGCAGCCCGTGCCCGTTGCGGTGAGAGACGGATGAGGGAGAAGTCCGAGGTGCCGCCGCCGATGTCGGCGATCAGCACCAGCTCCTCGCGCTCGATCTGTTGTTCGTAGTGATAGGCGGCGGCGATGGGTTCGTACTGGAAGCTCACGTCGCGGAAGCCGCTAGCGCGGGCGATGGCTTCAAGGGTCGCCTCGGCCTTGCGGTCGGCCTCCGTATCGTCGTCCACGAAGAACACCGGCCGGCCGAACACGGCCTGATCGAAAGACCGCCCCGCCGCCGCTTCGGCACGGCGTTTGAGTTCGGCGATGAACTGGGCCAGCAATTCCTTGTAGGGCAGCGAGCGCCCCTGCACCTCGGTCTTTCCTTCCATCAGGCTGCTGCCCAAGAGGCTCTTCAAGGCGCGCATCAGGCGTCCTTCGTAGCCCTCCAGGTACTCGTTGAGGCCGGCGCGGCCAACGCTGACGGTGTTCTCGTCGGCATTGAAGAAGATCACGGAGGGCAAGGTGACCTTGCCATCTTCCAGCGCCAGCAAGGGAGAGTGACCAGGACGCAGCCAGCCGGCCGTGGAATTGGACGTACCGAAATCTATGCCGCAGGCGCGGGCGGGAACTGCAACAGACATGAGAGGAGGATGAGCCCGAAACCGGGCCGAAAGAACGGGCGGCTATGCTACCGTAAACAATAAGGGACAGGCCACGGTTCCGTCGGGGGCCGAGAGCAGTCTCTCCCCCAACATGACCGAGCCTCCCCTCAAGTCAACCTCTTGATCTTCTCCAGGCTGCCGTCGAAAGTCGCATCGCTCAACCCGAACGATTTGGAGATGAGGGTACGGTTGTCTTCCAGGACCATGATGACGTCGCGAATCGATGCGCAGGATTCCAGCTTGCCCTTCACACCCAATACCTTGGGCAGGTCGAACAGACCCGGCGTCTTGCTCCCGCTCGCCAACGTGGCTTCGATGATGCTGCGCACTTCAATCTTGTTCACGCTTCTCGTTCCCTCAATGAGACTGGGTTCGATTATCTCAATTGACAGGACACCCGTGTGAACTGGTGAGTCAGTAGGGTGTTCCATCCTTATGCAGGATCTGTCTCTTCCCGTCGCCGCCAACGACGAGCTTCACGTCATCGTCCGGATAGGTGACCTGATCACCCGGGGTACGGTCGCCGACTTCGAGATAAAGGACATCGGCATCAGTGCGATTGACGAGCTGGTGGCCGTTGCTCGAGCCCGCCTTGAAGCCGGCGCACATGCCGGGGGCAAGGAGAGTCTCGCCCTGATCGGTGACAAGCACAGGGTGGCCCTGCAACACATAGAGGAACTCGTCCTGCTTCGAATGGCTGTGGCGCAAGGCTGAGATTCCGCCGGGGACGATGCGCGTGACGTTCACGCCGAAGTTGGAGAGGCCGAACAAGTCGCCCAGCGCCCTTTTCTGCCGCCTGGCCATGCGCGAGAAGAAGGGCTCCGGGAAGAAAGAGGACGGGGTCCGGACAGGGACATCCAGCGCGATCACTGCGACAGGCGTTTCGGATTGAGACATAAGACCTCCAGGTTTGAACGATCAGGCGCGCTTGCGCAGGAAGACATGAGCCGCACGTTCACCGGCAACGTACTTCTCGCATTCGTAGCCCAGGGCGGGCAAATCCATGCCGTGCAGCAGGTGCTCTCCCGTGCCAAGCAGGACGGGACTGATGGCGAGGTGCAGCTCGTCGATCAGTCCGGCGCACAAGTACTGGCGTATGGTGGACACGCCGCCACCAAGGCGGACGTCGCAACTACCGGCGGCTACTTTCGCCTGCTCCAGTGCGGCCTCTACGCCTTCCGTGACGAAGCGGAACTCGGTGCCGCCCTTCATGCGCAGCGGTGCGCGCGGGTGGTGCGTGAGCACGAAGACCGGCGTGTGATAGGGCGGTTCCTCGCCCCACCAGCCGCGCCATTTCTCATCCGGCCACGAGCCGCGGACAGGGCCGAACATGTTGCGCCCGAGTATCCAGGCACCGATGTCGGCGAAGCCCTGTTCCGCGAGGTAGTTGTCGATGCCGGTCTCGCCGCCCTCCTCGCCTTGCATCTGCCGCCAGATGCGCGTAGGGAAGAACCATTCCATCAGCTCCAGGCCGCGCACGCCGAGGGGATGTTCCAGGTCCTGCTCAGGCCCGGCGCCGTAGCCGTCGATGGAGATGGCGAAGCTCTGCACGCGCAGTTTGGACATGGCTCAGATTCCTTTCACATCTCCGCCAGCTTGCGCCGGTGGATGATCTTGCCGGCGACCATGAAGGTGCCTTCGCCTTTGTAGTGCAGGGTCTCCGGGTGTTTGGGCGAGCTGGCGACATGCGCGCTCACCACTTCCCAGATGAAGAAGTTGTACTTGTCGACCAGGCGGGCGTCGGCCAGCCTGCATTCGAAGTTGGCGTAGCACTCGCGGATGAGCGGAGCCTTGACGACATCCGCCTCGGCGGTGAGTCCGAAGTGCTCGAACTTGTCGATCTCGGCACCGGTGGTGGTGCCGATGCCGACGACCTCGTCGGTCAGTGCCGTGGTCGGCAGGTTGATCACGCACTCGCGGCTGCGGCGCACCATGTTGAAGCTGTGGTTGGCGGCAGAGATGATGCAGCCCACCAGCGAAGGCGAGAACTCCATGACCGTATGCCAGCCCATGGTCATGATGTTGCGCTTGCCCTTATATGCAGAAGAGACCAGTACGATGGGCCCGGGCTCGAGGTAACGGCGCACCTTTTCCACGGGGAAGCTCTGCTTGCGGAACGAGGGTTTCATGCGCTGCTCCTGGTCACGCTGACAACGCATAAGCTACGCGCCGACACCGTAGCAGGCAATACGACGAATGTCGTAGACAGACTACGGTGGATAGCCGCGTTTTGAGGCACACGCTACATGTGGCTCCTTTGGATGGCGCGCTGTGAATCTTTCAGCTGGCTTCGCATTTGGTTAGATGCTAGATTTAACCCATTGAGAGCGAAAGACAATCACACATAACGACGATCTCTCGATTTCTTGCCGATGGGGAGGCAACTTGGATCAGCAACGATGGGCATTGAATGCGATGGACCGCGCCGTCAGGGCGATGCGTCATTCTTCCAGCGAGTCGGAACTGTGTCAGTCCTGTTGCGACGCCATCACCATCGATGCGGCGTATCCGCTGGCCTGGATCGGGTTCGCCCGGAACGATGAGCAGCACAATGTCGAGATCGTCGCAAAATCCGGACAGGACATCGCCTATCTGTCCGAGGTGAAGATCACCTGGGCAGATGAACCGAAAGGACGTGGTTTGGCCGGAAGCGCGATCAGGTCCGGCAAGACGCAGGTCGTGGGCAACATCGATGCGAGCCCCATCCTGGACCCTTGGCGTCAGCCGATCTCAAGGGCGGGCTTCCACTCCGCGGTCGGCATCCCCATCCTCGACCGCTCGGAGTGTTTCGGCGTGCTGATGGTCTACTCCGGCCGGATGAACGCCTTCGACGAGGATTCGGTCAGTGTGCTGGAGAACCTGGCGGAGGTGATCGGGTTCGGCATGAGCCTGTATCGCACTACGGAAGCCATGCTGAGTGAACGCCACAAGGCGATGGCGCTCAGCGAGGAAAAGCTTCGTACCCTGCGCCTGCTGACTGTCCTCACCGATGGCTCCAACGACGCGATCTTTGCCAAGGACACGGAGGGTCGCTACCTCCTGTGCAATAGGGAGATGTTGCGCTCTTCCGGCAAGTCACTCGCCGATGTCATCGGCAAGACGGACGAGGATATCTTCCCGCCTGACGATGCCGCCAGGATATCCGAACGCGACCGGTCCGCGATGCAATGGACGGCCCCGGCCACCTTTGAAGAGAAGATGACGACGATCGACGGCGAACGCGATCTTCTTTCGACCAGAGGACCGATCAAGGAGCCCACCGGCAACGTCCTGGGCGTATTCGGCATCGCGCGCGATATCACCGAGCGCAAATACGTCGAAGAACGCTGGAAGTTCGCGTTGGAAGGCGCCGGTGACGGTGTCTGGGACTGGAACATCCAGACCGGCAGGGCGACCTTCTCCAAACGCTACAAGGAAATGCTGGGCCATGCCGAAGACGACATCAGCACCGCCGCCTCGGAATGGGGTCGCATCCATCCGGACGACCTGTCCGGCACGATGGCGACCATTCGCGGACATCTGGACGGCAAGACGCCTTCTGCCAAGACCGAGTTCCGCATGTCGTGCAAGGACGGCAGCTGGAAATGGATGCTCGGCCGCGGCATGGTGGTCGGCCGCGATGGGCAGGGCAAACCCCGGCGCCTCGTCGGGACTATCACCGACATCACCGAGCGCAAGCAGGCCGAGATCGCGCTGACCGAATCGCTGCGGGAGATGGAGAGGAAGGAACTATCCAAGACACGCTTCCTTGCCGCTGCAGGCCACGACATGCGGCAGCCTATCGCCGCCGCCAACCTGTTCGTGGAGGCACTGAAATTCACCACGCTGAACGGGCGCCAGAGCGAACTGATCGAGCGGCTGGGGCAGTCCATGAGCGTCTTCTCCAACATGCTGGACCGGCTGCTCGACATCTCCAAATTCGACGCCGGCCTGATCAAGCCGCAGATCACCTCCTCCAATCTGGACGAACTCCTGGTCTGGCTGGACCAGAACTTTGCGCAGACCGCCCTGCAGAAACAGCTGCGCTTCCGGCTCTTCTATCCCACCCGGCGGTCGCTGTCCGTCCGTACCGACATCGGCCTCGTGCAATCCGTCCTGATGAACCTGGTTTCGAATGCGATCAAGTTCACCGAACGCGGCAGTATCCTGATCGGCGCGCGCCAACGCGGCGACAAGGTGCTGGTGCAAGTGTGGGACACCGGCATCGGCATCGCCGAGGCGGACCTCGCCCATGTCTTCGATGAGTTCTATCAGGTCGCCAACCAGCAACGCAGCCGCGATGCCGGGCTGGGCCTGGGATTGTCGATCTGCCAGCGCGCGATGTCGGTGCTGGGAGGCGCGGTCACCTGCCGCTCGCGACAGGGTCGCGGCTCGGTGTTCCAGTTCTCGCTGCCACTCGACGGCGGACAGACCACAGGAGGGCTGCAACCCAACGGCAACGCACCGAACGAGATCATCGAAATGACGCCGCTCAGCGGCAAACATGTCGTCCTGGTCGAAGACGATGCATTGGTCGCAGATGCGATGATCGGCGTGCTGGAAGGCATGGGCAGCGAGGTGAGCTGTTACCACAGCGCGGAAGACGCGCTGCGTCAGGCGGATATCGAACACGCGGACTGCTACATCGTCGATTACATGCTCGGCGGCACCTACAACGGCATCCAGTGCCTGAACCTGCTGCGGCAGAAACGGGGCGGTCCGATCAATGCGGTGCTGATGACCGGCGACACATCGAGCGATTTCATCCGCACCGCAGCGACGTTGGACTGGCCGGTACTGCATAAACCGGTAAACGTTTCCATGCTGGTCTCCAGCCTCTGCGTACAGGGCGGTGACGCCCGGCGATCGGATGAGAGTGATCAAGGAGGTTAAGGTATCGCATTGACCTTACCTTGCATCACATCCGTTCAGAACAGATAAGGGATTCCCATCTCGGCGACTGCCGGCGATGGGCATTGCTGCGTATATACATCCATCCACCGCAGTGGCTACACTTACGCATCCCGTAAGAGCTGCATCGTAAGCCTATGGCCCACCTCGAACAGCACTTCCGAGCCTCGCAGACCGTACGCGACATCGTCATCGGCATGGCTGACGGACTGACCGTGCCCTTCGCGCTCGCGGCTGGGCTATCCGGCGCAGTCGCCTCCAGCCATATCGTCACCACGGCGGGCATCGCGGAGATCGCCGCGGGTTCGGTGGCCATGGGGCTGGGTGGCTATCTCGCCGCGCGCAGCGACGCCGAGCACTATGCCAGCGAACTGCATCGCGAGCGACAGGAAGTGCAGGCCATGCCGGAGGAGGAAGCGAAAGAGATCGTGGACGTGTTCAAGGCCTATGGCGTCACGGCCGAACAGAGCGCTCCCGTGGTCGAGGCCTTGCGCAGGAACCGCAAAGCCTGGGTGCGCTTCATGATGCGCTTCGAGCTCGGCCTGGAGCCCCCCGAGCACGGCAGGGCCAGGCGCAGCGCTGCGACGATAGCCTGCGCTTATATTGCGGGAGGGATGATTCCGATCGCCCCCTACTTCATGACGAGCAACGTGGGCGAGGCGCTGCCAGCCTCCATCGCCGTCACCTTGAGCGCCCTCTTGGTGTTCGGGTTCCTCAAGGGCGGGTACATCGGTACCTCGCGCTGGCGCAGCGCCCTGCACACCCTGCTGATAGGCGGTGCGGCCGCAGCCGCTGCGTTCGTCCTGGCGAGGGCTGTTTCATAGGAGCTTCATAGGAGCGACACATGGCGAACAGGCAAGAACGTGATTCTTTCGGTCCCATCGACGTCCCCGCCGACAGACTGTGGGGGGCGCAGACGCAGCGCTCGCTCGAACACTTCCACATCTCGAACGAACGCATGCCGCGCGAGGTCGTGCTCGCGCTGGCAGAGGTCAAGCGAGCCTGTGCCGTGGTCAATCGCGAACTCGGGCTGCTGCCGGAGAAGACGGCTGAGGCCATCGTCCGGGCAGCAGACGAGATACTGGCCGGAGAGCACGAACAGGAATTCCCGCTGTCGGTGTGGCAGACAGGCTCGGGCACGCAAAGCAACATGAACCTCAACGAGGTGCTGGCCAACCGCGCCTCTGAGCTGCTGGGCGGAGAGCGCGGGATGAAACGTCTCGTGCATCCCAACGACGAGGTCAACCTCGGCCAGTCTTCCAACGACATCTTCCCCACCGCCATGCACGTGGCCGCGGCCAGCGCGCTGCAGCAGAAGTTGCAGCCCGCGCTGCGCAGGCTGCGCACCACGCTGGACGGCAAGGCAGCAGAGTTCGCGGACATCGTGAAGATAGGCCGCACCCATTTGCAGGATGCGACACCGCTCACGCTGGGACAGGAGTTCTCGGGCTACGTGGCGCAGCTGGACCTTGCAGAGTCCATCATCACCGCCCCCCTTCCCCCGCTGCATGAACTGGCTGCGGG
This sequence comes from Sideroxydans sp., assembly GCA_037446535.1. GTDB lineage: Bacteria > Pseudomonadota > Gammaproteobacteria > Burkholderiales > Gallionellaceae > Sideroxyarcus. Next base: position 45,218 of record JBBIIJ010000011.1, on the reverse strand, counting down.
CGGGACAGCCGTGGGCACCGGACTCAACACCCATGCCGAGTTCGGAGCGCGGGTCGCTGCCGAACTCGCAAGGCGCAGCGGTCTGCCCTATCACAGCGCACCCAATAAGTTCGCCGCACTCGCGGCGCACGATGCGCTGGTGGCCGCACATGGGGCACTCAAGACCCTGGCCGCCGCATTGACGAAGATCGCCAACGACGTGCGCTGGCTGGCCTCGGGCCCGCGCTCGGGACTGGGCGAGATCGGCATCCCCGAGAACGAGCCGGGTAGCTCCATCATGCCAGGCAAGGTGAACCCCACACAGTGCGAGGCGCTGACGATGGTGTGCTGCCAGGTGTTCGGCAACGACGTGGCCATCAACATGGGCGGCGCCTCGGGCAACTTCGAACTCAACGTGTACAAGCCGCTCATCATCCACAACTTCACGCAGAGCGTGCGCCTGCTGGCCGACGGCATGGAAAGCTTCGAGCAGCATTGCGTGCGCGGCATCACCGCGAACCGTGCGCGCATCGAGGAACTGATGGAACGCTCGCTCATGCTGGTCACCGCACTCGCACCGCACATAGGCTACGACCGCGCCGCCGAGATCGCCAAGCGTGCGCACCAGGACGGCAGCACGCTGAGACAGGCCGCACTGGCGCTGGGCTATGTCACGCCCGAGCAGTTCGACCAGTGGGTGAAGGCGGAAGAAATGACGGGCTCAAAACACCGCTAGCCCAAGAAGGCTCCGCACATCCGTCATTCCGGCGAAAGCCGGAATCCAGTCAATTCAATAATCCCGCGAAGCGGGACAAAAACCAAACTGCACATTTCTATTTGCGCTGGATTCCGGCCTTCGTCGGAATGACCAACCAAGGACAATCCGACTTCACGCTGGTTTCTGCTCATCCTCAATGCCGATGACCTGCGTCAGGTAGTGCTCGACGTTACGCTCTGGATGCTGCGGATAGTGCTCGGGCAGGCAGTCCATGCGCAGGATGCGGTCGAAGCGGAAGTTGCGGTATTCGTCGCGCAGCTCGCACCACGCGAGCAGTGTCCAGTGGTCGCCCCAGCCCACCATGCCCAGCGGCCACAACGTGCGTTCGGTCTCGTCGCCGTTCGTGTCGCGGTAGGCGACGGACACCTTGAGCCGCAGTTCGCATGCCTTGCGCAGCAGGCCGTGGGTCTCCCGTTCGCCGTTGTCGTAGACCGGGATGCGGTATGGCAGGCGCGATGTCTCGTTGAGCTTCTGCGCCGGCAGCACCGCGAGTATCTTGGCCTCCGCGCTCCTGGCCGCCTTCGCCAGTTCCGGATCGGTCCATGCCTGCACCATGCGGCTGCCGACCAGCAGCGCGGTAAGCTCCTCCATCTCGAACATCAACGGCGGCAGGTCGTAGCCCGAGCGCAACCGGTAACCCACTCCCGCCTCGCCATCGATGGGGACGCCGGAAAGGACGAGCGCCTGGATGTCGCGGTACACCGTGCGCACTCCTACGCCCAAGACCTCGGCCAGCGCCTGCCCGGTCATGGCCGTGCGGCGACCCTGCAACAAGGTGACCAGCTGGAAGAGGCGTTCGGACTTGCGCATGGGTTATGGTTTGGGCCTGCTGCGCTTGGGTTTTGGAGGCGGCAGTTCGCGCGCCGTGGCTCGCACAATGTCGCACAGCCACTCTGCGTCCTCCCACTGGTCCGGCGTGATGAGCAGATGCGGCTTCGCACCCGGGTAAGGTGAACCTTCAACTGCTTCCCGCTGCATGGCGCGCCCGGCCGCAGTCGGCTTCAGGTAGAGCTGATCGTCGCACACCAGACCGACCGGCCTGCCGGAAAGGTAGAGGCAGTATTCGCCGAACATCTTCCTGACAGAAGCCTCGCCCAGCGCTGCAAGCTGGTCGAGCAGGAAATCGATCGTACCCCGGTCCGTCGCCATTATCGTGTCACCTCGTATCTGGTCTGCACCATGCCGTTGCTGAAGGTCCGGGTCGACCGGTGCATCAGGGCGACGTCGTGCTCCAGCGCGCCGAACAGAGGGATGCCTTCACCCAGCAGGATGGGTATACGCGTGATGGTCATCTCGCTGATCAGCCCGGCACGCAGGAAACCCTGTATGGTCTTGCCACCGTCCACGTACACGTGCCTTGCACCCAGCTCCGCCAGCTGCGCGGCTAGTTCCCCAGGTGACGCCGATGTTCCCCATACGCCTTCTGCGATCTGACACATCGTCCTGTCATAACGGCTGCTCAACACCACCACACGCTTACCCTGGTACGGCCACTCGCCGAAGGACTGCACAAATTCGTATGTGTTGCGCCCCATCACCAGCGTATCCACCGACGCATAGAACTCGTCGTAGCCGGTATCCTCGTCCAGCGGTTGCCCATCGCTGCCCGGCAGCCAGTCCAGGCTGCCGTCCTTGCGCGCGATGTAGCCATCGGTGCTGCTGGCGATGAATACCGAGAACCGGATCACGATGTTCCTTCGTTCTTATTTCGGGTTGACGCTAGGTCCCTCAATGCCCGCAGCATCCGGGCGAGCGTCGCAGCATGCAGCGGGTGCTGCGCAATCTCCACTTCCGTCATCCCGGTGATGGGTTGCTCCAGCGTGAGGCATGCCGCATCCACCACCCGGGCGGACATCATCGTAACCGTTTCGCGCAGCGCGAGGTAGGCATGGGTCGCACGCGGCGCGGCGTTGAGCAGCGCCACAGGCTTGTCCACGAAGGACTCGTTGCCCACCATCCAGTCCAGTGCGTTCTTGATGACCGACGAGACACCGTGCGCGTATTCCGGGCTGGCGATGACGAGGGCGTCCGCAGCGTTGATGGCCGAGCGCAGCGCCGCCACGGCAGGCGGTTCGGGAAACTCGATGTCCGGGTTGAACAAGGGCAGCTCGCCCAGGCCGGCGTACACCATCACCCGCATATCCGCAGGGGCAAGGTGCGCCGCTGCGCGCAGCAATCGGGTGTTCTCGGATGCGGCGCGCAGGCTGCCGGAAAGGGCGAGGATATCCACCTCAGCCACGCTGCATCAGATGCGCCTTGCTGCGGCTGACCACCACGCTGTCGGTTGCGACCAGCGGCGCGCAAGTCTCACCCAGTTCGGCCATGAACTTCTCCCCCGCAGCCAGGGCGGCATCCATGCTCGCCCAGTACACCATATCCCACCATTCGCCATCGTCGGTCTCGGACAGGCTGCGGAAGCGAAAGCCGGGCTGCACCTTCATCCAGTCGTTGACCTTCTCGTTGGCCTTGAGCCAGTCGGCGGAGGTCTTGCCGGGTTGCAGGCGGAAGCGCACCAGTTCTATCGTGTCAGACATCGTTGTTCTCCTTGTTGTTAGGCCGAAACATCGGCAAGGAGGATGCTACGCACCGCCTGCTGACAGCGTGGTGGCAGGAGTCTTTCACTCGCGGCTCTTCTCCGCATCTTCCAGCTCCATCAGAAGCCGCAGACGGTCGTGCTTCGCCACCTCCTGCCAGTGTCTGCCTGACAAAGCCCCTTCCATCGCCCACAGCAGGTTGAGGCTGGCATTGCCGCCATAGCGCTTCACTTTCAGGTAGGCACGGACCGCACCCAGTGCACGCAGCTGCTCGACGGTGTCTATGCCCGCCTGCGCCAGCATCTGCTGCGACTTGGAGCCGAGGTTGGGCAGGTCGGCGATGTTCATCTTCGCAGCATGAGATGCGTTTTGCCGCGGCTGCACGAAATGCTCGCCATGTCGATCATCGGCTCGCATGCAGATCCCATTTCGTCGCCGAAACGTTCGCTTGCTGCGGTGGCCGCTTCCTCGCTCTCCCAGCACAACATGTCGATCCATTCACCATCTTCGGTTTCGGACAGGCTGCGCAGGCGAAACCCCGGCTGCGTTTCCAGCCACGCGTTGATCTTGACGGCGGCCTCCAGCCATTCCGCCGCACTCCTGCCTTGGCGCAAACGAAAGCACACCACTTCTGTCATGTCGGACATGTCTTTCCTTCTGATCGGCCAAACGTGTTGATGAACACTACACTCAGGATACTGACAACGCTGTGTCAGCAGGCTTGCCACCCATTCGGCGCGAACACGCGCAAAGCCAAGCGCCGCGCGTGGTCACGCACGTCAGCCGGCCAGTCTTCGGTGCATGCGCCAAACTGCTCCGGCTGGTCCGCGAACAGAGCGCGCACCGCTTCTTCGTAGGCAGACAGGTTGCCGGCCATGGCGGACATGAAGCGGTAGGCTGATTCCTGGGCCCGGCGTTGCCGATCCTTGATCTCGTTTGCACGGCTGGCCGCTTCCACCAGCTTGCGCAGCGCCACCGATGCCCCACCCGGCTGCGCTGCGAGCCACTCCCAGTGGCGCGGCAGCAAGGTCACTTCGCGTGCCACCACGCCCAGCTTGGGGCGCCCCGGCGTGCGCACCGCCTCTTCCTGAGGCTCCGCAACCACAGGCGTCGGCTGCGGCAGGCGGCCCAGCACGGCCTTCAGCGTGCCGCGCAGGTCCACCTCTACGGGTTCGCTGCTCCGGTCGTCGAAGATGAGGATGGCGGATTCCGGGGACTGGTCTTGCCATTGCTTCGCTGCAGCGGCAACGGTATGCAGATCTCCGACGGCGATGCAGTGTGTACCAGAGAAGGCGATGCGGACGGCAGGTGCGGTGTTCATGTTGATTCTTTGGCTCTCGGTTGCAGATGGCGCACATTTTTACCCGGGCGATATTATTTTGTCAATATTACCCGGATGTTTTGTCCGAGAGCTTCCTCGGCTCGGCAGACTGCGTCTGCTAGACGAGGACAGCGGACAAGCCCATGAACGCGGCATAGCGCGCCGCAGCCTCTTCGAAGACCTGGCGTTCCCGCTTCTTCAGCGCAGCAAAGGGCGAGGCAGCGATCTCGATGGCGGATCTTCTGGTAGTGCGTTTCCAGGTGCCGACCACGCGCCCGTCGATGACCATGGTGGAAGCGAACACGCCGTTGCCACCTGGGCAGACCAGGTCCGCGTGCGCGGCGTCGAGCACGGCACTGCGATCCTTGTAGCCTAGCAGGAACTCATCGAAGCCGGGCAGCGCGAACGCGGTCTTCTCATCGGGGACCGAGATGTCGGGCGGCATCCAGTAGGTTTGGGGCCCTACCGTTTCCTGCGCCAGCTGCGACTTGATGGCTCCGAATCCGGCGCGCGCCTCGGCTGCGTTGAGGCCCGACCACCAGATGAAATCCTGCAGCGTAGCCGGGCCGCGGCTGGTGAAATAGCGCAGCGCGAGCTCCGCTAGCGCTTCGTCGCGCGGCTTTTCTCTGGAGTGAGGCACCCATTCGTCGAGGAGGGCGAAGGTCTGTTCCCTGCCATCCATGGCGGAGAAGCAGATGAGGCCGTGCAAGGCGGCGTTCCACAGGATGTGGTAGCCGCGCTGGCCGGCGGTGGAGATGCCCGCGCTCTCAAGCAAGGCATACAGCTCGTCGCGTGTCTTCTGCCTGCCACCGTGCAGGGCTTTGGTGAACGCTTCGCGGCTGCGCGCGAGCGTATGGTCATCGAGTTCAAGGTTGCTACGGCGGCGCGCGCTGCCAGCGATGTTGCCGGGCGAGGTGAGCGCCAGTATCCAGCGCACGTCTGCGGCGGCCGCGAGGTGCAGCGTGCCGCGCATGGTCCAGGTGCGCACTATCTTCCGTTCCGTTATCGCGCGCTCGACGTCGGCAGCAGTGGCTTGCGGCAGGCGCAACCCTATGGACCATTTGACGCCGGGATAATCCTGCGCCTGCATGCCGCCCAGCCAGGCCACGACCTGTTCCGGCCGCGTGAGGCGGGTGTGCGCGATCTGCTGGTTGTGGAGTCTCAGTGTCCCTATGTCCACCTGAGCCTCCCTTTAGCTAAACGGCCCCCTGGATCAGCTGTTCCAAACGCATGCGCCCTTCCGCGGTCGCCATCACCATCAGCACGTCGCCCCCTTGCAGGACATGTTGTGCAGGCGGATTGAACACCCAGTCCTGCGCGTGGCGTGCGGCCAGCACAACACAGTCCTGGTTGCCGAAGTACAGCGTCGACAGCGGCATGCCACCCATCTCGCCCGGCACGCGCACTTCTTCCATGCGCACGTTTTCGTCAGACTTCAGCATGTCGTCCAGAAACAGTGCGACGTTGGGGCGGACCATGGCCGAGACGATGCGCAGGCCACCAGTGAAATCGGGGGAAACAACCTCGTCCGCTCCCGCGCGCCGGGTCTTCTCTACGTTCTTCTGTTCGTGGCAGCGCGCCACCACGCGCAGGCCCGGGTTGAGCTGTTTGGTGCTCAGGCTGATGACCAGGTTCGTGTTGTCGTCATGTGCCACCGCGAACACGCCGCGCGCGTTCATCACGCCCGCCGCCAGCAACATGTCATCGTCTGTCGCGTCGCCATGCAACCAGAGCTGGTCCGGATGCGTTTCCAGGTAACGATGTATGGCACCCATGTTGATGTCCACGACGACGCAGGTCCGCCCCGTGGCCGCTAGTTCGTGCGCCACGTTGCTGCCGACCATGCCTACGCCGCACACGATGTAATGGCCCTGCAATTGCGCGATCTTCTCTTTCATCTTCTTTCTCCGCCACGATGTATTGAGATCGCTCTCCAGCATGAACGCGGTGACTGTGGAGAGCACATAGCCCAGCACCCCGATGCCGGTGATGCCGATGAAGATGGTGAACAGCCGTCCGTATTCGTAACCGGTCACATCCACCGTCTCGTTGTAGCCTATGGTGGTGAACGTGATGAAGGTCATGTAGAAGCAGTCGAGCCAGGAGTACTTTCCCCCGCCGAGGATGCGATAGCCCAACGTCCCGATGAACATGACGACCGCCAGCGCCAGGAAGGCGAACCACAGGTGACGCATCGTCTTGGAGCGGTTGCCGTCCTGTTCCATCACTCGTCCTGTCCTTGCTGGTCGGGGAATAGCACATCGCTGAAGCCGAAATCCTTCAGGTCGCGGATGCGCATGGGATACAGGATGCCGTCGAGATGGTCGCACTCGTGCTGCACCACACGCGCATGGAAGCCATCCACCGTGCGATCTATCAGTGCGCCGTTCTCGTCGCGCCCGCGATAGCGCAGGTGGGTGTAGCGCGGCACCAGACCGCGCATGCCCGGGATGCTCAGGCAGCCCTCCCAGGCCTCCTCGGTCGTGGGGGATAAGGGGGTGATCTCCGGATTGATGAGCACGGTGTAGGGCACGGCTTCCGCATCGGGATAGCGCGTGTTCCGCTCCACGCCGAAGACCACCACACGCAGGCCCACGCCGATCTGCGGTGCGGCCAAGCCTGCACCGTTGAAGGCGCGCATGGTGTCGTGCATGTCGGCCAGCAATGTGTGCAGCTCGCAGCTGCCGAAGTTGCTCACCGGCTCCGCGCTCTGCAACAGGCGCGGGTCGCCCATGCGCAGGATCTCCCTAACGGACATGGCGCATGTCCTTTCCCTCTCTCCAACGCTCTTCCGCTTGCGGGAGAAAGCGCGAACGTGAGTAGCGATCTTCGCTAGCTGTCATCGCTGTCCACCAGGCATTCGAGGATATGACGTACGTGCGCCATCGCCGGTTGAGCCACCGCGCCGATCTCGTCCAGCGCGATGGCATTGGCGCTGGCACCGCGGCCCGCAGCGTAGTTCACCACCACGCTGATGGCGGCGTAGTCCAAGCCCAGTTCGCGCGCCAGCGCGGTCTCGGGCATGCCGGTCATGCCCACCATGTCTGCACCGTCGCGCTCGTAGCGGTCGATCTCCGCCGCGGTCTCCAGACGCGGCCCCTGGATGGCGGCATAGACGCCGCCGTTCACGCAGGTCTCGCCCGCGCGCTGCACCGCCTCCAGCAGGCTGGCACGCAGGCTTGGGCTGTACGGCCAGGTGAAATCGATGTGCGTGACCGACTGTTCCCGCCCGTCGAAGAAGGTGAAGGCGCGCCCGTAGGTGTAGTCGATGATCTGGTTGGGCACCACCAAGGTGCCGGGCACGAGGTCCTCTCGTATGCCGCCGACAGAAGACACGGCGATGACGCGTCGGGCTCCCTGGTCGCGCAGCGCCCACAGGTTGGCGCGGTAGTTCACCTCGTGCGGGGGGATGGTGTGGCCATAGCCGTGGCGGGCGAGGAACATCACCTCATGTCCGTTGATGGTGCCAAAGGTGAGCGGGCCGGACGGTTCGCCGTAGGGCGTGCGCAGCACCTGTCTGTGCGTGATCTTGAGGTTGCCGAGTTGGTTGAGCCCGGTACCGCCTATGATAGCCAGCATATTAACTTTCCTTCACTGCGTAGATCGCGGGCAGGTTGCGCCACGCGCCGTGTATGTCCATGCCGTAACCGAACACGAAGCGGTCCGGCACCTTCAGGCCAACGAAATCGGCGGCGATGGGCTTGCTCCTGCCGCTCTCCTTGTCGGCGAAGACCGCGCTGCAGAACCTCGCCGCCCCCAGCTCCATCACCCGCTCCCGGATCGCATGCAGCGTCTCGCCTTCGTCCAGGATATCGTCCAGCACCAGCACGGTGCGCCCGGCGACGTTCTCGCGCGGCGCGACCTTCCAGTGCAACTCTCCGCCCCGGCTCTTGTTGCCATAACGTGAGACATGCAGGTAATCGAAGTCCAGCGGAAAAGAAAGCAGCGGCAACAGCTGTCCGGTGAACACCACTGCCCCGCCCATCACAGACAGCACCAGCGGATGCTGGCCGGCCAGCACTGCGTTGATCTCGCCAGCCATGCGCCGCAGGGCCGTCTGCACCTCGTTCTCCCCGAACAACAGCTCGGCATCGGCCAGTACCGCGCGCGCCTCGCTGTCGTTCAGCATCACACCACCGTCTGCAGATAGGAGGCGAACTCGTCGCGCAGCTCTTCGTGCTTCAGGCCGAACGCCACCTGCGCCTGCAGGTAGCCCAGTTTGGAACCACAGTCGTAACGTATGCCATTGAAACGATGGGCCAGCAGCCGCTCTTCATTCATGAGCGCTGCGATGCCGTCCGTCAGCTGTATCTCGCCCCCCGCACCGGGTTTGATGTTCTCCAGATGATGGAAGATGCGCGGCGTGAGGATGTAGCGTCCGACGACGGCCAGCGTGGAAGGAGCTACGTCAGGCTGGGGTTTTTCCACGATGCCGTGCACTTTCTCGACATTCGGCTCCAGGTTCGTGCTGCTGACGATGCCGTACTGCCTGGTGTGTTCGCGTGGTACGTTCTGCACGCCAAGGATGGAGCACTGGTGCTGTGCGAACACGTCCACCATCTGTTTGACGATGGGCGTCTCGCCGTCGATCAGGTCGTCGGCGAGGATCACCGCGAAGGGCTCGTCCTGCACCACCGGCTTGGCACACAGCACGGCATGCCCTAGCCCCAGCGGCTCGGCCTGGCGGATGTAGATGCAGTTCACGTGCTTGGGAACTACTTCCCGCACCACGCTCAGCAGCTTCAGCTTGCCGCTGGCTTCCAGTGTCGCCTCCAGCTCATACGCCTTGTCAAAGTGGTCCTCGATGGCACGCTTGTGGCGTCCGGTGATGAACACCATGTCGGTGATACCAGCGGCCACCGCCTCTTCCACCGCATACTGGATCAGCGGCTTGTCCACGACAGGCAGCATCTCCTTGGCCGTGGCCTTGGTGGCCGGAAGGAAGCGGCTACCCATGCCTGCTACGGGAAAAACAGCTTTTGTTATCTTTTGTTTCATGGTCGTTCGTACTCTTTTAGTTGATCCAGTAACTGTTGCTCGTCCCATACCGGCACGCCCAGTTCGCGCGCACGATCCAGCTTGCTACCCGCCTCGGTCCCAGCCACCACGTAGTGGGTCTTCTTCGACACCGAACCCGCCACCTTGGCACCCAGCGCTTCGAGGCGCGATTTTGCCTCATCGCGCCCCATAGTGGCGAGCGTTCCGGTGAGGACGAAGGTCTTGCCTGTCAGCGGCAGCGCCTGATTGCCTGCCCCCTCGCTCTCTTCCCAGTGCACGCCCAAGGCCCGCAACTGCTGCACCACCTCGCGATTGTGGGGCTCGGCGAAGAAATCGGCGATGCTCTGTGCCACCACCGGCCCCACGTCCGGCACGGCCAGCAGCTGCTTCACGCTTGCCTTTATGATGGCATCCAGCTTGCCAAAATGGCGCGCCAGGTCCTTCGCCGTGCTCTCGCCGACATGCAGGATACCCAAGGCGAACAGGAAGCGGTTGAGGGTGGTGTGCTTGCTCTTCTCCAGCGCGTCCGCCAGGTTCTGCGCGCTCTTTTCGGCCATGCGCTCCAGGTTCGCGAGCGTCGTGACGTCCAGCCGGTACAGGTCAGGCAGCGAACGTATGATGCGCTCGTCCACCAGCTGGTCCACGAGCTTGTCGCCCAGCCCTTCGATGTCCATGGCGCGCCTACCAGCGAAATGCAGGAGGGCGCGTTTGCGCTGCGCGGCGCAGAACAGGCCACCGGTGCAGTAGGCATCGGCATCGCCCTCCTCGCGCACCACCTTGCTGCCGCACACGGGGCAGGTGTGCGGCATGACGAAGGCCCTGGCATGTTCCGGCCGCCGCTCGATCACTACGCCCACCACTTCGGGGATGACGTCGCCCGCGCGGCGCACGATCACCGTGTCGCCGATGTGTACGTTTTTGCGGCGAATCTCGTCCTCGTTGTGCAGCGTGGCGTTGGAGACCGTGGTGCCGCCGACGAACACCGGTTCGAGTTTGGCCACCGGTGTGAGCTTGCCTGTGCGTCCCACTTGCACCTCGATGTCGCGCAGCACCGTGAGCTGCTCTTCCGCCGGATACTTGTGCGCCACGGCCCAGCGCGGCTCGCGCGAGACGAAGCCCAGTTCGGCCTGCAGGGCGAGGCTGTTGACCTTGTACACCACGCCGTCGATGTCGAACGGCAAGGAGTCGCGCTTTGCGGCGACACGGCTATGGAACTCGGCCAGCGCCGCCGCCCCGCGGACCACCGCACGTTCCTCGCACACGGGCAAACCGAACTTTCCGACCACGTCGAGAATGGCGCTGTGCGTGGCAGGCAACGGCCAGCTCCGCACCTCGCCCAGGCCGTAGGCAAAGAAGGACAGCGGACGCTGTGCGGCCAGCTTCGGATCGAGCTGACGTATGCTGCCTGCCGCGCCATTGCGCGGGTTGACCAGGGTAGGCAGGCCCAAGGCGCGCTGCTTTTCGTTGTAACGGTTGAAGTCGCGACGACTCATGTACGCCTCGCCGCGCACTTCCAGCACCTCTGCCTTGCAGTCCTTGAGATGCAGCGGGATGCAGTGGATGGTGCGCACGTTCTGCGTCACGTCCTCGCCGGTCTCGCCGTCGCCCCGAGTGGCGGCCTGCACCAGCACACCGTGCTCGTAGCGCAGGTTGATGGCCAGTCCGTCGAACTTGAGCTCGCAGGAATACTCGACCTCCTCCACCGTGCCCAGCGCGTTCTTCACGCGCGTGTCGAAATTGAAGGCACCGCTGTCCTCGATGTCGGTCTCGGTGCGGATGGAGAGCATGGGGACGGCGTGTCTCACCGGGGCGAAGCCTTCCAGCACGCGCCCCCCCACACGCTGGGTGGGGGAATCCGGGGTCAGCAGCTCGGGATGTTGTGCTTCAAGGGCCTGGAGTTCGCGGAACAGCTTGTCGTATTCCGCATCGGGGATGGTGGGCGCATCCAGCACGTAATAGGCATGGTTGTGTCGCTCGATCTCCTCGCGCAGTTGCGCGATGCGTTGTCTTGCCTCCATCTCAGGAGAACAGCCGAAGCGCTGTCGTGCTGCCCGGCACTACGCCGCCGGCCAGCATGCGCTGTTCCACGGCAGTGACCTGGGCGCGGATCTGAGCGACAGCCCCTTTGGCCAGGGTGACCCGCTGGTCGTCGACCAGGGTCGCACGCAAGGCCGTTGCGAATTCCGCCGCATGCTGGGCCATCTCGTCGAAGCGGCGGGCCGGTTCGATCACCCGCGGGATGTCGAGCAGCAAGGTCAGGCTGTGCACCCTCATCTGGTCCAGGGTGTGGTGCTGGAAGGGCGTACCGTCCGAGGCGCTCAGGGTGAACAGCGTCGCGCCGGCCTGGTCGAACTTGTGGAACGTGCCGTCGGCCTGCAGGCTCATGCCGGTCTGTTGCACCACCCGCGCCACCTCGCTGGCGAACAGGACGCGCTCACCGCCCGGCATGAGGTTGATGCCTATCATCTGGTCCACGTCGGCACAGAACTTGTCCAGTTCACGCGCGTGTTCGAGCGCCGCGTCTGCCGCAGGCTGTTCGATGTCCGCCTCAAGGCGGCGAGCGATGTCGCCCAGCAGTTCGCGAAAATCCGACAGGCGCGTATCGCTGACCGCACCGTCTCGGTCCACCAGCTGCATGGCGATCCTGAACGACCGATAGGAAGCTGGGCTTTCCGGGATGACCCGCTCCCATGCGCCGCTGGCGGCGTTGCAGCCACAAGCATGTATGGTCTTGCCGTAGTCGAAGCGGCGTTGCCAGAAACCGTCGAGCGCTTGCGCGCCAAGAGGGAACCTGGGTGTCATGCTGACGATGTAATCGGTCTTCCCATCCAGCTGGGCGCAGGCATCCCGCACTGGCTCGACAGGGGCTTGCGCCACTTCCTGTGCAGCGATCGGATCGCCCGCGGCCGGCGCAGGCTCGGAGACAGGCTCCGACTTTGCGGAGGTACCTTCGGCCAGCACGGCGAACGCCTGCCCCAGGCTGCGCCGGTAACGCCACTGCTGCCAATAACCGTAGACGTAGACGGCGATGATCACGATCACGCCGATGGTCAACAGGCTAATCTGGAATTCACTCATGTCGTAATGGGCTGGGGGGGAGGGTCTTGGGCCGCGATTATCTCAAGCGCCCCGGCAAATGGCTACACCAGAGGAAGCACGCCTTCGCTCATCCCTATCCTGCCGATGTCGTGCAAGTCCCTGACGAATTCGGCGTCCTCATGCAACTGTGCCAGGGTCCTGGGATGGTGCTGGCCGTGCATCTGCAGCATGCGCGCTCTGCTCTGTGCAGGCATATCCCACTTCAGCCCCGCGAGGAGTTCGTCGGCCGACTCGGGCTTGTTACACACCAGCACCATGTCGCACCCAGCCAACAGCGCGGCTTCGGCGCGCTGCACGATGCCGCCGGCCACGGTCGCGCCTTCCATGGAGAGGTCATCGCTGAAGATGCATCCTTCGAAGCCCAGTTCCCCGCGCAGGATGTCCTTCAGCCAGACCTTAGAGAAACCCGCAGGCCTGTCGTCCACCTTGGGATAGATGACGTGTGCCGGCATCACGGCCGTCAGGCCGAAATTGACCATCTGCCGGAAGGGGATGAGGTCTCCCAGCTCGATGTCGGTGTAGCTGCGCTCATCCACCGGAATCTCATGATGCGAGTCGGCTTCGACATAGCCGTGACCGGGGAAATGCTTGCCGACGGTTGGCATGCCTCCCTGCTTCAAGCCTAGCAGCAGGCTGTGCGCCAGCTCAGCGATGGCCTGCGGCTCCGTATGGAATGCGCGGTCGCCGATCACTCTGCTCACGCCGTAATCGATATCCAGCACCGGGGTAAAGCTGAAGTCCACGCCGCAGGCGCGCAATTCCGAGGCCAGCACATAGCCGACCTGCTGCGCCAGCTTCCTGGCGCGTTTCGGATGCTCGTCCCAGACCTTGCCCAGTTCGCGCATGGGCGGGAGCCTGGTGAACCCGTCGCGGAAGCGCTGCACCCTGCCCCCTTCGTGGTCCACGGCGATGAGCAGCGGTGGTGTGCGCAGGGCGCGTATGCTCCGTGTAAGCTCGGCGAGCTGACCCGGTGATTCATAGTTGCGCGCGAACAGGATCACGCCGCCTACGAGCGGATGCCGCAGGCGTGCCTCGTCCTCGGCGGTCAGCGTCTTGCCCACCACATCCAGCATCACTGGACCATTGCCCATCACTTTTCTCCTTCCAGGATCACGAATGCCACCGCCGTGTCGCGCTCATCGCTCAGGCTCAGGTGATGGCGCGAGACGCCGAGCCCACGCAAATAGGCTTCGAGTTCCGCGTCGAATGCGAACATCGGTTTGCCCAGCTCGTCGTGGGCGACTGTGATGCGTTGCAGGCTGACCGGATGGCGCAGGCCATGCCCGGTGGCCTTAGACAACGCTTCTTTCGCGGCGAAGCGTTTGCTGAGGAAACGCGCGGGCTGGGACTGTGTCGTGTACTCCGGCAGCTCCCGCGCGCTCAGTATGCGGGCTGCGAATGCGGCACCGTGGCGCTGGATCGCGCTCTCCATGCGCGCCACGCTGACGATGTCGGTGCCGATGCCAAGGATCATGGGACCAACAGCGCTTTCATGTTCTTCACCGCCTGCTCCAGGCCGATGAACACCGCTTCGGAGATGATGGCGTGGCCGATGTTGAGCTCGGCGATGTGCGGGATGGCGACGATGGGGCGAACGTTGTGGTAGTGCAGACCGTGCCCCGCGTTCACCTGCAGCCCAAGGCCGTGGGCGTGCAGTGCGGCACTATGGATGCGCGCCAGCTCGGCTTCACGGGCCGGAACGCTGTCGGCATCGGCATAATGCCCGGTGTGGATCTCGATGACGGGCGCACCCGCCTTGTGCGCAGCGTCGATCTGCTTCTCGTCGGCATCGATGAACAAAGAAACGCGGATGCCGGCCTCGCTGCAACGTTCTGTGGCGCGCTTCACCTGCTCGAAATACCTCACCACGTCCAGCCCGCCCTCGGTAGTGAGCTCTTCGCGTTTCTCCGGAACCAGGCAGATGTCATGCGGTTTCACGCGCAGGGCATTGGCGATCATCTCGTCGGTGATGGCACATTCGAGGTTCATGCGCGTCTGCAGCATGCCGCGCAGGATGTCGACATCCGCATCCTGGATGTGGCGGCGGTCTTCGCGCAGGTGGATGGTGATGGCGTCCGCTCCCGCCTCCTCGCAGACCAGCGCAGCGCGCACCAGGTTAGGATAACGCGCACCGCGCGCCTGGCGCAGGGTGGCGACGTGGTCGATGTTGAGCCCGAGTTTGATCATATCTTCTGCAAATCCCTCATCAGTTCTCGCGTATGCAAGGGCCTCCCGGCCAGGTGGTGATCGAGCAGCGTGCGCATCAACTGTTTGCTCTGGCGCGCACTGTTCACATCGCGGTAATCGTCGGCCGCCATATCCAACAGCGTCCGGCCCGTTACCGGCACGCCTTGCGCGGCATCCGCCGCCTCCGGCACCGCGCCTCGCTCCAGTATATAGCGGTAATTCCTGTCAGGCACGATGGGCCTGTCGCTGCCCGCCTCCGTCTCCAGCGACAGCGCATAACCCAGTTCCTGCAACATGCGTCTTTCGAAGCGGCGCAAGGTGACGGCATGGTCGTCTTCCTGCGCCAGCCGCTGCAGGGTCTGCTGGTAGTAGTCGAACAGGCTCTCGTGCGGATCGTCACGCGCCAGCAGATTGAGCAACAGTTCGTTAAGGTAAAAGCCGCACAGCAGCGCCGTACCCTGCAGCTGCGGCTGTCCGCCCTGCCACTCCGCACTGTGCAGCGTGCGCAACTCGTGCTTGCCGAACCAGGACAGTAACAGTGGCTGAAACCCCATCAGCAGCCCGCGCAATGCGGACCTCGGCCGCCGCGCGCCGCGTGCCACCAAGGGCACGCGGCCATGGTTGCGGCTGAACACCTCCAGCACCAGGCTGGTCTCACGGAAGGGGTAGCTGTGCAGTACGAAAGCAAGTTCGTCCTGGATGCGCCTGGATGCAGCGTTACTCATACCCCAGCGATTTCAACATCTGCGCGCTGTCCGCCCAGCCGCTGCGCACCTTGACGAACACTTCCAGGAACACCTTGCCGTCGAACAGCTTCTCCATATCCAGGCGCGCCTGGGTGGCGATCTCCTTGAGCTTCTCGCCCTTGGCACCGATGAGCATGGACTTGTGCGCTTCCTTGTCCACCAGGATGGCAGCGTGGATGCGGCGCAACTTGCCTTCCATCTTGAACTGCTCGATCACCACGCTGACCGAATACGGCAGTTCCTCTCCGGTGAAACGGAACACCTTCTCGCGCAGCAGCTCCGCCGCGAGGAAGCGTTCGTTGCGGTCGGTAATCTCGTCTTCGCCGTAGAATGGCTCGCACTCTGGTAGATAGGGACGGATGGCATCCAGCAACGTGTCCAGCTGCTTGCCCTGGCGGGCGCTGACCGGGACGATGGCTGCGAATTCGCGTTCAGCCGAGATCTTCTGGATGAAGGGCAGCAGCTCGGCCTTGTCCTCCAGCAGGTCGGCCTTGTTGATGACCAGGATCACTGGCCTATCCGGCGGCAGCAGCGCCATCACCTGGCGGTCGCGCTCGTCGAAGTGGCGTGCCTCCAGCACGAACAGCACCACATTCACTTCGCGCAGGCTGCTGGTCACCACGCGGTTCATGCTGAGGTTCAGCGCATTGGTGTGTTGCGTCTGGAAGCCAGGCGTATCCACGAACACGAACTGTGTGCCCTCTTCGGTCAGGATGCCTGTGATGCGGTGGCGCGTGGTCTGCGCCTTGCGCGAGGTGATGCTGATCTTCTGCCCGATGAGATGGTTGAGCAAGGTCGATTTGCCGACGTTGGGTCGGCCTACGATGGCGATGAAGCCGCTGTGGAAGGTCTTGGATTCGGTCATGATTGGCCTTTGATCTGTTGGTAGGCACGCTCGGCGGCGATCTGTTCGGCGATACGCCGGCTTGCCCCTTCGCCCCGCGTCGTCAGCCCCAGTTGCGGGATCTCACAAGAGACGATGAAGGTCTGTGCGTGCGCTTCGCCCCTGATCTCGATCACGCCATATTGTGGCAGGGCTAGTTTGCGACCCTGCAGGTTCTCCTGCAACAGGGTCTTGGCATCCTTGCCCAGCGTCTTCAGGTCGGTCTGCGCGATGAACGGCACATACAGCCCCAGCACGGTCTTCTCGGCCGCGGCAAATCCCGCATCCAGCAGCACCGCACCGAACAGCGCCTCCAACGCATCGGCCAGTATGGACGGCCTGCGATGTCCGGCGCTCTTGCGTTCACCTTCCCCCAGTAGAAGATGTTCGCCCAGACCCAGCTGTTGCGCCAATGTCGCCAGGGTCGGCTGATTCACCAGGTTGGAGCGCAGACGGGACAAGTCACCCTCTGGCATGTCGGGGTAAGTGGCATATAGATGCTTGGCGATCACGCAGTTCAGCACGCTGTCGCCCAGGAACTCCAGACGCTCGTTATGGGCCGCACTGTAACTGCGGTGGGTCAGCGCACGCTGCAGCAGTTGCTGCTGCGTGAATTCGTGGCCGAGCAGCTTGCCCAGTGCCTCGTGTTTCATGCGGAGATCACGAACTGGTCGGGTTGAATTCCAGCAACAAGGTGATGTTGCCCACCAGGGGAATCTTGACGGAATAGTTCGCGCTCAAGCGCAGCGAACCGCTCTCCTGCTCGATAGTGACGTCTTCGACCTTCAGGTCGTCGATGTTGTTCATCATCGCTCTCTTACGATATGCATCCTCGATGTCTTTGACCGACCCCTCGCGCAAGGCCTGGTCCGCCGCGATCTCGCGGAATATCTCGCTGATCTGCGCATCATGGACGTAAGCAGGGACCAGTTTCATGCCGAACAGCGCCACAAAGATCAAGGCGACAGCCACCATAAGAAATCCGAAAAAGCTCACACCGCGCTGTTTGCACTTGAATGCTTTCATCTATATGCCCTTTCCTGATCCTCAATGGATAGACAAGCCTATCCGCTTCAATTCCCCGAAATTCATCCAGATGAAGAATGCCTTACCCACGATCATGTCGTCCGGCACGAAGCCCCAGTAGCGGCTGTCACGGCTGTTGTCGCGGTTATCCCCCATCATGAAGTAATGGCCGGCCGGGACCGTGCAGCGCACTTCTTGCTCACTATAACTGCACTGCTCGTGCAAAGGGAACTCGTTGACGTTGGCCAGATGCATCTGCGGCATCTCGGGATTGATCAGGATGGCATGTTCCCGCCCGTTAAGGCTCTCCTGGTAACGCTCGGTATGCACGAAGTTCAGGCCGCTCTCGACATAGTTGTAGTCGCCGTCGCGCTTCCAGGTCTGTTCAGCGCCGTTGATCCACAGTTTCTTGTCGCGATAGACGATGGTATCGCCCGGCAATCCGATCACGCGCTTGATGTAATCGGTGGATGGATCGTTCGGGTAATGGAACACCATGACATCGCCGCGCTGTGGCTGGTTGACCTCGACGAATTTCTTGTTGACGATAGGTAGGCGCAGACCGTAGGTGTAGCGGTTGACCAGGATGAAATCGCCCACATGCAGGGTCGGGATCATGGAGCCAGAAGGGATCTTGAAAGGCTCGACCACGAACGAACGCAGCACGAACACCGCCAGGATCACCGGGAAGAAACTCTTGGAATACTCCACCCACCACGGCTCCTTGGCTTCCGCGGCACGCTTGGGGTGCAGCGCGTAGCGATCCAGCAGCCAGACACCGCCGGTCAACAGCAACAGCACGAACATGATCAGGGCAAATGTCATTTTTCCTTCCGACTCCGCTTATTTGTCTTCCACGCGCAGGATGGCCAGGAACGCCTCCTGCGGGATCTCCACACTGCCCACCTGCTTCATGCGCTTCTTGCCTTCCTTCTGCTTCTCAAGCAGCTTCTTCTTGCGCGTGATGTCGCCGCCGTAGCACTTGGCCAATACGTTCTTGCGCAGCGCCTTCACGTTCTCGCGCGCGATGATGTTGGCACCGATGGCCGCCTGGATCGCCACGTCGTACATCTGGCGCGGGATGATCTCGCGCATCTTGGCCGCCACCTCGCGCCCGCGGTACTGGCTGTTGGCACGGTGCACGATGATGGATAGCGCATCGACCTTGTCGCCGTTGATCAGCATGTCCACCTTCACCACGTCGGACGCGCGATATTCCTTGAACTCGTAATCCATCGAGGCATAACCGCGTGACACCGACTTCAGCTTGTCGAAGAAGTCCAGCACGATCTCGGCCATCGGCATCTCGTACTTCAGCAGAACCTGCTTGCCGTGGTAGGTCATATCCACCTGCACGCCACGCTTTTGGGTACACAGCGTGATCACCGAGCCGACGTATTCCTGCGGCATGTACAGGTTCACGTTGACGATAGGCTCGCGGATCTCTTCCACGCGGGACATGTCCGGCAGCTTGGACGGATTGTCCACCATCACCACCGAGCCGTCGCGCATCAACACTTCATAGATCACCGTGGGTGCTGTGGTGATGAGGTCCATGTCGAACTCGCGCTCCAGGCGCTCCTGCACGATCTCCATGTGCAGCAGACCGAGGAAGCCGCAACGGAAGCCGAAGCCCAGCGCCTGTGACACCTCCGGCTCGAACTGCAGCGAAGCGTCGTTCAGCTTCAGCTTCTCCAGCGAGTCTCGCAGCGCCTCGTACTGGTTGGATTCGACCGGGAACAGGCCGGCGAACACCTGCGGCTGCACTTCCTTGAAGCCGGGCAGCGGCGCGCTGGCCGGCTTGCCCGCCAGTGTCACCGTATCGCCCACCTTGGCGTCCTTCAACTCCTTGATGCCGGCGATCACAAAGCCCACCTGCCCGGCGGACAGTGCTTCGCGGTTCTGCGATTTCGGCGTGAACACGCCGACATGCTCGGTCAAGTGCTGCGCACCGGTCGCCATCAGCAATATTTTGTCCTTGGGTTTCAGCGTTCCGTTGACGATGCGCACCAGCATCACCACGCCGACATAGTTATCGAACCAGGAATCGATGATCAGCGCCTGCAACGGCGCAGCAGGATCGCCCTTGGGCGGCGGCACCTTGGCGATCAGCGCTTCCAGCACGTCCTCCACGCCCATGCCGGTCTTGGCTGAGCAGCGCACGGCGTCGGTCGCCTCGATGCCGATCACATCCTCGATCTCGGAGATGGCGTTCTCCGGGTTGGCCGAGGGCAGGTCGATCTTGTTCAGCACCGGCACCACCTCCACGCCCAGGTCGAGCGCGGTATAGCAGTTGGCCACCGTCTGCGCCTCCACCCCTTGGGACGCATCCACCACCAGCAGCGCACCTTCGCAGGCGGACAGCGAGCGCGACACTTCGTAGGAGAAGTCCACGTGCCCCGGTGTGTCGATCAAGTTGAGGTTATAGATTTGGCCGTCACGTGCCTTGTATTGCAGCGCCGCAGTCTGAGCCTTGATGGTGATGCCGCGCTCGCGTTCGATGTCCATGGAGTCCAACACCTGCTCCTCCATCTCACGATCAGACAAGCCGCCGCACAAATGGATGATGCGGTCCGCCAGCGTGGATTTGCCGTGGTCGATGTGGGCGATGATGGAGAAGTTGCGGATATGCTGCATGAGGCTCAATGTAAAAAATCCCGTCAAAAGCGGCGGTTTCGCGAAGCGCGAATTCTAGCCGATTTTGACGGGATACGTGCCAGGACCCGGGTTTTACTTGTCGTCCAGGCGGATGGGCACGTAGACGGTGCCGTCATTGCGACGGACCAAGAGCGCGATGTTACGGCCTTGGGGCGCCTTTTTCAGCACCTCGTTGAACTGCTCCACGGTCCGTATCTCCACGTTGCCGACGGCGAGGATCACATCGCCGCGCTGCAGCTCACTACGAGCCGCAGCACCCGTGGCATCCTCCACCAACAAGCCGCCATCGACCTGCAATTCTGCTTTTTGGGCGTCGCTCAATTCGCTGACGATCAGGCCGAGGCGATTCTCGCTCTCGGACGCAGCTCCGCGACCAGGCTCCTTGCCGCCGCGCTGGGCGACTGTGTCATCCTGTATCTCGCCTACCAGCAGACTGACTTCCAGGGTGCTGCCTTTGCGCCAGAGCTGCACAGGCACCTTGTTCCCGGGTTTGGTCGCGGCCACGATGCGCGGCAGATCGGATGAACTGGCGATAGCCTTCCCATCGAACTTGAGGATGACGTCGCTGGGACGCACGCCTGCCTTGTCCGCCGGCCCCGCCTTCTCCACCCCGGAGATCAGTGCACCTGCCGCCTTGGGCAGACCGAAGGAGTCGGCCAGCTCGCGCGTGACCTCTTGGATGCTCACACCGATGCGGCCGCGCGTCACCTTGCCGGTGGTACGCAGCTGGTCCACCACGTCCATCGCTACGTCTATGGGGATGGAGAAGGAAAGCCCCATATAACCGCCGGAGCGACTGTAGATCTGGGAGTTGATGCCGACCACCTCCCCCTTCATGTTGAACAGAGGCCCGCCGGAGTTGCCCGGATTGATCGCCACGTCGGTCTGGATGAAGGGCACGAAGTTCTCCTGGGGCAAGGAGCGCCCCTTGGCACTGACGATGCCCGCAGTAACGCTGCTGTCGAAACCGAAAGGAGAGCCGATTGCTAACACCCACTCGCCGACCTTGAGCTGGTCTGGAGAACCCAGCACGACCTTGGGCAATCCATTCGCTTCGATCTTGAGCAAGGCCACGTCGGTGCGCTTGTCCGCGCCGATCACCTTGGCCTTGAATTCGCGCTTGTCGGTCAGGCGCACAGTGATCTTGTCCGCGCGGTCGACCACGTGCGCATTGGTCAGGATGTAGCCATCCGCACTGATGATGAAACCGGAACCCAAGGACTGCGACTCCTGCTCGCGCGGCATCTGCGGCGCGAAACGGCGGAAGAACTCGTAGAAGGGGTCGTTCTCGGGCAGGTTGGGCATGCCCTGGAACATCTGCGGAGCGCGGATAATCTGCGTGGTACTCACGTTCACCACGGCGGCGCCCTGTTTTTCCACAAGGTCGGTGAAATCCGGCAATTCTCTGGCAGACAAGGATTGAGCGAATAAACCGCAAATGACCAGCATGAAAGCTCGCTTAAGCATTTTCTTCCTCATTGAATCGAATATCAGGAACGGACACGCGTTGAAATGATGGATTGCACGATGGATCGAGGAGCCTGGGCTGATGACGAAGTCTTTCCCCAGGCGAATCCGGCCAGCAAGCCCAACGAAGAGCCGATCAGGGCAGCCGCATCACGTCCGAGAACCTCGCCGGCCAACGACGCGCCGATCAAGCCCCCCCCCAGCATGAGCAACAGGGGTAAGCCGTAAATGCGCCAGGTACTGCGCAGCAACACACCGTCGGGCAGCGCCACACTGACCTCGTCGCCGACCTGCGCACGAGCCTGGTTTCGGACTAGGAAGGAGCGCGGCTCGCTGCTGCAGAACATCTGGGAAAGCTTGCCGCTGCCGCATCCCCCCGTGCTGCTGCAGTGGCCGCACCCGCTACCCAAGGGGCTGATTTCGGCCTCATCACCCCGGACACTCAGCACCACGGCACGCATCTCCAACATTTCATTCCCCTGCGTAGCGAACAGAGTCAGCCACTTGGATCACCGTGCGCGGCGGCACTTCGCCAACCACGGTCACCAGGTGATCTCCCACAAGGCGGCTGTAGATATGCACCGCCCCTTGACTGGACAAACCAGGGACGCTGGTCACTTCACCGACCTTCTCTATGAATACCGAAATGCCTGCCAGCCCGTCAGAATAGACGATATGCACCACAGGGAGTTTCTTGTCCGCAATGGTGCGGTGCATCTCGATGATCTTCTTGAACCCCGTGGGGATCGCATCGACCTGCCATCCGCTAGGCGCGTTTTCGTCATTTGCCACCGGGATGTTTTCACGCTGTGTCGCGTGCACCGAATCCGGCTCGTCCGGAACGATCCACTTGTGTTCGATGTTCCCGCCTATGCGCAGCTGGGAAAAAGCGTATTGCTCTATCACCCGACCGTGCTCATCCAGCACCACCGCTTTGAGCAACAAGCCGGATTCGCTGTGCGCCCACATTTTTCGCGCATAACGCAAATTGTCCTTGGGCTGGAAATAGACCGTGTGCGCATGAAAATCGGCAACCCTATCCTCTTCCCCCTGCTTGATCTGGTAGTTCTCCTTGAGCGCCTGTATCTGCTCCGGCAGCAACGCAGGGAAGCTGTGTTGCGCACGCCGTTTCTCTATCCTGACCTTCTTGTCCCCAAGGTACAGCCAGACCTTGTCGTTGTTGCGTATGATCTCTCGCCTTAACCCGTCCAACCCTTCCAGGCGTTCGTGCTCGCCGTCTTTATCGGACACATGCGTGATTCGCGACATCTCGACACGCCCGCCGGACTGATAGACGAAGACTCCGCTGTAGTTGGTCTGGTGCGCAGCAAATGCCATGGTACGCAACCACTCGGCATCTTCCAGAAAGGGATCCGCCCCCGCGGTTGATACGCACAACTGGAGGAGAATGGACGCTCCGACTTTTTGCACTACGAATCGCACTATTTTGCCGCCACGGTATGGATGTAAGAAGCTGCGCCCTGCACGTCCGCGCTGGGCGAGAATTCCTGATGGGCCATCAGGTAGTCGTTCGCCTGGAAAGCAGCGGGACGCACTGCATTGTTGTGCTGTACGGCAGCCAGTTGCGGCGCGGGTTCGCTGGCCACCTGCATGGACATCCAGGCGACCAACGCCAAAGCCATCACCGAGGCGACCGCAGACAGTGCATAGTGCTTGACTCGTTGGGGGCGACGCATGTGTGGCGCGAGGATCGTGGGTTCGGACTGCAGACGCTCGCGGAAGGATGGGCTGATGTTGCCGTGGACATGTTCCGGCTGTCGCAGAGCATCACCGATCAAGTGATAGACAGCCCAATCGTGCGTGGCCTGCGGATTTCGCTTCAACTTGTCGAAGAACAACTCCGCCTCGTCCTCGAACATTTCGCCATCCATCAAGACTGAAATTTCCTGTTTCATCCTTACCACCTCTTGTCTTCACTCGTCCCCAACAACGGACGCAGATTGGCCGCAACCACTTCGCGCGCGCGAAAGATGCGCGACCTGACCGTGCCGATCGGACAGTTCATCACTGCCGCGATCTCCTCGTAACTCAACCCTTCGATCTCGCGCAAAGTCAGCGCGGTACGCAAATCCTCCGGCAACTGCTGCAGGGACTCGTTCACCACCGCGACCACCTGCTTGCTCATCAGTTCGTTTTCCGGGGTCGCCACCTCATGCAACAGCGCGGCATCCTCGAAATCCTCAGCCTCTTCGGAATCGAACGGCGTGCTGGTAGGCGCTCTGCGTCCCTGTGCCAGCAGATGATTCTTCGCCGTGTTGATACCTATGCGGTACAGCCACGTGTAGAAGGCACTTTCCCCCCTGAACGCGGGCAACGCCCGGTAGGCTTTGATGAACGCTTCCTGAGTCACATCCTCGGCCTCCGAGGAGTTGCGCACAAAACGCGAGATCAAACGTCCCAAGCGACGCTGGTATTTGGCCACCAACAGCTCGAACGCGTGCTTATCGCCGCGTTGCGCGCGCTCCACCAGCTGTTGATCGACCTCCCTGTCACCCATTCCGTTTCCCGGTTATTTGAAGAATATTGAGCCACCGTGTGTGGTTCAGCAGTATAACCGGACGGGTGTGCAGCGTCAGCCCGTGACCGCAACGCGCAAATGGACATTGCACAAAACAATTAGTTCACTTTGCCACTAAAACAGCTCATTTTTGCTAGACTTCTACCTATCCACATATTATCTCTGCAACGTGTTGCGCTTTGACACCCTGATCATAGGCAGCGGCCTAGCCGGCTTGTCCCTGGCACTCAAGCTCGCGGATCACCAAAAGGTAGCCATTGTCACCAAGAAATCCCTGCTGGACGGAGCCAGCGCTTGGGCGCAGGGCGGCATCGCGGCCGTCCAGAGTCCCGACGACAGCCTGGATGAACACATAAACGACACACTGACCGCTGGTGCTGGCTTGTGCGACCCTGTCACGACCCGCTTCGTAGTCGAACGCGGTGCTTCCGCAGTTAGCTGGCTGATCGAGCAGGGCGTCCCCTTCTCAAGGGACGGCAAGGATGGCAACGATTTCCACCTTACCCGTGAAGGCGGACACAGCCGCCGCCGCATCATCCATGCGGCAGACGCGACCGGCATGGCCGTACAGCAGACCCTTGCGGACAAAGTCCGGTCACACCCGAATGTGACAGTGCTGGAACATCACATCGCGATAGATGTGATCACCGGAAAGAAGATCGGGAGATCCGACCGACGTTGCCACGGGGCTTACGTCCTGAATGTCGCCCATGGGGAGGTGCTGACCATCTCGGCGGCCAATACTGTGCTGGCAACAGGTGGCGCTGGCAAGGTCTACCTTTACACGACCAATCCTGACACCGCTACAGGCGATGGGATCGCAATGGGATGGCGCGCGGGCTGCCGTGTCGCAAACATGGAATTCATGCAGTTCCACCCGACCTGCCTCTACCACCCGCACGCCAAGTCTTTCCTCATCAGCGAGGCCGTTCGCGGAGAAGGCGGCCTGCTGAAGCTGCCCGACGGTACGCGCTTCATGCCATGGCATGACGAACGAGCCGAACTGGCTCCCCGCGACATCGTGGCGAGAGCCATCGATTATGAGATGAAGAAACGCGGATTGGATTGCGTCTATCTGGACATCTCCCACCAATCCGAAGAGTTCCTGCGACAGCACTTCCCCACTATCTACGGACGCTGCCTGTCTCTGGGCATCGACATCGCAAAGCAGCCTATCCCTGTGGTGCCCGCCATGCACTTCACGTGCGGCGGTGTGATGACCGATCTATCTGCCAGAACCGACATGGAAGATTTGTACGCAATCGGAGAGACTGCTTGTACCGGTCTGCACGGTGCAAATCGTTTGGCCAGCAACTCCTTGCTGGAATGTTTGGTGTTCGCCGACTCGGCCGCACAGGACATATTGCGTAAGCCTGCGGGCACGATGGAAGATCTGCCACTTTGGGACGAGAGCCGCGTGACGGACGCTGACGAGATGGTCGTGGTCTCGCATAACTGGGACGAGTTGCGCCGCTTCATGTGGGACTATGTCGGCATCGTGCGCACGACCAAGCGCCTGCAACGCGCCCAGCACCGTATCCGCCTGTTGCACGAGGAGATCAACGAGTACTACCGCAATTTCCACGTCACCGCAGATCTACTCGAGCTACGCAACCTGGTACAGACTGCAGACCTCATCGTCCAAAGCGCCTTGTCACGCCATGAAAGCCGCGGGCTACACTTCAGCAAGGATTATCCGCAAACCCTCCCTCAGGCAATACCGACCATCCTGTCCCCGACGGCCTAGATCCCGCGGTTCCACCTCAACACCACACGCAAACGGCGATAAGCTTCGCCGTTCATGCTGTCCGAAAGCAGCACCAGACTCCTGCCACCTTTGCCATCGTGCCGGATATTGAGCAGCACCAGCCACGGCACAACGATGCCGGCAGCCACCGTTCCAGCCATGTGCTCACCGTTGCGTTGGATCAGCGTGATCCCGTTCTCGTCTTCAAGCCTGAACGCCACGCAGGACCAGGAGAACCTCAATCTCGCATCGCGCTGCCCCACAAATGCACACGCGGCGACCACCAGCACGCCACCGACGAAGCGCCAGAATAGGGCCATAGGAAGAAAGGCGACCGTGACCAGCAGCGATGCGCAGAGGGCCGCCAACAGCCAAAGATAATGGCGTGACGGGCGCAGCGTATAGTGGCTTTGCATGCCAGCTCCCATGAGGGGCTGCTTCGATCAGAACAGGATGGAGGAGATCAGCCCTATCACCACCAACGCGATGATGGCCAGCAGGAAATACCCGCCGCCCCGGGAAGTCTCTTCCCGGGGGGCCGGTGAAGGGGCAGAAGGCTTCGCGCCGGCGGCTTGCACACGCTGAACCGGCGCGCTGCGATTGATTTCCTCGACGCTGGGACGCGCCATGCGGAAGGTCTTGGACAGCTCTTCGACATCCTCGCTGCTTGCGGTCAGGGCAGCCAGACGCATGGTCGCCTCCGACGAATCAAACGAGGACGACAGCCCCAAGGTAGGGAGGGCCTTTGATTCGTCCTCCTCTCCCACCGCAGTCACCGACGCATTTGCCAGCGGCGCAGTAGTTGCCTGCGGCGACTCAGGTATGACAGGGGCAGAACGAGGCAGCGAATCGCGGCAAGCACGCAGGTCATTCGCAAGATCTCGCGCGTTCTGATAACGGGCCTCGAGATCCTTAGCAAGCGCCTTGGCCACGATGAAATTCAACATTTCCGGCACTGCGGTGTTCAGAGTGCTGGGCGACGGCGGGATGGCATTCAGCGTCTGGTACATGATGGCGTTGACGTTCTCACCTTGGAACGGCGCCTGCCCTGTCAGCATCTCATACAGCATCACCCCCAGAGAGAAGATGTCGGAGCGCTGGTCGGTCAGCTTGCCCATGACCTGTTCGGGAGACATGTACTTGGGGGACCCCAGCACCATGCCAGTCTGGGTACGCACCGCCGCAGAAGCCATGCGGGCGATACCAAAGTCCGTGATCTTCACGTGACCGTCACGGATCACCATGATATTGGAGGGTTTGATATCCCTATGGACGATGCCGTGTTCGTGCGCATAGGACAAACCGAAGGCAACTTGGGAGATGATGTCTATGACTTGCGTGACAGGAAGCAGCTTGCTGTCGTTCAGGACGTCACGGAGTTCGCGTCCATGCAGATACTCCATTGCGATATACGCGATGTCCCCGCTGCGCCCCACATCGTAGATAGTCACGATGTTAGGGTGACTCAGGCGCCCTGCCGCCTTGGCCTCCTGATAGAAACGAGCCTCGTACTCCTCGCGTTCCTCCTGAGCCAGGCTCAGATTGATGGTCTTGATTGCCACCTCGCGATCGATAAGGGGATCCCTGGCCTTGTAGACGATGCCCATCGCCCCTTGACCCAGTTCACTGACAACCTCATAACGCCCGAGTTGGCTGATCATAGCTTGCACCGTGAGAAATGATTACTTGCCCGCCTTGCCTTTGACGCTACGGAAGACCGGTCCCCAGATCGGATGCCCCGCCTCAGCCGGAGACAGTTCGAAATTCGGGTTGATGGCCAGCACCTTGCGGAAATAGTCCCTACACAGTTTTTCCCTCGAGGAGATGCAATGGATGAAAGCCAGATACTTGTAGGCCACCAATTTGTCATCCTTATTGGCGATCTTGGTCTCCAGCACACCCTGCAAGGCATTCATGGACGCGACATAGTTGCCTTCTTCGTATTCCTTGACGCCTATATCCAGTTTTTGCTCGGCGGCATCCCTGCCAAAGAGGCGAATCCCTCCGCTACCGTCATTGCAGCTACTGACCACACCGCAGCCTGCCAAAACGAGTGCACTCAAGGCTGCGATCATCCAACGCACCGACATCTCCCTCTCCTGTTCGAACTGCTCATTTGAACCTATGCCTGATAGTTATTTTCGCGCCAGGCTTCGCCTTGATTTCCTCTTTGAACACAGGGAAGGTCGAATTCCTGATCTCCAGCTTGTGCGTCCCTGCCACCACCTGCAATTCCAGCAGGGGCGGGCTCACCCCCTGTTTTTTTCCGTCCAGATAGATCTCTCCCCACGGTGCAACCACCAGGGTAACCACAGCCGGACCACCAGTCGTTTCCGCCAGGGTGCGCACGCGCGCACTCTGCTTGATCCCCTGCACCTTCTTCTCGCCCTCGACTGCTGTCGGTGCCGCCGGCGCAGATGCAGGAACTGGCACCACAGGGACGACAGCCACGGGCGCCTGGGCTACTTGGGGCGCAGCCGGCTTGACCTGCGGAGGAGCCGGACGATGCGCCAGCTTGTAGATGCCAAAGATCACCAGGAACAGAACGGCGACTGCCCCGCCGATAACGGCAGCACGTTGTGGATTCGTCGCTTTTCTGAAGGCTTCCAGCCCGGCCCGTTCCCAGACACCGACCCGGCGGATGGATTCATCCCAATAATCCCTTGCCATCGCCAAGACACGTTCGACCCCCTTGGAGTTCTCAACGCGCTGCTTGATGGATGCGCTGCGCTGAGTCGAGGTGAAATCTCCAGGGTAGCCGATGGCATAAACCTCATGTTCGCGCACATGCTTGTCGGTGCGCGACCCCTGGTAGTGGAACATCCCGGCGTACTCTTGCGAGAGGCGGGAGACCGCGTCGTAATACGAGCGGGATACGAGGACCTGCCCAGGATCGGCGAAGCCCATCACGCGCTGCGCCACGTTGATGCCGTCGCCCACGATGTTGGGCTGCCCGTTGATGTCCTTGACCAGACGCACCGGGCCGAGGTTGATGCCCATGCGTACCAGCAAGGGCGGCTCCATGCGCACGCCTTCGCTCAACAGGCTGCTGCGCACGCTCAGTGCGGCCTGCAACGCATCTTCGATGTCGCCTAAGAAGCTGATCGCAGCACCATCCCCCGTGTCCAGGATGATACGGTCGCTGACCGGGACGTCACGAATGGCGATGGACAGGAAGGCGTTGAAACGCTCCTTCAGGGAAATCTGGCCCGCAACGGATTTCTTGGAATATTCGACGATATCCAAGAAAAATACACTGCAAACGATTGTTTTGTTACCCCGTTGTTCCATTTATCCAGTCCGAAGTCCCCGCTCATGTTGCAGGGGTTGCACAACAACCCCATTTAACCCCGCGAATTCTAACGATTGTCAGGCAATCTAGCCAGTTCAATTTTTTCGTGGGCGCGCACGTCTCACTTTGTTCCGGCGCCCATCGTCGGTCACTTGCCTGGCGACACCCGCCGGCAACCCAGCCCACTCCAATATCGCCCGCACCTCCGCCTCACCCAGTTCCGCCATCATGCCGCGCTTGATACGGGGCGGCAGGTTGATGATGCCGAAGCGCACGCGTATCAGCCGGCTCACCGTCAGCCCCAGCGCCTCGAAGGTACGGCGCACTTCACGGTTGCGCCCCTCCTTGATGACGATACGGTACCAGTGGTTGAAGCCCTCCCCCCCTTCGTCGCTCAGTTTGGCGAACTTGACCACGCCGTCTTCCAGCTCTACCCCCTCGCGAGTCATCTGCTTCATCTGATCCGGCGTCATCTCGCCCCGCACGCGCACTGCGTACTCACGCTCCACCTCGAAGCGAGGATGCATGAGCCGGTTCGCCAGCTCGCCAGAAGTGGTGAAGACGAGCAGGCCGCTGGTGTTGAAGTCCAACCGCCCGATGGCGACCCACTTCTGCCCACGAAGTTTCGGCAAAACGTCAAACACGCTGGCACGTCCGCCCGGGTCATCGCGACTGACGATCTCGCCTTCCTGCTTGTGATAGAGCAGGACACGCGGCAAGGCTGGCTCCTCCTGCAAGCGCAGGCGCACGTTGCGCCCGTCCACCTGCACACGGTCGCCTTCGGAGACACGCACACCCAGCGTCGCCACGACGCCGTTCACCGTCACCCGCCCGGTGCCGATCCATTCTTCCATCTCGCGGCGCGAGCCGAGGCCGGCCTGCGCCAGCACCTTCTGCAATCGTTCGCCTTGTTGTTCGCTCATCCTGTCACCACTCGTCTTTCCAGCACGGCCTGCGCCAGCGTCCCGCTGTCCACGTGCTCCAATTCGCCGCCCACCGGCAATCCCCGCGCGATACGCGACACCTTGATGCCCTGCGCGCGCAGCAGCGTCGCCAGATAATGCGCCGTCGCCTCTCCCTCGACCGTGAAATTGGTCGCCAGGATCACCTCGCATGCCAGCTCCTGCGCGCGCTTGAGCAGCCGTTCCAGCGGCAATTCCCGCGCACCGAGGCCATCCAGCGGCGAGAGTCGCCCCATCAATACGAAATACATGCCGCGATAGCACTGCGCCTGCTCCATCATCAGCAGGTCGGCGGGCATCTCGACCACACAGAGCTTGTCCGTTTCACGGCGAGACGAACTGCACATCTCGCAGATCTCTTTTTCCGAGAAATTGTTGCACTTGCTGCAGTGCTTGATGCTCTGCACCGCATGCTCCAGTGAGTGCGATAGTTGCAGCGCGCCAGCGCGGTCGCGCTGCAACAGGTGATACGCCATGCGCTGCGCCGATTTCGGGCCGACACCAGGCAGACAGCGCAAGGCCTTGATCAGTTCTTCCAGGCTGGAAGGTGTCTGCACTTAATGGCCCTCCGGCAACCGTCGCGAGCGGTTCAAGTGCAAGGCGCACGGAACGCAGCGACGAGACATACCTTGCGGGTAGGCGAGGAAGCGAGTACCGCGCAACACAGCAATTGGACCGCGCAGCAGGTTGCTCATCAGAACGGCAGGGACATTCCAGGCGGCAAGTGTGCAGTGAAGCCGCTCATGCGTTTCTGCGTAGTCTCGGCGACCTTCTTGTTGGCGTCGCTGAAGGCCGCCACGATCAGGTCTTCCAGCATCTCCTTGTCGTCCATCACGCTCTGATCCAGCGAAACGCGGCGCACTTCGTGTGCGCAGGTCATGGTCACCTTGACCATGCCGGAACCCGCCTGGCCCTCCACCTCGATGATCGCCAGCTCGTCCTGCGCCTTCTTCATGTTCGCCTGCATCTGCTGGGCCTGCTTCATCAGGCCGGCCAATCCGCCTTTCATCATCTCCACTTCCTCCGGTTATACGGGCCTGATCGACCCTTCAATCAACTGCGCGCCCAGCTGCGACTGAGCCTCGCGCACGAACGCATCGTTCCTGATGGCATCCTCCGCCTGCTGCTGGCGCGTCTGTTTCTCGTGCTGCTCGACCGCGGCGGGCGTTGCGACATCCGCCGTCCCGCCCAGTTCCACAGTGAGCCTTACCGGCTTGGCAAAATAGTCGCTGAGCGCTGCCTGCAGTTTGTCCTGCGCGATCTTGTTGCTCTGCAGATGCTTGTGCTGCGGCGCCAGGTTCAGCACCACGCGCCCATCGGTAAAACTCGCCAGCACGCTGTTCTTCGCCAGCTGCAGCGCCATGCCCTGCAGGTTGAGCTGCGACAGCAGGGTGTTCCAGTCCAGTGCGCTGCTCATGCTCTGCGCCGCGGCGTGTTGCGCCGGCGCAGACGCGGCAGGCTGCGGTGCTGCAGCAGGCGCTGGCTGAGTCGCCGCGACGGGAGCGGGTTTAGGGGTAACGGGTTCGGCACGGGAAGCAGCATAGGCCGGGCTGGGCGTCGCTCGCGCCACCGGCGCACGTGCCTCGGTAGCGACACCGGCCGCCTGCGGCGCGAACGCCAGCATGCGCAGCAACGTCATGGTGAAACCAGCGTATTCGTCCGGGGCCAGGTCGATCTCGTTGCGCCCATGGATGGCAATCTGGTAATTGAGCTGTATCTCTTCCGGCGTGAACTGTTGTGCGAGCTCCAGCAAGCATGCACGTTCCGGCTCGTCGTCGGGGATGGCCTGCGGCACGGTCTGCGCGAGCGCGATGCGGTGCAGCAAGGTCGCCAGGTCCTGCAACGCAGCCTCGAACGCCACACTGCGCGCAGCCATATCGTCGGCGATGCGCAGCAACCCCGCGCCATCGCCCGCGCGCAACGTCTGCAGCAGATCGAACAGATAACCCTGGTCGATGGCGCCCAGCATGGTGCGCACCAGCGATTCGTCCACCTTGCCCGAAGAATAGGCGATGGCCTGGTCCATCAGGCTCAGCGCATCGCGCATGCTGCCTTGCGCCGCTCGCGCCACCAGATTCAGCGCACCGTTCTCGAACGGAATGCCCTCCTCGCCCAGCACATACTGCAGGCGCGAGACGATCAGCGCCGGCGGCATCTGCTTCAGATTGAACTGCAAACAGCGCGACAGCACGGTGACCGGGATCTTCTGCGGGTCGGTGGTGGCGAGGATGAACTTCACATGCGCGGGTGGCTCTTCCAGCGTCTTCAGCATAGCGTTGAACGCCGACTTCGACAGCATGTGCACTTCGTCGATGATGTAGACCTTGTAGCGGCCGGAGGTCGGCGCATACAGCGCGCTCTCCAAGAGCTCGCGCATGTTGTCCACCTGCGTGTTGGAAGCCGCGTCCAGCTCGATCAGATCGACGAAGCGGCCGCTGTCGATCTCGGTACAGGCGCTGCACGTGCCGCACGGAGTGGCGGTGACGCCGGTCTCGCAATTCAGGGATTTGGCGAAGATGCGCGCGATGGTGGTCTTGCCCACGCCGCGCGTGCCGGTGAAGAGATAGGCATGGTGCAGGCGGTTCTGCGTCAGCGCGTTGGTCAGCGCCTGTACCACGTGCTCCTGCCCGGTCAGCTGGGCGAAGTTCCTGGGGCGCCATTTGCGCGCCAACACTGAAGTCGCTGACATACGCCCTACCCCTCCTGCCTGTCGAGTGTGACACCCTCGATAAATAAGGAGGCGAGCCTTACCCCCGGCACTTGCACCGCTTGGTTATGGCTGCTTCCTTCCGGACCTGACCAGGTTCACCAAAGTGCAATGCGGGGAGACCCGCCAATTCGTGAAATCTGTGTCTCCATTTATGGGCATCGGGATGCCCGAAGACAGGGGCGCATGATAGTCGAAAAGCGGGGATAAATCCATGAAACGATGCTCTGTGGGTCACCGCCCCAATAAGCGTAGCGCATTGCCTAGGATGGCCAAAACCGCCGGGGGTTGCCCGGCAGCAAGTTACCTTTCTTGTCTTGCCAAGAAAGGTAACCCAAAGAAGTCGCCCCCAGTTTGCCGCCCCTACGGGGTTCCCTGCGTTGCTCGAACGGCCGGGCCTCCTCATAAACTCGCACGACCCGCTACGCGGTCACGTGCTCAAACATATTCGTCGGACTACCCCCGGCCGTCCTGCGCCACTCGGCGGCGCACAGGGGAGGAGAAGCGCAAAACCCCAAAACCTGCGAGGCGGGCATAAGCCCACCTCGCTCAAGAACAACAAGTCGTGCGCAAAGCGCACACAAAACCGCGCCTTGACCTTCATTCCCCTGTGCGCCGCCGAGTAGCGCAGGTTGGTCAGGGGATGTCGGCGAGGACTGTCTGAGCGCGCAGCGCGAGTTCCGCAGCCGCCTGACCAACCGAGCAACGCAGGGAACCCCGCAGGGGCGGCGCACCGGGGTCGCCTTTTCTTGGGTTACTTTCTTTTGGCGAAGCAAAAGAAAGTGACTAGCTGTCGGGCTACCCCCGACGGTTTTGCTTCGAATCGATCCGGCGCAATGCCCGTTGGTTATTGCGTTCCGCGTGAGCGGTTTTAGGAAGGCAAGTAGAAACCATATACCCCGTTTGAAAGCTCCCCCGCTGCGAATTGAATCTTCTTCCCAGAACTCTCAATTTCATAAATCCAGGCCAGATGGCGCTCATGAGGGTAACTCGGATGTGGAACGACAATAGGCTCTTCGGAAATTCTTTGCCAATCAAATTTCCACAGGTTTATGCCTTTCAAGGAAAAGCGATCTCCCGCCACGCCGATATGTGCTGCTACCCAACCAGGAGTGAAGTCCATTTCCATCACACCACCTTCACCTTAATCCCCGCAATCCTCCCCATCCACTCCTTCGGCCCTATCTCATGCACCGACTGCCCCCGCGCATCCACCGCCACCGTCACCGGCATGTCCTGCACCTCGAACTCATAGATGGCCTCCATGCCGAGATCAGCGAACGCCAGCACCTTGGATGCCTTGATCGCCTTGGAAACCAGATAAGCCGCGCCACCCACCGCCATCAGGTACACCGCGCCGTGCTTCTTGATTGCCTCGATGGCCTCAGGGCCGCGCTCTGATTTACCGACCATGCCGATGAGCCCGGTCTGCGCCAACATGGTCTCCGTGAACTTATCCATGCGCGTGGCAGTCGTTGGCCCCGCGGGGCCGACCACTTCGTCGCGCACCGGATCGACCGGGCCGACGTAGTAGATGAAGCGGCCATTGAAATCCACCGGCAGCTTCTCGCCACGGGCCAGCATGTCCACCATGCGCTTGTGCGCGGCATCGCGGCCAGTGAGCAACTTGCCCGACAACAGCAGCGTCTCGCCCGGCTTCCATTGCGCGATGTCGGCGCGCGTCACGGTATCGAGGTTCACGCGCCGCGCATCGGCAGCCGGCTGCCATTGCACCTCGGGATAGTCCTCGATCTTTGGCGGCGTGAAGGTGGCCACGCCACTGCCGTCCAGCTCGAAATGCACGTGGCGTGTGGCGGCGCAGTTGGGGATCATGGCGATGGGCTTGGAGGCCGCGTGCGTCGGGTAATCCAGGATCTTCACGTCCAGCACCGTCGTGAGGCCGCCCAGCCCCTGCGCGCCGATGCCAAGCGCGTTGACCTTGTCGAAGATCTCGACGCGCAGTTCCTCGATGCGGTTCCTCGGCCCGCGCGCCTTCAGTTCGGCCATGTCCACGTGCTCCATCAGCGACTCCTTGGCCAGCAGCACCGCCTTCTCCGCCGTGCCACCTATGCCTATGCCCAGCACCCCAGGCGGGCACCAGCCCGCGCCCATGTGCGGCAACTGGCTGACCACCCACTCCACGATGTCGTCGCTGGGATTCAACATCTCCATCTTGGCCTTGTTCTCCGAGCCGCCGCCCTTGGCCGCGATGCGCACATCCACCTTGTTGCCGGGGACGATCTCGAAATGCACCACCGCCGGGGTGTTGTCGCCGGTGTTCTTGCGTTTGCCTGCCGGGTCGGCCACCACCGAGGCGCGCAGCTTGTTGTCCGGCCATTGGTAAGCACGGCGCACACCCTCGTTCACCATGTCGGTGACACCCATGGTCGCGCCTTCCCAGCGCACCTCCATGCCCACGCGCACGAAAGCCACCACGATGCCGGTGTCCTGGCAGATGGGGCGGTGGCCAAGCGCGCACATGCGCGAGTTGCTGAGAATCTGCGCGATCGCGTCCTTGGCAGCCGGCGATTCTTCGCGCCGGTAGGCCGCGGCCATCGCCTGCACGAAGTCTTGCGGGTGGTAGTAGGAGATGAATTGCAGCGCGTCGGCGACGCTGGCGATGAAGTCTTGCTGGCGGATGGTGGTCATGGTGCGGCCTTTTGAATGAGCTTGGATTATCCCGGCGGGAGGCTGAGAGCGTCAATTAACGGGTAGAATGCGCGCGCTTTTCAAGAACTTCAGCAAGGACTTCAGCAACATGGCCATCCAGTGGTTCCCCGGACATATGACTGCCGCCCGCAAAAAGGCGACCGAGACCATGGAGCGCATCGATGTCGTCATCGAAGTGCTGGATGCGCGCGTGCCAGAAGCCGGGAGCAACCCGATGATCCGCGAGATGCGCGAATACCGGCAGCGCCCGTGCCTCA
The DNA here is from genome assembly GCA_037446535.1 of Sideroxydans sp. Taxonomy (GTDB): domain Bacteria; phylum Pseudomonadota; class Gammaproteobacteria; order Burkholderiales; family Gallionellaceae; genus Sideroxyarcus. Next base: position 9,368 of record JBBIIJ010000011.1, on the reverse strand, counting down.
AGGTGCTGAACAAGGCCGACCTCGCCGACCCGGCAGTAACCCGCGCCTGGCTGGACCATTTCAACAGCCAGAAGAACGTCAGGGCCGTCGCCATCTCGTGCAAGAAACCGGGCGAGGCGACGAAGATCCCCAAGCTGTGCCTGCCGCTCGCGCCGCATCGCGGCACGGTATTGAAGCCGCTGCGCATGATGGTGATGGGCATCCCCAACGTGGGCAAGTCCACCTTCATCAACGCACTGCTCAAGCGCCGCACCGCCGCCGTGGGCGACGAGCCGGCCATCACCAAGAACCTGCAGCACTTCGACCTCAACGACCACATGCAGCTCATCGACACGCCGGGCATGATGTGGCCGAAGATCGACTACGACAGCGACGGCATGATGCTCGCCGCGAGCAACCTCATCGGCCGCAACGCCTATGAGGAAAGCGAGGCCGCCGCCTTCCTCGGTGACCTGCTGCAGCAGCGCTATCCCGCGCTGGTCAAGCAACGCTACAAGTCGGCGACGGAAGGCATGGATGGCGTGGCGCTCATCGAAGCCATCGCTCAGCAGCGCGGCTTCCGCATCAGGGGACAGGAGCTCGATTTCGACAAGGCGGCGATGACGCTGTTGCAGGACTATCGCGACGGCACGCTGGGACGCATCAGCCTGGAGACTCCCGCCACGCGCAGCGAGATGTTGGAAAGTGCCGTTTCCTCCTATAATCCCCCGCATTCAGATACCTGATTCCGTCCGCATGCGTTTAACGCGCCTCACGCTGTTGCTGATCGCCAGCCTGGCACTCACGGGGTGCAGCACCATCCACACCAGCGCCTACACCCAGGAAAAGGACCCCTTCGAGCCGTTCAACCGCAAGGTCTACGCGCTCAACGACGCCATCGACCGTGCCGCCCTCAAGCCGCTCGCGCAGGCCTATGCCAGGACCGTACCGGTTCCGGCGAAGACCATGGTGAACAACTTCTTCTCCAACCTGGATGACGTGGTGACCACTGCGAACGACGTGCTGCAGTTCAAGTTCATACAGGCGTGCAGCGACGGCAGCCGCTTCATGGTCAACAGCACGCTGGGTGTCTTCGGCCTGCTCGACGTTGCCGACCGTCTGGAGAAGCACAACGAGGATTTCGGCCAGACCCTGGGGTACTGGGGCCTCGGGAGCGGACCTTACCTCGTGATCCCGTTCTGGGGTCCCAGCTCCGTGCGTGACGGCGCGGGGCTATACGGGGACACCTTCGTCAGCCTCATCAGCAGGACAAGGCATGTGCCCACACGCAACGAAGTATGGGCAGTCAAATCGTTCAACACGCGCGTCAACCTGCTGGACCAGGAGAAGGTGATGGACGACGCGATCATCGACCGCTACAGCTTCATGCGTGACGCCTACCTGATGCACCGGGAAAGCCTGGTCTATGACGGCAACCCGCCGCGCAGGAAATACGATCTGGACGAGGAATGAAAAACGGCGGGTTATCCCGCCGTTTTCGTTTGAGCCGCCTTGTTTACTGGGCGGAGCGCAGCGCTTCGATGCGCTCTTCCAGCGGCGGATGCGTCATGAACAGGCGCGAGAAACCGCCACCGCTGGAGATGGCCATGGCCGACATGTTCTGCGGCATGGCGGCTGCCTGCTCGTGGTTCGCCTTCAGGCGCTCCAAGGCGGCGATCATCTTCTGGCGTCCAGCCAGGTTCGCGCCACCCGCGTCGGCACGGAACTCGCGCTGACGCGAAAACCACATGACGATCATGCTGGCCAGGATGCCCAGCACGATCTGTGCGACGATCTCGGCGACGAACGCGCCTATGCCGGGGCCTTCGCGCGGGTCGTTCTTCAGCACCACACGGTCCACGAAATAGCCGAACAGCTTGGAGAAGAACACCACGAAAGTGTTGACCACGCCCTGGATCAGCGCCAGCGTCACCATGTCACCGTTGGCCACGTGGCTCACTTCGTGCGCGAGCACGGCTTCTGCTTCGTCGCGGCTCATGCTGTGCAGCAGGCCGGTGCTCACTGCCACGAGGGCGCTGTTGCGGTTCCAGCCCGTGGCGAAGGCGTTCACATCCAGGGCGTCATAGATCGCCACTTCCGGCATGCCGATGCCTGCGGCCTGAGCCTGACGGCTTACGGTCTCCACCAGCCAGCGCTCGGTGGGGTCCTGCGGGTTCTCTATGACCTGTGCACCTACGGACATCTTGGCCATCCACTTGGACATCAGCAGCGAGATGATGGAGCCGGAGAAACCGATCACGGCCGACATCACCAGCAGCGCATTGAAGTTGATGGCGCCGCTCGCATCCAGCCAGCGGTCCACGCCGAGTATGCGCAGCGTGATGCTGATGACGGCCAGCACCGCGATGTTGGTCAGGATGAACAAAAAGATACGTTTCATACAGCTCTCTCCATGAATAGATACTTGGTACGCAATTCGATCGACGCGCGATCCGTTATGTGGGGCGCCCATCAGATTTTTCAAGCGAGACTCTGACGCTGATCGTGCGATTTAGTTCGCTTGCCTATTCTCTCACGCGGGAATAGCATTTACCCGATAAAAATCATCAGGATTGAGCCATGGACGCCCGTTACACCAAGACTGCCGTCACCCTGCACTGGCTGATCGCCCTGCTGATCTTCGCTGCCCTTCCGCTGGGCATGTACATGCATGACCTTCCCCTGTCGCCCCACAAGCTGCGCCTCTACAGCTATCACAAGTGGATAGGCGTCACTGTGTTCGCGCTGGCGCTGATACGCCTGGCATGGCGCACCGCCCACCGCCCGCCGCCTCTCCCCGACAGCGTGCCGACGTGGGAGATGCTCGTGGCCGAAAGCGTGCACTACCTGCTGTATGCCCTGATATTCGTCATCCCCATCAGCGGCTGGCTGATGAGCTCGGCCAAGGGCATGCAGACGGTGTGGTTCGGCGTGCTGCCTCTGCCCGACCTGGTGATCAAGGACAAGGAGCTGGGCGACTTACTGCATGACGTGCATGAGACGCTCAATCTCACCATGCTGGGGCTGCTGTTCGCTCATATAGGCGGCGCGCTCAAGCACCATTTCATCGATCGCGACGACGTCCTTGCGCGCATGATCCCCTTCCTGCGGAGGCAGCCATGAGGATGCTGTTCCTGCTGCTCCTGCTTGGAGTGCAGGCAGAGGCTGCCGAGTTCAAGGTGCTGCGTGCGCAACAGAGCAGCGTCAGCTTCGTTTCCAAACAGATGGGCGTGCCCGTGGATGGCGAATTCAGGAAGTTCACCGCTGCCATCACTCTGGACCCGGCCAAGCCCGAACAAGGCCGTGCGCGCATAGACATAGACATCGGCAGCATAGACACCGGCAACCAGGACGCAAACGACGAGGTGGTCAGCAAGGATTGGTTCGATGCCAAGACCTACCCCGCCGCCAGCTTCATCTCGACTGCAGTCAGACCACTGGGCCAGGGCCGCTACACGGCGCTGGGCAAGCTGACCATCAAGGGCAAGACGCTGGACGCACAGGCCGATTTCACCATGGACCAGAAGGCGGATGTGGTCACGCTGGCCGGTTCCTTCACCCTCAAACGCCTGGCTTATGGCATAGGCTCCGGCATCTGGAGCGATACCGACACGGTGGCCGATGAGGTGCAGGTACGCTTCCGTTTCACCGTCGCCCAGAAATAGCAGCCTATCCACAAGGAGCATTGAATGAAAAGGAGTGCCGCCCTCTGCATCGCCGGCCTGCTCGCCACACCCGTGTACGCCGCCGACAGCTACACCATAGACCCGACCCACACCTGGCCCATGTTCGAGGTGAACCATCTGGGCTACTCCACCCAGCGCGGACGATTCGACAAGACCAGCGGCAAGATCATGCTGGATATGGTGGCAAAGAAGGGTAGCGTGGACATCACCATCGAGGCCGGCTCGATAGACATGGGGTTTCAGAAATGGGACGAGTACATGAAGTCTCCCGACTTCTTCGACGTGCAGCTGAACCCCACCATGCACTACGTTTCGGACAAGCTAGTGTTCGACGGCGACAAGGTGGTCGGCGCGGAGGGCAAATTCACCCTGCTCGGTACCACGCGCCCGCTGACGCTGACCGTCAGCAACTTCCGCTGCGCTCCGCATCCGCTCACCAGGAAGATGCACTGCGGTGCGGACGTGAGCGCCACCATACAGCGTACCCAATACGGCATGGCGAAGTTCGTGCCGCTGGTCGGCGACGAGGTCAGGCTCATCATCCCGATCGAAGCCGACATAGACTGAACCGATGCAAACAGAAAGGGGCAAGCCTGCGGCTTGCCCCTTTCTGTTTTCGAACCATCTCCCTCAGAACCTGAACATCAAACGCATGCCGTATTCGGTGGTCGTGTTCCTGGGTTCGAGCAGACTCACCAAGGCGGGACCCAGCGCGTCCGTCATGACCTGGGTGGTTACCTCGGAATCCGCAATGTTCCAATAGTGGAAGAACGGACCGAACCCCCAGTCACCCATCTCGTACATCATGCCCAGACGCACACCGTAGCCCTTGTTCTGTCGGTTGGTCGTGTCTGACGCGCTGACGATGCCGTTCTTCCCTATCAGGTCGGACAGTCTCGTCACCTGCTTCCCCCACAGCAGATAGTCGTACTCCACCGTCGTGGCAAGGACCCCATCCCCCATCCGCATGTGATGAGCGATGCCCAGAGGAAGGTAGTAGTAGTTGCTCTCGCGCCTATAGCCTGCCGAGCCGGTGTTGCTGTATCCGCGCACATCGTTGTACAGATAACGGTAGCCGAAACCGGCGTAAGGCGAGAGCACCACCGTCCTCAGCTCTATGTCCCTGCCCGCCAGTCCTCTGATCTCGCCATACCAGTCAGGGGCTCCCGACTGTATCCCTGAACCGGCGTACTCGACCTGTCCATAGGAAAAGCGTGCCTCCTCCCGCAGGAACCAGTCGTTCTGCAACAGTGACGTTCCAGTGTAGTTCAAACCGAACTTGTCACCTGCCAGGGAGACGTTGATGTCGGGTTCCTCGTACAGGTAAGAGGAGACCGACAGGGAAAGCTCATTGCCGCGCTGCGTGTGCAGGCCTGAGGTTTCGGCACGGCTACCGGATGCCACGCCCAGAGCAGCGACGGCGAAGCAGACGGCAGCGATTTGGGTTTTCGTAAGAGGTAGCGCCATCGGACCATTCTACCCCAGTCACGCATGCAGACTACCAGCCGGATTCACGCTCCGGGGTAGCGGTGATCTTGTGGATGGTGAGGTCGGCGCCGTTGAACTCTTCTTCCTGATCCAGGCGGATGCCCACAGCCTTCTTCAGCACGCCATACACCATGTAGCCTCCGGCGAGAGCAATGACGATGCCGAGTAGCGTGCCGACGAGTTGCGACATGAAGCTGATGCCGCCCATGCCGCCCAGCGCCCTCATCCCGAAGATGCCCGCGGCGATGCCGCCCCATGCTCCACACAGGCCATGCAGTGGCCACACGCCTAGCACGTCGTCTATCTTCCAGCGGTTCTGCGTGAGCGTGAACATCCAGACGAACAGGCCGCCTGCGACGCCACCCGTTAGCAGTGCGCCTATGGGGTGCATCACGTCGGAGCCTGCGCACACGGCGACCAAGCCTGCCAGCGGGCCGTTGTGCACGAAGCCCGGGTCGTTCTTGCCTGCCCACAGGGCGACCAGGATGCCGCCCACCATGGCCATGAGCGAGTTGACGGCGACCAGGCCGCTGATCTTGTCTATGGTCTGCGCGGACATGACATTGAAGCCGAACCAGCCGACGGTCAGCACCCAGGCGCCAAGCGCGAGGAAAGGGATGCTGGAGGGAGGATGCGCCGAGATGCGGCCTTCCTTGTTGTAGCGGCCGTGGCGTGCGCCCAGCAACAGCACCGCGGCCAGCGCGATCCAGCCGCCCACGGCATGCACCACCACCGATCCGGCGAAGTCATGGAACTCGGCACCGAAGCTCGCGTTCAACCAGTCCTGCACGCCAAAGCGGTGGTTCCAGGCGATGCCTTCGAAGAACGGATAGACGAAGCCGACCAGCATGCTGGTCGCCGCGAGTTGCGGATTGAAACGCGCGCGCTCGGCGATGCCGCCCGAGATGATGGCTGGGATGGCTGCGGCGAAGGTGAGCAGGAAGAAGAACTTCACCAGCTCGTAGCCGTTCTTCTGCGCCAGCACTTCGGCGCCCGAGAAGAAGTCGATGCCGTAGGCGATGCTGTAGCCGATGAAGAAATAGGCCAGCGTCGAGATCGCGAAATCAGTGAGTATCTTCACCAGCGCGTTCACCTGGTTCTTCTTGCGCACGGTCCCCAGCTCAAGAAACGCGAAGCCGGCGTGCATAGCCAGCACCATGATGGCGCCCAACAGGATGAATAATGCGTCGGTTCCGACCTTGAGGTTTTCCATGTGCTCTCCGATAAAGTGCAATACGGAACAACCTTATGCAAGCCCTGTGCCAGGCGGCACACGCCTTGATTTATCGGGCGATTCTCACTTGCCGCTAGGAAGACGGCTAAGGCGACTCCCTATCTTGGTGCCGGAATCCGGCGGCCGCACCATAACGATGCCTCATTTCGGTGCGCCCCACGCACCGTTGAGCATCTTGTCCAGCCACAGCAGACCGATGATGCTCTTGCTGTCATCTATCTTGCCCCGCCGCACCCACTCCAACGCCTCGGCAAGCGGAAGGTCAAACACTTCCAGGAACTCACCGTCGTCCAGCTGTCTCCCTTCGTGCTTCAGGCCTCTCGCCAGGAAATACTCCATGCACTCGTCCGCATAGCCTATGCAGGGCCAGGACGTGGTGATATGGATCCATTCGCTCGCCACGTAGCCGGTCTCCTCCAGCAGCTCGCGCTTAGCGCACACGAGTATGTCCTCGCCCTCATCTATCTTGCCCGCGGGCAGCTCGATGAACTCACGGTGCAGCGGATAACGGTACTGACGCTCCAGCAGCAGATTGCCGTTGTCCAACAGGGCGAGTACCGCGACAGCTCCCGGGTGGGTGATGTACTCGCGCGTGCTCTGGCTGCCGTCCGGCAGCAGCACCTTGTCCTTGCGGACCTGTATGAAGTTGCCGTCATACACCAAGGCGGTATCCAGTTGTTTCTCGGTCAGGTCCATCTTCTATTCCCGCAAAAAAATACTCCCGCCGCAGCGGGAGTGTAGTCAGGTCACCCTGCTTATCAGTGCAGCATCAGCGACTGACGCACCGCGACCGCGCACACCGACATCAGCGCGCCAGGCAAGATGCCCAAGGCCAGCACGGCGAGACCGTTGATGGAGATGAGCAGGCCACTGTCGGGCTGGATGTTGAGCTTCTCGTGGCTTTCGGGCGCATCGAAGTACATCAGCTTGACGATGCGCAGGTAGTAGAACGCGCCGATCAGCGAGAACAGCACAGCGAGCACGACCAGGCCGATATGCCCTGCCTGCACGGCGGCGTTCAGCACCGCGAACTTCGCATAGAAACCTATGGTGGGCGGCACGCCGGCCATGGAGAACATCAGGAGCAGCATCATGAACGCGAGCCACGGGCTACGCTGGTTGAGCCCCTTGAAGTCGTTGAGGTTGTCCGCCTCGAAGCCCTCGCGCGACAGCAGCATGATCATGCCGAAGCCGCCCAGCGTCATCAGCACATAGGCCACGGCGTAGAACATGGCGGAACCGTAGCCTTCGATGCTGCCGGACAGCACGCCGATGAGCAGGAAGCCCATGTGGGCGATGGTCGAATAGGCGAACATGCGCTTGAGGTTGGTCTGCGCGATGGCGGTGATGTTACCGACGGCCATGGAGAGGACCGCCAGCACGATCAGCATGCCGGACCAGTGTGTCATGACCGGCTGCAGGCCTTCCACCAGGATGCGCATGACGAAGGCGAAGGCAGCCAGCTTGGGCGCGGAGCCGATGAACATGGACATGGCGGTCGGTGCGCCGTGGTAGACGTCCGGCACCCACATGTGGAAAGGCACCACGCCCAGCTTGAAGGCGAGGCCTGCCACCAGGAAGGCCAGTCCGAAGATCAGCAGCTCGGTGTTGGGCGTGCCATAGCGGATGACATTGGAGATGACCTGCAGGTCGAGCGAGCCGGTCGCACCGTAGATCATGGACATGCCGTACAGCAGGAAGCCGGAAGCCATCGCACCGAGGATGAAGTACTTCATCGAGGATTCGGTGGCGACCGCGGAGTCGCGCTGCAGGGCGACCATCGCGTACAGCGACAGCGCGAGCACTTCCAGGCCGATGTACAGCGTGACGAAGTTGCTGGCCGAGATCATCACCATCATGCCCAGCGTGGAGAACAGCACGAGAGCCAGGAACTCGCCGGTGAACAACCCGCGCGCCAAGAGGTAGCTGCGCGAGTACACCAGCATCATGGAGACCGACAGATAGGTGAGCAGCTTGAGCACGTCGGACATCAGGTCGTCCACGAACATGTTGTTGAACAGGTGGACTATGCCGTTCTCATGCGTGCCGACGGTGATCAGCGAGCAGCCCAGCAGTGCCAGCTGTGCCATCAGGTAGGTGACCGTCTTGGTCTGCCCAGGCGCGAACAGGTCCACGATCAGCATCACGCTCACCATGCAGAGCAGGAAGATCTCGGCGTATGCGGGGAATAAGGTGGCAATGTAATTCATGACTTCCTCTTAGATTTTGGAACGTGCCAAGTGGACCAGCAGGTCGTTCACGGACGCATGCATGATGTCGCTCAGGGGCAGTGGATAAAGGCCCATCACCAGCACGCTGACCGCCAGGATGGCCATGAGCACCACCTCACGTGCACCGATGTCGTGCAGATGCTTGACATGGTCGTTGGCCACCGCGCCGAACACCACGCGTTTGTACATCCACAGCGTGTAGGCCGCGCCGAAGATCAGCGTGGTGGCGGCTGCGAAGGCATACCAGAAATTGACCTTGACTGCACCCAGGATGACCATGAACTCGCCCACGAAACCGCTGGTGCCCGGCAGGCCGCTGTTGGCCATCGCGAACAGCATGAAGAAGGCGGCGAACACCGGCATGGTGTTGGCCACACCGCCGTAGTCCACGATCTGGCGTGAGTGCACGCGGTCATACAGCACGCCTATGCACAGGAACAGCGCGCCGGACACGAAGCCGTGAGAGATCATCTGCAGCAGCGCGCCTTCCATGCCATAGGCGTTGAAGAGGAAGAAGCCCAGGGTGACGAAGCCCATGTGCGAGATTGAGGAGTAGGCCACCAGTTTCTTCATGTCGGACTGGGTCAGCGCCACGAGGCCGATGTACACCACCGCGATCAGCGACAGCGCGATCATCACGGGCGTGAGGCTGTGGCTCGCGTCCGGCGCGATGGGCATGGAGAAGCGGATGAAGCCGTACGCACCCACCTTCAACATGATGGCTGCCAGCACCACGGAGCCGCCGGTGGG
>JBBIIJ010000010.1:0-54550 GCA_037446535.1 Sideroxydans sp. | reverse complement strand
CGGTGAGGATGTCGTTGCCGCCGGAGATGGCGTCGAACACGGTCTTGTCGTTGTCCAGCCCTTCGCGCGACTGGTCGACGAAGGCGATCTTCACGGTCTGGCCGATCTTCACGCTGCCGCTGTCGGGCGTTTCCTTGCCGGTGATCATGCGGAACAGGGTGGATTTACCGGCGCCGTTGGGGCCGATGATGCCGACGATGGCGCCGGGCGGGATCTTGAAGCTGAGGTTGTCGATCAGCAGGCGGTCGCCATAGGCTTTGCTCACGCCTTCGAATTCGATGACTTCGTTACCGAGGCGCTCGCCGGCCGGGATGAAGATCTCCTGCGTTTCGTTGCGCTTCTGGTATTCGGTGTTGGAGAGTTCCTCGAAGCGGGCCAGACGCGCCTTGGATTTGGCTTGGCGCGCCTTGGGGTTCTGGCGCACCCATTCCAGCTCCTGCTTCATCGCCTTCATGTGCGCGTCGATCTGCTTGTTCTCCTGCTCCAGCCGCGCTTCCTTCTGCTCCAGCCAGCTTGAGTAGTTGCCCTTCCAGGGGATGCCATGGCCGCGGTCCAGTTCCAGGATCCATTCGGCGGCGTTGTCGAGGAAGTAGCGGTCGTGGGTAACGGCCACCACGGTGCCGGGGAAGCGCACCAGGAACTGCTCCAGCCATTCCACCGATTCGGCATCGAGGTGGTTGGTGGGCTCGTCCAGCAGCAGCATGTCGGGCTTTTCCAGCAGCAGCTTGCACAGCGCCACGCGGCGCTTCTCGCCGCCGGAAAGGTTCTTGATCACGGCGTCCCAGTCGGGCAGGCGCAGCGCATCGGCGGCGATCTCCATCTGGTGCGCGGCGTCAGAACCGCCTGCGGCGATGATGTTCTCCAGGCGCGCCTGCTCGGCGGCCAGCGCATCGAAGTCGGCATCCGGCTCGGCGTAGGCGGCGTACACCGCGTCCAGCTTGGCTTGCGCAGCCATCACCTCGCCCAAGGCCGCTTCCACTTCCTGGCGCACGGTCCATTCCGGATCGAGCACCGGCTCCTGCGGCAGGTAGCCGATGCGGATGTTCGCCTCGCGCTGCACTTCGCCATCGTATTCGTTGTCCACGCCGGCCATGATCTTGAGCACGGTGGATTTACCGGAACCGTTCAGGCCCAGCAGGCCGATCTTGGCGCCGGGGAAGAAACTGAGGGAGATGTCTTTGATGATCTGACGCTTGGGGGGAACGATCTTGCTCACGCGGAGCATCGACATTACGTACTGGGCCATTTTTGTTTCTCTGAGGTGTGGGACATGAAAGGGCGTAGCTTACCGTAAAGCGTGGGCAACTAAAAACCTCTCTGTCATTCCGGCGCAGGCCGGAATCCAGTGTCTATCAACCATGCTTTGGGCTTTGTCCACGCATTGCGTGGAGTGTTCTTATTGATCTGGATTCCGGCCTGCGCCGGAATGACGATGGAACAAAAGGCCGTACCTTGCGGCATGACCTTAATGAAGAAGGCAAACCAGTGGCTTGCGGGAGCGATGCGGGTTATTGCGTAGAAATCAAAGAACGGCCACAAGCTTTAGCCTATCGCGCTAAACTTTGGCACACGCGGACAGACGGCTCAGATGTAGCAGTTTTCTTTTTCACTCGACGACAGGAGAGGCAGATGAAGATCACCAAGAAGAAGCTACTGGCAGAACTCAACAAGGACCTGGAATGGGAGTACGCGGCAGCCGTCCAGTACCTGCAGCACCAGGCCGTGCTCAACGGTGCGAAATACGATTCCATCAAGAAGGAGCTGCTGCTGCACTCGCAGGAAGAGATGCAGCATGCGGTGATGCTCGCCGACCAGATCGACTTCCTCGGCGGTGTGCCTACGGTGGATGTGGAGAAGCGCGAGGTATCGCCGGACTGCGAGGAGATGCTCAAGCAGGACTTGTCGGGCGAGGACAACGCCATCACGCGCTACAAGGAACGCATCGCGCAAGCCGAGGAGCTCAAGGAATATGGCCTGCGCCGCGTGCTGGAAGACATCCTCATCATGGAAGAGGAGCACAAGCGCGATCTGATCAACGCACTGGCGAAGTAGCCCGCATCGCCGTGCGCCAGGCGTCTGTCGACACCCGGATGACGGCAGACCTCATTCACGCAGGCTCTGTCTTCTGAGGTGTGTGGGCTCGGACTCTCTGGCATGGCGCAGGATGGTGTCGGCCACCTTCGCGTAGTCCCCAGAGAAATGGTGGCCGCCTTTCATCTCGACGACTGACACGGTCTTCCTGTCCAACAGCCCACACGCGCTGTCGCCTTCATCCTCGCCATACAGGCACAGCACGTCCATGCCCTTGAGCTTCGCCACCTCCGGCACGACCTCGTAGGTACCACCGTCGAACAGCCACTCCGAGACATGGAACTCAAAGTTCGCCTCGCGCCCCAGACCGAGCAGCGCGACGGTCTGCACGCGCGAGCGCAGCGCCTCGGGCAGGCGGCTGACCATGAAAGGCAGCGTGTCCGCTCCTGAGGAGTAGCCCACCAAAATGAACTGCCCCGCGTTCCACGCACCGCCGTAGTGTTCCAGGATGCGCGCGAGGTCGCGCCCGGCGATGTCGGGCGATTTCTTCTCCCAGAAGTACTGCAGGGAGTTGAGGCCCACCACCGCGATGCCGTCCGCATTCAGCGCCTCGGCCACCTGCTTGTCTATGCCCGCCCAGCCGCCGTCGCCCGAGACCATCACTGCCATCACGCCCTTGCTGTCCGCGACAGGCAGCTCGACCAGCGGCAGGTCGGAGAGCACGTCAGCGGCAGGCTTCGATACGGGCGGCTGCTCGCGGGTGAGCTCCTGGAACGCACGCCTGAACTGCGGCATCCAGTTCTTCTCCACCGAGAAGCCGTGGCCCACCTTGGGTATCTCCACAAGTTCGGCATCCGCGACCTTGCTCAGGAATGCCCTGGTGTCGGGCGTGCTGCACACCTGATCGACGTCGCCTTGCAGCACGTAGAGCTTGGCGGCGAGCGTCGCTGCGGGGTCGTACACGTAGCCGCGCTTCGCGTCATGCCTGCCGCTCAGAAGACCGCTGCCGCGGCACAAGGGCCTCGCCGTCCTGAGGTCGGGACAGAAGCCCATGCTGATGCCGCCTGCGAAGGTGCCGGGCGGCGATTGCGCGAGCGTGGCGTAGACCAGCGTGGCGCCGGAGGAGTAGCCCACGAGCACCGGCAGGGTGTAGTGCTGGAACTTGTATTTCTTCTGCAGGTACTGGCTCAGCTCCTCGAAGTGCGCGGCCGGGTAATGGCAGCGATCACGCCCCGCGTCGAGCGCCTTGAGGTAGTGGGTGATGTCTATGCCGACCACCATGCTGTCCAGTTCCGCGAGTGATCTTGCCATGTCCACCACGCCCAGGTTCCAGCCGCCGTCGCCCGAGACGAAGAGCATCAGACGGCTGGGCTGCGCTGAGGTGCGGTAGATGTGCAGCGTGCCGAAAGGCCCGAAGCTCTCGGTGCTCTCCTGCACGCCTGCGGCCAGCGCGTGGCTCGCGCACAGCAACAACAGGGCTGTTATCAGCGTTCTCATTTGGTGAAGGCCCCCTTCAGTTTGCCCGAGATGAGCGTGGTCACCGCGAGCAGTGCCGAGGCCATGGGCAGGCCTGCGGGTGCGGCGAGGTAGCGCGGCTGCCACAGCGGCTCGAACTTGTTCTTGTACTGATACAGGCCGTCGAAGTTGTAGAACTCGTTGCCCAGACGGAAGATGGTGTTTCCCACCTTGTTCCACAGCGGTGCGAGCGGCCGCTGCTCCAGGCCGGAGAGGGGGGCCATGCCGAGGTTGAACCACTGGTAGCCCTGCTCCTTCCCCCAGAACATGATGGAAACCAGGAGGTAGTCCATCAGGCCGTTGGCGGCTCCCGGCTCGTAACGCATCAGGTCCATGGAAAGCTCGTGCTTGTCGTCGGTCTCCCACAGGTTGGCGAAGGCCACGATGCGCCCTTCCTTCTTCGCCACTGCGATGGGACAACGGCTCAGGTAGTCTCCCTTGTAGAAACCGATGGAGAAGCCTTTCTCACGCGTCTTCTTGTCCTCCATCCAACGGTCGGAGACCGCATGCAGCTCGGCAAGTATGGCGTCCACACCTGAGCGTGGTACGACCTCGAAGGTCACTCCTTCGCGCTGCAGATGGTTGTAGGTATGGCGCAAACTGGCGCGCCTGCTGCCGCTCAGCGTGAAGGAAGGCAGCGCCACCCTCGCCTCCTCGCCCAGCTTGAGGAGTGCCAACCCGAGGTCGAGGTAGAGCGGGATGTGGTGCATGCTCACTTGGTAGAAGGCCACCTTCGCGCCATGACGGTCCGCCTGCGCACGCAGCTCCCACGCCAGCTCCTCGCGTTCCTCGGTCAGGCCCACCGGGTCGCCCATCGCCACCCAGTAACGTTCGGTGACGGCGAACATCAAAAAGCTCTTGCCGCTCGCGCTCCACAGCAGATACTTGTCGCCGGTGAGCGCCAGGTGGGCGGCAGTCTCGTTCGACTGCTTCGCGATGGCCTCGGCCCGGTCCAGCTCGACTGCGGTCGGTAAGGTCAGCGTGTGTGCGGTACGCGTAAGCAGCCGGTAGGCCGCAAGTGCAGTGATCACGACCAGGATGGCCACCAGCGAGCGCAGAAAGCGCGAGGCGTCGCCATGCAGCGCGAACTGCCACCACAGCTCGCGTGAATACTCCACGTGCTTGTAGGAAAAGAAGCCCAGCCAGGTCGAACCCACCACCACGATGGCGGCGAGCAGCAGCCATTGCGGCGAGAAATCGAGCCGCAGCAGCGCCGACTTGCGGTAGAAATGTTTACGGACCGGGAGGAAGAGCAGCAGCATCACGCCCAGCAGGGTGGCCTCCTCGTAGTCCAGTCCCTTGCCCAGCGACGCGACCATGCCCAGCGCGAGCGTCGCCAGGGTGGCGAAATAGGCAGCATCCACGCGCCTGCGCACCGCCTGTGCGAGCAGCAGCAAGGCCACCCCGGCGATGCTACCCAGCAAGTGCGAGAGCTCCATCGCGGGTAAAGGGATGAGGTACTCCATCCACCCCAGGCGCTCCTTCAACGCCGGTGTGGCACCCGACAACAGCAGCACCGCGCCGCCCAGCATCAGCAGCACGGCGTAGATCTGGGGGATGGCGGATTCGACGACGTTGATCGCACCGCTCACCAGCGGGTGGCGGACGATGCGGTACAGCTCCAACTCATAGATCATGAGCAGGACACCGGCGACGATCAGAGGCAGGAAGTAATAGACCGCACGGTAGATGATGAGCGCGGCGATGACATGGGGCGCGGAGTAATGGCCGGCCGCTAGGAAGATGAAGCTGCCCTCGAAGACACCGATGCCCCCCGGCACCATGCTGAGCAGGCCGGCGAGCTGGGCGAAGACGTAGAGCACGAGGAAATCGCCGAAGGGCATGGCCGTGAAGTGCGCCAGCGGGATGTACATCACAAGCGATGCGAGCAGCAGGTCGAGCAAGGCCGCGAGCAGCTGGCGCAACGCGAGGGAGAACGCGGGCACATTCAGGCTGAAGCCCTTGATGGTGAGGGGCTGCCGATAGAGCGCGACCATGGTCCACCACGCGGCGAGCAGCGCGGTGCCCAGGAACATCGCCGCCTGCACGGAGCCTGCAGGTAGCTTATGCGTGATGAGGCTGTGGTCCGGCGAGAGCGCATAGCCTGCCACCATGACGGTGACCGCGCCCAGGAAGTAGGAAACCGTGCAGAACAGCACCACCTTGGCGATGGACATGGCAGGCATGCCCCAGCCCGTATAGAGCCGGTAGCGCATGGAGCCGCCGGACAGCCAGGCGTGGCCCACGTTGTTGCTGATGGCATAGCTCAGGAAGGAAGTGAACAGCACGCGAGGGTATGGCAGCCTTTCCCCCGCGTATTCCAGTGCGAGGTAGTCGTAGAAGCTCAGCGCGATGTAGCTTGCCAGCGTGGCCGCGATGCAGGCGACCATCAACGACGAAGGGAAGGCGTGCAGGGCGTGGCGTATGTCCCGCCAGTGGTAGACCTCGATCTCGTGGTGCACGACCAGCACGGCCACGATGAACAGGGCCAGGCTGATGAGCGGGGTCAGTCTGTGCAGTGCGTTCTTCAGTTCCACGTGGGCCTCTGCTGAACCGTTTTCGACCAGGAAGACCAGTGACGCGACTGCATCATACTGCGGTGCGTTGGCCGGGTTAAGTCCTCGCCCGGTAAGCGCGCACCAGCGCCTTGCGCAGTTCCTCCAGCAGCAGCATGCCGGGCATGAAGGCGATGATGGACCACCATACGGCAGCATTCAGCGGTGCGGTGCCGAACAGCAGGTTGCCCCAGGGCGTGTAGACGATGAGCAGCAGCAGCGTAAGCTCGAACGCGATGCCGTAGGCGATCATGACGTTGCGTCGATGCAGCGGGCTGAACACGGACCGCGTCGGGTGGCGGCACAGGAAGATGTTGACAACCTGCATCATGACGATGGCCGTGAGGCAGGCTGTGGTGGCCTGCAGGTAGAGGGGATCGTGGGGAGCCAACGCAGTGCCGAACTGCCAGCCGCCGCCATGCAACACGAAGAAGAACGCGGACATCACAGCGACCGCCTCGATGGGGCCGAGGAAGAGGTAGACCCGCATCAACATGCGCCAGCTCAGCATGCGCTCGCCGGCAGGCCGTGGTGGGCGTCGCATTACCTCGGGGTCCGGCTTCTCCGCCCCCAGCGCCAGCGCAGGCAAGGTGTCGGTGCCAAGGTCGACGGCCAATATCTGCATCACCGTGAGCGGCAATGGGACCTTGAACAGCACGAAGGCGAGGTAGGGCACTAGCTCGGCGACGTTGTGGGTGAAGATGTAGGTGAGGAACTTGCGCAGGTTGTCGTACACCGCGCGTCCCTCCTCGATGGCGGCGACGATGGTGGCGAAGTTGTCGTCGAGCAGCACGATGTCGGACGCCTCCTTGGCGACGTCGGTGCCCGCGATGCCCATGGCCACGCCGATGTCGGCGCAGCGCAGCGCGGGTGCGTCGTTCACGCCGTCGCCCGTCACCGCGACCACCATGCCCTTGCTCTGCAGCGCCTGCACGATGCGCATCTTCTGCTCGGCGCTGGTGCGTGCAAAGAGGAGGTCGGGTTCGTCTAGCAACAACTGCAGGTCGGTGTCGGACAGCTTGTGCAGGGTGTCGCCTGTGACAGCCAGCGGCTGTTGCGACAAGCCGATCTCGCGTGCGAGCGCACTCGCGGTGCGCGGATGGTCGCCTGTGACCATGACCACGCGTATGCCGGCCGCATGGCAGGTGGCGATGGCCTCGGCCACGCCGGGCCGCGGTGGGTCGGCCAGCCCGACCAGTCCGGCGAACACCAGTTCGGACTCGGAGGCCGGACCGTGAGGCGGAAGCGCCCGGTACGCCAGTGCGAGCACGCGCAGCCCCTGCTCCGCCATCTGTTCCTCCATCGCCAGCAGTTGTGCGCGGCCCGCATCGTCGAGCGGCACGGCATCGCCTTTACGCAGCTCGGCCACGCACAGCGGCAGCACGGTCTCAGGCGCGCCCTTGCAGTAGAGCATCCTGCCTTGCGGCGTGTCGCACACAACCGACATGCGCTTGCGTTCGGTGTCGAAAGGCATCTCGTCCGCGCGCGGATATATCTCTCCTTCCGGCGCGGCCTGCAGCACCGCGACTTCCATGGGGTCGCCCTGCCACACCGTCTTGCTGTCCTTCTCCACTTGGCGCAGGTCGTGGCAGTGGCGCATGACGGCGAACAGAGGCTCCGCCTCGCGCGCCATCTCGGCCGCGCGTTTGCGCGAGATGGGCTGCTCGGTCTCCGCGCGCTCGAAGGCATACAGCACGTCCGAGTAGAAGATCTGGCGGATGCTCATGCGGTTCTGCGTGAGAGTGCCGGTCTTGTCGCTGCAGATGACGTTGGCCTCGCCCAGCGTCTCGACGGCGGACAGATGGCGCACCAGCGCGTTCTTCTTCGCCATGCGCTGTGTGGCCATGGCCAGCGACAGCGTGACGGTAGGCAGCAGGCCTTCTGGCACGTTGGCGACGATGACGCCGATGGCGAACATCAGGTTCGCCCAGAAAGACAGCCCTATCCAGTGGCCGATCGCGAAGAAGAAGGCGCCGAGCAGGATGGAGAACAGGCCCACCAGCCATGACAAGCGCGCAATCTCCTTCTGCAATGGGGACAGCGGCTCGTGCAGGGTCTGTGTGAGGCGCGCGATGTTGCCGAACTCCGTGTGCATGCCGGTGGCATACACGATGGCCCTCGCTTCGCCCGAGATGACCGAGGTGCCCGCGTGCAGCACGTCGCGCCGCAACGTGGCCTGTTCTTCCCCAGTGCCTGCGGTGTCGCGCGCCTTGGCACGCGACTCTCCAGTGAGTGTCGCCGTGTTGACGCGCACGCCGAAGGCCTCGATGAGGCGGCAGTCAGCCGGCACGTTGTCGCCCGCGGCAAGCAGCACCACGTCGCCCGGCACGAGCTCCGCAACCGGGACTGCCGTGGCCTTGCCGTCGCGCAAGGCAGTGGCGTTCTGCGGCAGCAGGTTGCGCAGCGCGGCGAGCGCCTGCTCCGCGCGATACTCCTGCCAGAAGGAGAACAGGCCATTGACGAAGATCACACCTAGCACGGCGTAGCCCAGCGTGACCATGCCCTGTCCCGGCTCGCGCCACTCGGCGAAAAAAGCGAGGCCTGCGGCGAACCACAGGATGAGCGCGAAGAAGTGGGTGAACTCCCTCAGGAACCTGACCAAGAGCGACTGCTCGGCGATCTTCTCGATGCGGTTGGAGCCGTAGCGCTGCAGTCGCTTCGCCGCCTCGGCCTGGCTCAGCCCCCCTGCGCTGCTGTACAGGTGCGCGTAGAGCCGTTCGATGTCGTGACGGTGATGGACCATGGCGTCAGTTGCGGATGAAGACCGCCTGCCCCACGTGCGTAGACGCCAGCGCCTCTTCCAGCAGGAAAGCGGCCAGGTCTGCGCGAGTGATGGAAGACAGCATGCCCACGCGCACGTCCGGCCCGGCCTGCCATCTGCCCTTTGCATCGCCGTCGGCGAGCCGGGGCGGTTTCACTATGGTCCAGGAAAGGCCGCTCTCCATGACCACGCGCTCCTGCCCCTCACGGTCGGTGGCTAGTTCGGGCGAGCGCCGCCTGAACATGTCGGTCATGAGCTGGAAGGTCAGCGTCCTGTTCGATCGGTACTCGCCTATCATCCCGCCGGTCTGGCACACGAGGCGCCGCACGCCGATCTTGTGCATCGCGGCGACGATGGTGGCGGTGGCCTCTGCGCAGAAGATGTCCCGGTAGGGCGGTCGGGGCCCGAACACGCAGACCGCCGCGCTGCAGCCTTGCAGGGTGGCGAGCACGTCGTCGCGATTGGAGAGCGATCCTTCCAGCACCTCCAGCCCGAGCAGGGACGGATCTATGCCGCCCGCGCTCCTCGACAGTGCGCGCACCTTCACGCCTTCCTTCAGCGTGCAGAGGATCAGCGCCTTGCCGGTGGCTCCGCTGCCGCCGAACACGGCGATGGTCTCGACTTCCTTTGAAGACGCGTCGTCCATGTCGTCTCCTTCATTGCAGCAGCAGGTAGATGCCCAGCCCTACCATGGCAACGCCGCTCACGAGCTTGAGCCAGCGCCCCTCCTTCTCCTGCAGTCGGCGCTGGCTGAGCGTGACCACGCCTATGGCCAGCACGACCATGTCGTCCAGCATGTAGGCGATGTCATAGAGCACGAGGTAGGCGTAATAGGCAGGCTTGTCGAACTGCTGCAGCGTGAGGATGCGCGTATAGAGCGCGGGGAAGCCCGAGGTGCACATGAGCTCGACGATCTGCACCAGCACGCCCAGCACCACGGTGCCGATCAGCGCGGCCGTAAGGTTCTCCGCCTGCAGGATGCGGCGCATGCGTGCATAGATGCCGGGCTTGGCGGATGCCGGGATGGAGAGCGAGACGCCCTGGCCGAAACGCCAGAAGTCCTTGAGGTGGATGGAGCCTGCCAGCAGCGCCAAGGCGGCGATGACGATCTCGGAGATGCGCGACAACCCGACCAGCAGGAAGAGGCTGAGCCAGGCCGCCATGAACAGGAAGTACGCCACGCCCTGCACGGCGACGAAGGTACCCGCGACGGTGAGCATCCTCGCCCTGTCGTTGAGCGGGGCCAGCAGCGAGATCATGAGGATCAGCACCCACATGGAGCAGGGATTGAAGCCGTCCAGCAGCCCCATCACCACGGTGAAGGCGGGCAAGCCCACGTCGTCGAGCGCCACGCGGTGGCCGAGGAAGGTTATCGCATAGCGCCCGGTCTTCTCGTCTGCGCACGGTCGGGCATCCGGCGGCTCGCAGTTCTCTGCAGGCGGGCCGGTCTGCCCGATGTGCCCCGAAAGAGCGTCGCGTATGAGATTGCCCGTGGCCTCGTCCGAATAGCCCACGAGCAGCTGGCCGTGCACCGAGAACGCGGGCACGCGCAGCAGCGTCTCGCCGTGGCTCTGCGCGATGCGCTTTAGCTCCTCGAGCGCCGCGGGTTCGCGCTCCACGTCGCGGACCACGATGCTGAGCTCCGGCTGCTCTCGCTGCAGGACTTTGAGGAACTCCTCGGCCTTGGCGCAATGCGGGCAGCCTTCGCGCACGAAGACCTCGATGTCGGGTGCTGTTGCCGCGCCTGCCGTCCCGGCCCAGCCCAGCACGACCACGAGCAGCATGCGGAGGATCAGCTGCATGGCACGGCCTCGACCTGCTTGTTGAGGAAATCCCTGAGCGCAGCCACCCACGCGGCGCGCATGAAGATGAAGCCGTCATTGTGGCCTCCGGCCAGCTCCAGGAACTGCTTGGGCGGATGGGCAGTGGCATACAGCGCCTGCCCCTGTTCGTAGGGCACGATGTCGTCCTGCGGGCTGTGCGCGACGAACACGGGTGCGGTCACGCTGTTCAGGTACGACTTGGTGTCGTAGTGGATGTAGGCCAGCCACCTGGCGGGAAGATAGGGATAGAGGTGCTGCGCCATGTCGGGCACGGAGGTGAAGCCGGAGGAGATCACCAGGGCCGCAGGTTTCTCTCGCGTCGCAAGCTCTGCGGCGATGGCCGCCCCCATGGATTCGCCGAACAGCACGATGCGGCAGGAAGGTGTGTGCTGCTGTGCGGTGAGGTAGCGCCATGCGGCATCGGCATCGCGATAGGTCCCTTCCTCCGTGGGTTTGCCCGGACTGTCCGCATAGCCGCGGTAATCGAAGATGAGCGTGCTGTAGCCCATGCGGTAGAGCATCAGCACCGAATCGAGGCGGTGCGAGATGTTGCCGCCGTTGCCATGGAAGAAGAGCACGGTGCCGCGCGGCTGCGTGGCCGGGACGTACCAGCCGTGCAGGCCGAAGCCATCTGACGTCTCCAGCCTGACGTCCTCGTAGGCCATGCCCAGCCGCTCCGGCGTGGCGATGATCTCGCGCCCTGCCTCGGGGACGAAGACGAGCTGCGACTGGAAGGCGAACAGTAGCAGCGAGACGCCGGCATACGCCGCGCCAAGGACCGCGCCGATGTGCACCATCACGCGCACCCCGCTCTACCGGTAATCGTCATGCGAACCTCCCCAATGCGATGCCGGCGGATGCATAGACCAGCAGCGCCAGCAGTATCACCGCGGAAAAACCCAGATGTATCGCGAGCAGTGTAGCGAGAACCGCTCCCACCACGGAAGCGAAACCGTTGATCGCCCATGCCCAGGGGATGGCGTCCCGGCGGGAGACCGACAGGCGCGCCATGCCCGAAGGGAAAGGCACGCCCATGCACAGCGCCAGCGGCGCGATCAGCAGGATGGAGACGATGACCTTCACCACGTCGGGCAGATGGGTCAGCGCCTGGAACAGCGCAGGCATGAAGGCGAGATATCCTAGCGATATGGCGACCATCGCCGCCACGGCGAGCGTGACCTTGTTCGCGGCCTGCGTGCGCCCTGCCAGCCAGCCGCCGATACCCGCGAACGCGAGGAACGCGCACAGCACGACCGCCACGGCGTACAGGGGATGCGAGAGGAAGAGCACGAACTTCTGGATGAAGGCGATCTCCATGAACATGAAGCCCAAGCCTATGGAGAGGAAATACCAGGCCTCGGGAGCATGCGGCAAGGTGCGCCGGCAGCGCGAGAAAGCCAGGGGCGCCAGGATGAGCAAGGCGCTTGCCGCGATCGCCTGCAGCAACGTCGCCACGAGCAGCGGGTAGCTCCAGTCGAGCAGCGGCATGCCGCCCCGCGCGCGCAAGGAGAGCATCTCGGCGGCGGCATCCCATTTGAAGAAGCGGAAGAAGTGCGGCCTGTCGTCGGTCGCAGGCTCTATGTAGAACTTGTACCGATCCATGAACTCCTGGCGCTGCGGGCCCAGCAGCGCGATGGCGCCTTCGAAGAAATAGGGGCGCGCCAGCTGGTTGTAGCGGTTCGCTTCCGATGCCTGCATGCCCGGGTACCAGGCCAAGTCGAAGGAACGTGCGCGGCAGAACGCCTTGAGCTCCGCGACATCCCGTGCCGTGAAGTCGCTTCCCTTCACCAGCAGCGTGACCGTCTTCCAGCCGCGTATCATCGCGAGCCTCGCACCAGGGGCGGCCACGCCGCTTCGTTCCAGCGCACGGATCGCCGTGGCGAACAGCTTCAATGCATCGCGCGGCGGCAAGGTGAGCCAGCGCGTGACGGCCAGCATGCCACCCGGCTCGAGGCGCTGCAGATAGGCCTGCGTCGCCTCCACGGTGTACAGATAGTTCTCGGACAGTCCATACAGCCCGGCCGAGGCCGTGCCGAAGGAATCCATGAGCGCGAGCTCGATGAGGTCGTAGCGCTCGCGGCTCGCGTTCACGAAACCGCGCGCCTCGGCCTCGTGCGCGTGCACATCGGGACGATCATAGAGGTTTCCAGCGTAGTCGCGGAAGCGCTGGCGCACGAGGGCTATGACGTTGGGATCGAGCTCCACCGCGTCTATCGTGGCGCTGCCGTGGTACAGCGCCTGCAGCACGTCGCTGCCCGCCCCTGCCCCCAGCACCAGCACGCGCGGCTTCTCCAGCAGGTGATAAGGCAGTGCCGAAGTGAGCTGATCGAGGTAGGCGAGCGGTGCGAGATCGCCGTCGAAACGCGTGAGCGCGGAGGGGCCGTTGCCGTCCACGTACACCGCGAGCTGGGCCGGAGGCTCTGTGGTCGCATTGAGGCTCATGCCTGGCGCATCGCGCAGCGGCACGCGTGTGTTCTTGACTACCGTGACCTCTCCCAGGGGGCTGCTGCGCTCCTCAACGACCTGGGCACCTGCGATGTCCAGCGCCTGGCTCAGGTCCTTGTAGGGCGAGGGATGCACGGACATCGCGGGCAGCACCAAGGCCAGCACCGCAAGCCCCAGGAACAGCTCCATGAGCCATCGGGGTCGCAGCCTGGTCTCGATGACGGCGATGGCTGCCGCGAGCAGTGCCAAGGCCGAGAGCACGGTGAGCAGTCTTGCCGGCGAGATGAAGAAGAGCACGGCGATCACCATCATGCTGCCCACGCCCGCCCCCAGGATGTCGTAGGCATAGACGCGGGACGCTTGCTGCCCCCAGTACGCGAAGACCAGGCCTATGCCCAAGCCGCCGCAGAAGAAGGGCAACATCATCAGGAGGTAGACCGCGAGCAACCTGAAGGGCTGGGTCGGGTCCCACAGCAGTTCGAGCGGGTTGAAGGGGATCTGCTGCGAGAGCCAGAACGCCACGGGCATCAGCAGGGTCAGCGACGCAGCGGATGCGACGTACACGACACCGAAGCGTGGCAGGAACTTCTCCCTCAGCAGTGTGAGCAGGGTTCCGCTCGCACCGTAGCCCAGCATGGCTGCGCTGATGATCATGTAGGCGAAGTGGTGCCACAGCTCGATGCTGAACAATCGGGTGAGCAGCACCTCGTAGGCCAGCACGCAGGTGGAGAGTAGGCTGATCGCGAAGAACGGGGGCCGCCCCTCCCTCTCCCCTGCCCTGATGGAACGACTAGCCAATCGACTAGGCCGCCGAAATACGGCAGCCAAGTCGCTGCTTATCTCCCGCGAGCGGGAGAGGGGGGCAAGGAATCGCTGCGCGAATCTCAAGCTAGTGCCCTCCGGTGAGGGGCACGAAGCTCACGGGCAGGATCTGGCGGCTGGTCACGGATCCATCCGCCTGCTTCTCCACCAGCATCAACGACTGCGTCATGAACTGCGTGCCGAGCGGGATCACCATGCGGCCGCCCGGCTTCAGCTGCTTGATGAGCGGTGGCGGTACGTGACTCGCCGCTGCCGTCACCATGATGGCATCAAAGGGGGCGGCCTCCGGCCAGCCGTAATAGCCGTCGCCAACCTTGGTGTGCACGTTGCGATAGCCCAGTTCCTGCAGCCGTTCGCCTGCCTCGGTGCCCAGCGCCTCTATGATTTCGATGCTGTACACCGAGCCTGTGAGCTCGGCGAGGATGGCCGCCTGATAGCCGGAGCCTGTGCCTATCTCCAGCACCTTGTCGCCGGGTTTGACCTTCATCAGCTCGCTCATCAGGGCCACGATGAACGGCTGCGAGATGGTCTGCCCGTGGCCTATGGGCAGCGGGCGGTTGAGATAGGCCAGGGAGCTCATGCCGAAAGGTAGAAAGCGGTGGCGCTCCACCTTCTCCATGGCGGCGACGACCTGCGGGCTGAGCGCGGAGATGCCGGTGTAGGCGGCCGTGTCCGCGGTATCTGCTACGACCTCCTGCACCATGTCGTGTCGTGCGCTATCGAACCCTGCGCCATGCGCAGGAAGGGCGCTGCAGAAGAAGATGAATGCACCCACGGCGAAATGAAGTCTCATGATCCGCTCCCGGCCCAGATGCAGGCGTGATGAGTATCCCGGCGCCTCGCTAGCCCCGATTCCCGGCCAGCGAGCGCAAGCGCTGGTACAGCTCCTTCTCTTCGGCTGTCAGTCTTTCCGGCACGTGCACGGCAAGGCGCAGGTACATCTCGCCGCGCTTGCCGTTACCGAATTCGGGCAGCCCCTTGCCCCTGAGGCGCAGCACCGCGTCGGGCTGCGTGCCCGGCGGGATGGTCACGGTGGCGGTGCCGTCCAGCGTGGGCACTTCCAGTGTTGCGCCAAGCACGGCATCGGTCAGGCTGATGGTCTCCCGGCGCAGCAGGTCGGCCCCTGCGCGCTCGAAGCGGGGGTCGGGTCGGGTGCGCACCACCACGTAGAGGTCGCCGGTCATGCCTCCCCGGTCTTGGCTGGGCATGCCCTTGCCGGGGATGCGCAACACCATGCCTTCCTCCACGCCTTGCGGGATCCTCACGGTGAGCGTCTCTTCCTTGTCCTCGTTGCCGCTGCCGCGGCATACCGGACACGGATGCTCGATGATGCTGCCGCGCCCGTGGCAGGCAGGGCATGTGCTGATCTGCTGGATCAGCACATGCTCCTTCTCCCGGCGGCTGCTCTGCGTGACGCGCCCCGTTCCCTTGCACGTGGCACAGGTCTTGGGAGGGGCACCGCCTTCGGAGCCCGTGCCGTAACACGCCCGGCAGGGAGAGGGACGGCCCAGGCGCACCTTCTCCTCCCCTCCGCTCGCGACCTTCTCCAGCGGGATGGTCAGTTCCACCTCGATGTTCTGGCCGCGCGCCGGTCCCGCATGGCGCCGCCGGCCGAAGAACATGTCGAAGGGGCTGCCTCCGCCGAAATCGAAATTCAGTCCACCGAAGACGTCTTCGAAATTGATGCCGCTGAACAGGTCCTCCCGGCTGAAGCCCTCCACGCCGGCGAACCCGCGCGCATCGTACTCGGCCCTCTTCTTGGGATCGGACAGGATGGCGTAGGCCTCGGCGATCTCCTTGAAACGCTCCTCTGCCCCCGGCTCCTTGTTGCGGTCGGGGTGGTACTTCATCGCGAGGCTGCGGAAGGCGTCCTTGATCGCCTTCTGGTCGGCGTCCTTGGCGACGCCCAGCACCTCGTAGTAGTCACGTTGCTCTGTAATGGCCGTTCTCCCGAACGTGTCGCGGATGACAGCCGGCCGCGATCCTCATCTCCGACGGATCACTCTGCCTTCTTCTTCGCACCCACCTTCTTCTGTGGCTGCTTCGCGAACGACCTCCTGATCTCGGTCAGCTCCGCCAGCCGCGCCGCGACCTTGCGATTGATGCTCCCTTCCGGATATTCGCCCTTGGCGTTGGCCTCACCGGCGGGCAGCCCGGTTAGGAGCGCGACGGCCTGGTCCACGTTCTCGATGGCATGGATCCTGAACTTGCCTGCCTCGGCGGCCGCCACCACGTCGTGGCGCAGCATCAGGTGCTTGACGTTGGCAGCCGGGACCAGCACCCCCTGCTCTCCCGTCAGGCCTCGCGCCACGCAGATGTCGAAGAAGCCTTCTATCTTCTCGTTGACCCCGCCTATGGCCTGCGAGTGGCCGTGCTGGTTCACGGAACCGGTGATGGCCAGCGACTGCTTGATGGGCACGTCCGCCAGGTTGGAGAGCAGCGCGCACAGTTCGGCCAGGGATGCGCTGTCGCCGTCCACCATGCCGTAGGACTGCTCGAACACGAGGCTCGCGGAGAATGCCAACGGCTGGTTCTTCGCATAGCGCGCGGCGAGGAAGGAGGACAGGATCATCACGCCCTTGGAGTGGATGGCGCCGGAAAGCTTCACCTCGCGCTCTATGTTCACCATCTCGCCGTCTCCCAGACGCGTGGTGGCGGTGATGCGCGTCGGCTGGGCGAAGGCGAAATTGCCCAGCTGGATCACGGACAGGCCATTGATCTGCCCCGTCACCGCGCCGTCAGTGGCGATCACCAGAGTGTCGCGCAGGATGGCCTCGTACAGCCGGTCGCGCAGCCGGTCCTGGCGCTTGATCTGCGCGTCTATGGCGCACTGCACGTCGTGCGCCTCCACCACGCCGTGCCCCGCCTCGCGTGAGCAGAAATCGGCCTCGCGCAAGAGGTCCACGATGCTGCGCATGTGGGTGGACAGGCGCTCCGCATCCTCGACCAGGCGCGCGCTGTGCTCGATCACGCGGGCCACCGCGCTGCGGTCGAAGGGCAGCAGCTTCTCCTTGCGCGCCAGCGTGGCGATGAGGCGCGCATAGAGCTGGTGGGTGTCACCGTTGCGCTCTATGCGCTCCTCGAAATCGGCCGGTACCTTGAACAGCTCCGAGAACTCCGGGTCGTACTGCTGCAGCAGGTAATAGAACAGGCGGTCGCCGAACAGGATGACCTTGGTGTCCAGCGGGATGGGCTCTGGCTCCAGCGACACAGTGCTGACCAGGCTGTACATCTGCCCCAGCGATTCGATGCGTATCTCGCGCGTCTGCAGCGCGCGCTTCAGCCCTTCCCAAGCGAAAGGCTGCACCAGCACCTTGCGTATATCCAGAAGCAGGTAGCCGCCGTTCGCCAGGTGCAGCGCGCCGGGTTTGATGAGGGTGAAGTCGGTCACCAGCGCACCCATCTGGGCGATGTGCTCCACCCGCCCCACCAGGTTGCTGTAGGTCGGGCTGTCCTCGCACACGATGGGGGCCCCCGGCTTCTTGCCGTTGGTCACCAGCACGTTCACCTGGTAATGGTGGAAGGTCTTGCGCGTGACCATGGTCATGCCGCCGAAGGTGGTGGACTCCTCCTGTTTGCGGAAGTCGTCCGCGTTGTCCACGATGTCCTGCTGGATCTGGTCCAGGTATTTCAACACCTCAGGCAGGTCGGCATAGGCATCCTTCAGCTCGTCCACCAGATGGGCCACGACCTGCAGCGTGGTCTCGCGGTCCAGCTTCTTGATGCGTTCGTGCCTCTCTTTGCGCCACTGTGGGATCTGCCGCATGATCTTTTCCAGCCGCTGCTGCAGGTCGGCAATCGCAGCCTCCACCCCTTTCTTTTCCTCATCCGGCAGCTTCTCGTATTCGTCCGGCGGAATCACCTCGTTGTCGCGCAACGGAGCGAAGGCGAATCCTTCAGGCGTACGCAGCAGCGCGATATTCTGCTTGGCGGCGTCCTCACCCAGCTCCTTGAAGGTCTGCTCCTGGCGCTTGCTGGACTCCTCCTGGATGGCTGCGGCCTTGGACCGGTACTCGTCGCCTTCGAACTGCGCGGGGATGACGCTGCGCAGATAGTCCACCAGTTTCTCCATGCGCTCGCTGAGTTCCGCGCCCCTGCCCGATGGCAGCCTGAGCACCTGTGGCTTGTGCGGCTGCGCGAAATTGTTGATGTAGCACCAGTCGTCCGGCTTGTGCTCGGTGGCGGCTTTCTTCTCCAGGTACTGGCGCACTACGCTGTTCTTGCCTATGCCTGACGGCCCCAGCACGAAGAGGTTGTAGCCATCGTGGCGTATGCCTGTGCCGAAGCGGATCGCATCCATCGCACGCATCTGGCCTATGACCTCGGTCAGGTCTTCCAGATCGGCGGTGGTCTGGAAGCGGAACTGTTCGTGGTCGCAGGAATGATAGAGCTGTTGCGATTGAAGCGCCGGAGGGATGTTCGTCTTTTGCATGGTTGTTGCCCCCTTCTTGTCGTTCTCGGTCGCGCCCTCGATGAGGGAAGTTATTTGTTCTCCTTGTACTCCGCATCCACCACCTTGCCGCGCGGACCGGAACCGCTGGGGCGCGATTCACCCGACGGTGTGCCCACATCGGGCGCGGGTTCCGGACCTTCCCAGCGGGTCTCGGTGTAGGGTCCGCCTTTGGGCGCCTGCCCTGACTGCGCATACAACACGGCCCCTGCCTCCTGCAGCACCTTCCGCAGCGCTTCCGCGCGCGTGGTGGCGAGCGCCACATCCTTCTTCATCAGCCCTTCCTTGGTCTCGCGCAGCGCGGTCTCTATGCGTTTCTTCAGTTCGTCGGTGAGCTTGTCGCCGAAGTTGGCCAGCATCTTCTCCGCCTCGTAACAGCCCGCATCGGCCGCATTGAGCTTCTCCGCGTCCTCGCGCCGCTTCTTGTCGGCATCGGCATATTTCGCGGCGTCCTCCACCATGCGCTTCTTGTCCTCTTCCGACAGGCGCGTGGAGCCGCTGATGCTGATGGACTGCGACTTGCCGCTCGCGGTGTCCTTCGCGGACACGCTGAGGATACCGTTGGAGTCGATGTCGAAGGTCACCTCGATCTTGGGCACGCCGCGCGGCGCGGGCGGCAGTCCGTCGAGGTTGAATTCGCCGAGGCTGGTGTTGTCGCCTGACATCGGCCGCTCGCCCTGGAACACGTGGATGGTGACGCTGGTCTGCATGTCAGCGGCGGTGGTGAAGTTCTCGCTGCGCTTGACGGGGATGGGCGTGTTACGCGCAATCAGCGGCGTGGCGATGCCGCCCAACGTCTCGACCCCCAAAGTGAGCGGCGTGACGTCCACCAATACTATCCCACCCACCTCTCCCGCCAGCACGCCCGCCTGGATCGCGGCCCCGGCGGCCACGCATTCCATCGGGTCCACGCCCATCTCTGGCTTGCGGCTGAACAGCTCCTCGAAATAGGCGCGCACCACCGGCATGCGGGTCGGCCCGCCCACGAACACCACGCGGTCCACATCTTTGGGCGTGATGCCTGCGTCATGCAGCGCCTGCTCGACCGGCCCCTTGCAGCGTTCGATCACCGGGCGCACCAGGCGCTCCAGCTCGGTGCGGTTGAGGTCGAGTTCGAGGTGGCGCGGCTCGCCGTTGACCGCAGCGAGATAAGGCAGGCTGATGTGGGTGCTGACGCTGGCGGTGAGTTCTATCTTGGCGTTCTCGGCCGCTTCGAGCAGGCGCGCAGCGGCCTTGGGGTCGTTGCGCACATCCACACCGGTGGACATCTGGAAGCGCTCGACTAGATGCTCGTAGATGCGCTGGTTCATATCGGTGCCGCCGAGCTGGGTATCGCCGCTCGTGGCCTTGACCTCGAACACGCCCTTGCCGAATTCCATGATGGTGACATCGAGCGTGCCGCCGCCCAAGTCGATCACGACGATGCGCAGTTCCTGCCCGAGCCGGTCGAGGCCGTAGGCCAGCGATGCGGCGGTAGGCTCGTTGACCAGGCGCACCACTTCCAGCCCTGCGATGCGGCACGCGTCCTTGGTGGCCGCGCGCTGGTTGTCGTCGAAGTAGGCCGGCACCGTGACCACCGCTTTTTCCACCGGCTCACCCAGGAAGGCCTCGGCATCGCGCTTGATCTTCTGCAGCAGGAAGGCCGAGAGCTGTTCGGGGGTGTAGTCCTTGTCGCGCAGGTGGTAGTTCTCGCGCTTGCCCATCTTGCGCTTGAACGCGCTGGCCGTGCCCTCCGGGTTGGAGGTGGCCTGGCGCCGCGCAGGTTCGCCCACCAGCACCTGGCCGTCGGCGGTGAGCGCGACGTAGCTCGGGAAGGCTTTGCCGCCTATGCTGATGCCTTCGGCGCTGGGGATGATGACGGGGCGACCGCCGCGCAGGACCGCGGCGGCGGAGTTGGAAGTGCCCAGATCGATACCGATGATAGCCATGATGTCCTCACTATCCGTATTCCACTTGGGGAGGCAGACGCCACCCCTGACACGCGATCTCATTCTACTGCATCCGGAGACATCCATCGCTGCGGCTGACTGCTGTCATCACCCCATTTGCCACTCAGCAGCTTGACCGGCACGCGTGTGTCTATCATTTCAGCTTGATCTCGGTCCAGATGCGCGATAGCACGCGCCGGTGATAGCGGTCCAGGTCGCGCAGCATCTCCAGTCGCGCGAGCTGACTCTTGTCCGGGAACACCGCAGGGCTGCGCGCGATCTCCGGCTGGATGTACGGGCGGGCGGCGCGGTTGGGGTTGCCGGAACCGATGAGGTTGGTGAGCTCGGACGAGTTCTTGCCGTCCAGCATGAAGTCGATAAAACGGTGCGCGAGGTCGGGACGTGGCCCGCTCTTGTGCAGCACCATGGAGTCCAGCGCCAGCACCGCGCCCTCCTTGGGGATGCTGGCCAGGATGCGGAAGCCGCGCTTGGCCTTCTGCGCATCGAGGTCGGCCTGGAAGATGTCGTTGGAATAGCCGTGCACCAGCCAGATGTTGCCTACGGTGAGCTCCTTGATATAGCTGGAGGCGTTGAACGCGGCCCAGTAGAGCTTGGCGCGGAGGATGAGGTCACGCGCCTGCTTCCAGTGTGTCTCGTCGGTGTCGTTGACCGAGTACCCCAGGTACTTCAGTGCGGCCGCCAGCAGTTCGCGCTGGCTGTCGAGCACGGTGACGCGGCCCTTCAGCTTCTCCAGGTAACGCGGCTCGAAGATGACTGCCCAGCTGTCCACAGGCAGGTTCAACTCGCGGAGCTTCACGTCGTTGTAGCCGATCAGCGTGATGGTGTAGGCGTAAGGCACCGAGTAGCGGTTACCAGGATCGAAGGGGGTGTCGAGGTAGGCGGGATCTATGTTCTTCAGGTTGGGCAGCAGGCTTTTGTCCAGGGTGCGCAACGCGTGCTGGCGTATCAGCGATTCGACCGCGTTGCCCGTGGGCACGATGAGGTCATAGCCTGTCGCGCCGGCCGCCAGCTTGGCCAGCATCTCCTCGTTGTCCGAGTAGTAGTCCTGCACCACGTGACATCCGCATTCCGCCTCGAAGCGTGCGATGGTCGCGTCCGAAATGTAGTTGTTCCAGTTGTAGAGATGGAGTTCATCGGTGGCATTTCCCGCCGCTGAGAAGGCCAGCAACATCAGCCACAGGAAACGCATCAGGCTTTCCCCTTCAGCACGTCCGGTGCAAAGCGCGAGGCCAGCACGATCAAGGTCAGCGTGAGCAACATCAGCAAGGTGGACACCGCGTTCACTTCGGGAGTCACCGCGATCTTGATCATCGAATAGATGCGCAGCGGCAGCGTCTGCACGCCCACCCCCGCGGTGAAGAAGGTGATGACGAAATCGTCGATGGACAGCGTGAACGCCATCAGCCCGCCAGCGATCACGGCAGGCAGGATCAGCGGGAAGGTGATGTAGCGGAAGGTCTCCCAGGGAGATGCGCCCAGGTCGCGCGCGGCCTCGAACATGCTGTCGTCCATGCCCGCCAGACGTGCGCGCACGATGACGGCCACGAAGCCTATGGAGAACGTGATGTGCGCGAGTACGATGGACAGCAGGCCCAGCGTGAGGTTGAGCACCTGAATGAAAAAGAGCAGCAAAGACACGCCCAGCAGGATCTCTGGCATCGCGACCGGCGTCAGCGCCATGAAGTTGAGCAGCTTCAGGTCGTAGCGATGGATGGCGATGCCTGCCATGGTGCCGAGCAACGTGGCCGTGAGGCTGGAGACCAGCGCGATGAACAGCGAGTTTCCCGCGGCGAGCAGCATGTCCTCGTCGTATATCAGCACCTGGTACCAGTGCAGGGTGAAGCCCACCCACTCGGCGTTCAGGCGGGAATCGTTGAAGGAATACGCGACCACGATGGCGAGCGGCAGGTAAAGGAAGGCATATGCCCCCAGCGCAGCGATCCACAGGCTGATACTCCTACGCATAGTGCCTCCCCTTCCCTCCCAAACGGGTCGTCACCCAGACGATCAACAGGACCGCGAGGGTCAGCATGATGGAGAGCGTAGAGCCGAACGGCCAGTCGCGCGTGCTCAGGAACTGCTCCTTGATCAAGTTGCCGATCAGCATGTCACCCGTGCCTCCCAGGATGTCTGGGATGGCGAACATGCCCAGCACCGGGATGAACACCAGCGCCGATCCGGAGAAGATGCCGGGCAGCGACAACGGGAAGGTCACACGCCAGAAGCGATGCCAGGCGTTGGCCCCCAGGTCCTGGGCCGCGTCGAGCAGAGTGGGGTCGTGCTTTTCCAGGTTGGTGTACAGAGGCAGCACCATGAAAGGCAGGTGCACGTAGACCATGCCGACCAGCACTGCGAAGGGCGAAAAGAGCAGGTGCACCGGGCCCAATCCCAGCATTGCCAGCAGGCTGTTGACCATCTGGCTGAAGGCGGTCTGCGGCCCGAGGATGATCATCCAGGCGTAGACGCGCACCAGGAAGTTGCTGGCGAAAGGCAGCACCACCAGCAGCACCATCAGGTCACGGCTCTTCTTCGGGCTGCGTGCGATGAGCAGCGCCAGGGGATAGGCAAGCAGCAGGCAGATCAGCGTGGTGGCGAGCGCGACCAGGAAGGACTTGAGGAAGACATAGCTGTAGATGTAGTCGCTGAAGAAGAACTCGTAGGTCTCGAGCGTGAGGCCCTGCAGCGTGTTCGGGTCGCTCGCCACGAGCGGCGCCAGCCCTCCGAACTCGCCGGGATAGCGGAAGGAGGCGAGCACCATGATCACGCTGGGGGCCACAAAGAAGAACAGCAGGAACAGGAAGGGTGGCCCGCTTACCAGCCATCTGGTGATGCGCATCGCGCGCGAGGCTTTGCTTCTGTCACTCATTGAGGAACATCCCCGCATCATGGCGCCAGCCCAGCGTCACCCGGTCCCCCACCTCGAAGAATTCCGCCCGCCCTGGCGCGGAGTTGGGCAGCATCGCCTCCAGCGTCGCGCCGTTGGCGAGCCCTACCCGGTACACCGTCACGTCCCCCTGGTAGAGCAGGCTGAGCACATCGCCGACGAAATGGTTCTTCAGGTCGGCCACTTCGTCGTGCAGGCCGATGCGCACCTGCTCGGGCCGGATCGCATATACGCCGCGCTCGCCCGCCGCGGCGCCCTTCAGCGGCGGCGCAATGATCTCGCCCAGCCCGCCTACCTTAAGACGCAGGTGGCCGTGCCCTGCCTCCAGCACTTCTGCCTGCAGCTGGTTAATCTGACCTATGAAGTCGGCGACGAAACGCGTCTTAGGCGCGCTATACAGTTTGGCCGGCTCGTCCAGTTGCGCGACGCGCCCCTCGTTCATCACCGCGATGCGATGCGAGAGGGCCAGTGCCTCCACCTGGGCGTGGGTGACGAACACGAAGGTGATTCCGACGTCGCGCTGCAGGTTGATGAGGTCCACCTGCATCTCCTCGCGCAGTTTGGCATCCAGCGCCCCCAGGGGCTCGTCCAGCAGCAACACGCGAGGCCGATTGACCAGCCCCCGCGCCAGCGCCACGCGCTGTTTCTGTCCGCCTGAGAGTTCGTGCGGATAGGCGTCGGCCTTGTCGGTAAGGTGCACCTGCTCCAGCATCTCATGCAGCATGCTGCGCTGCTCAGCCTCAGGGCGGCGCGCCATCCTCAGGGGAAAGACGATGTTTTCAGCCACCGTCAGGTGCGGGAACAGGGCATAGCTCTGGAACACGGTGTGCACCGGGCGCTTCTCGGCGGGGGTGTCGGCCAGGTCCTGTCCGTCGAGCAGTATCTGTCCGGCATCAGGCAGGTCGAAGCCGGCGATCATGCGCAGTATGGTGGTCTTGCCGCAGCCGGAAGGCCCGAGCAGAGTGAAGAACTCGCCCGACTCTATGGTCAGGCTGACATCATCGACGGCGACGAAATCGCCGAAGCGGCGTGTGACGTTCCTCAGTTCGAGTTGAGCCATGCTCCCCCTCTCGTGGATGCAACGCCATGTTACTGCATCGGTTGACCGCCGATCATGATGGAACGCACAGAAGAGAGGCTAGGAAATGCGCTGGCCTACCTTCGCCACGGCGTACCACGCGTTCAGCTCGGCCGCAGTACGCCCCTTGCTCCAGGCAGCGACATCGGCATCGGTACTTGGCGTGTAGGGGCCGTGTTTCACCTCGAAGATCACGCCGCCTTCGTCGCACGATAGCACGGCATGCCAGCCACCTGCCGGGATCTCGACCACGCTGGTGTCCTCACCCAGTACGGCGCGTTCAATCACGTCTCCCGCCTCGTCGAACATCAGCACGATGAAGCGCCCGCGCAGCGCGGTCAGCACCTCCCAGGTATGGGGGTGACGGTGCGGCAGGATCAGCGTGTCCGGCTCCATGGCGATGGCCAGACGTTGTATGGGGTCGCTCAGCTCGCGATGCAGGTTGGAGTTGGCACGGAGGCGCGGCGAATGCGCCGCCTGTTGGGACAGAGAGGTCAGATCGTTGACAGTCAGTTTTTTCAAGGTATTCTCCCAGTAAACCGTTCGCATTCTACAGAAAGTCTCTACACCGCTCGCGCGGCCGCATTATAGAATGCCGTCCCATGCCGAGCTCGTTCGTCCAGGCGCGTGTGCGCTCTTTGTCCAGTCTTGCCATCGCATCATGTCTGGCATTCCTTTGTGCCGGGACCGTGCGCGCCGAGGACGGGAGCACCGCCAAGCCCGAGGTCGTGTACGAGTTGGACCCTTACTACTCGGACGTAGGTTACAACATCCCGCTCACCGACAAGCCTGTCCCCACCATAGAATCGCGCAGCGAGGCGGTGATCTACCGCGAGCTGATCAAGGGGTCGATGATCCCGCGTTACATGCTGCTTGAGGCCAGCGTGTACCCCATGC
The DNA here is from genome assembly GCA_037446535.1 of Sideroxydans sp. GTDB lineage: Bacteria > Pseudomonadota > Gammaproteobacteria > Burkholderiales > Gallionellaceae > Sideroxyarcus. The sequence goes on along the minus strand of JBBIIJ010000010.1, from coordinate 29,340 downwards.
CGGTGCTGGGCACCTACCTCAAGACGCACACGCCCGGTTTCTACCGGCAGTTCGACATCCTGGGCGGCAACTTCAACATCATCGAATCGCTCACCGCAGGCTTCCAGGAGCCTTGGGCGGTATCGGCCTTCTTCGGCAACGTAGCGAAGCTCAAGCGCCCCGATGACAAGCTGAAGGAGAACAACTATGGCTACACCGGCTACCTCATCAGCGTGGGTGCCAAGCACATCAAAAACAACATCATGGTCGAGGACGACTGGTGCGAACTGGAGTGGAAGATCAAGGGCAGGATAGACCATCCCGACGAGAAGCTCTCATGGAGCTTCCGCGTCGGCGGCAAGTTCAACCAGAACCACGACGTGAACAACGTGTTCTTCCTCAGCCTGCACCGCAGCAACACAGACCTGAGATCATCGGCCTTGGCCTGGCTGGAGAACACCGACTTCGATTTCCGCCTGCACTTCCTGCAACATGGCGGCAAGCTTGTGCGCACGGAACTGATCGCCGGCAAGAAGGTACCGCTCGCCGGCAAGGACTACGTGCCTGTCATCAGTGCCGGTTTCATCTGGACCAGCCCGGACGAATACGCAGGCCAGCTGCGGGAGATCAAGGAGAACCGGCTGATCATGGTCATACGCCCGTCTATCGAATTCTGAGCCCGCAAATGCAGTTGCCGAACATGAAAGCTACCCAAAGGTCCGTTCCGGGATAAACTGACCAAGAGTCGGCTCCTGGCAACATACTACGCAAGGGGGAAAGATGAACTTCCGCAACGTCTTTCGCGTCGTTCAGCCTTTCTTCTCCGCCGTCGCGGTCATCACGACCGGTGGGGCGCTGGTCTTCACCATCTACTTCACCGAACTGGGCTCCCAGTGGACCGTGTTCCTGGGCGGCGTACTCGTGGCGGCGATACTTGCGGAAGCCACCCGCATGTCGCATTCGGAATGGATAGTGCTGCGCCGCACCGCTCAGCTGACTGCGGCCAAGAACAAGCTGGACCGCGAGACCCAGTTGCGCAAACGGGCCGAAGAGACGATAGCGGCAGACAAGCCAAGACTGCACCTGATAGACGACGTACTCCCGACCATGGTCGCCCTCTTCGACAGCGAGGGGCGCTGCCAGTACCACAATCGTGCCTTCATAGACTGGCTGCATCTGCGAGCGGACGAGGTCCACATGCAGCACATACGCAAGGTGTTGGGCACCAAGCTCTACCAGGAGATCGCAACCTCGGTCCACCAGTCCCTCGACGGGCACCCCGTGCACTACGAACAGACGCAGCTCATGCCGGACGGGGCGATATACAAGCTGCTGGTCGAACACCAACCCCAGTTCTCCGAGAACGGCAAGGTCACCGGCTTCTTCATGCTGATCAACGACATCACCTCGCCAGGCGACGTGCATATGCCAGCAAGCCGGCCAGCAGCAGCCCAGCCTACGCCCGAAAGCGTGGTCAACCAGAACACCTTCGTCGACTCTTTCTCCGAGGAGATCATGGGCCAGACAGACGCGAATCACATCAGGGCCGCGATCGAGAAAGGCGATTTCCGTCTGTTCTGCCAGCTCATCTCGCCCCTGGCTATCGATTCGGCCGAGGCCGAGCACTTCGAGATCCTGGTACGCCTATTGGAAGAGGAAGAAGGCATGATGCCGCCCGGCGCCTTCTTCCCACTGGCAGAGAAACATGGCCTGCTGCCGCACCTGGACCGCTGGGTGGTGCAGCACGTGGTGGAGTGGGCCACCCACAGGAACGCGCAGGATGAAAAGAGGAAGAGCGCCATATTCTTCATCAACATCTCCGGCGCCACGATGGGTGATGCCACATTCCCGGAGTTCCTGAAGTTGACCCTGGCAGACTACAGCGTGCCTGGCGCCCTGCTGTGCTTCGAGGTATCGAGCACTGAGCTCGCGATCAATCCCGCGGCCGTCGCCGAATTCGCGCAGCGGGTGAGGCTGTGCGGCTGCCGCATCGCACTCAGCGGATTCGGCAAGGAACGCATCGCGTTCGACCACATCCGCGGCTTCCAGGTGGATTTCCTGAAGGTGGACGGCAGCATCGTCTTCGACGTATTGCGCAGCCCAGTGGCGCTTGCCAAAGTCACCGCCATCAACCGGGTGGCCAAGACCATAGGCATGAAGACAGTGGCCGAACTGGTGGAGAACGAGGAGACCATCGCCAAGCTCAGGGAGATCGGCATCGACTACGGCCAAGGCTTCGGTATCTCGCGTCCGCAGCCGCTCGCGGGATAGCTCTCCTCCTCCGTCCGCAACTGAGGACGCTCGCTCAGCGCACCTTCACACGGTACTACCTCCCCTACCGACCGCAGGGCAGTAATAGGGTGTGGCTGTGTCTCCAAATGCGGTCGACAGCCCAATGACCATCTCTCCTCGGGCCGGTATAACGTCGCCCATGCTGCACCAGAAGTCCGGACCGCCCATGACGGCGAGGCCTTGTGCTTCGATCGCAGCGCACATGACGGAGGCAGAGATGGAGACAAAAGCATATGACACCGCGCGGCTGCAAAAGACGCTGGGCCTGGCGGTCGGCGGCTTGCTGTCGACAGGAGCTTGGGCTGTGGTGGACGGCCCCATAGACCCGGTCGTCAAGAACGTACCCAAATACGTGATCCCGCTGGTCATCCCGCCTGAGATGCCGAAAGGCGCAAAGACCACAGAGCCTTGCCCGGCAGGTGCCAAATGTCCCGGGACAATGTACAACATCGCATTGCGGCAATTCCAGCAGCAGATCCTGCCCGGCGGGATATGGAACGCACTCAACGGCCGGACAGACCTCTGGAAGGCGACGACAGTATGGAGTTACGGCGCCGCCGCAGACCCCATCCCCATGGGCTTCAAGCTGAACGGCGTACAGGTACAGGCACCCGGTGTTGCGCCGGTGCCCGCAGCCCAATCCTCTTTCAACTACCCCTCCTTCACTTTCGAGAACCACGCCCAGCAGAACAGCACCGTGCGCTGGATCAACGAGCTGGTGACGCTGAACCCGGCCACCGGCAAGCCCTACACGATAGCTGACACGCGCCGCACCGCGCTGCAGCACCTCTTCCCCATCGACCGGACACTGCATTTCGCCAATCCGGAACGGCTGCCCTGTACCAACCCCACCACCGGCCTCGCTTTGCCGGGCGCGACGGACTGCCGTCCCTATGTGGATCCGCTGGCCCCGGATGCGCGCCTGGGCCTGCCTTATGATGGGCCCGTGCCCATGGTGGTCCACGTGCACGGCGCCCAGGTCAATCCGTACAGCGACGGCTTTACTGAAAGCTGGTGGCTGCCCTCGGGATACGATGCAAAAACGGGGACCGCATTGAGCACCAGCTATGCCGTCCACGGCTCACACTACGACCAGCCCCCCGCGCTGCGCGGAAATACCTACCCCGGCTCTGCCGCTTACTTGTATGAGAACGCCCAGCCGGCGACCACGCTCTGGTACCACGACCACACCCTGGGCATGACTGCCAACAACGTGTATGCAGGTCCAGCTGGATTCTGGCTGGTGCGGGGTGACTACGCCGTACCACGTGGCATAAGGGTCCGCGAACAGCCGGTGGTGGGTACGCTACCCGGCAGTTCGTCCGTGCTGGGACGGCCGACCAACCCGAAGATGAGGTACGCAGGAGTGGCCGGTTGCGACCCGAACTTCGACGCGGTCTGCCGCGCGAAGATACGCGAGATCCCGATCGCGCTACAGGACCGTTCCTTCAACTCGGACGGCACGCTGTTCTATCCCCAGACACGAGCATTTTTCGACGGTGGGAATCTGGTGCCCTATCTGCCCACCTCCGGATCCGACGTGTCACCGATACACAACCCGGAGTTTTTCGGCAACATGATAGTGGTCAATGGCACGGTGTGGCCCACACTGGACGTCGTACCACAACGCTACCGCCTGCGCCTGCTGGCGGGCGCGGATTCGCGCACCTTCAACCTGTCGCTGTGGGCCATTCCGCCGGCGGTGACGCCCCCCAACCAGAACTCCCCCACTTACTGGACGGACCTCAAGGCGTTGCCAGGTGTGCAGGAGATACCCATCTACCAGATCGGCGCAGAGCAGGGATTCCTGCCCCATGTGGTCAAGATCATGACGGGCACCAAGGTTGCCTTGCCTGGCAACGGAACGGTACCTACCGCTAACTGCACTCCTGCGGTTGCCGCCACCGCGACCTCCGCCGCCGTTCCGGGCAGCAACCCCGAGGATCCGGGCTGCTCGGCCGCACTGGTGATGGGGCCTGCAGAACGGGCCGACGTGATCGTGGATTTCACCGGACTGCCTCCCGGCACCAAGGTGCGCATGATCAACACGGGACCTGAGGTGCCATTTTACGGCCTCGCCATAGCCAGTCTCGATCTCGCTAATCAGGCCGGCACCGGCCAGGTCATGGAGTTCAACGTGAAGGCTCCCAATGCCAACACCCCGGCCGAGACCAGCACACCACCGGCCGGCCTGGTGCTCAGCAGTGAGCCGGCGAACACCGCCCTCGTGAAGGCGACGCGACGTGCCTCCCTGATCGAGGACGACTCGAAGAAGATCTGCGTCACGGTGGACCTGACTGGAAGGATCAATGTGGTCTCGCAATCCACGGCGCCTCAGCCCAATCCGGCCAGCTACTGCGCGAGCCTCACAGATGCCGCCGGTACTCCACTCGGCGCCATCCCCTTCGGGCCGACCGACGTCTTCGTGGGCACCATGGTGGGCGGCGTGCCACAGCCCCAGGCCTGGTCCAATCCCGTTTCCGAAGCGCCGACACAAGGCGACACCGAGGTCTTCGAGATCTACAACTACACGGTGGACGCCCACCCCATGCACCTGCATGGCGCACGGGTCCAGGTGATCAACCGAGAAGATCTTGTGACCAACGCCAGCGGAGCGCCAGTCATTCCGGCCACACTGAGCGGAAAGATCGCACAGCCTTGGGCGAACGAGACTGGGTACAAGGACATCGTGGTCGCCCTGCCGGGCAAGGTCACGCGCATCAAGGCCAAGTTCGAGATCCCCGGCCTCTATGTCTGGCACTGCCACATCATCGAGCACGAGGACAACGAGATGATGGTACCCATGTGCATCAAAGGGCTCTCCACCGACACGGCCTGCAAGGGCACCCCGGGAGGCATACCGTGGCCCATCGTGAATGGTGGCTTGGGGCTTCGCTATTAGGGACTGGAACGAAGATCGCCCGGCTCACGCCGGGCCAACCGAAGACAGGAGGGCATATGAAGCGTACACACCTGTGGCTTTCGACCCTGCTCGCACTGAGCGTGAGCGTACCCGCCCATGCCGGGACGGACGACGTGGAGCTCACATCGGAAATCGACAGAACCAGCTATGCCCTGGGCTACCAGATAGGCGGCGATTTCCAGCGCCAACGCCTGGACGTCAACGAGGAAGCGCTGGTGAGAGGCATGGAAGACGCTATGAACGGTGCGTCTGCTCTCATGAGTCTGGAGGCCATGCATTCAACACTGATCGAGCTGAAACGCAAGGTCGTGAACCCGGAGAGATCCATGCCTCAGCTCGTGCGCAGCTCGGCCAGGGGAACATCCTTGTCCGACTTGCACGAAGCCGTCTCCACTATGCCCCATGCTAGGCGCCCCGCCGCAAGGGCGAGCGAGGGAGCAGCACAGTTCTTCGAGTGGAACGCACATCAGGACGGGGTGGTGACCATGCCGAGCGGAGTGCAGTATCGCGTGGTCAGAGATGGCGACGGGAAGAAGCCGCGGGAGACGGATGACGTCGCTCTGATCTATCGTGGCGCTCTCGTCAACGGCAACGAGTTCGGCAACACCATCCAGAACGGCAAGCCCGTCCCCAGGACGTTCGCCCTGGCTTCGCTGGTGCCCGGCATGCGCGAGGCGGTTTCGCACATGAGGGAAGGAGCAAAGTGGCAGGTGTTCGTGCCGCCCCAGCTGGGCTTCGATGCCAGCACACCGCTCTATCGCAAGGTGACGATATTCAATATCGAACTGGTCTCGGTCAACCCGTGACACGCAGCGCTCACGGCACGATGCGTTCTGTGAGCGCCGCCCACCCTCCAGCACCGTCATGGCGGTAGATTCTTCCGCCCTTTACCAGGAAACGCTGCCCCGGCCCCAGGCTCAGCTCGCGATAATAAGGCGCCCCATCGTCGCGAAACAGGGTCAGCCCGGATTCCAATGCCTCCAGCAGACGTTCTCGCGTCAGCGGCCCCGCGATGCCGCTCGCTGTCTGTAGCTGTACTGTCGAAAGAGCAGTGTTGAAGAAGTCGCACGCCGCATACGCATCGCCACGCGAACGCAGTTCGGTCTGTCCCAGGCCATGGCGCTCCAGCCAGGGAGCCAGCGATACCTGTGCACGGCTCGCCGCGAGCACATCGAAGACTGAGACATAGCGCAGCGATTTCTGCCATCCAAGAGGGAGAGCAGCCTCCTCCATAGGGGCGAGCTGTGCGGAAAGATATATCGTTCCCGACGGGACTTGCGCACGCTCAGCCAACCTGACCACCTCCTGCGCGTGTAACCACAGGACCACCGCATCGCCTGGGAGTGGCGCCATGGCTGCGTATCCGGCCGGGCTCACCTCGCGCATCTCCAGGGAACTGGCAGCATGTTCGAGGGCCTGTTCCACCGCCTTGGCTGCGCGCCCTCCTGCCTCGTCGGCGACGACCTGGATGAGACGCGCAGGCTGTGCCGACACCAGATGCCGTGCCAGCAACCGCGCCTCCAGACCCAGCCCTTGGGAGAAGTAGAGCGAGTAATAGTCATCGCCATCGGGTGCCATCTCCAGCGAAGGAAGCACGCAGGCCAACGCGTGACGCTCGCAGAAACGATGGACCGGCCCCCACTCGACGGCCCCAACTCCAGACAGCAGCGCGAACACCGGCTGCTGCCGGGAGTACGCATCGAGCTGCGCTTCCCACTCCTCCGGGGAACCGGTCAGTTGCCACAGGTGAAGCTGCCAGCGCAGGCCGTTCGAACTTCGGTCTGCAGCGTAGGCACGCAACACCTCCAGCAGGGCCTCGCGTCGAGAGAACGGTACGTCGGGCGTGATCACCGTGCCGAGGTGCAGCGTGGCGCCGTCCATGCCAGGGACTGCCGACGACGAGAGCGCGCGCAGGTAGGCCGCCAGTGCCGCGACAGACCGGTGGTCCAGATGGTAACGCGCCATGGGCGGGCGCAAGGGCACGCCGTCCGGATCCCGACCTTTGCTGAGTGCACGCAAGAGCTTCTTTTCGTCATAGGCCGAGCGTGAGCGAAACCTCTCCACTGCGGAGACGGTGGGATGTCTCGCAGCGCGGGAGGCGAACACACCGGGCGAGAAGAGCACGGCTCCGGCCACGGGCGGGATGTCTACCCTGCCCTCGACGACGCCATACCCGCTGCGGCGATGGCAGTTGATGCACGCGGCCTGGGCGCCGGTCACTGTGGAGGAACCGTCGAAGCGCGTGGCGGTCAGCAGGGAACCATCGGGCAGCACGCCTTCGACATAGATGCGCCGCCCTTGCTCGACGAGCGTATCCGCCAACGCGGGAATCGCGCCGCAGAGACAGAGTGCAGCGGCGCAGAACAGCGTACGGTAAGACATGCCGGCCTGCTCGCGGCGGCGCGTGGCCGACATTTTGAGGATGTCAGGGATTATCGGCAGCGGGTGCCGGTTTGCGTTTGGCGTCCCTGACCTGCTGGCGCATGCTGCGCTGCGATGGGCTCGCCTCTTCGGCTTGCGGAGGCGATGATCCCTGGACTTCTCCTTCCGCGGGATCGTTCTGCTTCTGCTCTTCGCGGTTGGCCTGCTCCTCGCGACGCATGAGACGTTGCGAAGGCTGCTCGGACTGAGGTGAAGCGAACTCCTCCATGTTGGCCACGCCGGCCGCGAAAGACATGGTGCATGCGCCGGTGATCAACAAGGAAGTGAGCGCGAGGGGGATGATCAGCAGTGATTTCCGCATGTTATTGACTCCCGTGACTGTTGGCTGGGATGCTCGAGACTACGGGAGCTTTATAGCGACTAAGCGCGGATACAGGTATAGGGGGTTCGCGGTAATTCGCACTACCTAGTGTTGCGCACACTGCACAAGACAAAAGGCCCCGCATCTCTGCGGGGCCTTGCTTTGTTGGCGGAGTGGACGGGACTCGAACCCGCGACCCCCGGCGTGACAGGCCGGTATTCTAACCAACTGAACTACCACTCCTAAACTTCCAAGGGCACACCGTGACGTGCCCATTCATACTGGAGCGGGAAACGAGACTCGAACTCGCGACCTATACCTTGGCAAGGTATCGCTCTACCAACTGAGCTATTCCCGCAATAACATCCATTTCACAACGAGGTGCTTACACCCTTTAGTGAATTAAAAGGCCCCGCGCAAATGCGGGGCCTTTTGTGTTGGTGGGCCGTGAAAGATTCGAACTTTCGACCAACGGATTAAGAGTCCGCTGCTCTACCAGCTGAGCTAACGACCCGAGAGAGGCGCGCATTTTATGGGAGAGAAAAATATTGTCAAGCCATTTCGTGCGCGACATGCCGCTGCAGCGCCCACAACACATGCTCACGCACGACGGCCGAAGGATGCTGAGCATGTGCCTGCAAGGCGGAAACGACATCGGGCGCGGTCGGAGCGTTGCCCAGGGCCACTGCGATGTTGCGCTGCCATTGCTCGTGGCCGATGCGGTGGATGGCGCTGCCTGCCAATCTTGCGTGGAAGGTCGTCTCATCCCACGCGAAGAGCTCGATGAGCCCGACGTCATCCAGCCCATTGCGCACAGCGAAATCCGGCTCGACCGTCTTGTGCGAGAAGCGATTCCAGGGACAGGTGAGCTGGCAATCGTCACAGCCGTAGATGCGATTGCCTATGAGCGGACGTAGTTCTTCCGGGATGCTGCCCTTGAGCTCTATGGTGAGGTAGGAGATGCAGCGCCGGGCATCCAGCTGGTACGGCGCGACGATGGCCTGAGTGGGGCACACGTCCATACAGGCATGGCAGGTGCCGCAGTGGTCTCGCTCCGGCGCGTCCGCAGGTAACGGCAGGTCGATGTAGATCTCGCCCAGGAAGAACCAGGAACCCTGCTCGCGCGATAGCAGCAAGGTGTGCTTACCCCGCCAGCCCAGATGCGCTTTCTGCGCCAGCTCGACTTCCAGGACGGGGGCCGAGTCGGTGAACGCGCGGCACTGGCAGGCGATCTGATCGCGTATCTGCTGCGCCAGCTTCTCCAGCCGGTTGCGCAATACCTTGTGATAATCGCGCCCTAGCGCATAGCGGGAGACAAAGGCACGGCTGCCGTCCGCCAGCACCTCGTGCGTGTCCTTCGCGCGTTCCGGGTAGTAGTTCATGCGCGCGGAGATGACACGCAGCGTGCCAGGTACGAGCTCGGCCGGACGTGCGCGTTTAGCACCGTGTTTTGCCATATAATCCATGGCGCCGTGATGGCCGCCCGCGAGCCATTGCATAAGGTGCGCTTCCGCCGCATCCAGGCGCGTGTCGCTGATGCCCACCGCCTGAAAACCGAGTGCCCTGCCCCACGCCTTGATGTCAAGGGCGAGCGCTTCGTAATCCAGTTGAGGTGTCCCGTTTTGCATGTATCGAATCATAGCCGAATCGCCCTTCCCGATGAGGCAGCGACCACCGCTCTGGCGGCACGGCTCGCACCTGCTTTGCGCCCCGGCCTCGTGATCTACCTGCGTGGCGACCTAGGGGCGGGCAAGACGACGTTCGTGCGCGCCCTCCTGCAGACGCTAGGCTACACAGGCCGCGTGAAGAGCCCCACCTATACGCTGGTTGAGCGCTACGAAGCAGGCGGGTTACACTTGCGCCACTTCGACCTGTATCGCTTCCGCGATGCGGAAGAATGGGAGAGTTCCGGTTTTCGCGATGAGTTCGACGGGCGCAACGTATGTCTGGTGGAGTGGCCGGAGCAGGCCGCGGGACTGTTGCCCCCTGCGGATGTCGGCCTCACTTTCGAGATGCTCCAGGACGGACGCGAAGTCCTCCTCCACGCCTACACCGACGCAGGCCAGCGATGCTTGAACGCGCTCTCCGCCTGACCTTACTCGCATGCCTGCTGTGGCTGCCTGCGACCTATGCAGAGATCACCATCAGCTCCGCGCGCATTTGGCCGGCGCAGGACTACACGCGCCTCACGCTGGAATCGAAGTCCCCCGTCCGCTACAAGCTGTTCACCCTCTCCAACCCGGAACGCCTGGTGATCGACCTCGAGGACGTGGCGCTCAACGCGGCGCTGAACGAACTGGCCGCCAAGGTGGGAGACGACGATCCCTACATCAAGAGCGTGCGTGTCGGCCGCTTCAAGCCCGACGTGATCCGCCTGGTGCTCGACTTGAAATCCCAGGTCAAGCCGCAGCTGTTCAACCTGAAGCCGGTGGGCGAATACGGCCATCGCCTGGTGCTGGACGTGTATCCGCAGGTCGCCGTCGATCCTCTGATGGCGCTCGCGCAGCAAAGCGAAAGCAAGCTTGCCGCGAGTGAGCCTGCGGCCACGGACAATACGGCAACAGAGCCAAGCACCCCACCCAAGACCGGCGGCGAGCCGCCCGCTCCCAAGCCCGCGCCACCCGTACGAGGCCAGGGCGGCCGCGTGCTGCTGGTCGCGGTGGATGCCGGGCACGGCGGCGAAGACCCGGGTGCGCACGGTCGTCGAGGCACCAACGAGAAGGATGTGACGCTGGCCATCGCACGCCGCCTGAAGGCACAGATAGACGAGGAGCCCGGCATGCACGCCCTGCTCGTCCGCGATGGCGACTACTTCATCCCCCTGGGCGGGCGCGTGGAAAAGGCGCGCAAGGCCCATGCCGACCTCTTCGTCTCCATCCATGCGGACGCCTTCGTCAAGGCCCATGCACACGGCTCATCGGTGTTCGCGCTGTCTGAACACGGTGCCACCAGCGCGAGCGCGCGCTGGCTGGCTGCGAAGGAGAACGAAGCTGACCTGATAGGCGGCGTGAACCTCGCCGTGAAGGACCCCTATCTCGCGCGCACCCTGCTCGACCTGTCGCAGACCGCCACCATCAACGACAGCTTGAAGCTGGCCAGACATGTGCTGCGCGAGCTGGGCGGCATCAACGCCCTGCATCGCGGCCACGTCGAGCAGGCAGGGTTCGCCGTGCTGAAATCCCCGGACATCCCGTCGATACTGGTAGAGACCGCCTTCATCAGCAATCCCAGCGAAGAGCTCAGGCTGCAGGACGACGCCTACCAGGAGAAGATGGCGCGCGCCGTCCTGGGCGGGATCAAGCGCTACTTCGCGCAGAATCCGGCACTGTCCAAACCCAGGCTAGCCCAGAACGATTAGCCGCTGCGACGATTTGTCGCAGCGCCTCCCTTTCCCCGCGCACTACAATCCCGTCTCCACCTCCAGGGAGATTAAGAATAATGCGTCGTCATCTGCGTCTTGCCGCCTGCCTCTGTTTCCTGTCTGTCTCCAGCGCCTACGCCAGCTGCGGCAGCAATGGATGCGCCGTGAACACCAACTGGGATGAGCACAGCATCAGCCAGCCCGGCCTGAGTCTGGATCTGCGCCATAGCTACACCCGCGCAGATCAGCTGCGCTCCGGCAGAAAAAGGATTACGGCCGACACGACCTTCGCCGGCGAAGTCGAGAACCTGCGCACCATCACCAAGGTCACCACGCTGGCCGCCAACTACACCCTCGATCAGAACTTCGGCATCACGGTCCAGTTGCCCTATGTGTCGCGCGACCACATGCACAACCTCGGCCCCTACACCGGCAACGTTTCGGCAGGGGTGGAAAGCTTCAACGCAAGCGCGCTGGGCGACATCAAGCTGATCGGGCGTTACAGCGCGGTGCTGGACGAAGAGAGTCATTCCAGCGTGGGGATCAAGTTCGGCCTGAAGCTGGCCAACGGACGCAGGGACGTCACCTTAAACACAGGCGTCATCCCCAACGAAGTCGCGCTGCAGCCGGGTAACGGCAGCACCGACCTGATCGTCGGCGCTTTCTGGAATCAGGCCGCGCCGGGCGATGCGTTGAGCTGGTTCGCACAGGCCACGCTGCAGAGCTCGCTCAAACATGACGCCACGTTCCGACCGGGCAACCAGGTCAACGTGGATGGCGGGCTGCGCTACAACGCAGGCCGCGGACTGAACGGCCTGCTGCAGATCAACACCCACTGGAACGCCGTGGACGTTGGCAGCAGCGCCGCCTTGACTCCTGCAGGCGATGCAAGCAGCGGCGGCAAGGGCATCTCGCTCACACCGGGGTTGAGCTATGCATTCACGCCGAGAAGCAACGTGTATGCACTGCTGCAATTCCCCATCTACCAATCGGTCAACGGCGAGCAACTGACCGCCAGCAAGTCGCTGACGGTCGGCATCAATCACCGCTACTGAGAGAGAAGAGGCTATTGAACAGGGCGATCCACGGATCGCCCTGTTCGTTTCAGGCGGGGAACACCCCGGTGGAAAGATAACGGTCGCCGCGATCGCACACGATGAACACGATGGTCGCGTTCTGCACCTGCTGCGAGATGCGCAAGGCGATGCTCAGCGCACCGCCGGAGGAGATGCCGCAAAAGATGCCTTCCTCGCGCGCCAAGCGGCGCGTCATCTCTTCGGCATCCTGCTGGCTCACGTATTCGATACGGTCCACGTTCTTCGGGCTGTATATCCTGGGCAGGTACGCCTCCGGCCACTTGCGTATGCCGGGGATCTGCGAACCTTCCTGCGGCTGCGCGCCGATGATCTGGATGGCGGGGTTCTTTTCCTTGAGGAAACGCGAGCAGCCCATGATGGTGCCGGTGGTGCCCATGCTGCTCACGAAGTGCGTGACCCTGCCGTCCGTGTCGCGCCAGATTTCCGGCGCCGTGCCTTCGTAATGCGCGAGCGGATTGTCCGGATTGGCGAACTGGTCAAGGACGACACCGCCCCGCTCGACTCGCAGCTTCTCGGCCGTGTCACGCGCCAGTTCCATGCTGCCCTCTTTCGGCGTGAGCACCAGTTCCGCACCGAACGCACGCATGGTCTGGCGGCGCTCCACACTCTGGTTCTCCGGCATCACCAGGATGAGCCTGTAGCCGCGCATCGCAGCCGCCATCGCCAGCGCGATGCCGGTGTTGCCACTGGTCGCCTCGATCAGCGTATCCCCCGGCGCGATCTCGCCGCGCGCCTCGGCGTGTTTGATCATGGACAGCGCCGGCCTGTCTTTCACCGAGCCGGCCGGATTGTTGCCCTCCAGCTTGGCCAGGATGACATTGGAGGTGTCGCCGGGGATGCGTTTGAGTCTGACCAGCGGCGTGTCGCCGACGTAGTCGTCGAGGGTCTTGTACATGCGCAGTCCTGAAAATGAAGAACGCCAGCATGATAAATGCTGGCGTCCCTGATTGCACTGCCTGTGTCAGATGGCGATGCCCGATGCGTCGAACAGCCCTTCGAACAGGATGGAGCTTAGGTAACGCTCGCCCGAGTCCGGCAGCGCGACGACGATGGTCTTGCCCGCGTTCTCCGGCTTCCGCGCCAGCCTGTCCGCGACGGCGGCCGCTGCGCCACTGGAGATGCCGGAGATGATGCCCTCTTCCTTGGCCAGGCGGCGCGCGTACAACACGGCGTCCTCGTTACTGACCTGCTCGATGTCGTCCACCAGCGACAGGTCCAGCACGGCGGGTACGAAGCCCGCGCCTATGCCCTGGATCTTGTGCGGGCCGGGCTTGAGCTCCTGGCCCGCGCGCTTCTGCGTCAGCACGGGACTGGCGGTAGGCTCCACTGCGACCGATTTGATCGCCTTGCCGCGGGTCTTCTTGATGTAACGCGACACGCCGGTGATGGTGCCGCCCGTGCCCACGCCGGACACGAAGATGTCGACCTTGCCGTCGGTGTCGTTCCAGATCTCCGGCCCCGTGGTCGCTTCGTGGATAGCCGGGTTGGCGGGATTCTCGAACTGTTGCAGCAGCACGTACTTTGGATCGGAAGCCGCGATCTCCTTGGCTTTGGCGATGGCGCCGCTCATGCCTTTCGCGCCCTCAGTCAGCACCAGCTTCGCGCCATAGGCGACCAGCAGCTTGCGACGCTCTATGCTCATCGTCTCCGGCATGGTCAGCGTGAGCGGGATGCCACGTGCCGCGGCCACGAAGGCCAGCGCGATGCCGGTGTTGCCGCTGGTGGGCTCGACGATCTCCTTGCCCGCTCCCAGCACGCCGCGCTTCACTGCGTCGTCTATCATGGCCACGCCGATGCGGTCCTTCACCGAATAGGCCGGGTTGCGGCCTTCGATCTTGGCGTAGATGGTCGCCCCGCCGGCGCCGATGTGGTTCAGCTTGATGAGCGGTGTGCGCCCTATGGACAGGGCGTTGTCTGCGAACTGGTTGGCCATGCTTCTCTCCTAGGATGGGTAAAAGATGGCGGCAGTCTATAGGACTCGCCGCCAGCAACAAACTAATCACTAGTCATAAGCTACTAAGAAAAAGCTATAACACCGCCTCTAAACAAAAAACCCGCCGATATGCGGCGGGTTCTCTGCGGGCCATGACCTATTTCCTTGCTGCGTCCGGCTTCTCGGCCCGCTTCTCTTCCTTGGTCTTCTCGGCAGGCTTCGCAGCTTCCTTCTTGGCCTTGGCTTCTTTCTCGGCCTTCTTGGCGGCCTTCTTCTCCGCCTTGGTCATCTTCTTCTCGGCCTTCTCTTCATTCTTTCCGGTCGAGGCGCCGCCGCCCACGGTCAGATCCTTCTTCAGCTTCTTGACGCTCTTCTCGCCGAAGCCCTTGACGTTCTGCAGATCGTTCACGCTCTTGAACGGGCCGTTGGCCTGGCGGTATTCGACGATGGCCTGGGCCTTCTTGGCCCCTATCCCCTTCACCGACTCCAGCTCGTCCACCGTGGCGGTATTCAGGTCCACCGCAGCGAAAGCGAAACTGCTGAATGCAAAGAACGCGATCAAAGACAACAGGATTTTCTTCATGTCATTCCCCTTCATTAAAGTTAAGCGACACACAAAATCCACACTCTCTCCTGACTTACTTCTCCAGCATGTAATTCACGTAGCGCGCCGTACCCTGTTCGACGGTCAGCATCGGCGCAGCATAACCCATGTCGCGCAAGGCCGTGATGTCGGCCTGCGTGTAGCTCTGGTATTTACCCTTCAGCGCATCGGGGAACGGGATGTAGCGGACGAGCTGCTGTCGCTGCATCTGATCCAGTGTCAGTGCACCCTCGCCTTTGGCTGCACGCAGGGTGTTGATGGTCGCCACCGCCACGTCGTTGAAGCTCTGCGCCTTGCCGGTGCCGAGGTTGAAGATGCCGGACTTGCCCGGATGCTCCAGGAAGAACATGTTGACCTTGACCACGTCCTCCACCGACACGAAGTCACGCAGCTGTCCGCCGTTGGCGTAGCCGTCACACCCCTCGAACAGCTTCACGTAACCTTCGGCACGATACTGGTTGAAGAAGTGATAGGCCACGGAAGCCATGCGCCCCTTGTGCTGCTCACGCTGGCCATACACGTTGAAGTAACGGAAACCTGCGATCTGGGAGGTGCGGTTCGGCCAGCGGCGGCGCACGACTTGGTCGAACAGGAACTTGGAATAAGCGTAGACGTTGAGCGGGGACTCGTGTTCGCGGCTCTCCTTGAACACACCGCCGCCGCCATACACCGAGGCGGAGGAGGCATAGAGGAAGGGCACTTCCTCGTCCTGGCAGTGGTTCAGGATCTCCAGAGAATAGCGGTAGTTGTTCTCCATCATGTAGTGCCCGTCGGTCTCCATGGTGTCCGAACACGCACCTTCGTGCAGCACGGCCGCCAGGATACCGTCGAAGTCACCGCCGCCCAGGCGCTCGATGAACTCTTCCTTGTCCATGTAGTCGGCGATCTCGCAGTCCGTGAGGTTCCTGAACTTGTCCGCCTTCTTCAGATTGTCGACCGCGATGATGTTGTTCTCGCCGCGCTCATTCAGCGCCTTGACGATGTTCGATCCTATGAAACCGGCGGCGCCAGTGACCACATAGTACATATCAGCTCCTCATGTCTTCCAGTATCTCTTCGCGCGACACGACCGCGGTACCCAGCTTGCCCACGACCACCCCCGCCGCGCGGTTAGCGATGCGCACCGCGTCCGCCAAGTCGGCACCGCTCGCCAGCATCACCGCCAAGGTGGCAATGACGGTGTCGCCCGCGCCGCTCACATCGTACACCTCGCGTGCGCGTGTCGGTTCGTGGAGGACGGAATGTTCACGGAACAGCGTCATGCCTTCCTCGCTGCGCGTCACCAGCAAAGCATCAAGTTTCAGTTCGGTGCGCAGCTTCTGCGCCTTCGCACTCAGCTCGGCCTCGTCCTTCCAGCCACCCGCCACGTCACGGAACTCGCTGCGGTTTGGCGTGAGCAGGGTCGCGCCCTCGTAGCGCGCATAGTCATCACCCTTGGGGTCTACCAGCACCGGCTTACCCGCCGCACGCGCGGCCTTGATCATCTCGGCGATGTGCGCCAGCCCACCCTTGCCGTAGTCAGAGAGCACCACCACGTCCACCTGCGACAGCTTGGAGTGGAAGTCAGCCAGCTTGGCCTGCAGCACCTCGTGGCTGGGCGGCGTCTCGAAGTCTATGCGCAGCAATTGCTGATGGCGCGCGATGGCGCGCAGCTTGACGATGGTGGAGATGCTCTCATCCCGATGCAGCATGGCCTCCACGCCGCCCTGCGCGGTGAGCAGGTGTTGCAGGCAGTCGCCTGCCTCGTCCGCACCGACCACCGAGAGCAGAGTACATTGCGCACCCAGCGAGCCTATGTTGCGCGCGACGTTGGCCGCGCCGCCCGGGCGCTCGTCCACCTTGCTCACCTTCAAAACGGGCACCGGCGCCTCGGGCGAGATGCGCGTGACGTCGCCGAACCAGTAACGGTCCAGCATCACGTCGCCCACCACCAATACCCGCGCCTTGTTGAACGATGGCAGCTTCATGCCGCACCTCCTATGTCTTGTGCAATCTCCTGCAATACCTGCAATGGATCGGGCGCCTGCGTGATCGGCCGCCCAATGACCAGATAGCTGGCCCCCGCCTGCAGCGCAGCGCGCGGCGTCATGATGCGCGACTGGTCGTTCGCAGCCGCATTCGCCGGACGTATGCCGGGAGTGACCAGGCAGAATCCTGCACCCGCCTGCTGCCGCAATTCGGGCGCCTCCTGCGCGGAGCAGACCACACCGTCCATCCCGCTGGCCTGCGCCAGGGCTGCCAGGCGCGATACCTGCTCGGCAGGTGTCACGTTGATGCCCAGCTCCAGCAGGTCGGCTTGGGCCATGCTGGTCAGCACGGTCACCGCGATCAGCTTGGGCGGCCTGGCAAAACTCGTCAGCCCCTCGCGCGCCGCTTCCATCATGCGCCTGCCGCCGGAGGCATGTACGTTGACCATCCACACACCCAAGGAGGCTGCGGCCTTGCATGCCTGGGCGGTGGTATTGGGAATGTCGTGGAATTTCAGGTCGAGAAACACTTCGAAACCGCGTTGCTGCAGCTGCTCCACCAGTTGCGGTCCGGCCGCGGTGAACAGTTCCTTGCCCACCTTGAGACGGCAGAACGCAGGGTCCAGCCGATGCGCCAGAGTCAGTGCAGGCGCGGCTTGCGGATAATCGAGTGCGACGATGATCCTTGGGTCGCTTTTGATGTCATCGTTCATATGGTCAGTCCGTTCTCTTCGCTACGCTTGGGCGAGTAGCTCTCCCAGCTGTGGCACGCCGGGCAGTGCCAGTAGAACTGGCGAGCCTTGAAGCCGCAGTGTCTGCAGCGATACATCGCCAGGCTGCGAGTCCGTTGATGGATCAGGTTCTTCACCAGTTCGATGTCGGCACGGCGCTCGCTGGTCGTCTCCAGCAGTTGAGCCTCCAGCAGCTTGTCCAGCCCGAGCAGCGTGGGATTACGCTTGAGCTCGTTACGCACCAGGCGGTATGCCGCTTCCGCACCGTCGCGTTGCACCGAAACGTCGAACAGCACGTTCATCATGTCCAGCGAGGGATATTTCTGCAGGTAGGCCTGCAACAGTACCACCCCTGCTGCTTCGTCACCGTTCTGGCGAGAGGCCTGCAGCAGGCGTTCAGCCACCAGCGGCAGATATTGCGCGTCCTGCTGCTCCACCTTCTTCCATATCTCGATGGCGCGCGGTGTACGGCCTGCGGCGAGCTCTATGTCCCCCAGCATGATGTTGGCGCGCACGCCTTTGGGATCGGCGTTCAGCGCCTGCTCAAGGTGTACCACGGCAGCCTCGGTCTGCTTGTGGGCGAGCTCGCTGGCGGCCAGCTCACAAAAGAAGAACGCGGCCAGCCTGCCGTGCGACTCGCCCGTCAGTGCGGTCAAGCGCTGGCTGACGTCTATCGCCTTTAGCCAGTCTTTTTCTTTTTGGTATATCTCGAGCAGGAACTCGAGTGCCGCTTTTTCGTAAGGCGTACCGTGCAAGCCGTGGAACGCGGTCTCGGCGCGATCCAGGATGCCCGCCTTCAGATAGTCCTGCGCTAGTTCAAACAACGCTTGCTGTTTCTTGCCCTCCTCCAGGTCTGCGCGTTCGACCAAGTTGAGGTGCATGCGTATGGCGCGGTCTACCTCACCCCGACGACGGAAAAGGCTGCCTAGGGCGAAGTGCAGCTCTATGGTCTGCGGGTCGACCTTGACCACCTCGATGAAGGCCTCGATGGCCTGATCTTGCTGTTCGTTGAGCAGGAAATTCAGCCCCTGGAAGTAGGAGCGCGGCAAGGTGCTGGACTCGGTGAGCAGCTCCTTGATGTCGATGCGAGCCGCCAGCCACCCCAAGCCGAAGAACAAGGGGAAGACCAGCAACATCCATGGTTCGAAATCCATCAGTGATTCATTCAGGAAGGTTGTACAGGAAAGCGCCGAGTCTGTTCAGCCTGCTCCAGCTTGTTCTTCAGCTGCAGCTCGCGTTTGAGCGCAGCCAGTTCGCGGCGTTGGCGCAACATCGCACCCAGCATGGCCAGGATGCCTATACCGGCACCGATGGCAAAGAAACACAGCAGCACCACGACCAGTGATGCACTCCATTCATAACCGAAGAAATAGCGCAGGGTGACGGGCTGGTCGTTCTTTACCGCAAAGCCCAGCAGGACGACAAACAGGGCTGCCCGCAACATCCAGGTCAAGTATCGCATTCTTTTCTTTTTGTTACTGAACAGGGCCGTAAAGATAGCACGAACGAACAAAAAATTGGCGGCGCATCTTGCGATGGCCGCCAATTCGTCTACTGCCTGACTGCTGCTTCAGGGCTTGGGGCAGTCGACCCGCTCGCGCAATTCCTTGCCAGCCTTGAAGTGCGGCACATACTTGGCCGGCACCTGCACCTTGTCCCCGGATTTGGGGTTGCGCCCCAAACGCGGCGGACGGTAGTTCAGCGCGAAGCTGCCGAAGCCACGGATCTCGATACGCCCGCCGCGCGACAAGGTCGCCGACATGCTATCCAGGATCACCTTGACCGCCAGCTCCGCGTCCTTGCCGAGCAACTGCGTGTGCCGCTCGGCCAGCCTGGCAATGAGATCAGAACGAGTCATGACCCACTCCCTTATTGCGCGTCAGCCTTGCTGGAGTCCATCTTGGCCTTGAGCAATGCGCCCAGGTTGGTGGTACCCGAGGCAGCGCTCTGGTTCTCAGCAGCGAACTTCTGCATCGCAGCTGCCGTATCGGCCTTGTCCAGCGCCTTGATCGACAGGTTGATGCCGCGGTTCTTGCGATCCACGTTGATAATGACGGCCTTGACGCTGTCGCCTTCCTTCAGGTGGTTGCGGATGTCTTCCACGCGGTCAGCCGACACTTCGGATGCCTTCAGGTAGGCTTCCACGTCACCTTCCAGCTGGATCACGGCGCCCTTGGCATCCAGGGACTTCACGGTGCCAGTAACAATCGCGCCCTTGTCGTGGCCGGATACATAACCACCGAAGGGGTCACCTTCCAGTTGCTTCACGCCCAGGGAGATGCGCTCGCGCTCGACGTCGATGGCCAGAACCACGGCTTCCAGTTCGTCGCCCTTCTTGTAGTTGCGCACAGCCTCTTCGCCAGGGGTGTTCCAGGACAGGTCGGACAGGTGCACCAGACCGTCGATGCCGCCTTCCAGGCCGATGAACACGCCGAAGTCGGTGATGGACTTGATGGCGCCCTTGACCTTGTCGCCCTTCTGGTGGTTGGCAGCGAAGTCGTCCCAAGGATTGGCACGGCACTGCTTCATGCCCAGAGAGATACGGCGACGCTGCTCGTCGATTTCGAGGATCATCACTTCTACTTCGTCGCCCAGAGAGACAACCTTGGACGGATGTACGTTCTTGTTGGTCCAGTCCATCTCGGACACGTGCACCAGGCCTTCGATGCCTTGTTCGATCTCAACGAATGCGCCGTAGTCGGTCAGGTTGGTCACCTTGCCGAACAGGCGGGTGCCTTGCGGGTAGCGGCGTGCGAGGCCGTTCCACGGATCGTCGCCCATCTGCTTGATGCCCAGGGAGACGCGGTTCTTCTCTTGGTCGAACTTGAGCACCTTGGCTTCAACTTCGTCGCCCACGGACAGCACCTCGGAGGGGTGCTTGACGCGACGCCATGCCAGATCGGTGATGTGCAGCAGGCCGTCGATGCCGCCCAGGTCCACGAATGCACCGTAGTCGGTGATGTTCTTGACGATACCCTTGACGATAGCGCCTTCCTTCAGAGTCTCCAGCAGGGACTCGCGGTCTGCACCCTGGGTCGCTTCCAGCACGGCGCGGCGGGACACCACCACGTTGTTGCGCTTGCGGTCCAACTTGATGACTTTGAGCTCCATGACCTTGTTTTCGTAGGGGGTGGTGTCCTTGACCGGACGTGTATCCACCAGCGAGCCAGGCAGGAAGGCACGGATGCCGTTCACCATGGCGGTCAGGCCGCCCTTGACCTTGCCGCTCACGAAACCTTCGACGATGCGGCCTTCTTCCATGGCCTGCTCCAGGTCGATCCAGGCTGCGAGGCGCTTGGCCTTCTCGCGCGACAGACGGGTTTCGCCGTAGCCGTTCTCCAGCGACTCGATCGCCACTGTGGTGAAGTCGCCAGCCTTGACCTCGACATTGCCCTGTGCGTCCTTGAATTCTTCGACGGGGATGAAGCTCTCGGACTTTAGTCCGGCATTCACCACCACCACGTTCTGCTCGACGCGAACGACTTGGGCAGTGATCAGCTCACCCGCGCGCATTTCCTTGCGTGTCAGGCTTTCTTCGAACAGGGAGGCAAAACTTTCTTTATCGGCTACTGCGTTCATAATTTTGGTGTACCTTGAGGATGTTCCCGTGATTAGCGGGGGTTAGTTAGTCGACCCAGACAGGATGGCTCCTATCTGGACTCCAACGCACGGTAGCGATCCAGCACTTCCTGCACCGCCTGCTCGATGTTCAGAGGGGTCGTGTCCAGCAAGCTCGCACCTTGCGCCTGCTGCAGGGGGGCCACGCTACGTTGCGAATCGCGTTCGTCGCGCGCCTGTATATCCTGCAAAAGGGCGCGCATACTAGCATCCATCCCTTTTTCTTTCAACTGCTTATAGCGACGTTCGGCACGCGCCTCAGCCGAGGCCGTCAGGAAGATCTTGAGCGCTGAATCCGGGAAAACCACCGACGCCATGTCGCGCCCGTCCGCCACCAGCCCTGGGGCCTGGCGGAAGGCGCGCTGCTTGTCCAACAGGGCCGCGCGCACCTTGGGCAAGGCTGCCACCTTGGAAGCCGCAGCACCGGCTTCCTCGGTGCGCAATTCGTCGCCCACCTTTGCGCCGTCCAGCCATGTCTCGCCCTTTTCAAAGCGAATGTCGACTTCGCCCGCCAGCGCGGCTAAGCGCGCTTCATCGTCCAGAGCCACGCCGTGGCGCTGCGCTGCCAGCCCCAGCAGACGGTACAGCGCACCGCTGTCGAGGTAGTGCATCCCCAAGGCATCGGCCACCCGTTGTGCCACCGTACCCTTGCCGGAAGCCGACGGTCCGTCGATGGCGATGACCGGCACCGCCTGTGTCACTTTGGCGAATGCCGAGAAGTATTCCGGGAAGGTCTTGGCCACGCACTTAGGGTCGTTGATACGCACGCCCGCGCCACCGAATGCGGCCAGCGAAAAACACATCGCCATGCGGTGGTCGTCATAGGTGTCGATGGCGGCGTGCTTGATCTGCGCAGGCGGTGTGACACAGATGTAATCCGCACCCTCCTCCACCGTTGCCCCGACCTTGCGCAACTCGGTCGCCATCGCGACGATGCGGTCGGTCTCCTTCACGCGCCAACTGGCGATGTTGCGCAACGTGGTCGTACCGTCTGCGAACAGCGCGGCCACCGCCAGCGTCATCGCCGCATCAGGGATATGATTGCAGTCGAGGTCGACGGATCTCAGCTTGCCATCCTTGGGAGCAGCCGCTTCCATCCAGTTCGGCCCCATCGTGATGCACGCCCCCATCTTCTCCAGCGCCTCGGCAAAACGCACGTCGCCCTGCACGCTATCCCTGCCCACCCCCTCCACGCGCACCGGCCCACAGCCAATGGCCCCGGCTGCAAGGAAATAAGAAGCTGAAGATGCATCACCTTCAACGTAGATAGCGCCTGGCGACTTATACGAATCCGGCATTACCACCGGATGTTGCCAGTCATCCCCAAACACCTCGCCGCCAAATCGCCTCATCATTTCATAGGTAATCTGGATATAGGGCTTGGAAATCAGTTCCCCCACCACTTCGATGTTTATCTGACGCCCCAGCAACGGCAACGCCATCAATAAGCCGGTCAGGAACTGGCTAGACACGTCACCCCGTACCTGCACGGTGTCGCCCGCCAACTTCGCCGGAGAAATTCTTAATGGAGGATAGCCTTCATTACCTAAGTATTGGATGTCCGCACCGAGCTGGCGCAGTGCGTCCACAAGATCACCTATGGGACGTTCGTGCATGCGCGGCACGCCAGACAGCTCATAGCTGCCGCCGGACAGCGCCAAGGCGGCAGTCAGCGGGCGGAACGCGGTGCCCGCGTTGCCAAGGAACAGCTTCGCCTCCTTGACTGGAAAGTTGCCGCCACAGCCATGCACGCGGTAAGCGTTGTCGCCAAGGTCCTCTACTTTCACTCCAAGGGTGCCCAACGCATCCAGCATGCGGTCGGTGTCGTCCGACTTCAGAAGGTCGCGCACTTCAGTCACACCTTCGGACAGCGCTGCCAGCAGCAGTACGCGATTGGAGATGCTCTTGGAGCCGGGCAGACGCACGGTGCCGTGCGCAGACATCAGAGGGGGGAGGTCAACATATTCATGCCGAGTCATATTGCACTTTCGGAATTTCGTCATTCCGGCGAAGGCCGGAATCTAGTCATTAGTAACAATCCCCGCTTCGCGGGACAAAACCAAAAAACACTGAGTTCCTGCTTTCGCAGGAATGACGCGACTATTGTTGTGTCCAGTTGCTGCGCACTTTGCGGGCCTCGCTGAACACCTCTTCCAGCTTGGCGGCATCACGCTGCTCCAGTGCCTGATACAAGCTGTGCAACTCGTTGGCATACTGCAGCAGCTCGCGCAGCAGCGCATCGCGGTTGGCCACGCAGATGTCGCGCCACATCTCGGGGCTGCTGGCGGCGATGCGAGTGAAATCTCGGAAACCGCTGGCGGCAAAAGACAGCAACTGGTCGCGGTTTTCGCGCTGAGCGATATCGTGTACCAGTGCGAACGACAACAGATGCGGCAGATGGCTCACCGCGGCGAACACGGCATCGTGCTGTTCGGGAGACAGTTCGCTGACGTTGGCGCCGCAGAGTTCCCATGCTTCGCGCACACGCGCCACCGCCTCGGGTGCGTTCTCTGGCAGAGGTGTCAGCACCACGCGTTTGCCTGTGTACAGGTCGGCAAGCGCAGCTGCTGCCCCGCTCTTCTCAGCGCCCGCGATGGGGTGCGCCGGCACGAACTGAGCGACCTTACCGCTCAGCCCCGCATGAGCCGCAGCCACCACGTCGCTCTTGGTACTGCCGCCGTCGGTAATGAGAGTGCGGCTGCCGATATGCGGCGCAAGGCGGGTGAGGATTGCTTCCATCTGCCCGACGGGTGTGGCCAGCAGGATGAGGTCGGCATCCCCCACCTCCGCCGCCTCATCCTGCCCGGCGCGATCGATGATGCCTAGCTGCCGTGCCTGCTCCAGCGTCGCAGCACTGCGCCCGAAGCCCACGATCTCACCGACCACATTTGCCTTGCGCAACGCCAGCGCGAAGGACCCGCCGATCAACCCGACGCCAAAAATGACGACCTTGCGAAAAGCGGGCTGCATGACTTACAGCGTACGGCCGATCGCGCCCGCGATCACACCCAGCGTGCCCATGAGCTTCTTCAGCTCGTCAGGCGTGAGCGCCTGGTCGGCGTCGCACCATGCGTCGCAGGGACTGGGGTGCATCTCGACCAAAAGACCGTCAGCACCGGCGGCGACCGCCGCCTGCGACAGCGCCGGCACCATCCATGCCTTGCCGCCCGCGTGCGACGGGTCGACGATCACCGGCAGGTGAGTCTCTTTCTTCAGCACCGGAATGGCGGTCACGTCCAGCACGTTGCGGTAGTAGGTCTCGAAGGTGCGGATGCCGCGCTCGCAGAAGATGATGTTGTGGTTGCCGCCAGCAGCGATGTATTCCGCCGCCATCAGCCACTCGCTAATCGTCGCCGACATGCCACGCTTGAGGATCACCGGCTTGTTGCAGCGGCCGACTTCCTTCAGCAGGTCGAAGTTCTGCATGTTGCGCGTGCCGATCTGGATCACATCCACGTCGTATTCGAGGAAGGTGTCGAGTTGCCGCGCGTCCATCAGCTCGGTGACGATGGGCAGCTTGTGCTTGCCGGCCGCCTTGCGGAAGATCTCCAGCCCTTCCACGCCGTGGCCTTGGAAGGCATAAGGGCTGGTGCGCGGCTTGAAGGCACCGCCGCGCATCAGGCGGCAGCCGGCTTCCTTCACGAATTTGGCCGACAGGTCCATCTGCTCCTGCGTCTCCACCGAGCACGGACCGGCGATGATCTGCACCTGGCTCCCGCCCAGCGGCACGCCGGCGATGTCGATGACGGTGTTCTGCTTGTGCGACTCGCGCGACACGATCTTGTACTGCTTGGCGATATGCATCGCCGATTCCACGCCGGGCAGCGGCGTGAACATCTCTTCAGACAGCTGGCGCTCGTCGCCGATGGCGCCGATCACCGTGCGCTCTATGCCGCGCGAGATGTTGGCCTTGAGCCCGGCCGCTTCCAGCTTCTTCACCACCGCGCCGATCTGTTCGTCGGTGACCTCCCTGCCCATCACGATAATCATTTGCTTTCTCCGTTAGCCTGCTGACTGATGCATTTTTCCAGTGCAGCCAAAAATTTTGCGTTCTCGCTCTCCAGACCGATGCTCACGCGCAGCCAGTCCGCCATGTCGTAATTCGCGATCGGGCGCACGATCACGCCCAGTTCGAGCAAGCGTCGGTACATCGCCGTGGCGTTGCCGATGCGGAACGCCACGAAGTTGCCGAACGACGGGATGTATTCCAGGCCCAGACGGGTCAGGCCTTCCGTGATTTGCACCATGCCGCGCCGGTTCAGCTCGTACGTCTTCTTGACGAAGGACACGTCGCGCAACGCCGCCACGGCTGCGGCCTGGGCCACGCTGTTCACGTTGAACGGCTGGCGCACACGGTTCATCATGTCCGTCACCTGCTCGTGCGCCATCGCATAGCCCACGCGCAAACCGGCCAGGCCGTAGGCCTTGGAGAAGGTGCGCGAGATGATGAGATTGGGGAATTCCTGCAGCCAGCTCACGCTGTCGTAACGCATGTCCTCCGGCAGGTATTCGTTGTAGGCCTCGTCCAACACCACCAGGATGTTCTCGGGCAGTCCGCGCATGAAGGCCAGCAGCTCATCGGCGCTGAGGAAGGTGCCGGTCGGGTTGTTGGGGTTGGCGATGAACACCATCTTCACCTGGTTGTCCTTGGCCGCCTTCTGCATGGCGGGCAGGTCGTGTCCCCAGCCCTTGGCCGGTACGCTGATGCCGGTCGCGCCCACGGCCTGGCTGGCCAGCGCATACACGGCGAAGGCGTGCGCGGAGTAGACCACCTTGTCGCCGGGGGCGAGGAAGGCGCGTGCGGCGAACTCCAGCAGATCGTTGCTGCCGTTGCCCAAGGTGATGTTGGCGTGGGTCACGGCATAGCGTTTCACCAGCGCGTCCTTGAGCTCGAAGCCGTTGCCGTCCGGATACAACGCAATGGTCTTGATCGCCTCCTGCATGGCTGCGACGGCGGCCGGGCTCGCGCCCAGCGGGTTCTCGTTGGAGGCCAGCTTGACGATGCCGGTGATGCCCAGCTCGCGCTCCAGCTCGGAGATAGGCTTGCCGGGCTGATAGGGCGCTATGGAACGGATATAGGATGGAGCCAAATCACAGTAATTCATAAATCAACATTCACCACAGAAAATCTGGGACACGGGGCCGGAACGGGGAACGATTCTACTTTCGTTTGCCACGTTTTCGAGCCGCAGTGACAGTCAGAGACTAAATTTAATACTCACTATTAAACGGCCACCGGGTAGGAACCCAGCACCTTGACGAAAGCCGCTATCTGCTTGAGCTGCGCGAGCGCTGCGGCGACCTTGGCATCGGACTGATGCCCCTCGATGTCGACGTAGAACACATACTCCCACAGGCCCGTGCGGCTGGGGCGCGACTCCAGTTTGGTCATGGACACCCCGTTGCTCGCGAACGGGGTGAGCAGGTCGTGCATCGCCCCCGGACGGTTCACGGCAGACATCGCCAGCGAGGTCTTGTCGCGTCCCGAAGGCGCCACCTCCTGCTTGCCCAGGACCAGGAACCGCGTGGTGTTGCGCGCATCGTCCTCGATGTTCTGCGCCAGCAGATTGAGCTTGAAATGCCGGGCCGCCTGCGCGCCGCCGATCGCGGCAGCAAAGGACTCCGACGCGGCCAAGCGCGCGGCATCGGCGTTGCTCGACGCGGTGATGCGCTCGGCCTGTAGCAGGTGGGCGTTCAGCCAGCCCTGGCATTGCCCGAAGGACTGCGGGTGCGAATACACCTTGCGGATCAGCGACAGGTCGTTCTCGTTCGACATCAGGCACTGGTGCACCTGCAGCAGCACCTCGCCGCAGATCTTTAGGTTGCTGTTCAGGAGCAGGTCCAGCGTGCGCCCCACGGCGCCTTCGGTCGAGTTCTCCACCGGCACCATGCCGTAGTTCGCCGCCCCGCTCTCCACGGCCGCGAACACGCCGTCTATGGAATCTGCAGGCACGCCTTCGGTCGCTTGGCCGAAACGCTGAAACACCGCCGCTTCGCTGAACGTGCCATGCGGCCCGAGATAGGCCACGCGCAGCGGAGCTTCCAGCGCGCGGCACTGCGACATCACCTCGGTGAAGAGCTGCATCACGCCCTGGTTCGGCAAGGGGCCAGAGTTCGCACCCGCCATGCGCTGCAGCACCTGCGCCTCACGCTCCGGACGCAGCACCGCGCCGTTGCCTTTGACGTGACCGATCTGCTGCGCCAAGCCCGCGCGCTGATTGAACAGCCTGAGCAGCTCGTCATCGATGCGGTCTATCTGCTCCCGGTACTTCTTCAAATCATCGCTCATTCATCCGCCTCCAGCGGCAACGCACGCACCCGACGCACCCCCGAGATGGCGGCGATCTGTGCGATCAGGGTGTCGCTCGGCGCGGTGTCGGCATCCACCAGGGTGTAGGCCACCTCGCCACGCGACTTGTTGGTCATGTTGTGTATGTTGATGTTGCCTGCCGCAAGCGCGCCGGAGATCTGCCCCAGCATGTTGGGCACGTTGGCATGGGCGATCGCCAGACGGAACGCCGATTCGCGCGGCATGCTCACACTGGGGAAATTCACGGCGTTCACGATGTTGCCGTGCTCCAGGTAGTCGCGCAGCTGCTCCACCACCATGACGGCACAGCTCTCTTCCGCCTCTTCCGTCGAGGCACCTAAATGCGGCAGCGCGACAACCTTGTCGTTTGACAGCAGCTTGTTGCTCGGGAAATCGCACACATAGCCGCGCAGATGCCGGCTGGCAAGGGCGGCGACTACCGCGTCCTCGTCCACGATGGCATCGCGCGAGAAATTCAGCAGGATGGCCCCCGGCTTCATCAGCGCAACGCGCTTTTCGTCCATCATCCCGCGCGTCTCGTCCAGCAGCGGGACATGCAGAGTGACGACGTCGCTGTGCTTGAGCAGGTCTTCCAGGCTGTGCGCTTTCTTGACCTGGGACGACAGGCTCCACGCCGCATCGACGGTGATGTTCGGGTCGTAGCCGATCACCTTCATGCCCAGGGCTATGGCAGCATCCGCCACCACGCGCCCGACCGCCCCCAGCCCCACCACCCCCAGCGCGCGGCCACGCAACTCGGTGCCGGCATACGCCTTCTTGCCTTCCTCGATCAGCTGCCTCAGGGTCGCGTCGTCTCCGTGCAAGCTGGATGCAAAACGCAGTGCGGGCACGATGTTGCGCGAAGCCAGCAGCATGCCCGCGATGACCAGTTCCTTCACCGCGTTGGCATTGGCGCCCGGCGCGACGAACACCGGCACGCCACGAGCGCTCAGCTTAGTCACGGGCACGTTGTTCGTCCCCGCCCCCGCACGCGCGACGGCTGCCACGCTGGCGGGTATATCCATCTCCAGCATGTCGCAGGAACGCACCAGGATCGCATCGGGCTCAGCCAGCCTGTCCGCCACCTCATAACGTTCGGCCGGCAGGCGCTTCAAGCCGGCCGGTGCGATCTTGTTGAGGGTGAGGACCTGGAAGGTTCTAGCCATTCTTCCGCATGAACTCGTTCATGAAATCGGCAAGCGTCCGCACGCCCTCCAGCGGCATCGCATTGTAGATGGAGGCGCGCATGCCGCCGGCCAGCTTGTGCCCCTTGAGTTGGAGCAGCCCTTGCGCTTCAGCTTGCTTTAAGAATTCCGCATCCAGTGCCGCATCACGGGTCTTGAACGGCACGTTCATGCGCGAGCGGTCGGGTCTGTTCACAGGGCAGGTGTAGAAACCGTTGCTGGCGTCGATCGCGTCATACAGCACCTTGGCCTTGACGATGTTGGTCTTTTCCATCGACACCACGCCACCATTCTTCTTCAGCCACTGGAACACCAGGCCGGCCATGTAGATGCCGTAGGTGGGCGGCGTGTTGTACATAGAGTCGGCGTCGGTATGGATCTTGTAGTCCAGCATGGTCGGCAGGCGCGGATCGGCATGGCCGACCAAGTCGTCGCGCACGATCACCACCGTCACACCGGCCGGGCCGATGTTCTTCTGTGCGCCGGCGTAGATCAGGCCGAACTTCGACACGTCATACGGACGCGACAGGATGTTGGACGACATGTCCGCCACCAGCGGAACCTTGCCCGTGTCCGGAACCCAGTTGAACTCCACGCC
>JBBIIJ010000009.1:0-58497 GCA_037446535.1 Sideroxydans sp. | reverse complement strand
GAACGGCGGCGGCTTCGACCTGCCGGTGCTGCACTATCGCGGGCTGATCCACGGTATCCAGGCGCCGCGCTACTGGGACCAGGGCGAGGATGACAAGGACTTCAAGTGGAACAACTACATCAGCCGCTACCATTCGCGCCATCTTGATCTGATGGACCTGCTGGCGATGTACACCGGGCGCGCCAACGCGCCGCTGGACGAGCTGGCCAAGCTGATCGGCTTCCCCGGCAAGCTGGGCATGGACGGCAGCAAGGTGTGGGAGGCGTATCAGCAGGGCCGCCTAGCCGAGATACGCAACTACTGCGAGACCGATGTGGTGAACACGTATCTGGTGTTCGCGCGCTTCCAGCTGATGCGCGGCCAGTTCACCAAGGCACGCTACGAACAGGAACTGGAGCTGATACGCAGCACGCTGGAGAAATCCGGCGAAGCACATTGGGCGGAATATCTGGCTGCCTGGAACAAGGGCTAGGGCATGCTGCATAGAGTCTGGCTGGCCCTGGGCTGGCTGTGGGTGGCCGCCGTGTTCTACCTGTCGCTCATGCCGCACCCGCCGCAACCGATCTCCTTCTCCGGGGTGGATAAATGGGAACATGCGCTCGCTTATGCTCTGCTCATGCTGTGGTTCTGCCAGGTGTATGTCGGGCGCAGGGCGCGCATCGGGTTGTTGCTGTCGCTGGTGGCGATGGGGGTGGGGATCGAGTTCTTGCAGGGCATGGGCGGCTATCGCTATTTTGAATACGCCGACATGCTGGCGAATACGACCGGTGTGTTGATCGGTTGGGGATTGGCGCAAACCCGTATGGGGCGCGTATTAACGATGTTGGAAGAAAATGGCAAAAACTGAACAGGCAGTAATGATCGAATCGCTGGACCACGAAGGTCGCGGCATCGCGCATGCCGACGGCAAGGTGATATTCATCGAGGGGGCACTGACCGGCGAGCGCGTGACCTATTCGTCATATCGCAAAAAGAACAACTACGAACAGGCGAAGGTCGAACGGATACTGAAGCAGTCCTTCATGCGCGTGCAGCCCAAATGCCCGGTGTTCGGCGTGTGCGGCGGCTGTTCCATGCAGCACCTGGAGCCGCGTGCGCAGGTCGCGGTCAAGCAGCGCGTGCTGGAGGACAACCTGGAGCGTATCGGCAAGGTGAAGCCGGAAACCATGCTGCCGCCGATCTATGGCCAGCCATGGGGCTATCGCCAGCGCGCGAGGCTGTCTGTGCGGCATGTGCTGAAGAAGGAAAAGACGCTGGTGGGTTTCCGCGAGCAGAACGGCAAGTATGTGGCCGACATGCAGCACTGCGAGATCCTTACGCCCAAGATCGCCAGCCTGCTGCCGCTGCTGGGCGAGCTGAACGAGCGCTTCACCCGTCGAGACATCATCCCGCAGATCGAGGTGGCGGTGGGCGAGCATATGGATGTGCTGGTGCTGCGTATCCTGGAAGCACTCACCCCGGCGGACGAGGCACTGATCAGGGAATTCGCCGACAAGCACCACGTGCAGTTCTGGACGCAGACCAAGGGCCCGGATACGGTCGCGCCGTTCTACCCGCTGGACGCGCCGAAGTTGAGCTACAGCCTGCCGGAGTTCGGCATCACCATGCCGTTCGCGCCGACCGAATTCACCCAGGTGAACAGCGACATGAACCGCCTGATGGTGAGTCGCGCGGTACGTTTGCTCGATCCGCAGCCTCACGAGCGCATCGTGGATTTCTTCTGCGGCCTGGGCAACTTCACGCTGCCCATCGCGCGCAGCGGCGCGCAGGTGCTGGGGGTGGAAGGCAGCGATGCGCTGGTGCGTCGCGCCAGACAGAACGCCGAACACAACGGACTTTCCGGCAACACCACCTTCCAGGCGATGAACCTGTTCGAGATGGACGAGGCAACCTTGGCCAAGTCGGGCCGTTTCGACAAATGGCTGGTCGACCCGCCGCGCGACGGCGCCATCGAGTTGATGAAATCCATCAGCGACGAGACCGCACCGCGCCGCATCGTCTATGTGAGCTGCAACCCCGCGACGCTGGCACGCGACGCCGAAGTGCTGGTGCACGTGAAGGGCTACAGGCTGAAGGCGGCGGGGGTGATGAACATGTTCCCGCAGACTTCGCATGTGGAGTCGATCGCGGTGTTCGAGAGGTCATGAGCCGTTACGACGATCTGGTTGCCGAGGCACTGACCCGCGTCAAGGAAGTCACGCCGTGGGACCTGGGGCGCCGTTTCAGGGCGGGCGATGTGCCCTTGCTCCTCGATGTCCGCGAGTCCGCCGAATTTGCTGCACTGCATATCCCCGGTTCGTTCAACGTCCCGCGCGGCATACTGGAGCAATCCTGCGAGTGGGACTATGACGAGACCGTTCCCGAACTGGCCGGAGGACGCGAGCGCGAGATCGTGGTGATCTGCCGCTCGGGTAATCGCTCTGCGCTGGCAGCGGACGTGATGCAGCGGATGGGTTTCAGCAATGTCGTTTCGCTCAAGCTCGGCATACGCGGCTGGAACGATGCCGAGTTGCCGCTGGAGGATGCCAGCGGCAATGCGGTGGATGCTGATGCAGGGGATGGACTCTTGGCCTCGCGCGTGAGGCCGGACCAGCGCAAGCCGAAGTGATCAGGCTTTGGGCTTAAGCGCCTCGCCTTCGAACCGTATCCCTTCCCAGCCACTCTTCATGAAGTTGCGGATGTTCTGGTGGTCGGCGCCATCCGGATTGCGGAGCACATCCTTACGGTAATAGTCGCCGAAACAGTGCAGCGTCTGCTGGGGCGTCAGCTGCTGCAGCCTGGCGAACGAGAATATCTTGCAGGAGCCGTTATTCTGTCCCGCATCGCTGCGCAACGTGCCGTTGGTGAAGGCGGTCGGGGTGAAGTCATACATCGCGTCGATCACGCCGATGGTGTCGTTGAAGGTGATGCTTTCGGGCGTCTCCTTCGAGCGCTTCAGAAAAGTGTCCAGTTCCATCTGTTCGATTCCCAATAATCAGAAAACAAAAGGCGGCCCGAAGGCCGCCTTGTTCGAGGCGAGGGAATTATTCCCTTTCGCCGGCGAACGCCATCAACAGTTGCAGCAGGTTGATGAACAGGTTGTAGATGTCCATGTACAAGGAGAGCGTGGCCATCACGTAGTTGGTCTCGCCGCCGTGCACGATCTGGCTCACGTCGTACAGGATGTAGGCGGAGAAGATCATCACGGCGATGGCGGAGATGGTCAGGCTCAACGCGGGGATCTGGAAGAACATGTTCGCCAGGGACGCGATGATCAGCAGGATCAAGCCGATGAACAGGAACTTGCCCATGAAGCTGAAATCCTTCTTGGTCACGGTGGCGATGGTGGCCAATGTGAAGAAGATGATGCCGGTGCCGCCGGCAGCCATGCCGACCAGCTGTGCGCCGTTCTTCAGGTGCAGGGCGACTTGCAGGATGGGGCCGAGGAACACGCCGGCGACGAAGGTGAAACCGAGCAGGGCGACCACGCCCCATACGCTGTTGCGCAGGGCGACCACGCCGAAGAGCATGCCCATCATCACGCCGAACATCACCAGCGAGGAGATGATGGGATGTGCAGCCATGAACGAGAAATCGATGGAGGTGCCGATGAAGGCACCGATGATGGTGGGGATCATGGTCAGCGCAAGCATCATGTAAGTGTTGCGCAGGACCTTGTTCTGCTCGACGGCGAGGGTGCCGATCTGTGCGGTTTGTGTGGTGTATTCCATCGATTCCTCCAGAATGAAAGTGCGTCACGGCGCACGGCGGGCGTGAGACTACCGAAGCATGCTGAAAGATGCAACACAGAGGCCGGGTGCTTTTTGGGCAAGGGCGCAAATTCGGGTATCATGCGCGCCATTGTTTTGCGGTGGCCGCATTCTTGTGCCCCCGCAGGACGGCACACCGTCCGGTGTGTAGGGTATTTGGAGGTGTGGCAGAGCGGTTGAATGCACCAGTCTTGAAAACTGGCAACGATGTAAGTCGTTCGTGAGTTCGAATCTCACCGCCTCCGCCAAAATTTGACCAAGGAGTGTCTATGTTGCGCCGTCTCGTTGTTTTGTCCCTGATCACAGTCAGTTCAGTTGCCACTGCAGACACGCTGGATGTCAGCCTGAGCAACAGCGCCGCTCAGTTCAAGTACGTCGCGCCCAGCGGCATCGCTGGCAAGTCCGACATCTTTGCGTCCTTCATGTACAACGACTCGAATAGCCTCCTGGGCGAGGCGGGCCTGATGGTGCTGAACGAGGAAGGTTCCGTCCCTGGCCTGTCGCTCGGCGTGGGCGCCAAGGCGGTGGTGTCCTCCCTGAACAAGGTCGCGCCCAGCCGCAAGCTGGTCTCGGGCGTCGCCCTGGGTGCCCAGGTGCGTTTCGAGGTTCCCGCCGACCGTCGCTTCGCTTTCGTGGGCGAATATCACTACGCGCCCAAGATCATCAGCTTCGGCGATGCGAACCATTTCTACCAGGGTGCGGTGCGTGCCGAATATTCGATCTCCGCGCTGACCCAAGCCTATATCGGCTATCGCACGAGCAAGTTCTTCCTGATCAACAATCAGCCGAGCGGTGTGCTGGATAACGGCCCGCACGTCGGCATACGCCTGTCCTTCTGAGATCCGCTATCCGCCAAGGAGATGTCACGATGAGAATGCTGCTGATGCTGGGATTGCTTATTTCGATGTCG
Source organism: Sideroxydans sp. (assembly GCA_037446535.1). Lineage (GTDB taxonomy): Bacteria > Pseudomonadota > Gammaproteobacteria > Burkholderiales > Gallionellaceae > Sideroxyarcus. The sequence goes on along the minus strand of JBBIIJ010000009.1, from coordinate 53,838 downwards.
TCTCCTGCGCTTGCCAAGGATGTCTCGGCGCAACAGGCTGGCGCAGAGTACGCTCGCGAGGCCTTGATCAAGGCCGAGGTGGAGCACCAGGACAACCTGAAGAAGGTGGCCGAGTCGGAGAAGGAACTGGTCGACGCGCAGAAGCAACTGGCCGAAGACAAGAAGCGGGCCGAGGCTTCGAAGGCCAGGCTGGACCAGGCCAAGGCCAAGTCGGACAAGGCGCAGGCTTTGCTGGAGCAGGCCTGGAGGCAGTAACAAGATAGCGGATGCATCAATCAGAACGCCCCGGCTAGTCCGGGGCGTTCTGCTTAATAACCCAGCGCGCGCGCTGCCTGGTAGAAAGCGAAGCTCACGAGCCAGGCCAGTGCCAGCGACCAGGCCAGTACCAGCAGGGTGAAGCCGCTGTTCTTCGATTCGCTGCGCAAGGTGGCGATGGTGGACAGGCAAGGCGTGTAGATCAGCGTGAACAGCATGAAACTGTAGGCCTGCACCCAGTCCAGTTGCTGCCCCAGGGCGCTGCCCAGCGCCTCTCCCGAGAGCCCGTAGATCACTGCCAGTGAGCCGATGACGATCTCCTTGGCCACGAAGCCGAAGATTAATGCGATGGTGAGCTGCTCGTTGATGCCGAGCGGCTCGAACAGCGGATGCAGCCAGCCGCCTATCATGCCTGCGACGGTATCTGCACTGGCGGGTACGGCGGAAGGTGGCAGATGGGTGAGTAGCCATACCAGCACCACGCCTGCGACGATGAACTGTGAGGCGCGGCGCAGGAAGTGCGTGACCTCGTGCCAGCCGCGCAGCACCATCTGACGCAGTGTCGGGAAGCGGTACGGCGGCAGTTCCAGCACGAAGGGCTCGTTGTTCGTGAATTGGTTCTTGAACAACAGCGCGGTGAGGATGGCGGCCGCGAAGCTGAAGAGATAGAGGCTGAACAGCACCAGCGGCGCGGCCTCGTGCGAGAATAGCGCCGCCGTGATGAACACGAACACCTGCAACCGTGCCGAGCACAACGAGAAGGGGATCACCAGCATGGACAGCAGGCGCAGGCTGCGCGAGCGCATCACGCGCGTGCCCATCAGGGCCGGCACGTTGCAGCCGAAGCCCATCAGCAGCATGACGAAGCTGCGCCCGTCCAGTCCCATCTTCGCCATGAGCGTATCCATGAGGAAGGCGGCGCGCGACAGGTAGCCCGTGTCCTCGACGATGGCCATGAACAGGAAGAAGAGGATGATGATGGGGACGAAGGCGGCGACCGTCGCCACCCCGTTGTAGACGCCATCCAGTAGCAGTCCCGAGAGCCAGGCGGGCAGGCCCCCGCAGACAGGGTCGAGCAGTGCGGTGCGCACCCAGGCCAGCAGGCTGCCCACACCGTTCTGCAGCGGCTGGCCGAAGAGGAAGATGCCCTGGAACAGCAGGTACATGATGCCGAAGAAGATGGGCAGGCCGAGCCAGGGATGCAGCATGTAGCGGTCTATCCTGTCGGTCGTCGTGTCCGAGAGGCGCACGGGGACCTGCACCGCGCCGTTCAGCACCCGCGCCATCTCCATCTCGATATGGGCATCCTGTTCCAGCTGGGTGCGCACCGCTTCGGCCAAGCCGGGCGTGGGGTAGCGCAGCGCCTTGACTATGGTCTGCATCGCCTCGCCCTGACCCAGCCCGTACTTCGCGCTGATGAGCTTGATGGGCATGCCGAGGAGCTGTGTCATCTTCTCGGCGTCTATGGTGATGCCGTAGTTCCTCGCCTCGTCGGCCATGTTGAGCAGGACGACCATGTTCAGGTTGAGCTGCTTGAGCTGCAGCAAGAGGCTCAGCTGGCGCTCGATCTGAGTGGCGTTCAGCACCACCACGGCCAGATCAGGCACGTTGTCGTGCAGGAAGTGGCGCACCACCTGTTCGTCTTCCGAGAACCCGTGTATGTCGTAGATGCCGGGCAGGTCGATGATCTGGGCCATGTCGCCGCCCAGCAGGATGTTGCCGGTGAGCAGCTCGACGGTGACGCCCGGCCAGTTGCCCACACGCGCAGCCCCTCCCGTGAGGCGGTTGAAGAGCGTGGATTTGCCGGTGTTGGGCATGCCCAGCAAGGCGATACGCTTCATGGGCTCACCAACAAATCTACTGCGCAGCCCGATTGCCGCGTCGCGTGTTGGCTACGACTAACCTGAAGGAAAGTCTCCGCCGCAACTGTGTTGTCGTTCATTCCTCGCCTACCTAACTGGTATGTCTCGTCACTCACTGCGCGGCTCCTTGCACTCGGGCATGCTCGTGACGATTTCTTGGCGCGCCCTCATGCCGGCTTGACCTCTATCTTCGCTGCCTCGCTGCGGCGCAGCAGGATGTCTGTGGTGCCTATGCGCACCTGCAGCGGTCCGCCGAAACTCGCCCCCCGGATGATCTCGATGTCCTTGCCGGTGCGGAACCCCAGTGCCAGCAGGCGCTGACGCAAAGCCTCATCCGTATGGATGTCGGTGATCGTTGCGCGGACACCGGGGGCGAGGCTGGAAAGGGGGAGGTTGGACTTGAAATCGTTGGCGTTCACAGTGCCGCAGATTATTTCATAGCTGGCACGCTAGCGGACAAAATATCGGGTGAATCGGTTAGAATGCGCCCTCCCAAAATACGTAGCGGACATCATGATTACTGGTAGCATCGTCGCGATCGTCACCCCCATGCACGAGGACGGAAGTCTGGACTGGCCGGCGTTCCGCGCATTGATCGATTTCCATATCGCTGAAGGCACCGATGCCATCGTGGTGGTCGGTACCACGGGCGAATCCCCCACGGTGGACGTGGAAGAACACTCGCAACTGATCCAGGTCGCCGTGGAGCATGCTGCCAAGCGCATCCCCATCATCGCAGGCACAGGCGCGAACTCCACGAAGGAGGCTATAGAACTCGCAGCTTTCGCGAAGAAGGCGGGCGCCGATGCTTCGCTCACCGTCGTGCCCTACTACAACAAGCCCACCCAGGAGGGGCTGTTCCAGCACTTCAAAGCCATCGCCGAGGCGGTGGACATGCCGCACATCCTGTACAACGTGCCAGGGCGTACCGGTGCGGACATGAGCAACGACACCGTGCTGCGTCTGGCGCAGATCTCCAACATCGTCGGCATCAAGGATGCGACCGGCGGCATCGAGCGCGGTAGCGACCTTCTCCTGCGAGCACCTAAGGACTTCGCCATCTACAGCGGCGACGACGCGAGCACGCTGGCGCTGATGCTGCTGGGTGCCCACGGCACCATCTCGGTGACGGCCAACGTCGCGCCGAGGCTGATGCACGAGATGTGCGCGGCCGCGCTCAAGGGCAATGTCGCCAAGGCGCGCGAGATCAACTTCCGCTTGCTCGGCCTGCACCGCAACCTGTTCGTCGAGGCCAACCCCATCCCCGTGAAGTGGGCTGTCGCGCGCATGGGCAAGATGAAGAACAACCTGCGGTTGCCGCTCACCCCGCTGTCCGCTTCCGGGCAGCCCGCGGTGGAAGCGGCGATGCGTCAGGCCGGTGTCATTTAATTGGGAACAATCATGAGAGCAAGCAAGATCGCACTGGGAATCGTCGCAATATCGCTGCTGGCAGGATGCGGGAGCATCTTCGAGCGCAAGCAGGTGGACTACAAGGCGGGCGCGGTGGAAGCGCCTTCGCTGGAAGTGCCGCCGGACCTGACCACGCCGGCAACGGAACAACGTTACGCCATGCCGACCGCTGATGGCACGCAAGTGGCCAGATATTCGGACTTCTCGCGCGACAAGGCGGCAGAGCAGGCTTCGGCCGCTCCTGCGAACGTTCCGCAGGTAGCGTCCCTTCCGGCTAAGCTGCTGGAAGTCGGCGGCGTCCGATTCATACTGCTGAACGAACCGTTCGACCGCAGCTGGCGCAAGGCAGGCTTGGCCCTGGAGCGCGCGGGGATCGCCGTCGGCGACGTGGATAGAAGCAAGGGCGTCTTCTTCGTGAAGCCTGGTAAGGACAAGAAAGGCGAGGAGCTGCAGGTGCTGGTGCATGAGTCCGCCGGCATGACCGACGTGACGGTGAGGGAGGGGGGCGATCTGCATGGCAAGGAAGCCGCGCGCGTTCTTGACGCCCTGTACCAGAACCTGGAGAAGTAACTCGTAGTGGCGCGCTTTGCCCTTCTAGGCAGCGGCAGCGAGGGCAATGCGTTGGTGGTACAAGCCGGGGCAACGTCGCTGCTGATGGACTGCGGATTCTCGCTCAGCGAGACCGAGCGGCGCCTGGAGCGTCTTGGACTTCCTGCCGATAGCTTGAGTGGCATCCTGGTCACGCATGAGCACAGCGACCACGTCGCCGGCGTGGCCAGGCTGGCGCGCAAATACAACCTCCCAGTGTGGATGACCCACGGCACATGGCGCGTGCAGCACACCGCATACGTCGGGCTGGATGTGACCGAGATCGATTCCCACATCGCTTTTTCCATAGGCGATGTCGAAGTGCAACCTTACCCGGTTCCGCATGATGCGACCGAGCCTGTGCAATACGTATTCGGTGATGGTGCCAGAAAAGTAGGAGTGCTTACCGATGCAGGTCATGTCACGCCGCACATCGAGACCACGCTTGCATCCTGTGATGCCCTAGTGCTCGAGTGCAACCATGATGCCGAGATGCTGCGCAACGGCCGCTACCCGTACAGCCTCAAACAGCGAGTGGGGGGGCGTTTGGGGCACCTGAACAACGAACAGGCGGCACAGTTGCTCACCCGTCTGGAGAGCAGACGCTTACAACACGTTGTGGCGGCGCACCTGAGTCAGCACAACAATCTGCCTGAACTGGCAGTCAGCGCCCTGAGTCAGGCTTTGGGATGTGCGTCCGAATGGATAGCCGTGGCGGACCAGCAGCAAGGGCTGGATTGGCGAGAGGTCGTCTGAGAGCAGACGCAGGCAATAAAAAAGCCGACTTGCGTCGGCTTCTTCATCGGGCTTATTCAGCTTACTTTGCAGCGGCAACGCCGGAAGCAGCCTCAACGCCGGAAGCAGCAGCAACGCCGGAAGCAGCAGCAACGCCGGAAGCAGCAGCAACGCCAGAAGCCTCAACGGTGGTAGCAGCAGCAGCAGCGGAAGCAGCGGGAGCGGCAGTCTCAGCAGCCTTTTGACCGCAAGCGGCCAGGGACAGAGCGAACAGAGCAGCGATCAGGGTAGCGAATTTCATGTTATTTCCTATCAATCAATAAGGTTACGGAGGTGTTAGATCCTTTGCGGCGACCTTCCCTGCTGCAAAGGGCGCGGCATTCTAACAATTCCTGTGAAAAAAGCTAGGGTGTTATAGCCCCAGTCTTGTCGGGGTTGCGCCGGGATGGGATGCTAGCCACATCTCCTGGAAACGCGAGTTGAGCAGGCGCGCTCCTTCCGGATCGTTCCGGGCGAGCAGGCCACGGCTGTCATCGAAGTGGTAACGGCGTACATAGTGTGCGCTGTCCGCGATGGCAAAGGGCTCGGTCACGTCCCTCAGGTGCAGCGGCGTCTGGTAGATCGCCATGCTGTGGCTGAAATCGCGCAACAAAGTCATCACGCGCGGACAATAGCGGACCAAATACTGCGGATCGTGCGCCAGCAACTGCAAACGATTGTTGACGCTGCCCAGCAGGAAATGGCGCAAGGCGTCACAGCGCGCCTCCGAATTGAAACCGATGTCCGAGAAGTCCTTCTCGAAGATGTTCAACGTATGCTGTGCCGAAGCACACACTGCATCCAGCGCGGCGATGTAATCAGGAACTGACGCGAACGTGGTGTGCTGCAGCGCGTCGTCGGCCATGTTCAGCGCTTCCTCGTGGTTGCGGTAGGGGCAAGATATCCGTCCAGGTACCACTCATACAGCAAAGCGATGGCCGCTTGCGGCAAGGGGCTGCCGCCGGGCAGTACCCGCGTGTCGGCCAATTCGCGCAGGGTTCGGAAGACCGCCTTGCCGACTTGGTGCGCGTCACCGTTGATGAACAGGGTGCTGCCGTAGGACTGCATCTGGGTCTTCAGATCCAGTGTCACGCCGCGGGACTGCAGCGCTTGTGCGAAACGTGCTTCAGTGAGGGGCCTGGAGGGTGTATCGAAGTAGATGTGGGGCTTGGGTTCGCTCAGGTAGCAGCCGAGGAAGTTGGCGACGTCCTCGTCGTCCCAGCGCACCTGACTTATGGCCTTGGATACCTGCTGCAGCATCTCCGGCCCGATCTCGGAAGGATGCTTCTGCACCTTCAGGTCTGGGTCGGCATACATGCCTTCCACACAGATTCGGTCCTGCAGATAGACCAGGAACTGCTCAGCGAGCTCCTGGTAGGCCGGCGTACGGAAGCCGATGGAATAGGTCATGCAATCGTCTTCTGCGATGCCGTTGTGTGCACAGTGAGGCGGCAGGTAGAGCATGTCCCCGGCTTCCAGCACCCATTCCTGTTCCACGCGGAAATCCTTAAGGATGCGCAAGGGAGCACCCTCGATCAATTCCTTGTCCTTCTGTGTGGAGATCTGCCAGCGCCGGTGGCCCAAGCCCTGCAACAGGAACACGTCATAGGAATCGAAATGCGGACCGACACCGCCCCCCTTGGGCGCGTAGCTCACCATGAGGTCGTCGAGCCGCGCGTGCGGAATGAAGTTGAATCGCTTGATCAGCGCTGCCGCTTGCGGCAGGAAGTGGTTCACTCCTTGCACCAGCACGGTCCACTTGGCTTTGCCGAAGTCGTCGAAATCCTCGGGCGCGAACGGCGAATGCTGCAGGCCGAACTTGCCGCGTTGCTGCGTCACGATGCGCGCCTGCGCGTCTTCATCGCAAGCGAGGTCCATCAACTGCTGTGGATCGAGTAGTCCTTTGAAACCGGGTACGGCCTGACGGATCAGGAGTGGTTTCTTCTGCCAGTAATCGCGCAGGAATTGTTGCGGAGTGAGTCCGCCGAGCAGTGTGTTCTTCATGCGCCGATTATAGCGCCGGGCCCGGGCTTGAAAAGCAAATTCAGGCGCGTAGCATGGCAAATGTGGATAGAATGCAGACGGGAGGAAGCCATGCCATCACAAGCTGCGAAGTTGAAGGTTGGAATGGAAGCGCCGCAATTCGAGTTGCCGGATGCGGACATGGGGACGTTCAAGCTGGTCGAGCAACAAGGCAAGCGCAACGTCGTCCTGTATTTCTATCCCAAGGATGACACTCCTGGCTGCACCATGGAGGCCAACGAGTTCTCCGACCTGGAAGGCGAGTTCTCAAGGATGGAGGTGCTGGTGGTGGGCATCAGCCGCGATGATTGCATCAGCCACGCATCCTTCCGCGACAAGTATGGCCTGTCGGTGCTGTTGCTTGCAGACCCCGAAGCGCGCATCTGCAGGAAATATGGCGTGATGTTCGAGAAGGACGTGGAAGGGCAGAAGAAGCTTGCCGTCCAGCGCTCCACCTTTGTCATAGACAAACAAGGCAAGTTGCGCCATGTACTCTACGGTGTCCACGCACATGGGCACGCGCAAGAGATTCTGAAACTAGTAAAGGAAATGAAATGAAGATTGCAAAGAACGCCGTTGTCTCGCTGACCTATGAGCTGACGGATGCTGGCGGCGTGCTGCTGGAAAAGACCGGTGAACCCATCAGCTACCTGCACGGCGGCTATGACGGTATCTTCCCGACGGTGGAAGAAGTGCTGGAAGGCAAAGACGTGGGCGACAAGTTCACGGTGAGCATGGAACCTGCAGACGCTTTCGGCGAATACGAGCACGATCTGGTGCGCGTCGAGCCGCGCGGTGCGTTCCCCAAGGACGTGGCAGTGGGCATGCAGTTCGAAGGCGGCGCCGAAGACGACAATGACGATGACTACTTGCTCTACACCGTCGTCGAGGTCACTGATCAGGAAGTCACCGTCGACGGCAACCATCCGCTGGCCGGCAAGTCGCTCGTGTTCTCCGGCACCGTCACGGGTGTGCGTCCGGCGACTCAGGAAGAACTGTCGCACGGCCATGTGCACGGCGAAGGCGGCCATCACCACTGAGCCGTTGCGCTGCACATAAAAAAAGCCCGCGGAAGCGGGCTTTTTTGTGTGTTTTAGTTCAGGCTCAATCCTGTTCCGCTTGTTCGGCCAGTATTTGGCACAGATGCTCGCTGGGGGGATTCAACGCGCACGCGGCCACTGCCTCGAACAGCGCCTGTATCTCCTCCAGGTTGAAGCTGGCCAGCAGGCGGCCGGCCATGTCCGGGTGCACGGGCAGCATGCGCGTCTCGCCGTTCGGCAGGTTGAAGCGGAATCCGGCCAGGTGTTTCAGCTCGCCCTCCGACTTGCTCAGCTCGGCCTGTTCCTTCTCCAGCAGGTCATAGTAGCCCTCCAGCTCGTCCGCGATTTCGTCCGGGATATCCTCGGGGACTTCGGCCAGGAGCCCCAGCGCGTCGTCACTCAAGGTGCAAGGCACGTCGCGTTGCTTGGCGTAGTCCGCGAATTTGCCGCGCAACGCGGCGTCGAAGAAGATGTACTCGATCATGGTGTGCTGTCGGGAAGTCCAGGTGGCGCATGCTGGCGTGCCTGTATGGTGAAATCAATCGCCCGAACGGGGGAGGCTCAGATCGGGCAGCTTTCCGTCCCCCGCAGCTGTTGCAGGTACTCGTCCAGCCGCGCGCGCAGCTTCTCCGGTGCGAAGACGATGTCGTGCGATAGCGAGAACAGGGGGTAGGCGCGCCAGTCGAACACATCGTACTTCTCCACCATCTGCAGGGTGTGCACGCCTTCACCCGAGATGTCGTCCCACTCGCCACGCACCAGCTTGCACCCGAGGCCGTGATGATGCGAATCGGCACTGGTCCCGGTCGTCATCAGGTCGCCCAGGCCGGCGTAGCTGTAAGGGGTATGGGCCTGGCCGCCGAAGGCCTGCACGATGCCTGACAGCTCGGCGATGGCGGCGACCATCAGGTGTCCGCGCATGTTCTTGCCCAGTTTCAACTCGTCCGCCACGCCGAACAGGATGGCGTACACATTCTTGAGGATCACCGACCAGCTCCTGCCGTGCATGTCGCTCGCCTGTTGGCACACCAAGGTGCTGCCGCGGAACAGGCGCTGCATCACGTCGAAGTCCGCCGAGTCGGACAGCACCACGTCGGCAAAGGCATGCTGGCCTGCGCGTATCTCGTCCGAGATCATCGGGCCATACACCACGCCGTAGTGATGCCTGCCGTTGAACACGCTGTTGAACACCTGGGCTGCTGTGCGCCCAGATTCATCCAGTCCCTTGGCTATGGTCAGGCAGACGCTGTCTTCGGTCAGGTGCGGTGCGATGCGGGTGGCGATCTCATGGTGCGGGTTCACCGGCAGGCAGAACAGGATCACCTGGGCTTCCGCGACCTCGTCTTCCAGCGTCGTGTGCCTGCCCTTCACCACCTGACCCATGTTCCAGATGCGGACGTCGTGCCGTGCAGCCAGCAGATGTTCCATGGCATGCCCCATCTTGCCGTAACCCAGGATCAACACACGCTGTTTCATATACACCTCGTAAGAAGAAGGAACATTATCCTCGAAATGGGTGAATGCAATCCTTGCTGATAAAATGCGCCGCTATTCCGTTGGATCAACCGTTGCGAGGGGAAACATGTCATCAGGCCTTACCGATCAGCAAGCGTACGACTACATCATCAAGCTGCTCACCGCCATGAGCAGGGCGGGTGGATCGGACCTCTTCATCTCCAACGACTTCCCGCCCAGCATGAAGGCGCACGGCGAGATGACGCCGATGACAGCGCAGAAGCTCAGTGGCGCGATCACCCGCCAGCTGGCCTACACGCTGATGAACGAGGACCAGCGCGCCGAGTTCGAGAAGGAGATGGAATGCAACTTCGCCATCTCGGTGCCGAACGTGTCACGCTTCCGCGTCAACGTGTTCGTACAGCAGCGCAACGTAAGCATGGTCATCCGTACCATCGCGGCCGAGATCCCCAACTTCGAGAAGCTCGGCCTGCCCGAGGTGCTCAAGGAGATCATCATGAACAAGCGAGGCCTTGTGCTGGTGGTCGGCGGCACCGGCTCCGGCAAATCCACCTCGCTGGCGGCGATGATCGACCACCGCAACCGTACCTCCAAGGGCCACATCATCACGGTCGAAGACCCTGTGGAATACGTGCACCAGTCCAAGCAGTCGCTCATCACCCACCGCGAAGTGGGGGTGGACACGCACAGCTGGCACCATGCGCTGAAGAACACGCTGCGCCAGGCGCCTGACGTCATCCTGATCGGCGAGATACGCGACGCCGAGACCATGGAGCACGCCATCGCCTTCGCCGAGACGGGCCACCTGTGCCTAGGTACGCTGCACGCCAACAGTGCCAACCAGACCATAGACCGCATCATCAACTTCTTCCCCGAGGAGCGGCGCAACCAGCTGCTGATGGACCTCTCTGCGAACATGCGCTCCATCATCTCGCAGCGCCTGGTCCGTACCCAGGATGGCAAGGGGCGCAAGGCGGCCATCGAGATATTGCTCAACACGCCCATCGTGGCCGACAAGATCTTCAAGGGCGAATTCAACGAGCTCAAGGGCATCATGGAGAAATCGCGCGAGCTGGGCATGCGCACCTTCGACTGGTCGCTGTTCGAGCTGTACAACGACGACTTCATCTCCTACGAGGAGGCCATCCGCAACGCGGACTCGGCCAACGAGCTGCGCCTGAACATCAAGCTCAAGAGCCGGCGCGGCGAGCCTGCCTCTGCTTCCGGTGCGTCCACGCTTTCCTTGCATGAGCACAAGAGCCCGGAGCAGGAGGAAGAAGAAAGGAAGAAGGAACTTGCGGCGCAGGAAGAGAAAAAACGCCAGTTCGAGGCTGAGCAACTCGCCAAACAGCAGCAGGAGAAGGCCCAGCAGGAAGCCGCCCAGGCGGAGAAGCCCCAGCAGCCCACCATCCAGCTGGACAAGCTGCAGCTGTCGCTCGAATAGCGACGTTTCATCGTCCGAAGCGATTCGAGCGTGACTTGGTCCAACCAAACAGGGAGCAGAGACTATGAGTCACGAGATCAACCGAACCGATGCCTCAGACGGTCAGTCGCAGGGTGGCATCAAGGGGTGCTGGACGGACATAGGCGAGGCGACGGTGACTCACACGATCTTTGGCAACGCCAAGGTCCGCATCATCCGCAGACATGACAAACGGCGCCGCGCCCTGTGGCTGATGGCGACAGGGGCTATGGTCATCACCGCCCTGGCTTGGCAGGCATGGCTCCCGTCGCAGCAGGCCGAACTGCAGCGCAGTGAGGATCCGGTGTCTGGGCTGAATGCGACAGAAGTCATACCGTCGCAACCGACTGAGATCAAACCGGCTGCTCCACCACAACCCGCGGTTCTCCCCGGCGCGCCGCCTGTGTCGCCCAAGCCTGCCGTTGCCAAGCCTACGCCGGCAAGCAAGCCGCACCTGGCGCCCGTAGCGACCACATCACCGGTGGAGGCGCCTGTGACCAGCAGGCCCCAGTTGGTCTCGCCCCTGGTTGGGGAAGGTGCGCAGAACCTGCCGCGCGCAGCGGCCGCAGATCAGCCGGTATCGCCAGTTCAGCCCTAGCGTCGGGGCGCGCGGTTACTCAGTCTACGATTCGGCCGGCGAGCGTCTCGCGTGAGTGGCGGGCTTGTTCGGTGATCAGCGCCCTCGCTGCATCCAGCTTGCCCCAGGTGTTCCACAGCAGCACGCCGTGCACTTGCCCCTCGCGCAGGTAGTAGATAACGCCCTTGCGGTAGGGCTCCTTCCAGTCTTCAACGACCTCGAGGTTCACGTCCAGCTCGCCCACTGCTTCATAGCCCAGATCGAACAGGTCGGAATAGAAGAAGGGCAGGTGGTGGTAGCTGTCGCCCTGGCCAGCCATGTTCCTGCCCGCCATCTCGCCCATGACATTGGCGTTGTCCTCGTGTTCCACGCGCATGCGCTTGTCCAGCGCTGCGTTGTAGAAGTTCGCCACGTCCCCCGCGGCGTAGACATCCGGATCGCTGGTGCGCAACAGCTCGTCCACCACGATGCCGTCGCCGACTTTCAGTCCGGCTTGCGCCGCAAGATCGGTGTTGGGCTGTATGCCCAGGCCAGCCACCACGCCGTCCGCGGCGATCTCCTTGCCGCCTCCTGTGGTCACGATGGTCTTCTCGCCCATCCGGCGTACGGACTTGACCGTTTCGGAGGGGAGCAGCGTCACCCCCTTCTCGCGGTAATAGGAATTCACGAAGGCGGCAAGCCCTTGCGGATAGACACGAGAGCCGATGGCGTTGGAAGGGAAGATCATCGTCACCTTCTTGCCGTTCATGGCGAGCGCGGCGGCGACCTCTGAGCCGATGAAGCCGCCACCGATCACAACGAAGTCCGAACCCCGTTCGGTCTGCCAGCGCAACCTGTTGTAGTCGACGGCTGTCCTGAAGTAGATCACGCTCTCGTCGGCACCGGGAAGGCGTCGCACCGAGCCTCCCGTGGCGAGCAGGAGCTTCTTGTAGGTGTGGGCGTTCCCTGCGTCGTCCGTCACTGTCTTGTTCGAGGTGTCCAGGGCGATCACCTTCCTGCCCAGGTGCAGCTCGACGTCGAGATCGCCAGTGTTGCGCCAGATGGACTCGAAGGGCTTGTTCTTCCACAGTGACTTGGAGAGCGGCGGGCGGTCATAGGGCGGGTCACTGTCCTCGCTGATCAGCGCGATGCTGCCCTCGGTGTCTATTTTGCGTATGCCGCGGACCGCAGAATCTGCCGTCATCCCGCCGCCGATGATGAGGTAGTTGTGATGTTGCATGGCAGCTCCTTTCGATGGACTGGCTCGTCATGAACCATGAAGGAATGAACGCCATAACGCTGCACCCAGTCACTCAGGCATGCGGCATCATCTTACGCTTTGATTCCCGCGATGGGTCCACGCGCGTCGGAACCGCTTCATCCCGCTCCTCAGAATCCCTTGGTATAGGTCTTCTCCGCGTCCTCGGAGCTCTTTTCGAATTTCTCGCAGGACTCCCTGTCGACGCTCACCACGTCGAGGAGGCTCGTGCAGAGCACAAGGTTGACCTCATCGCGCATCCTGATCTTCTTGCGGCACATTCCGCAGCAGCCGGGTGTCCCGGCATCGTTCGAGTCTGCATCCATGTTTCCCTCCTGGACGGTTTTGCCGCGATCGCTGGTGCCAGCCTGCAGCGCAGCGGGGCGGGATTCACATCAATTGATAGGGGTTCAGGCACGGGCCGAAGTGTCGTCTCTCGTACTACGTCGTCGCCTCGTTACAGCGTGTTCCGCACCATGCGCAACGCCACGCTGTGGCTGTGCCTGCGCTTACGGTAGTAGATGTAGTCGCCCATGAATTTGACGATGTTGTCGATGCGCGCCTGTATAGGGCTCATGCGACGACCATTGTTGTGACTGATGCGCAGACCTGTTTTCATGTTCATCTCCTTGAAATGCACGTTCCAGTTTTCGTACGCTCCTGCTGAGATTCAGTCTGTAAAAATCACGTTATCTGACGTGGCGAAAATTTACTGTACGAGGCTTGGCGCAAAAATGGGTTCCGGCTGTTATTTTCTTGGCCATGAACACTGTAGGTGGCACGTGGTTGGAACTGATGTGCTACGAGGGTGGAAGTGGGCCTTAGTTGGGTCACGACGACAGGTGCCGAGAAGCGGGCGCGATGGAGCACTGCCTGTTCGACCTGTGCAGCTCAGCGTTGGTGTTTGTACACCTTCTCCAGGAATGCGTCGAAATCTCTGCCCATCAGATTGGCGAGCAGGTCGACATGGCCATCCAGACGCGGGAACGCACTCTCTCCGAGAATGGAGCGCAGCGGGATCCAACCCGCAAAAAGGACCTCATCGCCATACAGTTCATTCGCGGGTGCCTCGTTCTGCGTGCCACCAATCACATTCGTCGCCAAGGTGTCCATGTCATGCCTCCTTGCTCCGGAACGGAGCCACGTTCCCGGGCATAACTTATGGGATGGCACGCGCTAAATACATGGGGGATACGCCGTATTTCCGACGTGTGATTCACCCTATTACCGGCGGGCTCTGCGTGCAACCGGAGCGACCTGATTGTCATAAATAGATGCCGATAATGACGCTACAATGCTGCCATGTTCAGGGAGATCGTCATTCGCATCGGCTTGGCCAGAAGTGTGATAGCTGCAGTCACGGTGGCCATCGCATCATCGGTCGCATTCACGTACGCCGTGATGCGCATCAAGGGCCTCCCCTTGAACGAGATTGCCCTGACCATCTCCATCCTGGCGCCCGCGACCATCGCGCCGTTCCTGTTCTGGCCGCTGTTCAGCGCTTTCATCAAGATCCACCACCTGGAGCTGGAGATGCGCAGGCTGGCGATGGTGGACGAACTTACCGGCATCATGAATCGCCGCGCCTTCCTGTCCAACGCGGAACGTCTCCTCAGCGTGGCAGACCGCAGTGGGAAGGGGGTGGCGCTGGTGTACATCGACCTGGACAACTTCAAGGCAATCAACGACGGCTGCGGCCACGCCGCGGGTGATGCGGTGCTCAAGCGCTTCGCCGCCATCCTTGGCTCTCACGTGCGCAAGAGCGACCTCATCGGGCGGCTGGGCGGGGAAGAGTTCGCTCTCGCCATCTACGGCGCTGGCAAGGAAGATGCGCGTCGCCTGGTGGAAAAGGTGCTCGCGGACACCCGGGATGCGACGGTGGAGACCGACGGGTGCCAAATGCGCTTCACCACCAGCGCAGGCCTGGCCTATCTCGATGCCGGCGAGCGATCAGGCATGGACCAACTGCTCGCGGAGGCAGATAAGGCGTTGCGCCAGGCCAAACGTTCCGGCAAGGATCGCGTGATCGTTCACGACGAGAGCTGATGATGGGTCTTCAGCCCGGTCGTGGTTTTTGCTACGCTGCGCGTTGGCAGTGCCGCTGGTAATCCGGAATGTCGACTCGTCACATGGAGAAGTGCATGAAGAAATGGATACGTGAGAATCGAGGGTTTCTCGTCTTTCTGTTGTTGTTCGGCCTGTTCCGCACGGCGATCGCCGACTGGAATCCCATCCCCTCGGGCTCCATGCGGCCCAACCTGCTCGAAGGCGACGTCGTCTTCGTCAACCGCACCGCATACGATCTCAAGCTTCCGCTGACCGACGTCGTTGTCGCCCACCTTGGCGACCCGCGCCGGGGCGATATCGTTACCTTCATTTCCCCCGCTGACGGCAAGCGGCTCATCAAGCGACTGGTCGCGCTCCCCGGCGACGTGTTCGAGATGTGGGACAAGCAGCTGCTCATCAATGGTGCTCAGGCAGATTATGAAGCGCAGGATGTGGTGCTCGAACCGCTGGGTGACGGCAAGGTCCTGCCTGCCATGCGCTTAAGCGAGAGTTTTGGCGATGGTAGGCATGACATCCAGTGGTTGCCATTGGACCATGCTGCCAACTTCGGACCAGTCACCGTGCCTGCGGACCAGTACCTCATGTTGGGTGACAACCGCGACAACAGCGCCGATTCGCGCTACATCGGGTTCGTTCCGCGGACCGCGCTGATCGGGCGTGCCGAGCGCATCCTCGTTTCTGCTGCGATCCTCGATAACTGGGCGCTGAGGACCGAGCGGTTCGGCAAATCGCTTTATTGAGTTTGACGCGGACAGCGGGCTCCTGTCCTCCTAAGGGCCGGTAAGGAAGGCATCGACCGCCTGTCCCAATTCCTCCGGCGCCTCTTCCGCCACGAAATGTCCTACCGTCGGCAACCGCACGGTGCGCGAGTTCGGCAGCGCAGCCTGCCAGCGCAGCAATTCCTTCTCGCGGAACGCCACATCCTTCATGCCCCACACGAACAAGGTCGGTTTCTCTCTCAGCACCGCGATCTGGCTCCATAACTGCTCCAGCCAAGGCGTGGAAGCGACGATCTGCCTGGGAAAGACGTAGCAGCCTTTGCGCGATTCCGCCGTGGGCAGTGCGTCCATGTAGTGCCGGTGCGCCGTCTTGCTCAATCTTCGCTTGTCGCCGAACGCCATGCGCATGAACGTTCCGGCGAAGAAGTTGCGCCGTCTGATGAGCCAGCCCCCCAGCGGCCCGCCCATGAAGGCACTGAAAGCGGTGTAGTGGAAATCGTCGTCCACCGGCCAAGCCCAGGTGTTCAGCACCACGAGCCGCTTCACGTTCTGCGGATGCGTCACGGCATAGTGCATGCCGATGGGGCCGCCCCAGTCGTTCACCACCAGCGTGATGTCCTTGAGCCCGAGATGCTCGATCAGCGCAGCCACGTTCTTCGCATGCTCCTCCGGCAGGTAATTCCAGTCGTAAGGCTTGTCCGAAAGGCCGAAGCCGATCAGGTCCGGGGCGATGCAGCGACACCTCACTCCCTCCCCCGCTTGCGGGAGAGGGTTGGGGAGAGGGGCGGTGAGCTGCTTGATGAGGTTGCGATACAGGAAGGACCAGGCCGGGTTGCCGTGCAGCATGACCACCACGTCGCCGCTGCCCTCGTCCACGTAATGCATCCTGCCTGCTGCCGTCTGGAAATGGCGCGGGAAGAACGGATACTCGTTGCGGTCGATCCAGTCAGTGTCCATGCTTTCCTTCCTTGGCTGATGAGGACATGGAAGGTATATCCAAGCAGCGAGGGATGCAATGTCCAGTCCACCCGGCCAGCCTCAATCAAAGCGCGCATCCTGATTGGCGAAAGCGCTGGTGGGCCGCGCTGCCGGTGATAACCTGCGCACATCGATACAGGAGCGACAGATGAGCGACACCCAGGACCCCGTATACGCGCGCCTGCTCAAGGCCGCGCTGGAATGCTTCCTCGCCGACGAATACCACAAGGTCACCACCCGGCTGATCGCCGAGAAGGCGGTCACCAACATCTCCATGATCCGCTACTACTTTGGCAACAAGGAAGGCCTCTACGAAGAGATGATCCGGGAGACGATGAAGCCCGTCCTGGACGTCCTCGACAGCGACACTATGACCCACGTCGGCGACCTTGCCGAATACCTGCGCGTCTACTACGACACCATGCGCAAGCATCCTGAATTCCCCAAGCTCATCCTGAAGGTGCTCGCGCTCAACCACGGGCCGCCGCTTCATCCTGCAGCTGCTGGAACGCGGCCGCAGCAGCGGGGCCAAGAAACTGGAAGCGCTCAAGGCCGCCGGGCAAGTCGATAGCGCGCTCGACCCCGACGTCGCGCGCATGGCCTTCGTCAGCCTCTCCATGATGCCCATGCTGCTCAAGGATATCTTCGAGGAACAGACGGGTGGCGAGATGGACGAAGCCTTTCTCGACGAACTTGCCGCCTTCAACGGCAAGCTGCTGGCGGCGGGCATGGCTGCCGCCAGCACCGGATGAACTTATTGATCTACACGAAGAACGATGCCGTCATACCGGCGAAGGCCGGTATCCAGTCAAAAAATACTCCGCGGAGCGGACAAAACCATGATGTCGTCCCACATGTGTGGGAAATCCTTGATCATCTGGATACCGGCCTTCGCCAGTATGACGCAGCCAGCTTGTATGAACTGTCCGGATTTATAGAAAGAACAAAACATGACTCTGCAAAGAAACCCCGGCGCCGTGCGCCGTTTCGCCAAACTCGCCAAGTTCGGCGCCTGGCTGCAGAACCTGCCCAACAAGCTCGTGCCGCCGCCCTTCCGCCTCATCCAGATCGGCGCGGCGTATTGGCAGTCACGCGCCCTGTATGTCGCCGCGCGGCTCGACATCGCCACCGTGCTGGCCGATGGCGAGCTCACTTCTGAGGAGATCGCCACCCGTGTGCAGGCCCAGCCCGATGGCATCTATCGACTGCTGCGCATGCTCGCTGCCATGGAGGTGTTCGAGGAAGTCGCTTCGCACCGCTTCCGCAACAGCAAGCTTTCGCACTGCCTGCGCGAAGGCCACCCGCAGAGCGTGCGCGCCATGATCCTGATGCACAACTCGCCCGAGATCAGCCGCCCGTGGTACGAGACGCTGGAGCAGGGCGTGCGCAGCGGCGAGGTGCCGTTCAGCCTCACCCACGGCCAGGAGCTCTTTGCCTACATGGACGACCATCCCGAGTTCGACAGCCTGTTCGCCCGAGCAATGGACAGCGTGGAAGCACTCACCGGCGACAGCTTCGTCACCGATTTCGACTGGGCGAGCTTCGAGCGCATCATCGACGTCGGCGGTTCAAAAGGCAGCAAGTCGCTCGCCATCCTCAAGCGCCATCCGCAGCTCAAGGCGCTGGTGGCCGACCGCGAGCACGTCGTCCGTAGTGCTGCGCAATTCTGGCAAGGGCAGGGCGAAGGTGAAGTACTGCAGCGCATGAACTATGAGGCGTGCGACCTATTGCAGTCCGCGCCCAAGGCGCGGAGCGACAAGGACATCTACCTGCTGAGTGCCGTGCTGCACGGCTTCGACGACGACACCTGCGTCACCGCATTGCGCAACGTGGCGAGTGCCGCGGCAGGCACAGGTGCCACCATCGCCGTGATGGAGATGGTCATGCCGGACAGCCGGGCCGACTCTGGCACGGCCGCGTTCGACATGCAGATGTACGTGAACACGCGTGGCCGCGAGAGGACGCTGGGCGAATGGCAGCGCGTGTTCGACAGGAGCGGGCTGCAGCTACAGGAAGTCGTGGGGCTGCAGACGTTCGGGAAGATACTGGTGCTGCGGGCGGGGTGAGATCGGCATCTATTGCCTGATGGCAAATGCGAAGCTGACCCCTTTAGCACTCAACCCCATCCCCGTCAGCAGGGCAGACAGCTCCTTCATCGGCAGCTTGTTGTTGCCGACGACGTTGATGCCGCGCAGCAGGGCGATGAAGGTGGCCATGGCTCGGAAGAGAGCGTGGATTAGGAGGCTGCAATTTACTGATGCAAGAGCCGAAAGGCAACGGTTTGCTGGTGGGAGGCAGAATCAGAAACCGTGGTCTGTCCCCCGATTTATTAGCTGTTATTTTGCCTGCTTAAAATGCAACGAGTAGCTCCAACGCTATTAGTGCCGAGAGGCTTAGCATAATTTCATTGCACTTCAAGAGGTATTCAGCGTACGTCATTTGCTGTTGAGCGCCTGTTCCGCCACTTCTAAATCGGACAACTCCCCGTGTGTGATCGAGAGTCATGGCTCCGTGGTGGGATGCATTGCGGATAGTGCTATCTACGCAGTTCGCGAAAGCGAATAGTCTCGGTTCTTGCTTGAACGGGTTCGAACGAGCGGCCTTGTTTGTTTCCAGGTACTTCTTTAAGTCCATGGAAAGAAACTGATCAAAGGGACGTCCAGCCAGCATGTTGTTTACACATGCTAAGGTGGTGAAGCCAGAGGTCAATGCTTCAAAGGCATTTCCATAAAATTGCTTTGTATCTCTGAATGCAGTTGAGGTGACATTGGCATCCTTTGGCAAAGGAATCTCGTTCTTGGCGTACAACTCCGTTTGCGAAAATTCAGAGTAGTTCTTGAAATATTGGTTAAAAACATCGAAATATTCATCGAGATTTCTTTGTCGGAATGTCGAGACATAGAATGTTTTGAAACGATGGTATTCGTGCTCATTGATATGTGCGACATCGCTTAAAAGCTTGGCAGCATTATCGAAAATGGGGCGCTTTTTTGGTGCTAGTAGGCGAAGACAGAAATTAAAAAGGACGTGGTCCAAATCTGGCTCGTCATCATCTCCGAATGACTTAGTTTTGAAACACATTTGTGGCGAGGTCGAGTTTGTTGTTGACTGTCAGAGACCAGCCCTTTTTCAAAATCTTCCATGAATCTAGCAAGAGGTATTGCCCGCCAGCCACATCGAAAATATCTATCAACATGGGGCCAGCACCATTTGGCAGTGGCAGTTGTTGGGCTAGCTCATCTAACTTGAAAGCTTTAGGAACATGTTCCATCCATGGAAAAACCATATCCGTATGGGCGAGCTTATCCGGGACTGGAGCGCGTGGGTCAATATTTACAATCAACCCTTCATTTTCTGACTCAGAACAGTTTTCAACACATCTTGGAATTGCGGAAGGTTTGTCGAAATCAACATCCATTTCTACTATGAAATTTTCACCGCAGTTTGAACACGTAATAGAGTGACGTTGTAGACGTTCATTACCGACACCAATTCTGAGCGTATGTGGTGTTTTACACGTATCGCATTTAATGCGGTATCTGATAATCATAGTTCCATCAGCTTCTTCAACTGATAGATCTTCTCCAGCGCCGCCTTCGGACTCAGGTCATCCGGCTGCACATCGCGCATCGCTGACACCAGCGGATGCTCTTCCGGCTCAGGCGCTTCGGGCGCGGCGGCGAACAAATCGCCTTGCGGGTTTTGTGCGGCGCTCTGCTGTTCCAGTCGCACCAGCTGTCTCTTGGCGTTGCGGATGACGCCATTGGGCACGCCTGCCAGCGCGGCGACCTGCAGGCCGTAGCTCTGGCTGGCTGCGCCTTCGTTGACCGAGTGAAGGAAGACGATGCTGTGCTGGTGTTCGACGGCGGCGAGGTGGACGTTGGCGAGTTGCTTGAATTCTTCTTCCAGCCGCGTGAGTTCGAAGTAGTGCGTGGCGAACAGGGTGTAGCTGCGGTTGAGTTCCAGCAGATGACGGGCGATGGACCAGGCTAAGGCCAGGCCGTCGAAGGTGCTGGTGCCGCGGCCGATCTCGTCCACCAGCACCAGGCTCTTGTCGGTGGCGTTGTGCAGGATGTTGGCGGCCTCGGTCATTTCGACCATGAAGGTGGAGCGTCCGGAGGCCAAGTCGTCCGATGCGCCGATGCGGGTGAAGATCTGGTCGATCTCGCCGAGCATCGCTTCCTCGGCGGGCACGAAGCAGCCGACATGCGCGAGCAGCGCGATGATGGCCACTTGACGCATGTAGGTCGATTTACCACCCATGTTAGGGCCGGTGATCAGCAGCATGCGACGCGAGGCGTGCAGTGCGGTGTCGTTGGGCGTGAACTGCTCCACCTGCGCCTGCACCACAGGGTGGCGGCCCTGTTTGATGCTCAGCTGCGCCTCATCGCTGAATTGCGGTGCGCAGAAGTTCAGCGTGGTGGCGCGCTCGGCAAAGGTGGCGAGGACGTCCAGCTCGGCGATGGCGGCGGCGATGCGTTGCAGTTGCGGGATGTAGGGCGCGAGACTGTCGAGCAGCTGGTCGTAGAGGAACTTCTCGCGCGCCAGCGCGCGGTCGTTGGCTGAGAGCGCCTTGTCCTCGAAGGCCTTCAGCTCGGGCGTGATGTAACGCTCGACGTTCTTCAGCGTCTGGCGGCGGCGGTAGTCGTCGGGCACCTTGTCCGCGTTGGCGAAGCTCACCTCGATGTAGAAGCCGTGCACGCGGTTGTATTCGACCTTCAACTTGTCGATGCCGGTGCGGGCGCGTTCGCGCATCTCCAACTCCAGCAGGAAATCGCCGCAGTTGGTCTGGATGCCGCGCAGCTCGTCCAGCTCGGCATCGTAGCCGTCGGCGATCACGCCGCCTTCGCGCAAAACGGAGGAGGGCTCTTCCTTCAGTGTCTTCTGCAGCAGCTCCACCAGTGCGGCGTCGGCCTGCAGTGCATCCGAAAGAGTCTGTAGCAGGCTTGACGTTTCTACCCTCTCCCCAGCCCTCTCCCTTAAAGGGGGAGGGAGCAGAGCAGCGCGCAGTTGTGGCAGTTGCTTCAAGGTGTCGCGCAGACCGGAGAGGTCGCGCGGGCGGGCCGACTTCAGCGCCACGCGGGCGGTGATGCGCTCCACGTCCACGCTGGGCTTGAGCAGGTCGTGCACGGCAGCGTATCTCTCGTCCAGCTCGTCCACCGCATCCAGCCTGCCACGCAGCACCTCACGGTTACGCAGCGGATGGTGCAGCCAGTGGGCGAGCAGACGGCTGCCCATGTTGCTGGCGCAGGTGTCGAGCAGCGAGAGCAGCGTGGGCGCGGGCTCGCCGCGCAGGGTCTGGGTGATTTCCAGGTTGCGGCGGGTGGCGGCATCCATGCGCACGAACTCGTCGGCGCTGTAGATTTGCGCGCTGCGGATGTGGGCGATGCTCTGGCTCTGAGTGAGCTTGGCGTAGCCGAGCAGCGCGCCTGCCGCGGAGAGGCCTTGCGTGAACTCCTCGCAGCCGAACCCGGCAAGGTCGCGCGTGCCGAACTGCTGGCACAGGGCGCGATGCGCGGTGTCGCGCTCGAAGTGCCACTGGGGCAGCGACTTGTACGCGGCGTTCTTGAACGATGGCGCAGTGGCGCCCTCGGCATACAGGATCTCGGAAGGTTGCAGGCGCTCCAGCTCGGCGGGCAGCTGCTGCGCGTCCATTTCGGCCAGCGTGAGCTGGCCCGAGGCGAGGTTGAGCCAGGCGAGGCCGATCTCGTTGCGGTGCTGGTGCAGCGCGAGCAGCAGGTTGTCGCGCTTCTCTTCCAGAAGGGCGGAGTCGGTTAGCGTGCCGGGGGTGACGATGCGCACTACCTTGCGCTCCACGGGGCCCTTGCTCGTGGCCGGGTCGCCGATCTGTTCGCAGATGGCCACCGACTCGCCCAGCTTCACCAATCGCGCCAGGTATTGCTCGGCCGCGTGGTAGGGCACGCCTGCCATCTTGATCGGGGTGCCGCCGGAGGCACCGCGCTGGGTGAGCGTGATGTCCAGCAGCTTGGCCGCGCGTTCCGCGTCGCCCATGAAAAGTTCGTAGAAATCGCCCATGCGGTAGAACAGCAGCATGTCCTGATGCTGGGCCTTCAGCTTCAGGTACTGCTGCATCATGGGGGTGTGTTTTTCGAGTGCGGTTTCGTTCACGTTTGTTCAGAGGTGCGCAGGCGCCAGTTGAGCAGCCCGATGGCGATGCCGGTGTGGATGACCATGACCTGGACGCCGCTCCATGGGCTGTAGCTGTTGTCGAAGGGCAGGAAGAAGTAGCGCAGGTCGTCTGCGCCAGCCACGCCCGCGAGGAAGGGCAGCAGCATGCCGAGCACGAAGAGGTAGAGCAGGGTCGCGCCGATGGCGCGTTTGCTGTTCGGGGCGAACGCGAAGAACATCAGGATGCAGGCGTCGCGCAGCAGCATGAGGGCCAGGGTAAGCGCGTAAGGCGGCTGCAGGAAGTCGGTACGGCCGTGCCCGAAGACCTCGGTCGGCGCGAGTTGGAGCAGCAGGGCGATGACGAAGGTGAGCGCCAGTGTGGTCGGCCACAGCGGCAGGTGTTCCAGCCAGCCGTGCCAATCGCGTTTGCCCTGCAGCATGCGCAGCCTGCGCCAGCGCAGCAATGTGGTGGGCTCGCTGAACAGCGCGGCATAGGTCATGGCGATGGAGATGAAGAGCGCCGTCATCAGCAGCGCATGCGACGTGTCCTCGTGCATGAAGCCGCCGAAATAGGCGGCGAGGATGAGGGCGAAGAGCGGCCACGCCCACGGGCGGGTACGCACCTGCAAGGCGTTGCTGACCACGCGCCAGGCGGCGAAGGTGGCGCAGCCGGCGAACAGCAGGGCGCTGTCGAGCCAGAACACGGCGCTGTCGATATCCGCATCCCACCAGCGCACCGTCTCAGTGCGGAACAGGTTGTAAGAGGGGAACAGTATGAATACGCCGATGATGGCCAGCCAGCCGAAGCCTCCGCGCCGGATGATGCGCGCATCGAACTGGCTGGCGTGCAGGTTGAGCGCGATGAGCGCGGCGTGGATCAGTACGCCCACCGCGCACAGCGTGAGCAGCAGCATGAGCACGTGCGTCTCGCCTGCCAAGGCGCCGGAGAGGGCTGCCACGAGCAGACACATCAGGCCGCCGTACCAGTTGAAGGAGGTTGCGCCGAACAGCTTGCCCCAGGTCATGGTCCACGGCGATAGCGCGCTCATGCGCTGCTGGTCCCAGGTCTTGTCGCGCAGCTCGTCCACGATGGCGGCATTGGCGTTGCGCGCACCCCACAGCCAGACGATGAAGATGAAGAGGGCGATGGACGCGGTGTACAGACTGCCCGGGGCAGTCCCGGGCTCGCTGCCCATGGCGATTGCCAGCAGGGTGAGCGCGAGCAGCACCGGCATGGCGACGAGACGGTGTGCCGAGAGCGACAGCCAAAGGTTGCGTTTGAATTCCGGGTTGCTCATTGCTGGTTCTCCAGATGGGCGGCGACCGAACGCAGGTAGGACTGCTGCAGGTTCTCCTTGTGCGCGGCGAGGCTGCAGACGTCGAAGCCGTCTTCGACAAGCGCTTTCAGCAGCGCGGCCTGCTCGGCCAGGTCTCCCTCGAAATCGAATTCGGCGTGCGCCTCGCTCACGTGTTTCAGCCTGACCTGCGCGTAGTCCTGCAGCCATTGCGTCAGGCGCCCATCCGGCCGTGCGAGGTCGAGCTGCAGGTGGCGCTGTACCCCGGCCAGGTGGGTAGGCACCAGTTCGCGGTTCTCCAGGATGCGTCCTTCGCGCAGCGCGAGCATGTGCGTGGAGTATTCGTCGAGCTCGGCCAGGATGTGCGAGGACACCAGCAGCGTCATGCCGTTGGCCTGCAGTTCGCGGAACAGGGTGGCGAGGCTGGCTCGCGCCTCAGGGTCCAGGCCGGAGGCTGGCTCGTCCAGCAGCAGCACCTTGGGCTGGTGGATGATGGCCTGGCCGATGGCCACGCGCTGGCGCTGCCCGCGCGACAGGCCGCCGCTCAGCTGCTGCAGCTTGTCGGTGAGGTTCAGGCGTTGTGCGGTGCGTTCGATGGCGGCGGGGATGTCGGATTCGGGCAGGCCCTGCGAGGCCGCGGCGTATTCCAGGCAGCACGCGACGGTGAGGTCCTGGTAGAGGCCGAAGAAGTCCGACAGGTAACCCATGATGCGGTGCACTTCGCGCGGCTCTTCGATGACGTCCATGCCGGCCACGGTGATGCTGCCGGTGAGCGGAGTCTCCAGTCCGGCGATGCAGCGCATGAGGGTGGTCTTGCCCGCGCCGTTGGGGCCGACCAATGCCGTGACGCTGCCGCGCACGACGCGCAGGGATACGTCGTTCAGCGCGCGGTGGCCGGGGTAGTCGAAGGTCAGTCCGGTGATCTCGATCATATTGATTATCTTACAAGCAGCGGCTGGTTGGAGACCGCAAGACAAAACCACGTCATTCCGGCGAAAGCCGGAATCCAGTTGAGAAAACATCCTCCGCGACAGCGGGACAGCATTTCGGTCTTGTCCGCTTTGCGGGTGCTTGTTTTGCTGGATTCCGGCTTTCGCCGGATAACCAGCCACTTGCCAGCTTGCTGGCTTAGTGGATTGGCTAGTTGTTCCATCAATGACGGCCTAATAAATGGGCTGTTCATCAGGAGATCTTCACCACGATGTCGTGCAGGCGGTTGGCGCACAGGGCCATGTGGTGCGCGGCGTTGGTCAGGTGGCGGTAGATCTCGCGCCGCTTGAACATGTTGATGTAGTCGGTGCCTTCGAACAGGACGGGCAGGGCGGCGCGGTACAGCTTCTCGGCGTGGCGGTCTGCCTGGCGCGCGGCGTTGGCGTTCACCGCGGCAGCGGCGGGGTCGGTGGCGAGCTTGGCGTAGCCGCTGGCCAGCGCGTCCACGCCATCCTTGATGCCGTGCGAGATGTCGCGCATGAACTGGTCCGGGGCGACGCCCAGCACGTCCATCTCATGCACGGTGGTCTTGCAGTACACCACGATGTCGTCCAGCGACATGATGGCGCGGTAGATGTCCTCGCGGTCTATGGGGGTGGAGAAGGCGTCGTTGAGCTCGTGCAGATTGCGTACCTTGATGAGGTCGGCCTCGTGCACGTCCTGCTTGAGCGCCTCGGCGACCTTGGGGTCGCCGTGCTCCATGTAGGCGACCAGCATGTCCACCGTGTGCGTGACCTTGACGGTCTGCTCGGTGATCATGCCGAAGAAGTCGGGCGTCTTCGGGAATATCCGGTCGAGGAGGCTGGTCAGCAGTTTCTTTGCAGCTTTGGTCATGACTGGTGCTAGATGAGTGCGTGGATGAGAAGATAGCAGCTAATGGACATCGCCGCTGCGCCGGGGATGGTGATGACCCAGGTGGTGACGATCTCGCGCGCCTTGCCCCAGCGTACGGCCTTGGGACGCTCGGAAGAGCCTATGCCCATGATGGACGAGGCGACCACGTGGGTGGTGGAGACAGGGGCGCCGAAGAGCGAGGAGCCGAAGATCACGCCGGCGGCGGTCATCTGTGAATCCAGCGCGTGCAGCGGGCGTATCTTGTAGATGGCGAAGCCCAGGGTGCGCACGATCTGCCAGCCGCCGGAAAGGATGCCGAGCGTGATGGCGAGAGAGCAGGCCAGCATTACCCAGAACGGCACTTCGAAGGTGGGGATGAATCCGCCCAGCAGCAGCACGAGGGTGAGTATGCCCATGCTCTTCTGCGCGTCGTTCGCGCCGTGCGAGAAGGCGAGTCCCGCCGAGGTGACGAACTGCAGGTGGCGCAGGTCGCGGTTGATCGAGGGGCGGGCGCCGCGCAGCAGCATGAGCATGACCCGGTGCAGCACATAGCCGACCCAGAAGCCGATGATGGGAGAGAGGATGAGCGCGACGAGCACCTTGGCTACGCCGTTCAGCTCCCCATGCAACAGGTCGCCGAAACCCCACACCACATGGCCTGCGCCCGCCGCCAGCACGACCACGCCGGCCAGCCCGCCCACCAGCGCATGCGAGGAGGAGGAGGGGATGCCGAACCACCAGGTGAGCAGGTTCCAGGCGATGGCGCCCAGCAGGCCGCACAACACGATCATCAGCGCGAGCACGCGGTCCAGGTCGTCCAGCGTGACGAACTTGCCTATGGTGTTGGCGACCGCAGTGCCGCCCAGCAGCGGCCCCAGGAACTCGAAGAAGGCCACCAGTATCACGGCCTGCACCGGCGTCATCGCACGCGAGGCGATGACGGTGGCGATGATGTTTGCTGCGTCATGGAATCCGTTGGTGTACTCGAAGACCAGGACGATCACGATGGCCGCGATCGCGAGGACGAGGAGGGTCGGTTCCATTGCCGTTCAGCAGATGATGGAAAAACGTAGCGAGCGATGACAGAACAAGGCGCGAAAGGGCGAAAACGCGGAATTTACATTTGAGTAAATGAGCATTTGAGCCCTTGAGCAACGCAGTTATGTCGAGCGCAGTAGTTTTTCTCAGCCTTTCAGAGCGGGTGTCAGGTGCGGCGCCATAAGCTGCAGCAGCTGCTCGTGGATGTGCGGGTTGCCCGCGCAGATGTGGCCGCTGGTTAGGTAGTTCTGGTTGCCGCCAAGGTCGGTCACGATGCCGCCCGCCTCGGAGATGAGCAGGGCGCCGCCGGCGATGTCCCAGACCTTGAGGCCGGTCTCGAAGAAGCCGTCGTAGCGGCCGGCAGCGGTCCAGGCCAGGTCGAGCGAGGCAGCGCCCGGGCGGCGCAGGCCCGCGGTCTTCTGCATGACGTCGGTAAAGATCGCCATGTAGGCGTCCATGTGCTCGAAGCGGGTGTAAGGGAAGCCGGTGCCGATCAGGCTGTCGACCAGCTCCTTGCGCTTGCTCACGCGGATGCGCTTGTCGTTGAGGAAAGCACCGCGACCGCGGGTGGCGGTGAACAAGTCGTTCTTGGTCGGGTCATACACCACGGACTGGGTCAGCACGCCGTTGTGCTGCAGCGCGATGGAGACTGCGTACTGGGGCACGCCGTGCAGGAAGTTGGTGGTGCCGTCGAGCGGATCGATGATCCAGACGTACTCCGACTGGCCTTGGGCGCCGCCCTCTTCTGCTAGAATCGCATGGCTGGGATAGGCTTCCAGCAAGGTTTCGACGATGATGCGCTCCGCTGCGCGATCCACTTCGCTGACGAAGTCCGCATGGGACTTCTTGGTCACGGTGAGATGGTCGAGATTGTCGGCCGCACGGTGGATCAGATTGCCGGCGCGACGAGCGGCCTTCACCGCGATGTTGAGCATTGGGTGCATGAGTACGAAACCTTTTTAATGAGCATGAAACTTTGATTAGCCTGCTGCGCGGCTCGATTGCTGCGTCGCGCGGTGCTCGAAATCCTCATGTACTGCCAGTACATTCCGGTTTCTTTGCTCCGTGCGCCTTGCCTCAAGCCGCTCGCGACGGCTACTCAAAGCTTCGAATTGAAGTAACCAGCGCGCATTTTAGTTGGAATCACGGTTTGAATAAACAGAATCCTTTCGAGAACGTCCGGGTCGTCCTCAGTCACACCACTCATCCGGGCAACATCGGCGCGGCGGCGCGTGCCATGAAGACCATGGGGCTGCGCCGGCTCTACCTCGTCAATCCCCGTCACTTCCCTGATGTGCAGGCCGATGCGATGGCTGCGGGCGCGGACGACATCCTGCGCGAAGCGGTGGTGTGCGGCTCCCTCGACGAGGCCCTGCACGGCGTGGTGTATACCGCGGCGATGACGGCCAGGCTGCGTGACATCTCCATCGAAGTGAAGACCCCGCGCGAGGCCATGCCTCTGGTGTTGCAGCAGGCAGCCACCCAGCCGGTGGCCTTGCTGTTCGGCACCGAGATGTCGGGACTCACCAATGAAGAAGTGTCAAAAGCGCAGCTGGGGGTGAACATCCCCGCCAATCCCGACTTTTCGTCTCTCAATGTCGCCGCCGCGGTGCAGGTGATGACTTATGAATTGAGTGTGGCTGCCCAAAACTACGTGCTGAGCGTGCCGGAAGTGCAGCCGGCGACCCACGAGCGCCTGGAGGGGTTGTACGCGCAGCTGGAGAAGACGCTGTTCGAGATCGGCTTCTTCACCACGCAGAACCCGGCGCGCCTCATGCAGCGCCTGCGCCGCCTGTACGCCCGGACACGTCTGGAGGACGAGGAGGTCAACATCCTGCGCGGCATACTCACCGTGACGACCGAGTACAATGCACGCCTGAAGAAACGCTACCAGGAAGAGCACCCGGATGTTCAACAACATTAGAGAAGACATCGCCAGCGTATTCGCGCGGGATCCAGCGGCACGCACCACCTTCGAGGTGCTGACTTGCTACCCCGGCGTGCACGCACGCATCTTCCATCGCATCTCCAACAAGCTGTGGCATTGGGGCTTCAAGTGGCTGGCGCGCTTCATCTCGCACTTCGCGTGCTCTTCCGATCTTATCGAGATCCATCCCGGTGCGACCATAGGCCGGCGCTTCTTCATAGACCATGGCATGGGCGTGGTGATAGGCGAGACGGCCGAAATAGGTGACGACGTGACGCTATACCATGGCGTCACGCTGGGAGGGACTTCGTGGAAGGAGGGCAAGCGCCACCCCACCCTGGGTAACGGGGTGATCGTCGGGGCTGGTGCCAAGATCCTAGGACCCATCCATGTCGGCGACAACGCCAAGATAGGTTCCAATGCGGTGGTGGTGAAGGATGTGCCAGCCGGGGTGACTGCGGCAGGCATACCCGCGCGCATCCTGGATGAGGCCAAGAAGACCTCCGGATTCAACGCCTACGGACTCTCCACGGACCAGAACGACCCGGTGGCCAAGGCCTTGCACGGCCTGATCGGGCACAGCATGGAGGTGGACCAGCGTATCGAGCGCATACTGCAGCAACTCGAGAAGCTAGGGGTGCGCCTGGAAGACGAGCGGGCGACTGCAGACAAGTTCGATCCCAACTACCTAAACAAGATTGTTGATTAAAAGAATCAGGTATTCTATTATTTCCCTACTGGCAGGACGGGCCGCTGCATGGGCTTGATGCTGCTTTGATTAAATTAATCTACGGGGGAGTGTCAGATATGCGGCTCACGACTAAAGGACGTTTTGCAGTAACAGCGATGGTTGATCTCACGATGAATGGTGGCAAAGGACCGGTCACACTGGCCGCCATCAGCGAACGTCAGAAGATATCTCTTTCTTATCTGGAGCAGCTGTTCGCCAAGCTGCGCAAGAACAACGTGGTGGCCAGCGTGCGCGGCCCGGGCGGCGGTTATTGCTTGGCGCGCCCCGCGAATAAGATATCCATCGTGGAGATCATCGTCGCGGTGGACGAGGCTCTGGATGCCACGCACTGCGGTGCAAGAGGCGACTGCCAGGACGGCAAGCCCTGTCTGACCCACGAACTTTGGTTCGGCCTGAATGAATCCATCCATCAATATTTGAGCAAGATCAATTTGCAACAGCTGGTAGACGGGCAGAATAAGGCCGATGCCGTCGCGCCTGTCGTGTTGGCGAAACAAGCCGTTGCGGCGTGAACTGCAGCCTGGGAGTGAATCAAGCATGACGTTGCACCTGCCCATCTACATGGACTATTCCGCGACCACGCCGGTAGATCCGCGCGTGGCTGCGGCCATGATCCCTTACCTGACCGAGAAGTTCGGCAACCCGGCTTCACGTTCGCATTCCTTCGGCTGGGTGGCGGACGAGGCGGTGGAACGTGCGAGGGAGCAGGTGGCTGCGCTGGTCAATGCTGATCCCAAGGAGATCGTGTGGACTTCGGGTGCCACCGAGTCGAACAACTTGGCGATCAAGGGCGCAGCGCATTTCTACGCGGACAAGGGCAAGCACATCATCACGATGAAGACCGAGCACAAGGCGGTGCTCGACACGGTGCGCGAGCTCGAGCGGCAGGGTTTTGCCGCGACCTATCTCGACCCGGAGGCAGATGGCCTGCTGGACCTGGGCGAGCTCAAGGCTGCGTTGCGACCTGACACCATCATCGTGTCGGTGATGCTGGTGAACAACGAGATCGGCGTCATACAGGACATCGCTGCCATCGGCGAGATCTGTCGTGAACGCGGCATCCTGTTCCACGTCGATGCTGCACAGGCGACGGGCAAGGTGCAGATAGACCTGCAGAAGCTCAAGGTGGATCTGATGTCGTTCTCCGCGCACAAGACCTACGGCCCCAAGGGCATAGGCGCGCTGTACGTGCGCCGCAAGCCGCGTGTGCGCCTGGAGGCGCAGATGCACGGTGGCGGCCACGAGCGCGGCTTCCGTTCTGGCACGTTGGCGACGCATCAGATCGTCGGCATGGGCGAGGCCTTCCGCATCGCGAAGGAAGAGATGGCGACCGAGAACGAGCGCATCCGCATGCTGCGCGACCGCCTGTGGAAGGGGCTGTCCGGCATGGAGGAGGTGTTCGTAAACGGCGACATGGAGCAACGCGTGCCGCACAACCTCAATGTGAGCTTCAACTTCGTCGAGGGTGAGTCCCTCATCATGGCGGTTAAGGATATTGCGGTGTCCAGCGGCTCGGCCTGTACCTCGGCCAGCCTGGAGCCGTCCTACGTGCTGCGTGCGTTGGGGCGCAGCGACGAGCTGGCGCATAGCTCCATCCGCTTCACGGTGGGGCGTTTCACCACGGTCGAGGAAGTGGATTATGCGGTGAAGCTGCTGAACGAGAAGATCGGCAAGCTTCGTGAGCTATCCCCCTTGTGGGAGATGTACAAGGATGGGATAGACCTGAATACTGTGCAGTGGGCTGCACACTGAGGACTGACGATTTGCCCGCCTGACTGCGTTATCGGGTTGCTTGTTTACCACAATGTAAACGGCGCAACCCTCCGCCTTGTCAGACAGGCAACTTGTCAGTCCTCGAAGGAATTGGAGGACAGATAAATGGCTTATAGCGAAAAAGTACTGGATCACTACGAGCATCCGCGCAACGTCGGGTCGCTCGACAAGGATGACAGCCACGTTGGCACCGGAATGGTAGGTGCGCCGGCCTGCGGCGACGTGATGAAGCTGCAGATCAAGGTGGGCAAGGACGGCGTCATCGAGGACGCCAAGTTCAAGACCTACGGTTGCGGCTCGGCCATCGCTTCCAGCTCGCTGGTGACCGAGTGGGTCAAGGGCAAGACAGTGGATCAGGCGCTTGCCATCAAGAACACGCAGATCGCCGAAGAGCTGGCGCTGCCGCCGGTCAAGATCCACTGCTCCATCTTGGCGGAAGATGCCATCAAGGCGGCCGTGGCTGATTACCGCGCCAAGAGCGGCGCGACGGTCGAGGCAGCCGCCTGCAACGGGAACAAGTAGGAGTCCGGCATGGCGATCACATTGACGGAAAACGCCGCGAAACACGTGCAGAACTTCCTGGTCAAGCGCGGCAAGGGAGTCGGTCTGCGCCTGGGCGTGCGCACCAGCGGCTGCTCCGGCATGGCCTACAAGCTCGAATTCGCCGATGTGGTGGAGGGCGAGGACATGCAGTTCGAAAGCCATGGCATCACCATACTCGTGGACCAGCACAGCCTGCCTTATCTCGATGGCATGGAACTCGACTACACACGTGAAGGCCTGAACGAAGGGTTCAAGTTCAACAACCCGAACGTCAAGGACAGCTGCGGCTGCGGAGAGAGCTTCAAAGTGTGATGGACATGCGCTCCGCGGATCTCCAGCAGGATTTCTTCCATCTCTTCAAGCTCCCCAAACGTTTCCAGCTAGACAACGCTGCACTGGAGCAGGGCTACCTTGCCTTGCAGGAACTGGTGCATCCCGACAAGTCCACCCATCTTCCCGAGGCCGATCGCCGCCTTTCCATGCAATGGGCGACGCGCGTCAACGAGGCCTATCAGACCCTGCGCAACCCACTTGATCGCGCCCGTTACCTGCTGTCGCTGCACGGCGTGGACACGCAGGAAGACAGCAATACGTCCATGCCGGTCGATTTTCTGATGCAGCAGATGGAGTGGCGCGAAGCGCTGGAGGAGACCAAGGCGACGC
Organism: Sideroxydans sp.; assembly: GCA_037446535.1. Classification (GTDB taxonomy): domain Bacteria; phylum Pseudomonadota; class Gammaproteobacteria; order Burkholderiales; family Gallionellaceae; genus Sideroxyarcus. The sequence continues at coordinate 21,428 of JBBIIJ010000009.1, read as the reverse complement.
GGGGCAATGCAGCGCTGGAGGTACTGGAGCAGCGCGTGCAGCACGAGGCTCGTCTGCTGCAGCAACAACTCGCCAACGCGATGGATGAAGCTCACGATTATGCGATCGCTTCCGGTATAGTGCGCAAGCTCAAATTCCTCGAGAAGCTCGGGGAAGACATAAGCTACGCATACGACGAACTAGATTCATAACATGGCATTGTTGCAGATTGCAGAACCCGGCCTTTCGGCCGCTCCCCATCAACATCGTCTGGCGGTCGGCATAGACCTCGGCACCACCAATTCACTGGTCGCGACCGTGCGCAACGGCATCAGCGCGGTGCTCAACGACATACACGGCGGCGCCCTCCTGCCCTCCGTGGTGCGCTACGGGGCGGACGGCAGCGTGCAGGTCGGCCACGAGGCGCAGGCGTTGCAGAGCGAAGACCCCCATAACACCATCGTCTCGGCGAAGCGCTTCATGGGACGCGGCCTGAAGGACGTGGGCGAGGTGGGCAACCTGCCTTACCGCTTCGTCGATGCGCCGGGCATGCTGCAGCTGCGCACGACAGCGGGCGTGAAGAGCCCGGTCGAAGTCTCCGCCGAGATACTCAAGGTGCTGCGCAGCCGTGCCGAGCTTTCCCTAGGCGGCGAGCTGGTGGGCGCGGTCATCACCGTACCCGCTTATTTCGACGATGCCCAGCGCCAGGCGACGAAGGATGCGGCCAAGCTGGCCGGCATCAACGTGTTGCGCCTGTTGAACGAGCCCACTGCGGCCGCCATCGCCTACGGGCTGGATAACGCGGCGGAAGGGGTGTACGCGGTGTACGACTTGGGCGGCGGGACGTTCGACATCTCCATATTGAAGCTCTCCAGGGGCGTATTCGAGGTGCTCGCCACCAACGGCGACTCGGCGCTGGGCGGCGACGACTTCGACCGCCGCATCTATTGCTGGATACTGGAGCAGGCCGGCTTGTCGGCGCTGGGTCCGCATGACACGCGCTTGTTGCTCACCCAGTCGCGCATCGCCAAGGAACAGCTCACGGAATACCCTCAGGCTCAGATCACGGCCGTGTTGAGCGGGGGCGAAGTGGTGGACCTGACGCTCACGCGCGATGCCTTCTACGACATGACGCAGAACCTTGTGGCGCGCACCTTGCAGGCCACGCGCCGCGCGCTGCGCGATGCCAAGCTGAAGGTCGAGGACGTCAAGGGCACGGTGATGGTCGGCGGTTCCACCCGCATGCCGCAGGTGCAGCTCGCAGTGGGCGAACTCTTCGGCCAGGCGCCGCTGAACAACCTGGACCCCGAGAAGGTGGTCGCGCTGGGCGCAGCCATCCAGGCCAACGTACTCGCCGGAAACCGCAGTGCCGACGATTGGCTGCTGCTGGATGTGACCCCGCTCAGCCTGGGGCTAGAGACCATGGGGGGGCTGGTGGAGAAGGTCATCCCCCGCAACAGCACCATCCCCAGCGCCCGTGCGCAGGAGTTCACCACCTACAAGGACGGGCAGACCGCCATGAGCATCCACGTGGTGCAGGGCGAGCGCGAGCTGGTGAGCGATTGCCGTTCGCTCGCGAGGTTCGAACTGCGCGGCATCCCGCCCATGGTGGCGGGAGCAGCGCGCATCCGCGTCACCTTCCAGGTGGATGCGGACGGCCTGCTCAGCGTCTCTGCGCGCGAAATGAGCAGTGGCGTCGAATCGCACATCACTGTGAAACCCTCCTACGGCCTCTCCGACGAGGAGATCACGCGCATGCTGAAAGATTCCACCCAGCACGCGCGCGAAGACATGCAGGCGCGTGCCTTGCGCGAACAGCAGACCGAGGCCTCACAGCTGCTGGAAGCGGTGGACAACGCTTTGCAGCAGGACGGCGACGCCTTGCTGGACGCGTCAGCGCAGGCATGCATACGACAGAGCATGGATGCCTTGCACGCGGTGCTTGAAGGTCGCGACCATCTGGCGATCAAGCGTGCCGTCGAGGCGCTCAACCTCGCCACCACCGAGTTCGCCCAGAAGCGCATGGACCAGAGCGTGAAGCGGGCGCTGACCGGGCACAAACTGACGGAGCTGGAATGACACAGGTCATCGTATTGCCGCACGAGGAGTTGTGCCCCAAGGGAGCCTTGTTCGAAGCCGAACCCGGCACCTCCATCTGTGACGCGCTGCTGGACCACGGCATCGAGATCGAGCATGCCTGCGAGATGTCTTGCGCCTGCACCACCTGCCATGTCATCGTGCGCGAGGGTTTCGGCAGCCTGGAAGAAGCGACGGAACTGGAAGAGGATATGCTGGACAAAGCATGGGGGCTGGAGGCCAACTCGCGTCTTTCCTGTCAGGCCATCGTCGGCAAGCAGGACCTGGTGGTAGAGATCCCGAAATACTCCATCAACATGGCCAAGGAGTCTGGCGCAGGCCAGCATAACAAATGAATCGACTGCGCCAGACTCCTTTCCCTCTCCCCCGTTCCCCCTCTCCCGCGGGGCGAGGGGTACAGTCGGACGCTACGCAGATAATGATTCTGGAAGGGGTGAAGAGATGAAATGGATAGACGTGCGCGACATCGCGATCGCCCTCTGCGAGAAGCATCCGGACACGGATCCGCGCACGGTGCGCTTCACTGATCTGCACAACTACGTGGTCGACCTGGACGGTTTCGACGACGACCACACCCGCGGCGGTGAGAAGGTGCTGGAAGCCATACAGGCGGCATGGATAGACGAGGCCGAGTGATCATCATGTTGAGACTCTTGAACTTGTCGAATCGCTGGCTGTACCTCGCCGGCGCGGTGACCGTTGCTGCCATGTTCGCCGCGGCGCTCTACCTGCAATACGTGCTGCGCGAGGAGCCTTGCCCTTTGTGCATGATCCAGCGCGTCATCTTCATCGTGATCGGCGTGCTGTTCTTCGTCGCTGCGCTGCATAACGCCAAGCGGATAGGGGCCAAGGTCTATTCCGTCCTCATCGCGCTCACTGCGCTGGGTGGGGTGGCGGTCGCCTCTCGCCACATCTGGCTGCAGCACCTGCCCAAGGACCAGGTCCCGGCCTGCGGTCCCGGCCTGGAATACATGCTGAAACACTTCCCCATGGCTGACGTGTGGCAGGAGCTGATGCACGGTTCCGGCGAATGCGCCGCCAAGGGCTGGACATTCCTCGGTCTGGGTATCCCTGAGCTGTCGCTGATCGGGTACGTGCTGCTCGGCGCGTGGGCGCTGCTCGTCGCTTTCAGGAAACGGCCCGCCTGAGCCATCCGCCTCGTGTGGGCTGAGCACCCCCAGTCGGGGCAAGGTTCCTTGGTCCTTTCTGCTTGGCGTTTGCGCTGTATGCACTATAATCGGGCATCAGACAGATCAACGGACGGCCGATGTATTCCATACAAAACCAGTCGTTGCTTTTGAAGTCCCCGGCACTCATCCTGCTCATCGTCTGCCTGTCCGTATTCGTCTCCGAAGCAGTAGTCATGCTGCTGCTGTATTCCCTGCCCCAGCTGTCCCTGGTCAGCGACGCGATCCTGGACGCCACGCTGCTCATCGCTATCGTCTCACCGGCTCTCTATTACTTCCTGTTCAAACCGCTCGTCGTCCATATCCGCGAGCGCGAGCAGATCGAGGAGATACTGCACAAGAACGAGGAGGAACAGTTCAAGGTCATGATACGGACCTCGCTGGATGCCTTCGCGGTCACTGACACTGACGGCCGCATCCTGCAGGTGAATGACGCCTATTGCCGGATGATGGGTTACAGCCGGGAAGAGCTGAAGACCATGAGCACCGCAGATATAGATGTGGTGGGTGCGACCGAGGAAAAGCACGACGTCGGCAAGCTGATCGAGACGGGCAGCGACCGTTACGAGCTGCACAAGCGGCGCAAGGACGGCCGCATCCAGATCGTCGAGGTGAGTTCGAACTATAGCAAGCTCAACGGCGGCAGGGTATACAGCTTCATGCGCGACATCACCGAGCGCAAACAGGCAGAGGAGCAGCGCGACAGGCTGCTGCGCGAGGTGGAGGGCGCCAACGAGGAGCTCAGGAACTTCGCCTACGTGGTGTCGCATGACCTCAAGGCGCCGCTGCGCGCCATCAGCTCGCTGGCGGACTGGCTGGCCACGGATTACGCCGACAAGTTCGACGACGCAGGCAAGGAGCAGATGCGTCTGCTCATCAACCGGGTGCGCCGCATGGACGGTCTGATCGACGGCATCCTGCAGTACTCGCGCGTGGGGCGCGAGAAGGAGGCCATGGTCAGGGTGGACCTCAACCACCTGGTCAAGGAAGTGACAGACCTGCTCGCACCGCCGGCCAACATCACGGTCACGGTGGAAGGTGAGTTGCCCACCGTAGTCACCGAACCGACCCGCATCCAGCAGGTGTTCCAGAATCTGATCTCCAACGCCATAAAGTACATGGACAAGCCGGAGGGCAGGATACGCATCGCCTGCAGCCCCGAAGGGGAGCTGTGGAAGTTCAGCGTCTCAGACAATGGCCCGGGCATCAGGGAACAGCATTTCGGCAAGATATTCCAGCTGTTCCAAACCTTGGCGCCGCGCGACCGCGTGGAAAGCTCGGGCGTGGGCCTCGCGCTGGTGAAGAAGATCGTCGAGATGTATGGCGGGCAGGTGTGGATCGAATCCACGGTAGGGGAGGGGAGCACCTTCCTCTTCACGCTGCCGCGCGCAACCTCCATTCCAACCCAAGGAGCGAACGCATGAAATTCTCGGACAGGCCCATCCTCCTCGTGGAAGACGACCAGGTGGACGTCATGACGGTCAAACGCGCGCTGAGGGAGACCGAGGTCGCCAATCCCGTCGTGAACCTGGAGAACGGCGAAGAGGCGTTGAGATACCTGCGCGACCCCCAGAGCGCCAGGCCTTGCCTGATCCTGCTCGACATCAACATGCCGGTCATGAACGGCATCGAGTTCCTGCGCGTGATGAAGCAGGATGCCCGCCTCAAACGCATCCCGGTGGTCGTGCTGACGACTTCGGGGGAGCAGCAGGACATCGGCAGCAGTTTCGACCTGGGTGTGGCAGGTTACATGTCCAAGCCCGTGGATTACCGGAAGTTCGTGGAAGTCATGCGCACCATCAACGCCTACTGGAGCGTCAGCGAGGTACCGCTATGAGCAAACCGCAGATACACATACTCATTGTCGAGGACGACCTGGTGGACCGCATGGCCTGCCGCCGCGCGCTGGCTCAGGACGAGAACTACGAGTTCTTGCTCGCGGAGGCAGACACCGGCCGCGAAGGGCTGCGGCTCGCCCACGAGCACAAACCCGACTGCGTGCTGCTCGACTACCACCTGCCCGACCTGGATGGCCTGGAGTTCTTGTCGGAGCTGAAGAACGACGTGGGCGAGATCACCGTCCCGGTGATGATGCTGACCGGGGCAGACAACGCCTCTATCGCCGTCGAAGCGCTGAAGCGCGGCGCGCATGACTACCTCGTCAAGGATGCCAACCGCCAGTACCTGGAACTGCTGCCCGCGGTCATAGAGCGGGTGCTGCGCGAGCGGCAGGCATGGCAGGAGAAGAAGGAGATGGAGTCGCGCCTCGTCCAGGCCGAGGCGCAGTACCGTTTCCTGGTGGAGCAGATCCCGGCCATCACCTACACGGCGGCGCTCGATATTCCTGGCAAGCTGCTCTACGTGAGCCCGCAACTCGGCGTCCTGGGCTACTCGCCAGAGGAGATGATCGGCCAGGACGGCGGCCTGCGCAGCTACGTCCACCCCGACGATCGGCAGCGCGCACAGGAGGCGTTCGACCAGGTGCGCGTCACCGGCAAGCGCTTGCGTTGTGAATACCGCCTGCTGGACCGCGAAGGCGATGTGCACTGGTTCCCTCACGAGGCTCGCCTCGTGAGCGACGAATACGGCAGGCCCTTGATGCTGCAGGGCATACTGATAGACATCACCGCCGATAAAAAGGTGGAAGAGGAGTTGCGCCAGCACCGGCGCCACATCGACGACCTGGTGGCTGTGCGCACGACCCAGCTGGAGAAGCAGCTGGACGTGTACAAGTCGGCGAACAGCAGCCTGTCCAGCGAGCTGCGTACGCGCACGGATTCCGAGACGCGGCTCAAGGTTGCCGCCGACAGGCTGGCCGACCTCTACAACAACGCACCTTGCGGCTATCACTCTCTGGACGCCGCAGGCGTGATCATTCAGGTCAACGACACCCAGCTCAAGTGGCACGACCTCCCGCGGGAGGTCGTCGTGGGCAAGATGAAGTTCGCTGACCTGCTCACGCCACAGAGCCGCAAGACCTTCGAAGAGCACTATCCGCATCTGCTGAAACGCGGCTGGGTGCGCAACCTTGAGCTTCAGATCGCGCGCAAGGGCGGCGATACGATGACCGTCCTCTTGAGCGCCAACGCGGACAAGGACGACTACGGCCAGTTCATGATGAGCCGCTCGATCCTCTTCGACATCACGGGACGCTGATCGGCGTCATCTTCGTGTAACAAACGGGCGTTATCGTCCGCCTCCGATCAATTACCGGAGACGCCCATGAGCGCCATTCTTCCCGCCGAAAGGTTCCGCATGGGCGAGCTGTTGCCGGTCACACATGCGGGAGAACACGCCAGACTGCCGTTGCGCGACATTCTGGACCAGCGCCGGCTGAGCGCTTTGTTCCAGCCCATCATAGATCTCGAAAGCGGTGAATTCCTCGGTTTCGAGGGGCTGATACGCGGCCCGGCAAACAGCCCCCTGCATTCGCCCATCAACCTTTTCGGCGCGGCCGAGCAGCAGGGGATGTATCTAGAGCTGGAGATGCTGTCGCGCAAGACCGTGCTGGAGAGTTTCGCGAAGCTCAATCTGCCGGGGCGCCTGTTTCTCAACGTCAGTCCCGAAGCGATGACGCATCCCAGCTTCAAGAACGGCCAGACGCTGGCGTTCATGGAGCGGATAGGCCTTGCCCCGGAACGCGTGATCATAGAGATCACCGAGAATCAGCCTACCTTCGACTTCGCGGGGATGCGCGATGCCCTGCTGCATTACCGCAGCATGGGTTTTCGCATCGCGATAGACGACTTGGGCGAGGGCTTCTCCAGCCTGCGTCTGTGGTCAGAGCTGCGTCCCGAATTCATCAAGGTGGACATGCATTTCGTGCAGGGCGTGGATCGCGACCCGATCAAGCGCCAGTTCCTCAAATCCATACAGCAGATCGCCGACAGCTGCGGTGCACAGGTCATCGCGGAAGGGGTGGAGACCCAGGCAGAGCTGAAGGTGATCAAGGAGATAGGCATCGCGCTGGGGCAAGGCTATTTCATCGCCCGCCCCAGCCCTACACCTCCACAGGTCGCTTCTGCCGATACCTTGGGCGTCGTCAAGGCGCCCGATGCGCCACTTTTCCCCGCGATCGATGCCGGCGGCCGGTTGCGCACCACTGCGCACAAGCTCCTGGACTATGTCGAGCCAGCGCAACCAGACACGCCCAACGACGTGCTGTTCGAGCGTTTCACCGCCGACCCTGGGCTGCGCGCCATCCCGGTGGTCAAGGACGGCAAGCCGCTCTGCCTCATCAATCGTTATCAGTTCATAGACCGTTTTGCCAAGCCTTACCAGCGCGAGTTGATGGGCAGGAAACCGTGCGAGGTGCTGATGCAGGGGGAGCCCTTGCTGGTGGACAAGAACATGCCCATCCAGGAACTGAGCCACTTCCTGGCCGAGGCGGACAGCCGGCATTTCGTGGACGGCTTCATCATCACCGAGAACGGCCGTTACATCGGTGTCGCCTCCGGCCAGGACCTGCTGCGCGAGCTGACCCAGATGCAGATCGAGGCGGCCCGCTACGCGAATCCGCTCACTTTGCTTCCGGGCAACGTGCCGATCAGCGACCATATCGAACGCCTATTGCAGGCTGGTGTGCCCTTCGTCGCCTGCCATTGCGACCTGGATCACTTCAAGCCCTTCAACGACACCTACGGTTATCGCAAGGGGGACGAGATGATCCAGCTGACCGGGCGGGTGCTCAACTGGGCCTGTGACCCCAAGCAGGATTTCATAGGCCACATAGGCGGCGATGACTTCGTACTGTTGCTGCAGAGCCGCGACTGGAAAGCCCGCTGCGAGCAGGCACTGCATTCCTTCGAGCAGGCGGCCTCGTTGATGTTCGACAGTGAGCATCTGGCCGCCAAAGGCTACCGCTGCGAAGGGCGTGACGGTAGCTTCGCGTTCCATCCCCTGACAAGCCTGTCCATAGGCGCCATCCGCGTGTCGCCTGGGCAGTTCACGTCGCATCACGAGGTCTCGTCCGCCATGTGTGACGCCAAGAAGATGGCGAAGAAGATGCCGGGCAACAGCCTGTTTGTCGAGCCTCGCCAAGCCCCGGTGAGGCGGAAGATTGGTTTGCTGACGCTCCCACCGGCATCGATGCGCGAGGCGGCTAGCCTGGTCATGGCGTAGGCCAAAGGTTTTGTGTTCTCCTCCCTTTGCGCGCAGCCCCTGCGCTCTTTTTTTTGTGAGGGACTTACGGCGCACATGCCGTTGTCATAATTGTGTAACGGTGCTCTCCTATGATGGTCTCGCTGAATGACAGCAACTTACCGTCCAACTTCGGAGAAACCATGAGCAAACTGAATCGTATCCTCGGCAGCATCGGCCTTTCCGCCATGCTGCTGGCCGCCGGCAGCGCAGCTGCTACTGATACCATCAACGGCGCAGGCGCGACCTTCCCCTATCCCGTCTACGCGAAGTGGGCCGATGCCTACAAGACACAGACCGGCGTAGGCATGAACTACCAGTCCATCGGCTCTGGCGGCGGCATCAAGCAGATCAAGGCCAAGACCGTGGATTTCGGCGCCTCCGACGCGCCCATGGCTCCGGAAGAACTGGGCCTGCTCGGCATGACGCAGTTCCCCACCGTGATCGGTGGCGTGGTTCCCGTCGTCAACGTGGAAGGCGTGGCACCCGGCCAGCTGAAGTTGAGCAGCGAAGTGCTGGCCAACATCTTCCTGGGCCACATCACCAAGTGGAACGATGCGCAGATCGCCGCCGACAACAGCGGTGTCAGCCTGCCTGACCAGGTCATCACCGTGGTGCACCGTTCGGATGGCTCTGGCACTTCCTTTATCTTCACGACCTACCTCACCCAAGTCAGCATGAATTGGCGGCGTTCCGTGGGCGCAGGCAGCGCCGTGCAGTGGCCGACCGGCACCGGTGGCAAGGGCAACGAAGGTGTGGCTTCCTACGTGCAGCGCATCAAGGGATCCATCGGCTACGTGGAATACGCTTACGCCCTGCAGAACAAGATGAGCTACGTGCAGCTGAAGAACCGCGACGGCTTCTTCGTCAAGCCCGATGCGGACAACTTCAAGGCTGCTGCCGCCAACGCCAAGTGGGACAAGGACAAGGGTTTCTACCAGATTCTGACCAACCAGCCCGGCAAGGAGAGCTGGCCCATCACCGGCGCAACGTTCATCCTGCTGCACAAGGTGCAGGACAAGCCTGAGAACGGCAAGGAAGTCATCAAGTTCTTCGACTGGGCATACAGCCACGGCAACAAGATGGCATCCGACCTGGACTATGTGCCCCTGCCCGAGACCGTGGTCGCCATGATCCGCGACTCGCTGAAGACGCAGATCAAGGACGCGAGCGGCGCCCCTGTCTGGAAGTAAACAACGTCACACTGCTGTGATCGAGGACGCGCACCGGAAGGTGCGCGTTTTCTTTTGCGGTGTCGGAACTCAGAAACGCTTGATCATGATGCGGCGCAGCACGTTGTCCTTGAGGACGAGCTGGTGGTAGAGCGCGGCCGCGACATGGAAGGCGATCAGGAAAAGGGTCACGCCGAGGAAGAGCTCGTGGAACTCTTTGGCGCCCACGTGGTGGAAATCGGGGATGAGTGCCGGGTCCGCCGCTTTCAGCGCTTCGACGAGGCCCGAGGTGGCCACGGTGGCGACGCCGGAGATGACCAGTGCGATCAGCGAGAGGTTCATCAGCACGTGGGTGGCGGCTGCGACCTTGTTCAGCAGCGGGCTGGCGTTGGCCGGTGCAGGCTCGCCGTCCTTTTTGCGGAAATAGATGCGCAGCAGCACGAGCAGCAGCACGGTGTCGCCGATGATGAAGTGCAGGGGATACATGGAGAGCTTCTGGTTCGTGTTCTGGCTCTCGTTCAGCCACGCGCCTAGCGCGAGGGCTGCGGTGAAGAGGACCAGGATCAGCCAATGGGTGATGGCAGTGCGTTTGCTGTATTGCTTCATGGATGTCTTCCTTTCGGGGTGGGAAAAGGGGCGCGCATTGTAGCGCGCGGCAGCGGTCGGGCACGCAGGTGCAGATGCCGCTAACCTTGTGCTGCGTGGGGATGTTCCAGCCAGTCCAGGACCGCTGCTCCTGCTGCGCGCCCGCTGGCAAGGCAGGCGCTGAGCAGGTAGCCGCCGGTGGGCGCTTCCCAGTCCAGCATCTCACCCGCGCAGAACACACCCGGCGAACTTCTGAGCATCAGCCCCTCGTCCAGCGCCTCGAACGCGACGCCGCCGGCGGTGCTGATGGCTTCGACCAAGGGCCGTGGTGCGAAGAGGCACAGCGGAAAGTCCTTGATGGTGCGTGCGAGCAGCGCAGTGTCCTGCATCTGCGTCGCATCCAGCACCTCCCGCAACAGGTTGGCTTTCACACCCTGTAACCCCAAGCGGCTCTGCAGGTGGCTGGAGAGCGAACGCGAACCGCGCGGATGCGCCACTTCGTTCTGTACTCGTGCTAGCGGCCAGTCGGGCAGCAGGTCCAAGTGCAGCGTGGCGCTGCCACTGCGCTCTATCTCGTCGCGCAGCGCGGCGGACAGCGCATAGATCAGGCCGCCCTCTATGCCATGCGCGGTGACGACGCACTCGCCCTGTCTGCGCACCGTGCCGAAAGTGGCAGCCACCGATTTCAGGGGCTGGCCCGCGTAGCGTTCGCGGAAGTGCGCGCTCCATACAACTTCGAAGCCGCAGTTCGAGGGGCGCAGGGGCATGACGGGCACGCCGTGCCCTTCGAGCAACGGCACCCATGCTGCGTCGGAGCCGAGCTGCGGCCAGCTGCCGCCTCCCAGCGCGAGCACCAGCGCATCGGTGTGCACGCACAGCTCCCCTTCCGGTATGGTGAAAAGCAGCGCACCTTGTTCGTCCCAGCCGCACCAGCGGTGGCGCATGTGGAATCGAACGCCGAGCTCGCGCAGCCGGTGCAGCCAGGCGCGCAAGAGCGGAGCGGCCTTCATGCCCGAGGGGAACACACGACCGGAGGTGCCCACGAAGGTGTCTATGCCCAGGCCGTGTATCCAGTCGCACAAGGCATCCGGCGGGAAGGCGTGCAGCAGCGGTGCTATGCGCTCGCGGCGTTCGCCGTAGCGCGCCACGAAGTCAGCGAACGGTTCGGCGTGGGTGATGTTCATGCCGCCCTTGCCGGCCATCAGGAACTTTCGCCCTGCGCTGGGCATCGCCTCGTACACATCCACCCCCGCGCCGCCTTGCGCCAGCACTTCGGCCGCCATGAGGCCGGCAGGTCCGCCGCCTATGACGGCGACCTTGGGTGTAAGGCGTTCGCTCAAAACACCACCCCGCGGCGCACGGCCATGGCATGCCCGAGCCGCTCCTGCTGCTCTGCGCCCAGCAGGCTCGTCGCCAGCGGCAACAGTTCACCGTTCTCCACCGCGATGTGCTCCGCATACAGGCCGCAAAAATGGGCGACGACATTCTCATCCAGCTCGCCCGACACATCCTCGGCGATGTCCACGAGCTGCGGGCGCAGCGCCTGCCAGGCCGCCTCCATCTTCTTGTGTTCACCGATCAGACGTGACACGAGTGAAGCCGCAGTCGTGTCGTGCGTGGCGAGCAGCGCGGGGAAGAGATCCACTTCCTCGTCCTGATGATGGTGGTGCCCGGCGGTGTCGAAATAGCGCAGGATGGCGCGCGCCGCCTGGCTCGCCTGGGCATCGCAGCCCTGTGTGGCCAGGTGTTCGACCAGCCTGGACAGCATGGCGCACTGGGCCTGTATCCTGCCGTGGCAGGCTCGCAGCATCTCCAGCGGGTCGTCGAAGCCGGGGGCTGAGGCCAGCAGCGCGTTCATGGCAGGCTCGCCAATGTGAGCAGCAGGTCGTGCGTGACAGCCACCGCGACGATGTAGAAGAACACCGCCTGCGCGGAGAACCATGCGGCCAGCCTGATGCGTGGCGTCCTGCCGAATCGGAAGGCCAGCATGCCCAGGCCGATGTAGCCCAGCAGTGCGACGATCTTCGCGGCCAGCCACGGGTTGTTGAAAGGCGAGTAGCCCAGCTGCAAGGCGAGAGCGATGGCGCTGGCGAGCAGCACGCTGTCGACGCTGTGCGGCGCGACCTTCACCCAGCGTTGATGCATGATGGCGGAGCCGCGCATGAGCCAGATCCCGCGCAGGAAGAACAGCGTGTAGCTCGCGGCGACGCAGGTGATGTGTATGGTTTTGAGCAGTGGCATGGTCATGGCTATCCGAGCTTTGATTCGAGACGCTTCTGGGCTCGCTCCTGCGCCGAGGCGTAGATCGCCGTCAGGTCCTCGACGCTGACGTCTATCACGCTGTCCATCTGCTCCAATGCCCATTCGATGTCCTGCTGTTCTGGCAGTACCGGCAGTTCGGCCTTGAGGGGGACTGGCGCCGCTGCCGCCACAGGATAGCGGCGATGCGGCAGCGCGTTGTTGATGACGAGAGCGAGCAGCAGCAGGACACCTGCATTGGCCAGCACGATCAGCGTCACCCAATGTCCGCCCATGGGGTGGAACTGTGAAGCACCCAGCACCAGGGCGAGCGCGGTGGCAGCGCCCGGCGGGTGCAGGCAGTTCAAGACGTACATGAGGAAGATGGCAGCGCCTACTGCGACACCCGCGGCAAACAGCGGATCGGCAATCCACAGATAGCTGATCCAGCCTGCCATCGCCGAGACGCCGTGCCCCACGATCAGGTTCCACGGCTGCGAGAACGGGCTGTGTGGCGCGGCGAAGAGCAGCACCGCGGAGGCCGCCATCGAAGCAAGCAACAGTATGGGATATTGCTGGTGCGGCAGCAGGTGCAGCGTCCAGGCCAGCGTCAGGATGGCGACTCCTCCCGCGAGCCCGCTGCGCGCCTTCTCTGCGAGCGGAGCGGGCGTCCCGTGCGGCATGAATGACCGGATGAATTGGTGCAGGCTCATAGGCTTGGTTAGGTTCGAGGATGATCGCGGGTCCGGCGGCCGGCCGCTGGTAGACGCAACGGATTATAGAGGCAAGCGTATGGGGACGGCGCGTATAATGCCCCTGATACGACCACGAGCACTGCGAGAGAACGACATTGGACACCGTTAGTTTTGCCGACCTGAAACTGGCCCCCCAGATACTCAAGGCCCTCACCGAGGCCGGCTATAGCACGCCCACTCCCATCCAGGCGCAGGCCATCCCTCTGGCGCTGCAGAACTTCGATCTCATGGCCGGAGCGCAGACGGGCACCGGCAAGACCGCAGCGTTCGCGCTGCCCATGCTGCAGAAACTGCTGCCACATGCCAGCACCAGCACCTCACCTGCAAGGCACCCGGTGCGCGGGCTGGTCCTGGTGCCCACGCGCGAACTGGCGGTCCAGGTGGAAGAGAACATCAAGGCCTATGCCAAGCACACGAACTTGCGCTCGCTGGTGGTGTACGGCGGGGTGGACATCAAGACGCAGACGCCCGCGCTCAAGAACGGTGTGGAGATCCTCGTGGCGACCCCGGGCCGCCTGCTGGACCACGTCGAGCAGAAGTCGGTGCAGCTCAACACCGTGCAGATGCTGGTGCTGGACGAGGCCGACCGCATGCTGGACATGGGCTTCATGCCCGCCCTCAAACGCATCCTCTCCCTGCTGCCCAGGCAGCGCCAGAGCCTCATGTTCTCCGCCACCTTTTCCGACGAGATCAAGAAGCTGGCCGAGGATTTCCTGGTGTACCCCACTTTGATCGAGGTGGCGCGCAGCAACGCCACTTCCGAGAACATCACGCAGAAGATCTACCTGGTGGAGCAAGAGGACAAGCACCAGCTTCTGTTGCAGCTGCTGCGCGGTGACGATGCGACGCAGGTCATCGTGTTCACCAAGACGAAGCTCACCGCCAGCCGCCTCGCGCGCCAACTGCAGCACGAGGGTGTGTCAGCCGATGCCATACACGGAGACAAGAGCCAGTCTGAACGCCTGCAGGCGCTGGAAGCCTTCAAGAACGGAAAGGTGACGGTGCTGATCGCCACCGACGTGGCTGCGCGCGGCTTGGACATAGACAGTCTGCCCATGGTCATCAATTACGAGATCCCGCATGCTGCAGAGGACTACGTGCACCGCATAGGCCGCACCGGCCGCGCGGGTGCCAAGGGTACGGCGATTTCGCTGGTGTCGCCGGAAGAGGAGAAGTATCTCGCGGAGATCGAGAAGCTGATCAAGACCGAGATCAAGAAGGAGCGCGCGGCCTTGCCATCGAGACGTCCCTCGCGGGGCGAGCGCCCCGAGGGGCACAAGTACCACTCGCCCGCGCCTAGAAAACCCGCGCACGACCCGTGGTTCGACAAGCCCTATGTGCCCAACATCAGCGCGCCCGCCGCGCCGGTGAAGAAGCCCGATGAGCCCATGCCCGGCAAACCCAAAGTGCAGATCCCTGCGTTGTTCAGAAAACCCGGCTGATCGGAACTGAGGCGACTAGCTGTTTAGTCTCAGTACAGCTTTATTTTGAGCTGCAGGGAAACCGCGCCATAGCCCAAGTCTTTGGATTCCGGGATGACGATCAAGTTTGCACCGACCTTCTCGTACTCCAGGCTGGCAACGGGGATGGCTGCCATGAACCAGCCGCCGTTCTGCACTCCCGGATAACCGTCGAAGCCGACGATCACCGCCCCCAGCCGTAGCCTTCCCCACGCAAGCGGCTGCCAACACAGCCCCACGTAATGTGAAGTCCGTCTGTCGCTGTTGTTGAACTCTCCCGCCGTCACCGAGTGCACGTTGGAGAAGCGATATTCACCACCCAATCCAAAATTGGTGTTGTTCAGGCCCTTGTTGGTCTGATAGTGATACGACAGGAAACCTGCATTCAGCCAGACCTGGCGCAACGGTTCGGCTTCGACCAGCTGCGGAGGCTTCAGCGCTTCGGCGCAGGAGGGCTGGCTGATGCCGAGTAGAGACGCCAGCGCGAAATATCCGATGGGACGTTGGCGCATTTCTCTCTCGTTACCCGCATGCCCCGATTGCGCCGCAGCTGGTGCAGAACTCGCAGCCGTCCTTCTTGATCAGCGTGGCGTTTCCGCATTCCTTGCAGAGCTTGCCGACGATGGGCTTCAGCACCGAGGTCGGCTTGATCTGGCCTTCGGGGATCTCTAGCACGCCCATCTGTTTCATGGGGTAGCCGTGTTCGTCCAGGATGCCCAGCATGGCGTAGCGGTGGATGATGAGCTTGGCGACATAGGAGACCGTCGAGGGGTAGCTCTCCATTTTGTTGCCGCCGGGCACGCGTGCCATGAAGTCGCCCAGCGGTTCGCCGAAGTTGAGCAGCTTGCGCAGCTTCATGCCTATCCATGCGGGGTCGATCACAGCCCGTCGAGCGAACGCGGGTACACGCCGGACAGCCACATCGAATAGGGGCGGCGCTGGCCGTCCGGCAGCACCAGCTCCTTCAGTCCCAGCACGAAGTCGTCGCCCGTGCCGCCGTTGGAGATGTCCACCGTCCAGCTCATGGTGCCGTCGGTGCCGGTCTTGGGTTCCTTCTTTGCGAACAGCGCGTCCATCATGGGCGTGGTCACGTTCTCGTCCATCTCCAGCGCACCGAGCTGCTCGATACGGTACTTCAGGAGGTGCGCGAAGGCGGAGACCAGGCTGGGCATGCGCGTCATCTCGCCGTCGGGCGGCATTGGCATGTCGAAGGCGTCATCACCCGCGTTCTTCATCAGCATCTCGAGCTTCATGCGCAGCCATACCGGGTCGCGCGTGCGCATGTCCATGGACAGCGACTTGGCCAGCGCACCCAGGCCGCGCGGTTGCTCGGAGCCGTTCACCCAGACTTCGAAGGGATGGTTCTTGCCGTTCGTGGTGTGCGACACGAAGGCCACGAAGCTGCCTAAGGGATGTTTTACCACTTGAGACACCCAGCCTTCGCTCCCGGCAGTCAACTTGGGGCGTCCCGGCCAGCGCAGCGATGCCAGGGCAGGCGTAGGTGCGGCCTCCAGCACGATGCGGCGGTCCTGGTCGAACACGAAATCCTGCGGCTGCTCTTCGGCTTTCTTTTCGGGCGCGACCGACAGGACCGCGCCCAGCACCGTGTTGGGCCGGTAGGTTGCAAGCCCCTTTAATCCGGCCTTCCACGCTTCCGTGTAGAGGTCCTTGAAGTCCTCGTAGGGGTAGTCGGCAGGGACGTTGACAGTCTTGCTGATGGAGGTGTCGATGTAGGGGGCGACGGCGGCGACCATCTTCATGTGGTCTATGGCGGAGATCTCCAGCGCAGTGACGAAGGCGGGCGGCAGCTTGTCCACGTCGCCGCCCATCTTCCTGTATAGGCGCCAGGCATGATCCTCGACCTGGTAATCCTTGGTGCTGCCGTCCGGCATGCGCTTCTTGCGCGTGTAGAACCAGGAGAAGGGCGGCTCGATGCCGTTGGATGCGTTGTCGGCGAAGGCCAGCGAGATGGTGCCGGTGGGCGCGATGGAGAGCAGGTGGCTGTTGCGTATGCCGTGCTTGCGTATCCTGTCCTTGATCTCGTCGGGCAGGCGCGAAGCGAAGCGCGGCGCGGCGAGGTACTTCTCAGCATCCAGCAAGGGGAAGGGGCCACGTTCGATCGCGAGGTCCACCGAGGCGAGATAGGCTTCGTCGCGCAGGACGCGTGTGAACTCGGCTGCCGCCGCGCGCGCTTCATCGGTGTCGTAGCGCAGCCCCAGCATCGCCAGCGCATCGCCCAGCCCGGTGTAGCCAAGCCCGACGCGGCGTTTGTTCTGCGCTTCCTGCTGTTGTTCGGGCAGCGGCCATGCGGTTACATCCAGTACGTTGTCCAGCATGCGCACCGACACGCGTATCAGTTGCTTGAACGAGTCGTGGTCGAAGGCGGCATGGGGCGAGAAGGGGTTGCTCACCATGCGCGTGAGGTCTATGGAGCCCAGGCAGCAGCAGCCGTAGGGGGGCAGCGGCTGCTCGGCGCAGGGGTTGGTGGCCTCTATCTCCTCGCAATACGACAGGTTGTTGTCGCGGTTCATCAGGTCGATGAAGAGCACGCCCGGCTCGGCGTGATCGTACGTGCTGGCGACGATCTGCTTCCACAGTTCGGCGGCGCGCACCTTGCGGTATATCCACTTGCCGTCGCTGCGCCGCGTCGCGCCCTGTTCCTTGAGGGCAGCGGAAGGCTCGGCACTGTGCACGAGCTCGAACTCCTCGTCCTTCTCCACCGCCTGCATCAGCGCGTCGGTCACCCCGACCGAGATGTTGAAGTTGCGCAAGTCGCCCTGGTCCTTGGCATGGATGAAACGTTCGATGTCGGGATGGTCGCAGCGCAGCACACCCATCTGCGCGCCGCGCCGCGCACCGGCTGATTCCACCGTCTCGCACGAACGGTCGAACACGCGCATGTAGGAGATGGGGCCGCTGGCGCGCGAGTTGGTGCCTTTCACGTGTGCGCCTTCGGGACGGATGGCGGAGAAGTTATAGCCTACGCCACCGCCGCGGCGCATGGTCTCGGCCGCCTGCTGCAGCGCGTCGTAGATGCCGGGCTTGCCGTCGCAGATACCTGAGATCGCGTCGCCCACAGGCTGCACGAAGCAGTTGATGAGTGTCGCTTCTATCTTGAGGCCGGCGGCCGAGTTGATGCGGCCGGCGGGCACGAAGCCGTTCTCCTGTGCGAGGAAGAAGGCCTCTTCCCATTTCGCCCTGTGCTCCGGTTTCTCGGCTTGCGCCAGCCCGCGCGCCACGCGGCGGCGCACGTCCTGCACCGTGTTCTCGCCCGGCTCTGCGTATTTCTCCAGCAGGACTTCGGTGCTGATCTCTTGCGTCATGTGTTGCTCCTGATTCGTGTCACCGGCCAGCCTATCAGCCGGCGCAGCTCAGACGCAGCTTGTCGCCCTTACCGGTAAGGCTGGACAGCGCTGCAGAATAGGTTACGTTGCTGCTGCCGCACTTCCATTCGGCGGCAAAGTCCTTGCTGCAGTTCGGCGCTGGGTCCTGCAGCGCGGTCGTGTCTACCGTGAAGTCGCAGCTACTCTTGCCGTCGCAGGCGGTTGCGAGAGGTGTCGTGGCGTTGCCCGGCGTGGCGTTGCAGTTGCGGCCGTAGGTGCCGGCTACGACCTTGATGGGGATGATCTCGGCGTTCGTCGTGGTGTTGGAAGGAGGTACCGCGACCACCTTGGATGGAGGGAGGGCAGCGATCACATCGGGCGGCAGCTTCGCGTACATGTCGTGCGTCTCTCCGAACTGCATGGCGAGCCCGATCACGACCAGGGCTACTCCCAGGATGGCCGCGCCTATGCGGCCGATACGGCCCGGCTCGATCTTGCCTTCGATCTTGCCGAGCACAGCGATCATCAGGAAGATGATGCCGGCGAGGACGAACATGCGCACCATGGGAACATCGACCAGCTTCAAGATGACGTCTTGCATGACTACCCTTTCTGTCCAGTACGAGAGCGTCCGCACTCTAGCACACCCGCAAGCGAGAGGACCCGCGGGGCGGGTCGCTCGGCTTCACGCTGCGCTGTCTAGTTCCCGAGCAGGTTCACCAGGCCATCGAGGCCCACGAAATTCAGCGCGTAGCTTGCCTGTTCGCGTACCACGGGTTTTGCGTGGTAGGCGATGCTCAGGCCCGCCTGTGCCATCATCTTCAGGTCGTTGGCGCCGTCGCCCATGGCGATGACTTGCGACGGCTGCAGCTCCAGTTCGTCGCGCGTCTTCAGCAGCCAGTCGGCCTTGCCTTGCGCATCGAGTATCTTGCCCAGCACCTTGCCGGTGAGTTTGCCATCCACGATCTCCAGCGTGTTGGCATGCGCAAAGTTGAGACCGAGGCGAGTCTTGAGCCTCTCGGTAAAGAACACGAAGCCGCCGGATACCAGCAGCGTCTTGATGCCGTGCCTCTTCAGCTCGGCCAGCATGGCTTCCGCGCCAGGATTGAGCTTCAGACGCTCGTCGTACACGCGCTGCAAGGCGCTCTCGTCCAGCCCTTCCAGCAGCGCTACGCGCCGGCGCAGGCTTTCGGCGAAATCGATCTCGCCGCGCATCGCGGATTCCGTGATTTTCGCCACCTGCGGTTTCAGCCCCTGCATGTCGGCGATCTCGTCTATGCACTCGATGCTGATCAGCGTGGAATCCATATCCATCACTACCAGGCCGAAGTCGGAAAGATGCTTGCCTTGCGGCACGAAGCCGTAGTCGATGCTGTGCTCGAAGCAATAGGCGGCGATGTCGTCATGCGGTTTTGCATCGCGCAAGCGATACAGGTGTGCGGCGGCCTGTTCGGTGCGCGTCGCGCCGGAAAGCTCGGCAAGGTGTTCGACCTGAGTTGCGGGGATGTCGTGTAAGGCTTGGAGGATGAGGTTCATGTGCCAGGGGCGCCCGGGCGGGCTTGTTCTGTGATTCGAAAGCCGGGCATTTTAATGCATGCGGGGATGAAAACCTAAGGAAGCCCTGAATAAGCCTTAACCCTAACACCGGCTCTCGCCAGTGTGACAACTTCAGAGGCTCCTAAAGAAAGTCTCTGCTAAAGTCCGCCGAAGGCCGCAGCAATGCCTCCACTTTCAACCGCAGGAACATCGTCTGAGCATGGATTTCGACCAGAACATCCCCCGCAGTGGCACGCATTCCCTGAAGCATGACGGGCGCGCAGCCCAGTTCGGCACCAGCGACCTGCTGCCGCTGTGGGTGGCAGACATGGACTTCGCCTCGCCTGCTGCGGTGATACGCGCACTTGAGGAGCGCGCCGCCCACCCCATCTACGGCTACACCCTGTATCCGGATGGCCTGTACGAAGCGCTCATCGCCTGGCTCAAGAAGCGCCACGGCTGGGAGGTGCAGCGCGAATGGATCGTCATGGCGCCTGGCGTGGTGCCGTCGCTTTTCGCCAGCGTCATGGCCTTCGCGAGGGAAGGTGAGGGTGTCATCGTGCAGCCGCCGGTGTACTTCCCTTTCTTCTCCGCGGTGACCACCAACCGGCGCCGCCTCATCGAGAACCCCTTGCGTCTGGTCGGCGAGCGCTACGAGATCGACTTCGACCATCTGGAGCAGTGCGCCGCCGACAGTGCGCGGCTCATGCTGTTCTGCTCCCCGCACAACCCCGTGGGGCGCGTGTGGAGCAGGGAAGAGCTCAGCGAGCTGCTGGACATCGCGCGCCGCCATGACATCACCATCCTGTCCGACGAGATCCACGCC
The DNA here is from genome assembly GCA_037446535.1 of Sideroxydans sp. Classification (GTDB taxonomy): domain Bacteria; phylum Pseudomonadota; class Gammaproteobacteria; order Burkholderiales; family Gallionellaceae; genus Sideroxyarcus. The sequence goes on along the minus strand of JBBIIJ010000009.1, from coordinate 1,131 downwards.
GACCTCGTCTATCCCGGCGAACGCCACATCCCGTTGGCCACTTTGGCGGGTGAGGGTGACAAGGTCATCACCACCGTCGCGCCGAGCAAGACCTTCAACATCCCCGGCCTCGGCCTCTCCTGCATCATCGTGCCCGACAAGGAACAGCGTCACGCCATCAAGCATGCCTTCGAGACGCTGCATGTCAGCAACACCAATCCCTTCAGCATCGCCGCCTTCGAGGCAGCCTATCGCGGGGGTGAAGCATGGCTGGACGAACTGCTGCTCTATCTGCAGGGCAACCGCGATCTCGTCCGTGACTATGTGGCGCGGCACCTGCCAGCCATCACGGTCTTCCCCGCGCAGGGTACCTATCTGCTGTGGCTGGACTGCCGCAGCTTGAACATGAGCGATGCGAAGTTGCGCGAGTTTTTCGTGCGCAAGGCGAAGGTGGGGATGAGCCCGGGCACGGTGTTCGGCAAGGAAGGCAGCGGTTTCATGCGCCTCAACATCGCCTCGCCGCGGCACATGCTGGAAGAGGCGCTGGAGCGGATCAGGGCAGCGCTCGGCTGATCGTTCGTCCAGAGTTGCCGCGACTACATACTCTCCCGTACTTACGGAAGCGGGTAGTGCGAGTATGCTGTCCGTGCTCTTCAACCACGCGAAGGGGAAGATCATGATCGTCGTCACTGGAGCCACCGGGCAGTTGGGACATCTGGTCATCGCGGCCCTGCGCAAGAAGCTCCCCGCGTTCGACATCGTCGCGGCCGTGCGCAACGGGGAGAAGGCCCGAGACTTCGCCGCGCAAGGCATACAGGTGCGGCAGGCGGACTACGACCTGCCTGCCACCTGGGACGATGCGCTGAAAGGGGCGGACCGGGTGCTGCTCATCTCCGCCAGCGAGATCGGCCAGCGCGCGCGCCAGCATCGTTCCGTCATCGATGCGGCCAAGCGTAGCGGCGTGAAGCTTCTGGCCTACACCAGCATCCTGCATGCGGACACGTCGCCGTTGGGGCTCGCCGCAGAGCACCGCGAGACCGAGGCGATGCTGCATGCCTTGGGCCTGCCTTATGTCCTGCTGCGCCACAGCTGGTACACCGAGAACTACACCGCAGGTGCGCGCTCCGCGCTGGCGCACGGCGCTTTGTACGG
>JBBIIJ010000008.1:0-62802 GCA_037446535.1 Sideroxydans sp. | reverse complement strand
CCATCGTCGGCTTCGCCTGGCTGGCATCGAAAGGACATCAAGACAGCATAGGCGCAGCAGAGCGCATCAACCTCGCTTGGGTCATCGGTCTGGAAGCCTTCGGCGTCGGCGTCGGCACCGCCGCCTTCGTCGCCTTCATCGCCCGCACCACCCACCCGGCCTACACCGCCACCCAGTTCGCACTCTTCACCAGCCTCGCCGCCGTGCCGCGCACTTTCATGAACGCGACAGCGGGTTATCTGGTCGAGCAGATGGGGTGGGAGATGTTCTTCTGGTTGTGTGTGCTGCTGGCGTTGCCGGGGATGGGGTTGTTGTTGAAGGTGGCGCCGTGGGGTGACTCACAGCAGAATGCGTAAAGCTAATCTCCACAGTGTTTATTCAAAAAATTCTGTGGTGTATTTTTCCAAATAATTATGGGACGCAAAAATTTCCAGCCAATTAAAGCAAGGTATTCCGTGGAACATCCCAGATTAGGCACCTTGAAGGTGCCTTTCTTGACAATTTTTAGGGTGTCTACTTTACGTTATGTTTACAAGATCCCAAATGGATAGTACTCCCCAATATCCAATAACTATCTTTTACAAAGACACTGGTGAGTGGGTAAAAGGTGAAAAATACAAAAGCGAAATGGAGCTGATCGTTGGTTTGGAATTCGCCGACACAGATGAGAATGATAATTCTTGGGCTGTTAAGGCTGTGGATGCATTGGGCCGAGAAGTAAGCTTGAAGGTTGAAGCTATTGATTTGAAAAGGTTTGAATTAAAGTGATGATGGTCAAAGCCAAAGGGTCAGCTTCGCAATAGTTTGTCCTGTACCCTCCCCAACACCACCTGCGCCACCACCGCCCCAATCAGCGCCATCAGCATGTCCGACTGCGTATCCCACATGTAGCCCTGCGTGCCGAGGAAGGCATCTGCGCCTTGGCCCAGCGCCTCGGCCGCGCCCCATTCGATGAGTTCGTACACCGCGCTGACGGCAAGGCAGGAAGCCGTGACCAGCGCGAACAGCAGCTTGCCCGGCCTAAGTGGCGAGCTTCGCAGCAGCAATTCACGGAACAGCGTGGCGGGGATGAAGCCCTGGGCCAGGTGTCCGATCTTGTCGTAGTCGTTGCGGATGAAGCCGAACCAGTCCTGCATCCAGTAGCCCAGCGGCACTTCGGCGTAAGTGTAGTGGCCGCCGACCATGAGGATGAGGGCGTGCAGGAACAGCAGGCGATAGGTGAGCGGGGTGAGGGTACAGCGCTGGTACGTCGCGACGAGGATGGGCACGGCGATGAAGATGGGGGCGGTCTCCATCCACCAGGTGGGGTAGTCGTGCGGCTGGATGGCGGTGATGGCGAGCAGGGTGATGCCGCTCAGTAACAGGAGCAAAGGTTCGTTGAGCGTTTTCATTTCACTTCTCCAGTCATCCCGGCGCAGGCCGGGATCCAGTCAATAAAACATTTCTTGCGAAGCAAGACGCAGGCAACGGCATTTTGAATAACCCCGCTGGATTCCGGCCTGCGCCGGAATGACGGTCAATCTTTGTAATCCACCATCAGCGGCGCATGGTCGCTGAAGCGCTGGTCCTTGTAGATGCCGGTCGCGGACGCCTTGGCGGCGATGCCGGGGGTGGCGATCTGGTAGTCGATGCGCCAGCCCACATCTTTGGCCCACGCCTGGCCGCGGTTGGACCACCAGGTGTAGGCCTCCAGCTCGGGGTGCAGCTTGCGGAACACGTCGACGAAGCCGACCTCGCTGAACAGCTGGGTGAGCCAGGCGCGTTCCTCGGGCAGGAAGCCGGAGTTCTTCTTGTTGCCCTTCCAGTTCTTCAGGTCCTTCTCGGTGTGGGCGATGTTCCAGTCGCCGCAGACGATGACGTCGCGGCCGCTCTTCATGAGCTCGACCATGTGCGGCATGAAAGCTTCCATGAACTTGAACTTCACGGCCTGGCGTTCCTCGCCGCTGGAGCCGGAGGGCAGGTAGAGCGAGACCACGCTGAGGTTGCCGTATTGCGCTTCCAGGTAGCGGCCCTCGGCGTCGAACTCGGGGATGTTCAGGCCGACGATGACGTTGTCCGGCTTGCGCTTGGTGTAGATGCCGACGCCGCTGTAGCCCTTCTTCTCGGCGTAGTGAAAATAGCCTTCGAGACCGTGTGGCGCGAGCATCTCCGGTGTCATGTCCGGCTCTTGCGCCTTGAGTTCCTGCACGCAGACGATGTCGGCGCCCTGGTGCTGCAGCCAGTCGAAGAAGCCTTTGGTGCTTGCCGAGCGGATGCCGTTGAGGTTGGCGGTGATGATGCGCATGTCGTGTCTCGTTCGATGAAGGCAGGCATTATAATCTCGCCACTTGTTGCGCCCCCACTTCGTCATTCCGGCGCAAGCCGGAATCCAGTGGGTTTATAACAAAATGCATTTTGATTTGCTGGATTCCGGCGTTCGCCGGAATGACGGCACTGCAATTTCAGTCATCGAGGATTTCATGCACGCATACCGCCAGGATTTCATCCGTTTCGCCGTCGCACAAAAGGTGCTGCGTTTCGGCGAGTTCCAGACCAAGGCAGGACGCCTGTCGCCGTACTTCTTCAACTCCGGGCTGTTCCAGGACGGCGCTGCGCTGCGCGAGCTGTGCCAGTTCTATGCACAGGCCATCCTTGCCTCGAACGTCGAGTTCGACATGCTGTTCGGACCGGCCTACAAGGGCATCCCGCTCGCGGCGGGTACGGCCATCGCGCTGGCGGAGCAGGGGCGCAACGTGCCGTATTGCTTCAACCGCAAGGAAGCGAAGGACCACGGCGAGGGCGGCATCACCGTGGGTGCCAAGCTGCAGGGCAGGGTGCTCATCATCGACGACGTGATCTCGGCCGGCACCTCGGTGCGCGAATCCATCGATCTGATCCGTGCCGCCGGCGCCACGCCGTGCGGCGTGGTGATTGCGCTGGACCGCATGGAACGGGGCCAAGGGGAGCTCTCCGCAGTGCAGGAAGTGCAGCGCGACTACGGCATCCCGGTGGTGTCCATCGCGGCGCTGGATGACCTGCTCGGTTATTTGCAGGGCCAGTCCGACTTGGTGCAGAATCTGCACGCAGTACAAGCCTACCGCGACTGTTACGGAGTGAAATGATGATCGATAAGAAATTGTTGGTGAGCGCAGTCGCCTTGTCCGTGGCGTTCTCGCTGAATGCCGAAGCCAAGCTGTACAAATGGGTGGATGCAAACGGCACCACGCATTACGGCGAGACCATTCCGCCGGAATACGCCAATAGGGATGCGGTGAAGCTGGAGAAAGGGCGCATCAAGGAGCGGGAAGACAGCAAGCGCGACGAAGAAAGAAGGAAAGCCGCCAAGTTGGACCCCGCGGTCGAGAAGGCGCACAAAGAGGCGGAACGCCGCGACAACGCGCTGCTTGCCACCTACAGCAGCGAGCAGGAGATCGATCTGGCGCGCGACCGCAACCTGCAGCAGGTCGAGGCACGCACGGCGAGCTTCAGCACCATGCTCAAGTCCGCGCAGGAGAATTTGACCTCACTGCAGCAGGAGTCCGACGCACTTACCAAGCAGGGCCGCAAGATACCCAAGTCGCTGGACGAAGACCTCGCCGAAGCCAGCACCCGCATCAGCAAGCTGCAGACTGACCTCGACACCAGCAAGAAGGAAATGGATAACGTGAAGGCGAAATACGCGGCCGACAAGGAGCGCTACCGCGAATTGAAGGGGCTGTCGCCCCGCGACAAGAAGTAGTTACACCGCTTCGAAATTGCGGGTGGCTGCGTCAAAGCGCTGCAGCTGCCCGCATTCGATGTCGAAGTACCACCCATGCAGGGTGAGGCGTCCTGCCTCCACCCTTTCCCGCACCCAGCTGAAGGTCATCAGGTTGTCGAGAGAAACCAGGATGGCGCGTTGTTCGCAGGCGCGCTCCTGCTCCTCCAGTGGCGCGTCGGGAATCTTTGCCATCACGTCTGCGCGGGCGCTCTCCACCAGGCTCATCCAGTCGTCGATATAGGAACCGCGCGTGCCGACCCCCCCGGCCTTGACCAGTGCGTCGATGCCGCCGCAGTGCGCATGCCCTAGAACGACGATGTGCTCCACCCCCAAGGTGCAGACGCCATATTCGATTGCGGCGGTCGTGCCGTGGTGGCCATGATGGTCTTCCAGCGGGGGCACCAGGTTGGCGACGTTGCGGATGACGAAGAGGTCGCCCGGGTCGCAATCGAACACCAACGCCGGGTCCACACGCGCATCGCAGCACGCCACGACCAGCGTCTTCGGCGTCTGCCCCTGCTTCACCAGTTGCTGGTAAAGGTTGTCGTGGCTTTCGAAATGCTGCTCGCGAAAGCGCTGGAAGCCTGCGATCAGACTGTGCAGGCTATCTGTCATGCGCCCGTGAGCAACCGCTGTGCTTCGCGGTACTTGTCTGCGGTCTTCTGCAGAACGTCGGCCGGGATCTGCGGAGCGGGCGGCTGCTTGTTCCAGCCGGAAGCTTCCAACCAGTCGCGCACGAACTGCTTGTCGAAACTGGGCGGGTTGCTGCCGACCTGGTACTGGTCGGCGGGCCAGAAACGCGAAGAATCGGGTGTGAGCGCTTCGTCGATCAGGTACAGCTTGCCTGTGCTATCTGTGCCGAACTCGAACTTGGTGTCGGCGATGATGATGCCGCGCGTCAGTGCATAGTCTGCGGCCTGTGTGTACAGAGCCAGCGTGGCATTCTTCACCTGCTCGGCCATGTCCGCGCCCAGCAGTTTCTTGGCTTCTTCGAACGAAATGTTCTCGTCATGCTCGCCCACGGCGGCCTTGGTGGACGGCGTGAACAGCGGCTGCGGCAACTTCTGCGCTTCCTGCATGCCGGCGGGCAGCTGGATGCCGCACACGGCACCGGTCTTCTTGTAGTCCTTCCAACCGGAACCCACGAGATAGCCGCGCACGATGGCCTCGATGGGCAGCGGCTTCAGCTTCCTGGTGACGAACGCGCGGCCACGCACTTGCGCACGCTCCGCATCAGTCTTCACCACGGACTCAGGATCGATACCGGACAGGTGATTCGGGATGACGTTGCCCAGCTTCTTGAACCAGAAATTCGACACTGCGGTGAGCACCTCGCCCTTGCCCGGGATGGGCGTGGGCAGGATGACGTCGAAGGCGGACAGACGGTCCGTCTGCACGATCAGCAAGTGATCGGCATCGACTTCATACAGGTCGCGCACCTTGCCGCGGTGCAGGAACTTCAGGCTGGTTAGATTGGACTCGTGTAGTGCGGACATGCGTACCTCGTTATTTAAAACCGTCAACAATCATGACTTCAAAACTTCCTATCCCCTCGCGAAGCGTCCTGGCTTCGGTATATTCCGGAGAGTGGTAATAGGCCTTTGCCTCCGCCGAGCCAGGAAATTCCAATATGACCGTGCGGCGCTTGTCTTCCAGCCCTTCGAGCGTTTCCGTCGCTCCGCCACGCACGATGAATTGCCTTTGTACTTGGCAATGATAGGCGGTGTCGCTTCCTGGTAAGCCTTAAGCCTGGCAGGATCGTCCACGCTCACTTTAACAATGAGATAGGCAGGCATGCTCTTCCTTTAGCCAGCCACCAAATTAGCTCAATGTCGGCAATGTCGTCGCCGCGATCTGTTCCGCTTGCTTCTTGCGATAGGCCGTCAGCTTGTCGGCCAACACTTTGTCGTTCAGCGCCAGCATGGAGACGGCGAACAGGCCCGCGTTGGCCGCGCCCGCTTCGCCGATGGCGAACGTCGCCACGGGGATGCCCTTGGGCATCTGCACGATAGACAGCAGCGAATCCATGCCCTTCAGGTATTTCGAGGGGATGGGTACGCCCAGCACCGGCAGCGTGGTCTTGCCGGCGATCACGCCCGCGAGGTGAGCCGCACCGCCGGCACCGGCGATGAAGCACTGCACGCCCTGCGCGTGCATGTCCTTGATGTAATCGAACAGCAGGTCGGGCGAGCGGTGCGCCGAGATGACGCGCGCGTCGAAGGCCACGCCGAAATCCTGCAACGCGCGTGCGGCCTGCTGCATGATCTCCCAGTCATTGCTGCTGCCCATCACGATGGAGACTAGAGGTTTGCTCATGACATTCCTTTGCTTGCAGAAACAACAACGCCCCCGTTTCCGGGGGCGCTGTCCAGGTGCTTACGCGCCCTTGTGGTAGCTCACCACACGCTCGACTTCGTTCTTCGAGCCGAGGATGACCGGTACGCGCTGGTGCAGGCCGGTGGGCTTGAGTTCCATGATGCGCTCACGGCCAGTGGAGCTCGCGCCGCCTGCCTGTTCCACGATGAAGGACATCGGGTTGGCTTCGTACATCAGGCGCAGCTTGCCGGGCTTGGTCGGATCCTTGGTGTCGAACGGATACATGAAGATGCCGCCGCGAGTCAGGATGCGGTGCACTTCAGCCACCATGGAAGCGACCCAGCGCATGTTGAAGTTCTTCTCGCGGCCGCCGTCCTTGCCCTTCACGCACTCTTCGACGTAGCGCTGCACGGGCTTTTCCCAGTAGCGCTGGTTGGACATGTTGATGGCGAACTCTGCGGTGTCGGCCGGGATGGTCATGTTCGGGTGCGTCAGATAGAACTCGCCCACGTCGCGGTCCAGGGTGAAGCCGTTCACGCCGTGACCGGAGGTCAGCACCAGCATGGTGTTCGGGCCGTACAGTGCGTAGCCGGCGCACACTTGCTTGGTACCGGGCTGCAGGAAGTCGGCCGCGGTCGGGTTGGTCACGCCTTCCGGGCAGCGCAGGATGGAGAAGATGGTACCGACGGAGATGTTCACGTCGATGTTGGAAGAACCGTCCAGCGGATCGAAAGTGATCAGGTACTTGCCGCGCGGGAACTGGGCCGGGATCGGATACATGTCGTCCATCTCTTCGGAAGCCATGCCTGCCAGATGACCGCTCCAGCTGAGCGAGTTCAGCATGATGTCGTTGGTGATGACGTCCAGCTTCTTCTGTGCTTCGCCCTGGATGTTCTCGCTGCCTGCACCGCCCAGCACGCCGATCAGCGCGCCCTTGTTGACTTGGTGGGCGATCTGCTTGCAGGCGGATACGACGTCGCTCAGCAGGCCGGTGAAATCGCCGGTGGCGCCGGGGATGGCGCGTTGTTCTTCGATGATGAACTGGATGACGCTCTTGCTCATTACTGCTCTCCTCTTTTTGAAATCACTTGAAAATCGAAATGCTTGAAAACTGGCGAATTTTACAGGTTTTCCACTTCCCGCTCTACGGCTATTTGGTCAGCGAGATGAACAGTTCCGGCAATTTCTGCGGCAGCTGTTCCACCTTGTCCACGATGGTGTACTGCTTGCCGAAGATGTCGGATACATACTCGTCCGCCTTGGGATCGAGATTGATGCAGTAGGTATAGATGCCTTCCTGATCCAGTTCTTTGACGGCCTGTCTCGCATCCTGGATGAGCAGCTGCGGATCCTGGACATCGATATCCGCCGGTTCGCCGTCCGTCAGGATCAGCATTAGCTTCTTATCCGCTTGCTGTGATTTCAGGTAATGCCCTGCGTGGCGCATCGCCGCGCCCATACGCGTGGAATATCCCGCCTGCATCTCCGCCAGACGCGACTTCACCTCGTCTCCCCACGGCTCGCTGAATCCCTTGAGGTGGTAGTAGCGCACGTCGTGGCGGGTGTTGGAATGGAACCCGCCGATTGCAAACGAATCACCGACTTGCTGTACCGACCAGGCCAGGAGCGATACAGCTTCCTGACTGAGCTCGAGGATGGTCTGCTGGCTGCCTGCCGCTTTTTCGCTGAGCGACTGCGACAGATCGACCAGCAGGCTGACGGCGAAGCTGCGCCCGTCCGTCCGGTGCGACATGTTGATGCGCGGATCGGGCGAGGAGCCACTCTTGTAATCGATCAGCGATCTGATGGCGACATCAAGATCGAGCTCGGAACCTTCTTCCTGATAGCGGATGCGCACCTTGTCCTGCGGCTTGAGCATCTCGAGCATGGCCTTCAGACGTTTTGCCAGCTTGCTGTGCTTGGTCAGCAGGTCATCGATCCTGGCTGGGTTCCCGCGCGGATGCAGGGCTTCGTAGACGCTCACCCAGTCCGGTCGATAGTTCTGCGCGTTGTAGTCCCATTCGTCATAGTGGCGCGGAGGCAGACCGGTCAGTTCTTCTCCCGTTGACTGGCGCTTGTCGAGATGTTCGAACATCTCGTCTTCATCGCTCTCTTCGATGTAGATCCACAGATGGCGATTGTCGTCGCGGTAGCTGACTTCCGTATTGTCGAAATACACCTTGGGCGACAGGTCGCGCTGACCGCGCGTCCGCGCGATGAACGCCAGGGCGACGGACGCCGTCGCCGCGCTGGTCGACTCACCGGTGGCCATCAGTTCATGGAACCGTTTGACGGATTCCCTGACATGCTCGTTCTGGTACCTGTAATCCGGGTCGAGGATGGCGCGCGATACCATGGCCAATCTGAGCCTGAACACCGAGATGCCTTGTTCTTCGAGCTGCAGGTCTTCTTCCTTCGGTATCGGGTGCAGGGCGAGGAACAATTTGCGCAAACCCGGATAGCGCTGGCATGCCAGGTGATCGACGCGGGAATCCTCGAACACTTCTACGCTGGCGCGCTGGAACGGGCTCCAGTTGTCCACGATCATTTTCTGCGACCAGCGGCGGTGCGCCGCCATGTGGGCGAGTGCCGTGCGATAGCGGTCCAATCCAGAAATGACAACCTCTTCCGCAGGAAGACGTTCGCTCTCTCTCCCATGCAATGGGAGAGAGTTGGAGAGAGGGCTTCCTTGCGCACCCTCTCCCCCAGCCCCTCTCCCGCTTGCGGGAGAGGGGAGAATGATGTCGTCATACACATCGGGCAGCCGGATGCCGTCATCGGTGTAGTAGGGCATCGGTTTGCGTAGCTCATCGAACGCGACCGAGTAGGGGATAAGGTAGTCGCTGTCATCCCACAACGCCCGAATATAGGTGTCCAGCTTGCGTTCGTTGTCCACGAGCAAGGTGCCATGCCGTTCGCGCTGCATGACGGCGATCGCATCCGCCGATTCCAGCTTGAAGTATTCCTCCTGCCGTTCCGGATGGTTGTTGTAGTACTTGATGCCGTATTCGATCCAGTTGCTCAATCCTTGCAACGACAAGGCACCCAGCAACTTCGGGGCCTGTTTCAGCAACTCGGGGAGTCCCGGGCTGGGGAAGGTCGTGTGGTGTCCGTGCACGGAGCCCGAGGTGCGGTCCATCATGTCGCGGACCAACTCGATGTAGCGCCAGTACATCTTGTCGTTGTTCAGGCGCCGGGCAACCGCACCGCTGGTCTGCAGGAAGGGCACGATCGCTTTGAAGTTGGTATGCGTGGACAAGTACTCGGAGAACTCCCTCAGCTTGATCAGCGCATGTTCCCCAACGACGCTGGCCACGCCTGGCGCTTCTTCCAGATAGACGAGCAGCGGTTCCGCGCCACGCCCCATCTTGCCGATGATGCGGGCATTCTCGATATAGGCCTCCAGGCCCGCCTTCGATAGCAGCGCCGTGGCTTCCTTCATGCACTCATCGAAAACGGCATCCACCTGGGAGAATCGGCAGCCCAGCTTCTCCCAATACAATGCGTTCTCTTCGCTTCTCTCCGTCACGACCTCAGTCATCGCTCAGCCCCTTCGCTGGTTCGCTCGCGCCGAATTCAGGCAAATGAAGCATCGATCGCGTGATCGAGCGTGTCGCGGATATCCGCGTCGTCGGTGATCGGTCGCACCAGCGCCATACGACATGCGGCTTTGGCATCGACACCGTTCTTGATCAGGGTCGCTGCGTAGACCAGCAGGCGAGTCGAGATGCCTTCATCCAGTCCGTGACCTTTGAGGTTGCGCGCAGCTTGGCCGATCTGCACCAGTTTGCTGCACACTCCCGCATCCAGGCCTGTCTCCTTGGACAGGATCTCCGATTCCAGTGCTGCATCCGGGTAGTCGAACTCGAAGCCGGTGAAGCGCTGCTTGGTGGATTGCTTCAGATCCTTCATCAGGCTCTGGTAGCCGGGGTTATACGAGATCACCAGCTGGAAGTCGGGGTGGGCTTCGATCAGCTCGCCCTTCTTGTCCAGCGGCAGGGTGCGGCGGTGGTCGGTCAGCGGGTGGATCACCACGGTGGTGTCCTGGCGCGCCTCGACCACTTCGTCGAGATAGCAGATCGCGCCGATGCGCGCGGCCGTGGTGAGCGGACCATCGAGCCAGCGTGTGCCATTGGCGTCCAGCAGATAGCGGCCCACCAGGTCTGATGCCGTCATGTCCTCGTTACAGGCCACGGTGATCAGCGGCTTGTTCAGCTTCCAGGCCATGTATTCGACGAAGCGCGATTTGCCACAACCCGTCGGACCTTTCACCATCACCGGCAGGCGTGCCTTATAGGCCGCCTCGTACAGCGTGACCTCGTCGCCTTGTGCCTGGTAGAACGGCTCCTTGTGCACCTTGTACTGTTCTTTGTTGTCCATCACGAACTCCTTGCTTCGATGCATGCCCGCAAGCTGCTTGCGGTTTCTCTGCATCTGGAAAAAAACGCCCCCATCGTGTGGGGGCGCGTTTTTGTTGCTACTGCGGGGTACGAATTACTTGTGTACGCCCAGCTTTTCGCGCCAGCCCGGGAACAGCTTGTCGCCGTCTTTCGGGAAAGACTCGAACGCACGTGCGAATTCCTTGTGGGTCTTCGCGTATTCGATCGGGTCTGCACCGGTCTTCCAGCACTCGTATGCCTGGCCCAGAGAGATACCGCCTGCTGCCGGGCTGTCGATGTGGCCGAAGGAACCGCCGCCGCAGGTGTTGATCACGTTGCCGTGGCCCAGGTTCTTGAAGAAGCCTGGCAGGCGCAGTGCGTTCATGCCGCCCGAGATGATCGGGGTGGTGGCCTTCATGCCGTACCACTTCTGGTAGAAGTAAGGTCCCTGGCACTCATCGCGCTCCAGCATGTAAGCCAGCACGGTTTCCTTGCCGTGGCCTTCCATCTTGCCGTAGCCCATGGTGCCGGTATGCATACCGGAAGCACCCATCAGACGTACCAGCTTCATGTAGCACAGCGGATCCATACCCATCGGCGACTTGTAGGAAGTCACTGCGCCGTGGCCTGCGCGGTGGAAGTGCAGGAAGGTGTCCGGGAATGCGCGGCGGCAGGTGGTCACGCCAGCCGGGCCGGCTACGAAGCCGTCCACCAGGAAGGCGACGTGGTCAGCGGAGTTGTATTTGGCAAACGTTTCCAGAACGAACTCACCGCGGTGGATCATCTCGCCGTGGAAGTCGGCAGTGATGTTGGCGGAGAACAGCTTGGCCTGACCGGTTGCCTGCTGTGCACGGTCCATCGCTTCTGCGACCTTGGGCATGACCACTTCCATCGGGCAGAACGGCTGGTTAGCTTGCGGCTCATCGTTCTTGATGAAATCGCCACCCAGCCAGAAGTCGTAGCATGCCTTGGCGAACGGCTCGGGACGCAGACCCAGCTTGGGCTTGATGATGGTACCGGCGATGTAACCGCCGTCCACTTCCGAACGACCCAGCACCTTCCACAGGTTGGTGATGTTGGCGGACGGACCATCGAACCTCCTGACCATGCACTCAGGGATCAGGAAGTCCAGCATGCGCAGACCGGCATGGTCGCTCATGCCCTGGTTGTTACCCAGGATCAGGGACCACAGGTGAGAGATGTTGTAGATGCCATCGGTCAGGTTCGGATCGAACAGATCGACTGGGTAAGCGATCTTCATCAGGCCGCCGCCCTTTACAGGGTCGTCACCGAATGCGGTCTCGTCCACTTCATAAACCAGTGCGTCGACACCGCGCGTGAAATCGTCGGTAGTAGAAACTTCCACGTTGGTACCGGTAGAAGATTCAGCTGCAACGTGAGCAGCCACTTCCAGGAAGCCGTAGCCCTTGGCGGGAATCAGCTTGTAAGCAACCAGCATGTGCTTGCCGCCTGCGATCAGATCAGCCTCTTTCAGGCTCAGATTCGCATAACGATTCGATTGATCCATTATCTTCTCCTCTTGTCGTATGAATGTTTTGCAACGGCGCGCACTTTACGCCTGTCCGCCATAAATAACAGTCAAATATTTTTATTGCCTCCATAAGTGTCGCTTATGGAATAGAATTCTCTCCATCATGTTGCCACTCACACTACGTCAGCTTCAGATCTTTGAAAGCGTCTCTCGCCACCTGAATTACTCGCGCGCGGCAGAAGAGCTGTATCTGACCCAACCTGCGGTTTCCATGCAGATCAAGCAGCTGGAACAGATCGTCGGGTTGCCGCTGTTCGAACAGACCGGGAAGAAACTACACCTCACGGCGGCAGGCAACGAGCTGCTGCGCTACGCTCGCTCCATGCTGCAGCTCATGCAGGAAATGGAATCGGTATTCGACGAGATGAAGGGGCTCGAGCGCGGCCACCTCAACATCGCCGCGGTCAGCACCGCCAACTACTTCATGCCGCAGTTGCTGGCCAAGTTCGTCCAGGCCCACCCCAAGCTGCAGGTGAGCCTGTCGGTCGCCAACCGCGATAGTGTGATCCGGCAACTGACAGAAAACATCGCCGACCTCGCCATCATGGGCCAGCCGCCGGACGAAGCCGACATGGTCGCTCAAGCCTTCATGGAGAACCCGCTGGTGGTGATCGCGGCCCCTGACCATATGCTGGCCGGACAGAAGAAGATACAGCCGCGCCAGCTGGCCAGCGAAACGTTCCTGTTGCGCGAGAAAGGGTCCGGGACCCGCGGCGTGGTGGAGCGTTTCTTCGCCAGTCACAAGCTGCCCCTGCCGGCGCACATGGAGATGGATACCAACGAGGCCATCAAGCAGTCCGTCAGCGCACACATCGGCATAGGTATCATCTCCCGCCACGGCATCGAGCTGGAGCTGGAGACCAAGCGTTTGTGCATACTGGATGTGATTGGCTTCCCCATCGTGCGCAACTGGTACCTGGTACACCGCAAGGAAAAGCGTCTATCCACAGCGGTGAGCGCATTCGAGCAGTACTTGCTGAACGAGGCCGCAAAACTTTCGGCACCAAGCGGAAGATCCAGAAAGCAACGATAGGGCAAAGGAGGAGCGGAGTGGATCCGCTTCCTCCCCTTGATGTCGCGGAACCAGCGCGCTTTACTGCGTCATGTCAGGACAGCCCATGTTCTCCCCGGACGCCCAGTTCTTGGCCGCCAGCACGACGGTGTCTGGCACGGCAATGGTCTTGCTGACCACGATGCGGGTCGAACCGGCATCAGCGGGATAGGCATCGACCAGGAACTGGTAGTGACCATACTTGTTGGGCGGATCGTACACTTCAACCTGGTTCGCGTTGTTGCCGCGCATTTGCATGGTGCATTCCATGTGCTTGTCCGAGGCATTGACCTTTGCCGTCCATGTAAAAGACGACACGTGCGTCCCGTACTTGTCTCTGGTGGTGGTCTCTATGGTCTGGTTGAGGCAGGTAGTCGCTCTTTGCTTGTAGGCGCCGACAACCTGCTGGTACGGGCGCTTGACGGTGTATGTGTCGCTGGACAGGAACATCCCGCCGTCTTTTGCCATGGCGCGGAATTCGGCCGGGGTCTTGGGCGGGGTCATGCATCCTGCCAGCGTGATCGCTACGCCTAACAGTGCTGCGGTACGGTACATCCTGGAACAGTTCAGTCTCACTTGCTTTCCTTTCTGGTTGTATTTCAGAAAACAACTCCCCTGCTGCAAGCCCAGTCTATCGTGAGGCCGAGTTCTTCCACAAGCGGATAAACCCAGCGCCTTTCACCGATCTGTTTTGAACCCATATTCCTGATGCTATAGTCCGCAAGGGCTCGCGAATAAAGTACCAGCGGCCCGCCATAAGTCCGCTCAATAGACAGGGGAGAGATCATGATGTTGCGCATCGTTGCCGTATGTATCGCAGCCGCGTTGGTGGGTGGCTGTTCTTCCATCAAGCCTTATCCGAATACGCTGGCCAAGAACATGCGCGTTTCGGTGAAGGTCGATTCCGGATCGGTGGTCAAAAGCACCAGCGCGCTGCTCGACATCTACAGCGTGGATGCCAAATGCCAGATCGCACATGAAGGGCGCCTGGAACTGGAGGATGCGACGACGAACGTCGGCCTGCCTACCAACAAGCCGGTCTATCTCGAGTTCATCTTCGCCAACAGCAACTACCTCACGCGCAACTCGTCCTCCACCACCTACGGCTTGGTATTCACCCCGCACGCGGGCAGCAACTATCAGGTCAAGGCGCAATACAGCAGCGGGATATATGACGTCGTCGTTCGGGATAGCGCGGGGCGCGTGGTGGAGCAGACGCAACTTGGAAACTGCAGGGCGAGGGCATAGGAGGAACGTTCTAGGCCGGGGCGGCGACGCCCAAAACAAAAAGCGGCCCGAAGGCCGCTTTGTTGTTTGCTGCTTGCGTAGCGCTTACTTGATCACTGCGTTCAGCTCGCCCTTGGCATAGCGGGTAGCCATGCTGTCCAGCGCGATCGGCTTGATCTTGGCGGCCTGACCTGCGGAACCGAAGGCTTCATAACGAGCCTTGCAGATCGCCTTCATGGCCTTGGTGGTCTCAGCCAGGAACTTGCGCGGGTCGAAGTCCTTGGGGTTCTGCGCCAGGTAACGGCGGGTAGCGCCCGTGGAAGCCATACGCAGGTCGGTGTCGATGTTCACCTTGCGCACGCCGTGCTTGATGCCTTCGACGATTTCTTCGACCGGCACGCCGTAAGTCTGGGGCATCGCGCCGCCGAACTGGTTGATGATCTCCAGCCACTCTTGCGGCACGCTCGAAGAACCGTGCATCACCAGGTGGGTGTTGGGGATACGTGCGTGGATCTCCTTGATGCGGCTGATCGCCAAGGTGTCGCCTGTGGGCGGCTTGGTGAACTTGTACGCGCCATGGCTGGTGCCGATGGCGATAGCCAGTGCATCGACCTGGGTCAGCTTCACGAATTCAGCAGCTTCGTTCGGATCGGTCAGCAGCTGGTCGTGGCTCAGCACGCCTTCAGCGCCGTGGCCGTCTTCCTTCTCGCCGTGGCCGGACTCCAGGGAACCCAGGCAGCCCAGTTCGCCTTCGACGGAAACGCCGACTGCGTGGGACATCTCGACGACGCTGCGCGTGACGTTGACGTTATAGTCGAAGGAGGAAGGGGTCTTGCCGTCGGTCATCAGCGAGCCGTCCATCATCACGCTGGAGAAGCCAGACTTGATGGCGTTGATACATACGGCCGGAGATGCACCGTGGTCCTGGTGCATGACGACCGGGATGTGCGGATACATCTCGACAGCGGCCTCGATCAGGTGACGCAGGAAGGGCTCGCCGGCGTACTTACGCGCACCAGCGGAGCCTTGCATGATCACGGGGCTGTTGCATTCATCAGCCGCTTCCATGATGGCCTTGACCTGTTCCAGGTTGTTGACGTTGAACGCGGGCAGGCCGTAGCTGTGCTCAGCCGCGTGATCGAGAAGTTGACGTAAGGATACGAGTGCCATTTATTTCTCCTGATTTATAAAACTACAAAACATTTAGCTCTTGCGGTGGTCGCCCACACGCACGATCTTCATGGTGTTGGTGTGGCCGGCCTTGCCGATCGCCTCACCAACGGTCATCACGATCAAATCGCCCTCTGCCACCAGGCCGAGACGCACCAGCTCTTCTTCTGCATGATGCAGGGTCACGGAGTGGTCCTTGGATTCGATCTTGAATGCGATGGGATGCACGCCGCTGAACAGGGTGACCTTGCTCAGCGTCGCTTCCATCGGCGTCATCGCGAAGATGGGCGTCGACCCGTTGACTCGGGACATCCACAGTGCGGTGGAGCCGGACTGCGTCAGCGCGACGATGGCCTTCACCTTGAAGTGCGAAGCCGCGTACAACGCAGACATGGCGATGGACTGGTCCACGCGAGTGAACTTGTGATGGTCCACGCGACGGTCTTCCATGCTTTCTTCGGCTTCCCTTTCCGCGTTGACGCAGATGCGCGCCATGGACTCGACCGTCTCGACAGGGTAGTCGCCCACCGCGGTCTCAGCCGACAGCATCACAGCATCGGTCCCGTCCAGCACCGCGTTGGCCACGTCGGACACTTCAGCGCGGGTCGGGATCGGGTTGGTGATCATGGATTCCATCATCTGCGTGGCGGTGATGGCCAGCTTGTTCTTGAGACGGGCCATCTTGATCATCTTCTTCTGCAGGCCAGGCACGGCTGCGTCGCCGACTTCGACCGCCAGGTCGCCACGCGCCACCATGATGGCATCAGAGGCATCGATGATGTCGCCCAGCACCGGGATGGCCTCGGCTCGCTCGATCTTTGCCACCAGCAGGCTCTTGCCGCCGGCGGCATGCATCAGCTCGCGTGCGAGTTTCATGTCGTCTGCCGAACGCGGGAAAGACACGGCCAGGAAGTCCGCCTTGATCAGCGCAGCGGTCTTGATGTCTTCCTTGTCCTTGTCGGTCAGCGCCGGTGCGGTAAGTCCGCCACCCTTGCGGTTGATGCCCTTGTTGTTGGACAGGACGCCACCGCGCACGACCACGCAGTGGACCTCGGTGCCCTTGACGCCGGTGACGTGGAATTCCAGCATGCCGTCGTTGAGCAACAGGACCGTGCCGACATCCACATCGTTGGGCAGCTCCTTGTAATCCAGGCCGACGCGCTGCTGGTTGCCCAAACCGTCGAGCGATGCGTCGAGGATGAAGGTGTCGCCCTTGTTCAGGACTATCTTGTCGTTCTCGAACTTGCGCACGCGGATCTTCGGACCTTGCAGGTCGGCGAGGATACCGATGGTGCGCCCGGCCGCCTTGGCCGCTGCGCGCACCTTCTCGGCACGGCCCATATGGTCCTGCGCCGTGCCATGCGAGAAGTTCATGCGCACCACGTCGACGCCGGCGCGGATCATCTGCTCCAGCACCTTCTGGTCGCTGGAGGCGGGCCCCAGTGTTGCTACTATTTTTGTTCTACGCAGCATGATTTCCTTGATTGAAACTTGCGTTGAATCCTGCTTCCCTCACTCTCCCAGTGGAAGCAGGACCTGTCTTTATTACTGCTTCGCGCGCTGTTCCAGAATGTCGACTGCGGGCAGCTTCTTGCCTTCCAGGTATTCGAGGAATGCGCCGCCGGCGGTGGAGATGTAGGACACCTTGTCGTAGATGTCGTACTTCTGGATGGCAGCGATCGTGTCGCCGCCACCGGCCAGTGTGAACGCCTTGGTCTCGGCGATGGCCTTGGCGATGGCCTTGGTGCCTTCGCCGAACTGATCGAACTCGAACACGCCGACCGGGCCGTTCCAAACCACGGTTCCTGCCTTCATGATGATGTCCACCAGCTCCTGAGTGCTCTTGGGGCCGATGTCGAAGATCATGTCGTCGTCGGCCACGGCACCTACGTCCTTCAGCACTGCAGGTTCGTTGGCGTCGAACTTCTTGCCGCACACCACGTCGACCGCGACAGGGATGGTCGCACCGCGTGCGGACATCTTTGCCATCAGGCTAGTCGCGGTCGGAACCAGGTCGTCCTCGCACAGCGACTTGCCGACGTTGCCGCCGTTAGCCTTGATGAAGGTGTTGGCGATGCCACCGCCCACGACCAGCTGGTCACACTTCTCGGCCAAGGATTCCAGCACGGTCAGCTTGGTGGAGACCTTGGAGCCGCCGACGATGGCGACCATGGGACGTGCCGGGGCGGCCAATGCCTTGCCCAGCGCTTCCAGTTCTTCGGTCAGCAAGATGCCTGCCGCAGCAACCGGCGCGAACTTCGCCACGCCGTGGGTCGAAGCTTCTGCGCGGTGGGCGGTGCCGAATGCGTCCATCACGAACACATCGCACAACGCTGCGTACTTCCTGGACAGCTCGTCGTTGCTCTTCTTCTCGCCCTTGTTGAAGCGGCAGTTCTCCAGCAGAACGAGTTCGCCTTCGGCGACACTGAAACCGCCGTCGGTCCAGTCGCGGATCAGGCGCACGGGCTTGCCCAGCTTGTTGGCGATGGTGTCAGCCACGGGCTTCAGCGAGTTCTCTTCGGAGAACACGCCTTCTTCGGGGCGGCCCAGGTGAGAGGTCACCATCACGCGGGCGCCAGCCTTCAGCGCGGCGTTGATGGTAGCCATGGAAGCGGTGATACGTGCGTCGGAGGTCACTTTGCCATCCTTGACGGGCACGTTGAGGTCGGAGCGGATCAGGACGCGCTTGCCCTTGAGATCCAGGTCGGTCATTTTGATAACGGACATGATGTTTCCTTCTTGCAGACTTGAAAGCTGAAAGGGCTGGCAGAAGCCAGCCCTTTGCGGGACAGATTACTTGGCGACGTGTTGCGCGAAGCGCAGCATGTTGCAGGTGTAGCCGTACTCGTTGTCGTACCAGGCCACAACTTTGACGAAGGTGCCGTCCAGGGCGATGCCGGCCTCGGCGTCGAAGATCGACGAATAACCGCAACCGCGGAAGTCGGTGGAGACCACCTTCTCGTCGGTGTAGCCTAGGGTCTTGCTGATGTCGCCGGTCTGCGAAGCCTTCTTCATGGCGGCGCAGATGTCAGCGTACTTGGCTTCCTTGTTCAGCTCGACCGTCAGGTCGACCACGGACACGTCGGAGGTAGGCACGCGGAACGCCATGCCGGTCAGCTTGCCGTTCAACTCGGGCAGCACCACGCCGACTGCTTTGGCAGCACCGGTGGAGGAGGGGATGATGTTCTCCAGGATGCCGCGGCCGCCGCGCCAGTCCTTCTTGGATGGACCGTCAACGGTCTTCTGAGTGGCAGTGGCAGCGTGCACGGTGGTCATCAGGCCGCGCTTGATACCCCAGTTGTCGTTCAGCACCTTGGCGACGGGCGCCAGGCAGTTGGTGGTGCAGGACGCCGCGGACACGATGGCCTGGCCGGCGTAGGTGGTGTGGTTCACGCCGTACACGAACATCGGGGTCTTGTCCTTGGAAGGCGCAGAGATCACGACCTTCTTCGCACCTGCTGCGAGGTGCTTCTTGCAGCCCTCTTCGTCCAGGAAGAAGCCGGTGCACTCCAGCACCAGGTCAGCGCCGACTTCGTTCCACTTCAGGTTCGAAGGATCAGTTTCGGCGGTCAGGCGGATCTTCTTGCCGTTCACCACCATGCTGTTGCCTTCAACCTTGATGTCGCCCTTGAAGTTGCCGTGCACAGAGTCGTACTTCAGCATGTATGCCAGGTAGTCCGCGTCCAGCAGGTCGTTGATCGCGACCACTTCCAGCTCAGGGAAATCCTTCGCGATAGCGCGGAACGCCATGCGGCCGATACGGCCGAAACCATTGATGCCAACTTTGATTGCCATGTTTTCTCTCCCGATTTAAATAAAAAACTTTTTTAGAGCACGCTCTTCACGGTCTTCACCACGTTCTCCGTGGTGAAGCCGAAATGCTTGAACAGCTCGGGTGCCGGTGCGGATTCGCCGAAGCAATCCATGCCGACGACGGCGCCGTCCAGAACGTACTTGTACCAGCCGCCGGTCACGCCGGCTTCGACTGCAACGCGCTTGATGCCCTTGGGCAATACGCTGTCCTTATAGGCTTGGTCTTGTTTGTCAAACACATTGGTGGACGGCATGGACACCACACGTACGTTGATGCCTTCTGCAGCCAGCGCCTTCTGCGCATCCAGCGCCAGTGACACTTCGGAGCCGGTCGCGATGATCACCGCCTGGGGCTTGCCGCCTGCCGCTTCAGACAGAACATATGCACCCTTGCGGATGTTCTCGATCTGCTTCGCATCACGCTTCTGGAACGCCAGGTTCTGGCGGCTGAAGATCAGGCTGGAAGGACCGTCACGGCGCTCGACTGCGGATACCCAAGCCGCGGCCGATTCCACGGTGTCGCAAGGACGCCACACTTCCATGTTGGGGATGTAGCGCAGCGTCGCGGTCTGCTCGACCGGCTGGTGGGTCGGGCCGTCTTCGCCCAGACCGATGGAGTCATGCGTGAACACGTAGATCACGCGTTGCTTCATCAGTGCCGACATGCGCAGCGCATTGCGAGCGTATTCGGAGAACATCAGGAAGGTGCCACCGAACGGCAGGAAGCCGCCATGCAGCGCCATGCCGTTCATGATGTGCGACATACCGAACTCGCGCACACCGTAGCTGATGTAGTTGCCAGGCTTCTTGCCGCTGACATGGTGCGCGCCGGTCCAATTGGTCAGGTTGGAACCGGTCAGGTCGGCAGAACCGCCCAGGAACTCGGGCAGCGCTGGCTGCAAGCCGTTGATTGCATTCTGCGAAGCCTTGCGGGTGGCGATGGTCTCGGCCTTCTCGTTGGTCTTGGCGATGAATTCCGCTGCGTGAGCAGCCCAATCAGCAGGCAGCTGGTTATTGATACGACGCTCGAACTCGGCGGCTTCCTTCGGGAAGGCCTTCTTGTATTCGGCGAACTTGTTGTTCCACAGCTTCTCCAGCCCTTCGCCCTTGGTGCGGGCGTCCCACGCCTCGTACACGTGCTTGGGGATCTCGAAGGGGGGGTACTTCCAGCCGATATGCTCGCGTGTTGCGGCGACTTCGTCCGCACCCAGAGCGGCGCCGTGTACGTCGTGCGTGCCTTCCTTGTTCGGAGAACCCGCACCGATGATGGTCTTGCAGCAGATCAGCGTGGGCTTGTCGGTCACGGCCTTGGCAGCCTTGATTGCGGCATCGATGGCTTCGGAGTCGTGGCCCTGCACGTTGGCGATCACGTGCCAGCCGTAGGCTTCGAAACGCTTGGCGGTGTCGTCGGTGTACCAGCCGTCGATGTGGCCGTCGATGGAGATGTTGTTGTCATCCCAGAAGGCGACCAGCTTGCCCAGGCCCCAGGTACCGGCCAGTGCGCAAGCTTCGTGCGAGATGCCTTCCATCATGCAGCCGTCGCCCAGGAACACATAGGTGTAGTGGTTGACGATCTCATGGCCGGGCTTGTTGAACTCGTTGGCCAGCAACTTCTCGGCCATGGCCATGCCCACCGCATTGGTGATGCCTTGGCCCAGCGGACCGCCGGTGGTTTCCACGCCCGGGGTGTAGCCATACTCGGGATGGCCCGGGGTCTTGGAATGCATCTGGCGGAAGCGCTTCAGCTCTTCGATCGGCAGGTCGTAGCCGGAAAGGTGCAGCAGCGCATAGATCAGCATTGAGCCGTGACCGTTGGACAGGATGAAACGGTCGCGATCGGGCCACTTGGGGTTGGCCGGATTGTGGCGCAGATGGCGGTTCCACAGCACATCGGCGATCTCGGCCATGCCCATGGGCGCGCCGGGGTGGCCAGAGTTCGCCTTTTGCACGGCGTCAACTGCCAGCATGCGGATCGCACCTGTGATGTCGTTGAATTTTGGTGGGGTTACGTTGCGCGCTGCCGACATGTCCTATCTCCTCCGAAGAAACTGCGCTGATTAAGCACGGGATTATGCATTTAAGGGGGAGATTATGCCTCAGCGGCAGAGGGTAGGGCAACCCGGCCCCGTGGCTGGGACATTCCTTGCCAGATAAGTGCGGTTATTTAGTCACCCTGCTTTTTCGGGGGTTTGATGCCAAGTTGTTTCAATTTTCGGTAAAGATGGGTGCGTTCCAGGCCTATCTTGTCCGCAATTTCGGAGATGTTCCCGCCCGCCTTCTTGATGTGATAGTTGAGATAGAGTGCGTCGAAGTGTTCCCGCGCTTCCCTGAAAGGCAGATCAAGCGGTAGTTCCACCGACGCCATCCCCGAGGAAGGGGGCGCTTCCTTCTGGATCGCGGGTTGAGGTGCCGCGAGGTGAGGGCGCTGTAGCACCTGAGCCACGGTCGCAAGCAGCTTCTTCAGCGCGATCGGTTTTTCCAGAAAGTCGGCGGCTCCAATGCGCATGGCCTCCAGCGCCGTTTCTATGGTGCCGTGGCCGGACATCATGATGACCGGCATCGTCAGTTTCTCCTGAGCTACCCACTCCTTGAGCAAGGTCAGCCCGTCGGTGTCCGGCATCCAGATGTCGAGCAGGACGATGTCAGGCCGCTGCTTTTCGAGCTGTTGTCGAGCTTGATCCGCGTTTTCCGCGAGTTGGACGCCGTAACCCTCATCGAACAGGATCTCGGACAGCAACTCGCGTATCCCCGCCTCATCGTCCACGACCAGTACGTTCTTTATCGCCATCACACCACCTCGGTCTCTTCCGGCAGCAGCGGCAGCAGTATGCTCACGCAAGTGCCGCCCTGTGCCTGGTTCTCTATGGTTATCTTTCCGCCGTGCTCTTCAACGATCTTCTTCACGATGGGTAGGCCCAGCCCTGTCCCTTTGGGTTTGCTCGTCATGTAGGGCTCGAAAGCTCTGGCCAACAGGTGCTCGGGAAATCCGCAGCCGTTGTCGGCGATGCTGAGTTTGAGCATGTCGTCTCTGACATCAGCCGTCGACATGACGATCTGCCTGTCCTTCGTTTGCTGCAATGCATCGTGCGCGTTCTGCAGCAGGTTGTGCACGACCTGACGCAGGCGCGTCGCGTCGCCGTCGATCAGTGTCCGCGTCGCATCCAGTCTCAACGCGATGGGGCTGCTGTTGGCTTCGTACAAGCCCATCACCTCATGCAGGAGCTGATGCACGTCCAGCCTCGCCATCCTGGGAGCGGGTGTCCGCGCGTAGTCGGCGAAATCCATCACCATGTTCTTCATCGCGCCCACTTGACTGACTATGGTCTGCGTGGCGCGTTGCAGCAGCTGGGCGTCCTTCTCGTCCAGTTTGTCCAGCAGTTTGTGCTGCAGGCGTTCCGCGGAAAGCTGGATAGGCGTAAGCGGGTTCTTGATCTCGTGTGCCAGACGCCTGGCAACCTCGCCCCAAGCCGCCTGGCGTTCGGCCTGCAGCAAGTGCGTGATGTCATCGAACACCACCACATAGCCTTTGTCCGATTCGGTGGTCAGGCGGGTGCCATGCAGTAACAGCACCTGATCGCCGTTCTTGCTCTTGCGCTCGATCTGGCGTTGCCAAGTGGCACCTTTGTCCGCAGCCAAGCCTTCTTGAACCACCGAGAGGAAGGTGCGCAACAAGGGGTGGGCATCTGCTAGCTCCCGCACGTTCTTGCCGTTCATCTCGTGTACCGGCACGCCGAGTATGGCCCCGGCGCTTGCGTTGGCAGAGCGCAAATTGAACTGCTCGTCCACGACCATCACGCCAGAGGACAGGTGAGCCATCACGCTTTCCAGATAAGCCCTGGCATCCTCGACCTGGTGCTGCTGCTGTTCGCTCAACTTCTTCGCCGCCGCCAGCTGCGAGGTCATCTGGTTGAACAGCCCGGTCAAGGCGCCCAGCTCATCCGTGCTTTGTACCGGATAGCTGCTGCTGAAGTCGCCCTGAGCGACCGCGCGCGTCCCTTCGGCAAGCGCGACAAGCGGCGCGCTGAGGCGGGCGCTCAGGAAGAATGCTGCCGATATCGCGCTCAGCAGCACAATGAGCAAGGACAGTGTCAGCGTGATGCCATACAGGCGTTTCAGGCCGATACGCGACAGGCTGAGTTGTTGATAGTCTCCGTAGACTGCCTGCACGGTCTCGGCGTCTGCCGCCAGCTGCTTGGGGACGGGCTGGACGAACTGCAGCACCCGCGCGTCGTCGGTCCATATTGCCGATCTTATCGGCACGAGCACCCGCAGCACCAGGCTGTCGTCGGGCAATGCATCCACACTGCTGTAGCTTCCCTTTTGCCAGGCTTCGCGCTGCATGGCTGAGGTGGGGGATTCTATTTTCCCGGTGAGCGTGCTGCCGGCGATCGCCGACGGCCTTCCCTTGCTGCCAAACACTGCGGCTTGCTGCACCCCTCCATCGGCGATGAATCGCGAAAGCGTTGCACTGTGCTGAGCGGGATCCTGTTCTGCAAGGATGAGGGCGACGAAACGTCCTTTCTTGCCCAGTTCATCCAGTCCGTTCTGCAGGGTGCTGCGCGCCAGGTTGAGGCCGCCTTCCAGCGCCTTCTCGACGCGCACGTCGAACCAGGATTCGATGCTCTTGCCGAGGAACTGCACGGACACCGCGTATACCAGCACGCCGGGCAACACGGCGATCAAGGAGAAGAACAACGCCAGCCGCAGGGTGAGTTTGGCTCCGTAGACTTGCTGCCGCAGCTTGGCCCGCAGTTGCCAGACCTGGTATGCAACCAGCACTGCCAGCCCCATCGCCAGCGCACCTGTCATCACCAGCAGCGTGAAGTAGTTGTGGGTGAACAGGTCGCTGTTCGCGCTTGCGCTGGACAGCATGTAGAGCAGGATCACTCCCGCCAGACCGCAGAATATGATCAGGTACTTCACGGCTACTCACCGTTCCCCTGCCCGTCCGGGCTTATATCCCAATGGTAGCGCTTGGATTCGACGCTCCACTGGTCATTGGTCAGGGCATTCACCTGCAGGGGCTTGGGCAACTGGCTCAGATCCAGCCGCATGGAGGCAAAGGCGCCGATCTGGCTGCCTCGCTTGGTCAGACGTGAAAGGTATCCCCCGGTCGTGTTATCCAGCAACCCGGCGGGGACAGGCGGCGCAGTCTGGTGGCCCAAGACGCGCAGTGCGTCCTTGAGTTCGGAGAAACTCTGGAACAAACCGCCACGCGATATCCGATATTGCCGGGTCAGGGTGTTATACGAAAGCTTAGTCGTCTGCTCGAAGCTTTCGACTTCCATGTCCACCCAGTACCAGCGGGTGCGATGGACGGACAGTTCACTCACGAAATACAGCGTTACGCCGCGCTTCAGGGCTTCCTCGACAGGCTGTGGGAGGTTGATGTTGAAATCGGCAGACAACAGATAACCGTCATCAGTCAGGCGCGCCTCGACCTTGTTGATCTCTATGCCCTCGGCGCCGACTGACGAAACGCAGGATAACAGCCAGAGCAAGCAGGCTGTTCTGAGCAAGGTCCTAATGTTTTTGCAGCAGCGCATAAAAGAATCCGTCGTGCTGTTCGTCGGGCAGCAACTGTCCGTCGCGCGCGCGCTCCGGCAGCAGCAGCAACTCCTCCTGTATTGCCTCCGGATGCCGCGCCAGAAACGCGTCCACCACCTCCTGGTTCTCACGCGTGAAGACTGAACATGTCGCGTAGAGCAATTTACCACCCGGTGCCAGCAAGGGCCACAGCGCTTCCAGTATCTTGGCTTGTTGGCCGGCAAAGGCCTCTATATCGGCCGGCCTTCTCAGCCATTTGATGTCGGGATGCCGGCGCACCACCCCGGAAGCAGAGCAGGGCACGTCAGCTAGGATGCGCTGGAAAGGCTGACCGTCCCACCATGCCTGTGGCTCCGCAGCATCTCCGCACATCACTTTGGCCTTTCGCCCTATTCTCTGCAGGTTGTCGCGCACTCTGGAAAGGCGCTGTTCGTCCTTGTCCAGCGCGATGAGTTCGACGTCTACCCGTTCCAGCAGATGTGCGGCCTTCCCGCCCGGGGCGGCACATGCATCCAGCACCCGCATACCAGCACTTGCATCCAGCAGGCGGGCTGCGTACTGCGCACCAGCATCCTGTATCGAGATCCAGCCCTCGGCAAATTTCGGCAGCCGCTCGACCGGCTGAGGTCGTTCCAGCATCAACGCTTCAGGCTCGACCAGGAAAGCCTCAATGTTGTGTGTAGCCAGCAGCGCCTGGTACTCGGTAACGGTGGTGTGCCGTGTGTTGACGCGCAACGTCATCGGAGGATGCTGGTTGCCGGCCTCCAATATCTTGTACGCCATTTCGCCGTACTGGCGTTTCATGGCGTCTATCCACCATCGCGGATAGGAGTAGTTGCTGGTTTCCTGCTGTTGGGCGGCCTCCAACAGTTCCTGGCGCTTGCGCTGGAAATTGCGCAGCACACCGTTGACCAGGCCCCCGGTTGCCGAATTCAAGCGCTTTGCGGCTCGCACTGCTTGGTCCACGACAGCGTGCTGACCTGCTTTTGTGTATTCCAACTGATAGAGAGCGACCAGCAGCAGGTGCTGCAGCATGGTATCGCGAGGCGGCCGCTGCATGAGTTTGCGCAGCACGAAGGAGAGCTTTCCATAATGGCGTAACGTGCCATAGCACAGGTCTTGCAGCGCTCCTCTTTGTTGCGGGGTGAACTCGACGTGTCGGCGCAAGGTGTCCGCAAGGACCTCTGTCAGGTTGCTGCTTTGCAGTACACCGGACACCACTTTGGCAGCTTCGAGCTGGATGTACTGCATTTCAATCGCTGCCGAAGCGGTCGCCCACTTTGATAGGGTAGCCCTGAACGAATTGCTGCACCGCCAGCGCCTTGCCGCCTGGCTTTTGCAGCATCTCCACACTCAGGGCGCCATGGCCGCACGCAACCGCGATGCGGTCCTTGTCTACTGCGATGACGGTGCCTGGAAGGCTGGTGGTCTGCGTGGCCGCATCGTGGCGAGCCCGCAGTATTTTGATCGAGGTGCCGTGCAACGTGCTGACAGCCACAGGAAAGGGGAGGTAGGCACGCACCGCGCGATCCAGTTGAACGGCGTCCAGGGCCCAATCCATCTGCGCTTCAGCCTTGGTCAACTTGGCTGCATAAGTCGCCATCCCGGAGTCCTGACGCTCTGGCTCCAACTGCTCCAAATTGCGCAACGCTTCGATGATGGCTTGTGCACCCAGAGAAGCAAGCTTGTCGTGCAACGACTGTGCGGTGTCACCCTGGAGGATGGGGCATGTACGTTTCAGTAGCATATCTCCGGTATCCAATCCCTCATCCATCTGCATGATGGTGATGCCGGTTTCAGCATCTCCCGCGAGAATCGCGCGCTGGATGGGTGCCGCACCACGCCAGCGCGGCAGCAGCGACGCATGGATGTTAAGACAACCATGACGCGGAATGCGCAACACGGCCTCAGGCAGGATCAGACCGTACGCCGCGACCACCATCACGTCAGCGTTCAAAGCAGCCAGCTCCTCCTGCGCTTCTTCAGTCTTCAAGGTGAGGGGCTGCAGCACCTTGATACCGCGTTCCTGCGCGAGCAACTTCACGGGACTGGCCGTCAGTTGCATCCCCCTCCCCGAGGGGCGATCCGGCTGGGTCAACACCGCAACTATCTGATGTTCCCCCAACAACGCTTCCAAGGCGCTGGTGGCAAATGCGGGAGTACCTGCGAATATTATCCTCAAGACTGCCCCTATAGCCTCTCGCGCAGTTGTTTCTTCAGCTTTGCGCGTATACGGCTCTGTTTGAGTTGGGACAGGTACTCGACGAAAACCTTGCCCTGCAGGTGATCCATCTCATGCTGTATGCACACCGCCAACAAGCCGTCCGCTTCCAAGGTGAACGTTCTTCCGTTTTCGTCCATGGCGCGCACCGTGACGTGCTCTGCACGTTTGACCTTCTCGTAGATGCCAGGGACGGACAGGCAGCCTTCTTCGCTCTCTCCTTCTCCTTCCGTCTTGATCAGCTCCGGATTGATGAAGACGCGCAGCTCGTTATGCGCTTCCGACACGTCGATCACGATGATTCGTTCGTGCACGTCCACTTGAGTCGCCGCAAGGCCCACGCCGGGAGCTGCATACATGGTCTCGCTCATGTCGCGTATAAGACGTCGTGTGGCGTCGGTCACCGTGGCGACTGGTTTCGCCTGTTTGTGTAGGCGAAAGTCGGGGTATTGAAGGATAGGAAGAAGCGCCATATTTGCTTGCCAACTGAAGAGACTAGATGCAGAATTTAAACAGGTGCTCAAACTTTGCACCGCATTTCTTTACTCTGCCGGGGTTTTTCCATGCGTAAGATTATATCGCTGATTTGCCTGCTGTTGCCCATCCTTGCAAGTGCCGATGAGCTGCAGATACGTGATGATGCGCCAGACCGTTATGTAGTGGTCAAAGGAGATACGCTGTGGGATATCTCGGCGAAATTCTTCAAAAATCCATGGAAGTGGCCCGAAGTCTGGGTGTTGAACCAGGAGAACGTCAAGGATCCACATTGGATCTATCCTGGTGACGTGATCGTGCTCGATAGAAGCGCGGGTGCACTGAGCGTGGGGGGATCCGTTCCCCAAGCTGCACCACAAGAGGTCCCTGCTAGCACCGAAAGTGCCGAGGGCGAAGTTTCCCCAGCGCCCGGCGGCGCCCCTTCCAATGTGGTGAAGCTAAGCCCCCGCGCACGTGTCGTGTCCAGAAACACCGAAGCGATTCCTGCGATCCCCCTTGGCATCATCAGCGCCTTCCTGGCGCGCCCCTTGGTGATGGAGGATGAAGAGCTCGAGAACGCGCCCGAGTTGGTTGGCACATATCAACAACGCGAGCTCCTGTCTGTAAACGATGTGGCATATGCCAAGAACATTCCGACAGACAAAGGTACGCAGTGGCAGATTTATCGCCCCGGCGTAACCCTGGTGGATCCCGATACTGACGAGGTATTGGGCAAAGAGGTGATGTATCTGGGAGACGCGTCGGTCGAGAGTTTTGGAGACCCCAGTGCGCTTCGCATCACCAGTGCCGTTTTGGAAATCCATAAAGGCGACCATTTTGCACAAGCTACCGCCGGATATTCCACTGAATACCTGCCGCATCCACCTAGCGCCGGCACGACTGCTAGAGTCATCTCTGTCTACGGGGGGGTGCAACAGGCTGGCCAACGTTCGGTTATCGTGCTTAACAAGGGGCAGCGTGACGGAATCGAGGCGGGCCATATTTTTGGCCTTTATCAAAAGGGGGAGGTCATCAAAACAAAAGGTTGGTTCACACCCAATATCGTGTTGCCGGATGTACGCTACGGTTGGATCATGGTGTTCCGCGTATTCAACAAAGTGTCCTACGCGCTGGTGATGGAGACAAAATTGCCGGTGCAGCTGCTTGATGCGGTACGCGCGCCAGAATAAATGGCAATTGAAGGCGACCTTGGGGCGTGGCTCAAACTGAGTTTGGTTCCCGGCCTGGGGAATGAGAGCCTTCGACGCCTGCTCCATACTTTTGGGTCCCCGGATGCCATTCTTCAAGTTCCCTCGTCAGAGCTTAGCCGATACGTCAAACCCTCAGTAGCGCGCGCCATCGCGGAAGGCATCGAGGACTCGGCGCTCGATTCGGTTGCTGCCTGGCTGGATGATCCACACAACCATATCGTCACCCTTGGCGACGCCGGGTTTCCCCAATCTCTTCTTAACATCGCCGATCCGCCCTTGCTGCTCTATGTGAAAGGGCGGATCGATTTGCTGAACGTCCGCTCGCTTGCAGTCGTAGGCAGCCGTAGCGCCTCCACCCAAGGTTTGCGCAATGCCGAAGAGTTTGCCAAAACTGCCGCGGACAGGGGTTTATGTGTCATCAGCGGTATGGCACATGGCATAGACGCTGGCGCCCACCGTGGCGGCCTTCAAGGCCGGGCGTCGAGTGTCGCGGTAGTGGGCACAGGGCTCGATAAGGTCTACCCTGCTGCCAACCGCGAGCTTGCGCATCAATTGGCCCGTGAAGGAGCGATAGTTTCGGAATTCCCGTTAGGTACGCCGCCTCTTGCTGCCAATTTCCCGCGCCGCAATCGCATCATTAGCGGATTGAGCGCCGGATGCCTCGTGGTCGAAGCATCTTTGCAGAGTGGCTCGTTGATCACTGCGCGGATGGCGCTGGAACAGGGACGCGAAGTCTTTGCCATCCCGGGTTCCATCCATGCCCCCCAATCCAAGGGCTGCCATCAGCTGATCAAGCAAGGTGCAAAGCTTGTCGAGAGCGCCCAGGACGTTTTGGAGGAACTAGGCATTTCGTCGCCGTCGAGTGTGCAAAAAGCCGAGATCGAGCATCCGCTGTTTGTCCATCTTGGTTTCGATCCTGTCGACATCGAGTCGCTCGCGATTCGCTGCAGCTTGACGATAGGTGAGCTATCGGCCATCCTGTTGCAGCTGGAACTGGAAGGCGCGGTAGCCAGTTTGCCCGGCGGACTTTACCAACGAATCGCGTAAATCACGCATTCCCTATGTTCGACATTCTGTTATTTCTGTTTGAAAGTTATTTTGATGCGGGCAGTTACCCCGAGCCTGCCCGCCTGTCCGCCAAGCTCACCGCGGCCGGATTTGAAGAGGATGATATTCACCAGGCACTGTCATGGCTTAGCGGCCTGCGTGAGCTTTCGCAGGCGACTTATCCGGACGCCATCAACGCAAGCGGGCTGCGCTGCTATACCGAGTTCGAGTCCCAGCGCATCAGCGACGAAGGGCTACGCTTCATTGCCTTCTGGGAACACAACAAATTCATTTCACCCATCGAGCGCGAGATGATCATCGACCGCGTGATCGCCTTAGGAAGGGATCAACTCCCCCTGGACAAGGTCAAGCTGATCGCGCTGATGGTGTTGTGGAACCAACACGAATATCTTGATCCCGCATTGATCGAGGATCTGCTCACACCTAACGATTCGGCTCAGCTTCACTGACAGCCAATACTTCTCATGGCTAAAAACCTTTTGATCGTCGAGTCGCCAGCCAAGGCCAAGACATTAAACAAATATCTGGGTAAGGACTTCGAGGTGCTCGCGTCGTATGGGCATGTACGCGACTTGGTCCCCAGAAGCGGCGCTGTCGATACCGATAATAACTTTGCGATGGAATACGAGACCATCGCTCGCAACGCCAAGCATGTAGATGCCATCGCCAAGGCGGCAAGCGAAGCGGACAACATCTTCCTCGCGCCCGACCCGGACCGCGAGGGCGAGGCTATCGCCTGGCACATCTCAGAGTTGCTTAAAGGCAAGCGCGCGCTCAAGGGCAAGAAGATGCAGCGCGTGGTGTTCTACGAGATCACCCAGTCGGCGGTAAAGGATGCGGTGGCGCATCCGCGCGAGATTTCCATTCCGCTGGTCAATGCGCAACAGGCGCGGCGCGCTTTGGACTATCTGGTCGGCTTCAATCTGTCGCCGTTGCTGTGGCGCAAAATCCGTCCCGGCCTTTCCGCTGGCCGCGTGCAGAGCCCCGCGCTGCGCCTCATCGTCGAGCGCGAGCTGGAAATCGAAAAGTTCAAGAGCCAGGAATACTGGACGGTGCACCTCGACAGCCAGAAGAACCAGATTCCGTTCAAGGCCAAACTTTTTCAGTTCCAGGGCAAGAAACTGGAGCAGTTGAGCATCGGCAGCCAGGCAGAGTACGACGCCATCCACGCCAAGCTTAACGACGCCAAGCTGCCACCGAAGGTCGTGCGCGTCGAAAAGAGGGGCAAGCAGCGTAGCCCCGCGGCGCCGTTTACGACCTCGACCCTGCAGCAGGAGGCCGTCCGTAAACTGGGCATGACCTCCGAGCGCACCATGCGCACAGCCCAATCGCTTTATGAAGGTGTGGACATCGGCGGGCAGACCATCGGTCTCATCACCTACATGCGCACCGACTCGCTGAACCTTGCAAACGAGGCTGTCGCGGAGATTCGCGATTACATCAAGGACAACTTTGCTGCGGACTACCTGCCCGGCAAACAGCCGGTGTACAAGAGCAAGTCAAAGAATGCACAGGAAGCGCACGAAGCGATACGCCCGACCTCCGTCCTGCGTACACCAGATAGCCTGCGCGACTATTTGAATATCGACCAAATGCGTCTGTACGAAATGGTATGGAAGCGCACACTTGCGTCACAAATGTCGCCAGCCCGCTTCGATACCGTCAGCGTGGACATTCGCCTCTCTAGCGACGACACCCTGTTCCGCGCTTCTGGCCAGACCCTGGTGTTCCCCGGCTTCATCGGCGTGTACATGGAGGATGTGGACGACGCCGAGGAAGAAGAGAGTGCGAAGCTGCCTCCCCTGTCTGAAGGTGACGTATTGCCCGTCGATAAACTTTACGGCGAGCAGCACTTCACTCAGCCACCGCCGCGCTTTTCCGAAGCCAGCCTGGTGAAGGCGCTGGAAGAGTATGGCATCGGCCGTCCTTCTACATACGCCACCATCATCTCCACGCTGCAGGCGCGCGAATATGTCACGCTCGACAAGAAGCGCTTCATGCCCACTGACGTCGGCCGCGTTGTGAACAAATTCCTCACCGAGCATTTCACGCGCTACGTGGATTACGGTTTCACTGCCAATCTTGAGGACGAGCTGGACGAAATTTCCGAAGGCAAGCGCGACTGGATCCCGGTGCTGGACGAATTCTGGAAAGGCTTCGACAAGCTGATCGGCGAAAAAAAGGATGTGGACCGGCCCGGCACCGAGATCCTGGAAGAAGCTTGCCCCAAGTGCGGCAAACCCTTGTCCAAGCGCCTCGGCAAGCGTGGCAGCTTCATCGGCTGCACTGGTTATCCCGAGTGCGACTACACGCGCAGCCTCGGCGGCGAAGAAGATACCGGCGAAGTGCGCAAGGAATTGGGCGTGCATCCCGAAACAAATCAAACGGTGCTGTTGTTACGTGGTCCTTATGGTCCATATGTGCAACTGGGGGAAGTAGACGAGGGCGCCAAAACCAAACCCAAGCGTGTCTCCTGGCCCAAGGAGTTGCCGCTGGAGCAGGCCGATCTGACGCACGCGCTCAAGCTGCTGTCGCTCCCACGCGAAGTCGGCACTCACCCAGAGACCGGCAAGAAGGTCATCGTCAACATCGGCCGTTTCGGTCCCTACATCGGGCATGACGGCAAGTTCAAGTCCATCCCGAAGACCGACAGCATCTTCGACATCGGCTTGGACCGAGCCGTAGAACTGCTGGCTCAAGCCAAGAGCGGGGGCGCCACCGTGTTGCGTACGCTGGGTGAACACCCGGATGACAAGGCGCCGATTGAAGTATGCAGTGGACGTTACGGCCCCTACGTTCGCCACGGCAAGATCAACGCCACGCTGCCCAAGGATATGGCGCCAGAGGCGGTGACACTGAAAGAAGCGCTGGAGATGATAGCGGCCAAGGCAGCGAAGGGTGGGACAGGGAAGGCGAAAACTGCGAAAAAGCCGGCGGCAAAGAAGGCCACCAAGGAAGCGGAAGCCAAGCCCAAGGCGACGGTGAAAAAGAAAGCGGCGGCAAAAAAGGACAAGACGACGACGGATAAGGCAGCGACCACCAAAAAGACTGCTGCCAAACCTGCCGCGAGGAAGCCAGCGGCCAAGAAGACCACCAAGAAATAAATCAGCCTCAAGATCCGTTCGTGGTGAGCCTGTCGAACCATGAGCGGATTTTACTTGCCAGGCTAACCCCTTACCGACACCCTGAAAATCGTTTATGGCCCGTTTTGAACAGGCTGTGCGAGAAGCCGCCTGGTTATTGGCGTTACAAAGGAATCGCTTTTGAATGCCCGTCAAAACGGCGACAGCATTCCACGATGAGTAAGCAGGCACTAGATTCGGAGAAAGTTCGTGGCGGGCTGAAGGATATCTTGCTGGGGCCGGGTCAGCTCCATGAGGGACTGCGGCAACGGGACAAGAGGCGCATTCCTTAGGATAGAAGCGCGTTTGACGCGAAATTCTCTATCGCCCGACAAAGACACCTTACCAGCACTCTTAAATCGCGTTATAGTGCGTTTTGGATGGTTTAATAAAACCATTATATTTTTTGCGCCTTACATCAATAGTGAGCACATACTCATTATGGTTTACCTAGTTTTTAGAAAAGTTGGCTTGAGGGGCAAAAAAATGGCCACGCTGTGAGGCGTGGCCATTCATCACCAACTATCGCGATTTTTGCACAATGGATTTTGGAGTAAATCTCACCAAAACCATATGGCAGTAGGCCTCAGGGGTGTTTTCACTTGGTGAGAAAAATTTCACCTTTTCTGAGAACCTACACAAGCGGCGCCTCTCACACATCCAGGTTCTTCACCCCGAGCGCGTTCTGCTCGATGAACGCCCTGCGCGGCTCCACCACATCGCCCATCAGCGTAGTAAAAATCTCGTCCGCGCTGATGGCATCCTCGATGCGCACGCGGAGCAATATACGGTTCTTCACGTCCATGGTGGTTTCCCATAACTGGTCTGGGTTCATTTCGCCCAAGCCTTTGTAACGCTGGATGTTGACACCCTTCTTGGCTTCTTCCAGCAGCCATTCGATGGCCTGCTTGAAGCTGCCGACCCCCCGTTTCTGCTCGCCGCGCATCACGTATGAGGTCTGGGTGATCAGGCCGTTCAGCGCTTCGGCTGTCTTGCGGATCTGGGCATAGTCGCCATCCTCGAGGAAGTCGCGGGTCAGATAGCTGATCGAGTAGTTGCCGTGCCAGGTCTTCTCCAGACGCAGGCGCAGGTCGCCATGCTCGTCGGTCTCGACGTCTGCCTTGATGACGCCGCCGCAGGCGCCCTCCAGTAGGCGGGCAGCCTCCTTAGCCTTGGGCTCGTCCTCCAGCGACAGGGTGGGCAGGGTGAGCAGGGCGTGGGTGGCTTCGGGCGCGATGAAGTGTGACAGACGGTCGATGACTGCCTCGGCCAGGAAATACTGTTTGGCGATCGCCCCCAGCGCTTCACCCTGAATGGGTGCCGCGTCTGTGACGGAATGGAACTCGGCATCCTTCAGCGCGGCACCCAGCATGTAGTTCTTGAGTTCGTGCTCGTCCTTGAGGTAGCGCTCCTCGCGGCCCTGCTTTATCTTGTACAGCGGCGGCTGGGCGATGTAGATGTGGCCGCGCTCGACCAGTTCGGGCATCTGGCGGTAGAAGAAGGTGAGCAGCAGGGTGCGGATGTGCGCGCCGTCCACGTCAGCGTCGGTCATGATGATGATGCGGTGGTAGCGAAGCTTCTCGGCGCTGTATTCCTCTTTACCGATGCCGGTACCCAGCACGGTGATGAGGGTGGCGATCTCTTGCGAGGCGATGAGCTTCTCGAAGCGTGCCTTTTCGACGTTGAGGATCTTACCCTTGAGCGGCAGGATGGCCTGGAACTTACGGTCGCGGCCCTGCTTGGCGGAGCCGCCGGCGGAATCTCCCTCCACCAGGTACAACTCGGATAGGGCAGGGTCCTTTTCCTGGCAGTCGGCCAGCTTGCCGGGCAGGCCGATGCCGTCCAGAACACCCTTGCGACGGGTCAGTTCGCGGGCTTTGCGCGCCGCATCGCGGGCACGAGCAGCTTCTACGATCTTGCCGCAGATGATCTTGGCGTC
The DNA here is from genome assembly GCA_037446535.1 of Sideroxydans sp. GTDB lineage: Bacteria > Pseudomonadota > Gammaproteobacteria > Burkholderiales > Gallionellaceae > Sideroxyarcus. The sequence goes on along the minus strand of JBBIIJ010000008.1, from coordinate 27,973 downwards.
CACTGGGTTCTCCAGCAAATAGTCGGCCAACTTCTGTGAGACGATCTCGTTCACAGCTGGCTGGACTTCGCTCGAGACCAGCTTGTCCTTGGTCTGGGACGAGAACTTGGGCTCGGGCACCTTGACCGACAGTACGCAGGTCAGGCCTTCGCGCATGTCGTCGCCAGTGGTATCCACCTTAGCCTTCTTCGCTAGCTCATTTTCTTCGATGTACTTGTTGATGACGCGGGTCATCGCCATGCGCAGGCCAGTAAGGTGGGTACCCCCATCGCGCTGCGGGATGTTGTTGGTGAAGCACTGCACCGCTTCGGAATAGCTGTCGTTCCATTGCATCGATACTTCGACCGAAACAATCCCCGAACTACCTTCTGCATAGAAGGGTTTGGGATGCAGCACTGCCTTGCTCTTGTTCATGTACTCGACGAAGCCGCGCACGCCACCGGAGTGGGCGAAGTTCTCGCTCTTGCCGGTGCGCTCATCAATCAGTTCGATCTTGACGCCGTTATTCAGGAAGGAAAGCTCTCGCAGGCGCTTAGCCAAAATCTCATAGTGAAACTCGACCAAACCGAAGATTTCCTTGTCGGCGAGGAAGTGGACCTCGGTGCCGCGCTTCTTGCTTTCGCCCAAGTCGTTCACCGGGGAAACTTCGACGCCATTCTGCACCTCCGTGCGACGGTCCTTTACCGCACCGCGCGCGAATTCCAGCCCGTACTTCTTACCGTCACGGTAGATGGTCAGCTTGAGCCATTCCGACAGGCCGTTAACGCAGGAAACGCCCACACCGTGCAAACCCCCGGACACCTTGTAGCTATTCTGGTTGAACTTGCCGCCAGCGTGCAGCACGGTCATCACGATCTCGGCAGCCGAACGCTTGGGTTCAAACTTGTCGTCGAACTTGATGCCAACCGGGATGCCGCGGCCGTTGTCGGCCACGGAAATCGAATTGTCGCCGTGAATGACGACCTTGATGTCGTCGCAATGGCCGGCCAGCGCCTCGTCGATTGCGTTGTCCACCACCTCGAACACCATATGATGCAGGCCAGTGCCATCAGAGGTATCTCCAATGTACATACCTGGACGCTTGCGGACGGCTTCCAGACCTTCCAGTTGCTGGATGCTTGATTCGTCGTAGTTATCACTCATGGGTTTCTCTCTGTTTCACGTGGAACAATTAAATGCGCATGGGCATCACGACGTACTTGTAGTCGCTATGCTCTGGCACCGTAATCAACAGGCTACTGTTCTGATCCCCAAACGACAATGTGACCTCCTGGCTACTGACATTGTTGATGCCGTCCAGCAGGTAATTGACGTTGAAACCGATGTCCAGCGCGTTGCCCTGATAGTCAGTTTCCAGCTCTTCCTGCGCTTCTTCCTGCTCGCTGTTGCTACTGATGATCTGCAAATTCCTGTCCGTCAGCAGGAGTCTGACGCCTCTGAACTTTTCGTTTGAGAGAATCGCCGCGCGTTGGAGGGCTTGTTGGATCACCACGCGATTCAAGGTGAGCTTATTGCTGTGAGTTGGGATGACCCTAGAATAATCCGGGAACTTCCCGTCTATCACTTTTGACGTCAGCACAATGTCGGAGAACGTGGCCCGCACCTGTTTTTCCGCAAGCTCCAGTTTTAGCTTGTCTTCAGAATCGGCTAGAAGCTTCAACAGCTCGTTGACGGTTTTCCGAGAGATGATCGCCTCTTTCTTTGGGTGTTCGGATTCCAGTTGCTCAGATACATATGCCAACCTGTGGCCGTCCGTGGCAATCAACTTGATAGAACTTCCCTCAATGACCAGTAACACACCGTTCAGGTAATACCTGATGTCCTGTTGCGCCATCGCATGTTGTACAGAGCCGAGCAGGCGTCGCAATTTTCCCTGCTCTATCTCCACCGTCGCCGATCCGCCCAGCTGTTCGGCCAGTGCGGGAAAGTCTTGAGCTGGCAACGTTTGGAGGCTGAACCGGCTTTTATTTGCTTTGACCAGAAGCTTGTTTTCTTGCGTATCCAAGCTCAACGAGCTCTCTTCTGGTATTGCTCGAAGTATTTCCTGGAATTTCTTTGCCGACATAGTGATGGCTTCAGGACCACCGGCGTTTTGTAGGTCAGAGTTGAGCTGCGCTTCTATTTGAATCTCCAGGTCGGTTGTTATAAATCTCACCCCGGAGGCGTTTTTTTTAAGCAAGACATTAGAGAGTATAGGAAGCGGCTGTTTGCGCTCGACTATGCCGACTACTGCTTGAAGTGGTTTTAGTAAGTCGTTACGGCTGATCTGGTTAATAAACATATGTTTTTCCTAAATACCCAATAACAACAATAATTGAACAAAAGTTTGTTGATAACAAAAAAAACAATTACCACTCAATTAGATACGACATAATTTATCTGTTGCTAATCCGCGATACAGCTTGTGGAAAATTTGTTTATTACTTCTACGTTGTTAAAGAAAACAAGCTATATCTACAAAAGGCTAACAAGCTGCAGCGACTTATCCACGCAGAGTCTGATGAAGTAAATTGAAGTCAGCTTCAATTTGCGCATCGGAGTTTCTCAGGGACTCGATAGTCTTGCATGCATGCAGAACCGTAGTGTGATCCCTTCCACCGAAAGCGTTTCCAATTTCAGGAAGACTAAGTTGGGTCAATTCCCTCGCTAAACTCATCGCGATTTGCCGAGGGCGTGCAATTACGCGGGTGCGCTTTTTCGAAAGCAAATCGACAATCTTCAGGCGATAAAAGTCGGCGACGGTCTTCTGGATATTTTCCATGGTGACTTGCTTGTTTTGCGCGGCCAACAAATCCCTGAGAGCTTCTTTTGCAAGATCGACGGACACAGGGCGCCGATGAAATCTGGCATACGCGTCAATGCGGTTCAGTGCACCCTCTAACTCGCGTATGTTCGAGCGCACATGCTTGGCAATGAAGAAGGCGACATCCTCGCTGATAGGTGCTCCGTTGGTAGCTGATTTTTGAAGGAGAATGGCTACCCGCATTTCCAATCCAGGCGGCTCGATGGCGACCGTCAGGCCGCAGGTAAAACGAGAAGTCAGCCGTGGTTCTATCCCGGAAATCTCCTTTGGGAAGGTATCGCAGGTTATGACGACCTGTTTGTTGGTATCGATTAACGAGTTCAGGGTATAAAAGAATTCCTGCTGAGTTCCCGGTTTGTCCGCGATGAACTGAATGTCGTCGATGAGCAGGAGATCCAGCGAGTTGTAATACTGCTTGAATTCGTCAAAACTTTTTGTTTGGAATGCTTTTACGACGCCTGAAACATAATTCGTCGCATGTACATAACAAATTTTGGCGTGGGGGTTCTCTTTTGCAACCAAGTTACCAATGGACTGGAGCAGGTGGGTTTTTCCTAATCCAACACCGCCATAAATAAACAATGGGTTATAGGTAGTTCCTGGTCTTTCTGCGACCTGCAGCCCTGCCGCATGAGCGAGCTGGTTAGCCTTTCCGGTTACGTAGGTATCGAAGGTTAATTGTGGATTAAGCTTGCTTACTGACTTGGGTGGTTTTACCGCAGGAGTAGGAGTAACAACCTTTTCCTCGATCTTTGCTTTCCCGGTTGGAAGCTTTTCCTTAAGCGCGGAACGTTTTTCCACCCGAAATTCGATTTCAGGGGGAGAGGTAAAAAAGGTCGCAGCGCGTGTTTTTATCTCTTGAAGAAATCGGTCTTGAATGATTCGCAACGTAAAGCTGTTGGGGGCTATGAGAATCAGACGATTGCCGTCCACCTCGAAAATCAAGGGCTTGATCCAGGAATTGTACTGTTGCAGAGGTAGTTGCTCTTTGAAGAACTTTTGGCAACTACCGGATAAACCCTGAGCAGACATAGAAACAAACAAGGGAAGACTGTGAACTCACGTATTCTACAAGCTCCGACATTAGTTATCCACAAGATAAATTCGACTTGACAGAAAGCAATTAAGCGTTTGTAATCGCGCGCTTTTCAACAGTCTCGCAAAGGATCCGATCATGAAGCGCACCTATCAACCTTCCGTAACCAAAAGAAAGCGCACCCACGGTTTCCTGGTTCGTATGAAAACCAAGGGCGGCCGTGCAGTGATTGCCGCCCGTCGTGCGAAAGGCCGCGCACGTCTTGGCGTGTGACGCGACCCCTAAGCTAAGCCTGCCCCGGCGCTTCCGACTGACGCGCCGGACGGGTTTTTCTCTGATACTGCAACAAAAGGCGCGCACCAAGGATTGGTTTTCGGTGCATGCCCTGCAAAACAATATCGGCAGTGCAAGGTTGGGAATATCGGTTGGTAAAAGACTCATCCCCACCGCCGTGCGCCGAAACAGCATCAAGCGCATGATTCGCGAATGTTTCCGTCACTACGCTAGGCAGGGAGCGGGAAACGATGTGGTCGTGCGTCTACGCAGGCCGCTGGCTATGCACGACCGTGGCGCCGCACAAAAGCTGTTGTGCGAGATGTTTCAGTTTGCTTTGTCGAAATGAAGCGGATTCTGTTAATCCTGGTGAGAGGCTACCAGCGTCTGATTAGCCCCATGTTCCCACCTTCCTGCCGTTTCAGCCCATCATGTTCGCAATATTCCTATGATGCCATTTCAAAATATGGGGTCATCAAAGGAATGTGGCTGTCCGTAAAAAGGGTGGGGCGTTGTAACCCATGGAATCCGGGTGGATACGATCCGGTCCCCTAGCGAAATTTACAGGTGATACCCAGATGGATATGCGGCGACTATTTCTGTTTCTGATCTTTTCTTTTTCCTTGATCGTGCTTTGGGGCGAGTGGGTACGTCAAAACCAGCCTCCAATAAGCGTATCTAACGCTGCAAAAGAGTCTGTCGCGCCGCCGGCAGCCGCAGCGCCATCTACTCAAGCTGCCCAGCCCGTGGTTGAAGTGAGCGCCGCAGTCCAAGCAAAGAAGATACACGTCACTACTGACACCCTTTCGTTGGACATCAGCACAGCGGGGGGGAACATAGAGCGGTTGGATTTGGTGCAGCATCGAAACGCAAACGACCAAAGCAAACCCATCACGCTTTTTCAACGTCAGGAAAAGCAGGTCTATCTGGCGCAATCTGGCCTTCTGGGACAAGGCCTCCCCACACACAATGCCGCATTTTCCGCAGATGCAGAGGATTACAGCTTAGCTAAAGGGAAGGACACCTTGGAGGTACGGCTGAAGGCCGATTCAGCCGACATAGCGGATGTTACGAAGATATACACGTTCCATCGTGGTAGCTATGTCGTTGACGTCACCTATGAAATTGAGAACAAGGGGAGTGTCGCTCTAACACCTTCCGCCTATTTCCAGTTGGTTCGTGATTCCACGCCGCCAGAAGGTACGTCCTCCTTTGTGCCCACCTATACTGGCGCCGCCGTCTACACAGATCAGGGGAAGTTCCAGAAGGTAGAGTTCTCAGACATCGAAAAGAACAAAGTCGCACTCCCCAAGGACCCAGACAATGGCTGGGTGGGGATGCTTCAGCACTATTTCGTCTCAGCTTGGCTGCCCCAAGGTAAGCAGACGCGCGAATTGTACGCAAAGCACCTGGAAGGAAACCTGTATTCCATCGGTACCATCCTTCCGATGGCGACCATCGAGCCTAAGCAGGTGGGGCGCGTCTCCGCACCGCTTTATGTCGGCCCGGCGCAGACGAAGCTTGACGATATCGCTCCTGGCTTGGGTTTGACGGTCGACTATGGCATCTTTACCGTATTCGCTGCGCCGCTGTTCTGGCTCATGTCGTTCCTGAATGGTTGGGTGCACAACTGGGGCGTTGCCATCATCCTGTTGACTGTTCTGATCAAGCTGGCTTTCTTCCCGCTCTCCGCCACAAGTTACCGTTCCATGGCCAAGATGCGCGTCGTTGCTCCCAAGCTCGAGAAGATCAAGCAGCAATACGGTGACGACCGCGAACGGCTGAACCGCGCCATGATGGACCTGTACAAGACGGAGCAGATTAACCCGCTGGGCGGCTGTCTGCCCATCCTGATCCAGATTCCGGTGTTCATCGGCCTATATTGGGCCATCTTGGAGAGCGTCGAGTTGCGTCATGCTCCGTTCTTCGGGTGGATAACCGACCTGTCTGCCACCGACCCTTATTTTGTCCTGCCTGTGATCATGGGCATCAGTATGCTCATCCAGAGCAGGTTGAATCCGACGCCTACAGACCCTCTGCAGGCCAAGATTATGCAGATCATGCCCATCGCATTCAGCGTCGTTTTCTTCTTCTTCCCTGCGGGACTGGTGCTGTACTCCATCGTGAACAACATTCTGTCCATCACCCAGCAGTGGTACATCACCCGCGGTGAAGAGTCCGCGCGCAAGGGTGTTGAAAAAGTCTGACAACATCGCCGCCATCTCGACCGCGCCAGGTCGGGGTGGCATAGGGGTAGTTCGCGTTTCCGGGCGTGGACTCCATGAGATCGCAACCGCCTTGACGGGACGCACGCTTATGCCCAGGGTGGCGACCTACACACCCTTTCTCGATGCAGATGGCGATCCCCTGGACGAGGGGATCGCGCTCTTCTTCCCAGCTCCTCATTCGTACACAGGGGAGGAGGTGCTGGAATTCCAAGGGCATGGCGGCCCTGCTGTGCTTCAGTCCGTGCTCCAACGATGCCTCGACTTGGGCGCGCGCGCAGCCCTTCCGGGAGAGTTCACCCAGCGGGCTTTTCTCAACGACAAGATGGATTTGGCGCAGGCGGAAGGCGTCGCCGACCTTATAGATGCAACCACCCAGCAAGCCGCCAGAAGTGCGTACAGATCGCTGCATGGCGATTTCTCCGCAGCCGTCCACACCCTCGTCGAAAAGCTGATAAATCTCCGCATGCTGGTGGAAGCTACGCTGGACTTTCCAGAGGAAGAGGGGGTCCATGCGCTGGAGCAAAAAGCGATTGCGGCAAAGCTCAACGACATCTTGTCGGAGCTGCAGCGGATAGGCGATTTGGCCAAGCAAGGTAGCATCCTTAGGGAAGGGGCCCAAGTAGCCCTCGTCGGCGTACCTAACGTGGGCAAGTCCAGCCTGCTTAACCGCTTGGCTGGGGAGGAAATCGCCTTGGTGAGCGATATTCCGGGCACCACTCGCGATGCGATTCGCCAAGCGCTGCAGATAAAAGGGGTTCCCGTGCACGTGATTGATACGGCGGGGCTGCGCGAGACCGAGGATGTGGTGGAGCGTATGGGAATAACTCGTACGCAGCAAACCATCGACAGGGCAGATCTTATCCTTGTACTCTTGGACTCGACGGAGAAGGGGGCGCCGCCGCCGGTCTTGGACCGCCTCCCCAAGTCGGTGCCGAGGATATTTGTGCACAACAAAATCGACCTTACCGGGGAAGTGGCTCGCATCGAAGAAGGCGATCAATCCGTTCACGTGTACCTGTCCGCCAAAACCGGCGCGGGTGTAGAAGCCTTGCAGAATCAAATGCTGGCAATGATAGGCTGGCACCAGGAAGCTGGCGTGTTCATGGCGCGAACGCGTCACTTGGAGGCGCTCGCGCAGGCAAGAACCCATCTCACCCTTGGGGTGCAACAACAGCTAGAACTGGAACTCCTGGCAGAGGAGTTGCGCGAAGCGCAGTTTGCGCTCAACACCATCACCGGGGAGTTCGCTGCTGACGATCTGCTGGGTGAGATCTTCAGTCGGTTCTGTATTGGCAAGTGAACCATTGTTTCACGTGAAACAATGGCTTGGGAATCGCACTAGGCTGTTGTAAGATGCGCGTCCTCTTCTGTAGGTGGCAAATTGGATTTTCCCGGCAAATTTGATGTAATCGTGGTGGGAGGCGGACACGCCGGAACCGAGGCGGCCCTCGCCAGTGCCCGCGCGGGTAGCAAGACACTCCTGCTTAGCCATAACATCGAAACGTTGGGGCAGATATCGTGCAATCCCTCGATAGGCGGCATAGGCAAAGGCCATTTGGTCAAGGAAGTCGACGCCCTGGGCGGCGCGATGGCCGCCGCCACCGATGAAGGTGGCATCCAGTTCCGTATCCTCAACTCCAGCAAAGGTCCGGCGGTACGCGCCACGCGCGCCCAAGCGGATCGTGTTCTGTACAAGCAAGCGATCAGAAATCGTTTGGAGAACCAGCCGAATCTCTGGCTGTTCCAGCAGGCAGTGGATGATCTGATCGTGGACGGTGACAGGGTGTGCGGGGTTGTGACCCAGCTCGGCCTGCGCTTCTCCGCCCGCAGTGTCGTGTTGACCGCCGGCACTTTCCTCGCAGGTCTCATCCATGTAGGCCAATCGAACTACCAGGCCGGGCGGGCAGGGGACCCGCCGTCCATCAGTCTTGCCAAGCGCTTGCGGGAACTGGCGCTGCCTGCAGGACGCCTTAAGACTGGGACGCCGCCGCGCATAGACGGTCGAACCATCGATTATTCCGTGATGCAGGAGCAGCACGGTGACATACCAGTGCCGGTGTTCTCGTTCATCGGAAATGCCGCACAACATCCGCGTCAACTTCCTTGCTGGATAACCGAAACCAATCCACGTACGCACGACATCATACGTGGCGGCTTGGACCGCTCCCCGCTCTTTACGGGGGTGATCGAAGGAGTGGGACCACGGTATTGTCCCTCCATCGAGGACAAGATCACGAGGTTTGCCGACAAGGCTAACCACCAGATCTTTCTTGAGCCTGAAGGCTTGACCACGCACGAGGTCTACCCGAACGGCATCTCCACCAGCCTTCCCTTCGACGTACAGCTGGAGCTGGTGCGCTCTATAAAAGGACTGGAGAACGCGCATATCCTGCGCCCTGGCTATGCCATCGAGTACGACTACTTCGATCCGCGTGGATTGAAAAATTCACTTGAAACCAAAGCGATAGCTGGTTTGTTCTTCGCAGGGCAGATCAACGGCACGACGGGCTACGAGGAAGCCGCTGCCCAAGGGCTGCTGGCGGGCATAAACGCCGCGATGTTCGCCCAAGACCGCGAAGCATGGTGTCCTCGCCGCAACGAAGCATATCTTGGGGTGTTGGTGGATGACCTGATCACACGCGGCGTCACCGAACCATATCGGATGTTCACCAGCCGTGCCGAATATCGTTTGCAGCTGCGCGAAGACAACGCCGATCTGCGACTTACCGAGATAGGGCGCAGATTAGGCATAGTGGATGACACGCGCTGGCAGTACTTTGACCAGAAGCGCGAAGCAATTGCCCGTGAAGAGCAACGCCTGCGCAGTACTTGGGTCAATCCCCACGTACTTTCCGACGACCTTGCACAACAAGTGCTGGGCAAAAGCATAGAGCGTGAATACTCGCTTTACGAATTGCTGCGCCGACCCAGCGTGAGTTACTCATCGCTGATGACGCTGCCCGGTGCGGGCACGCCCGCCGAGGAGGGCGTCGCACAACAGCTCGAGATACAAGCCAAGTACCAAGGCTATATCGAGAAGCAGCAGAGCGAGATCGAGCGGCACGAACACGTCGAAGGCTTGCAGCTGCCTGCGGACCTTGATTATCGCGATGTGCGTGGGTTATCCATAGAAGCCCAGCAAAAACTCAATCTGCATAAGCCGCAGACGGTAGGTCAAGCCAGCCGGATCTCCGGCATCACTCCGGCCACCATCTCGTTGCTTCTGGTCCATCTGAAACGTGGTTTCAAAAATGCACCGCAGGAGCAGAAGCGCGCATGACGGAGAAGGAAATACTGGGCACAGGTCTGTCCGAACTGGGCCTCGATTTGGATGGAGAGGCGACAGCCAAGCTGCTGGCTTACCTCGCGCTGTTGCGTAAATGGAATAAGGTTTACAACCTGACTGCCATACGTGACGAAGAAGCGATGGTAAGTCACCACTTGCTTGATAGTCTGGCTGTCCTGCCGTATTTGTGGGAAGGCCGTTGGCTGGATGTGGGGTGTGGCGGGGGAGTGCCTGGTCTGGTATTGGCCATAGCGAAGCCAAGCTGGGATTTCACTTTGCTAGATAGCAACACAAAGAAAACGAGCTTCGTCCAACAGGCAGCCATCGAGTTGGGATTGAAAAACGTGAGCGTTCACTCTGGCCGCGTAGAGCGCTGGGAGCCACAGTACAAGTTCGACGGGATAATCTCGCGGGCCTTCGCTGAGCTAGGAGAGTTCCTGCAGTTAACCCGGCATCTGTTGGCCCTAGACGGGCGGTGGGCCGCAATGAAAGGACTGCCGGAGACGGAAATGGGAGCGATCCCGCAGGATTGTGAGATAGAGTCGGTGATCAGGCTGCACGTGCCTGGTTTGAATGCAGCGAGAAGCTTGGTGATTGCGAAGGTTACTGGGGAGCGAACAGCATGGCGAAGATAATGGCTATAACGAACCAAAAGGGTGGTGTGGGCAAAACAACGACGACAGTGAACTTGGCCGCGAGTCTGGCGGCGGTGAAGAAGCGAGTCTTGCTGGTAGATCTGGATCCCCAAGGTAACGCCACCATGGGCAGCGGCATCGACAAGAGCAATCTCAAGTTGACCGTCTATGACGTCCTCTTGGGCGAGGCCACGGTCGCTCAGGCCCGGATAGCCTCTGAACCGGGAAAGTACGACGTCCTTCCTGCGAATCGTGAATTGGCCGGCGCCGAGATCGAGCTGGTCGAGATGGAAGAGAGAGAGACCCGCCTGAAGAAGGAACTGGACGCGATTGCAGGCGAATACGACTACATCCTGGTTGACTGCCCGCCCGCATTGAATTTGTTGACGCTCAATGGCCTGTGCGCAGCGCGCTCGGTGATGATACCCATGCAATGTGAGTACTTCGCCTTGGAAGGTCTGAGCGATTTGGTCAATACAGTTCGCAAGGTGCGCGAGAACCTGAATCCGGACCTGGAAATCGAGGGACTGCTGCGCACGATGTTCGATCCGCGTAACTCGCTGGCACAGCAGGTCTCTGACCAGCTTCAGCAACACTTCGGTGAAAAAGTCTATCGCACGATGATCCCCCGCAATGTCCGCCTTGCGGAAGCGCCGAGCTTCGGTGTCCCGGCGCTGTGCCACGACGCCAATTCCAAAGGGACACAGGCATATCTAGCCTTGGCGGGCGAGCTGCTCAATAACGCTGCAGCGATGGGCTGACCGACAACATAGAACAGGAACAGTGACATGGCAAAACCGAATAAGGGTTTGGGGCGCGGGCTGGATGCCCTCCTCGCGGGAAGCAGCAGTACGTCGAAACAGAACGATGTCTTGCGCGAACTCAAGGTAGAACAGCTCAAGCCCGGCAAGTATCAGCCTCGCACACAAATGGACGAGGCGTCGCTAGCCGAACTTGCCGCCTCCATCAAGGCGCAAGGCGTCATTCAACCCATACTGGCACGTGAGCTTCCTGAAGGCGGCTACGAAATAATCGCCGGCGAGCGGCGCTGGCGCGCAGCCCAGCTTGCGGAACTCAAAGAAGTCCCCGTTCTGGTAAGAAAGGTGCCGGACAACGCGGCACTGGCCATGGCGTTGATCGAGAACATCCAGCGCGAGAACCTCAATCCGCTGGAAGAGGCTATCGGCATACAGCGCCTGATAGACGAATTCCAGATGACGCACCAGGCAGCTGCGGACGCGGTGGGGCGCTCGCGCAGCGCGGCGAGCAACCTGCTCAGGTTGTTGAAGTTGCCCGAGGATGTCCAGGAGATGCTGATGGGGAATTTGCTCGACATGGGTCATGCCCGTGCCTTGTTGCCACTTGAAGGTGCCCAGCAGATCCTGCTCGCGAACAAGATCGTGATGGAAAAGCTATCGGTGCGCGAGACCGAAAAGCTGGTGCAGCGCCAGCTTGAGGCCCCGGTACCTCATGTGAGCCACCCGAAACCCAAGGTTGACCGCGACACATTGCGTATCCAGGAAGAGATCAGCACTCGACTGGGTACCAAGGTAGAAATCAAAGTCGGCAAGAAGGGTGCCGGCAAGTTGGTGATCGACTATTCGAGCAACGACGAGCTGAGCGACTTTCTGGCCAGACTGTCCAAAGGACAAGTAATTGACGCGATCGGCAGCTGACAAACCACATGTCCGTTTGACACCCCCCGAAAACGCCGCTATCATCGCCGCGCTTTTTGAGGCCGAGGCACAAGAAAAACAACAAACAAGGCGGGCTACATGGGCGCAAGCCCTGGCAACAACGGTTGCCGCCGCAATTACCTACGGCATCGGAGCAACGCCGCAAATAGCGATAGCGGTGCTAGGTGGGGGAGGGATTTCCGTTCTCAATGGTGCATTGCTGGCTTGGAGAATGACCCGAGCAGCGAAGCAACCTGCCCAAGACGCACATCAACAATTACGGCTCATGTATTTCTACGCTGCCGAGCGGTTCATGGCAGTCGTAGCATCGCTTGGTATCTGCCTTGCGGTGCTGAAATTGCCACCACTCGCCGTTCTGGGTGGCTTTGTATTGGGGCAAGCGGTGCTATTAGTGGCGCGCATGTTTTTAAGAATTAAAATGAAGGTAGCTTAGAAAATGACCAGTGAAGTGGCAGAAGTTGCACATGAAGTAGCGCATGAAGCGCACACCTCCGGTGAATACATCAAGCACCACCTGCAGAACCTGACCTACGGCCAATTGCCAGACGGCACCTGGGGTATCGCCCACAGCGCCGAAGAAGCCAAGGCCATGGGCTTCTGGGCTCTCAATCTCGATACCTTCATCATGTCGTTGCTGCTTGGCGCAGTCTTCATCCTCATATTCCGCAGCGTCGCGAAGAGCATCGTCTCCGGCACGCCAAGCGGGCTGCAGAACTTCTGCGAGTGGGCGATCGAGTTCGTCGACACCAGCGTACGCGGCTCCTTCTCTGCCAAGAACAACCTGGTTGCCCCGTTGGCGCTGACCGTGTTCTTCTGGGTGTTCACCATGAACCTGATGGATCTGATCCCGATCGACTGGGTGCCGGGCCTGATGGGTCTGCTGGGCGTCCCCTTCTTCAAGGTCGTTCCTTCCACCGACCCTAACGCGACCTTCGGCATGGCCATCGGCGTGTTCGTGCTGGTGCTGTACTACAGCATCAAGATGAAGGGCATCGGCGGCTTCATGGGCGAGCTGACATTGCAGCCGTTCGGCAAATGGGGCATGCCGGTCAATTTCCTGCTCGAAGGCGTCAACCTGATTGCCAAGCCGATCTCGCTGGCGCTGCGTCTGTTCGGCAACATGTACGCAGGCGAAATGATCTTCATCCTGATCGCGCTGATGGGCGGCGCGTGGGCTGGCTTTACGATGAGCGGCGTAACGCTGTTCGGTTCGCAGGTCCTGTTGTCTCTGGGCTGGGCGATCTTCCACATCCTGATCGTGACCTTGCAGGCGTTCATCTTCATGACGCTGACCGTGGTTTATCTGGACATGGCGCATCAGGAACATCACTAAGATTTCGGTTTCATCAACTTCAACTTTATCAACTTAGGAGAAATACAAATGGAAATGGCAAACGCACTGCTGTACATCGCTGGCGCACTGATGATGGGTCTGGGCGCACTCGGCGCAGCCGTCGGTATCGGTATCTTGGGTGGTCGCTTCCTGGAAGGCGCCGCTCGTCAACCCGAACTGATCCCCATGCTGCGCACCCAATTCTTCGTGGTGATGGGTCTGGTCGACGCCGTTCCGATGATCGCTGTTGGTATCGCGATGTACGTTCTGTTCGCTGTGGTGGGCTAATTCCGCGCAAGCGAAACGCATAACTTAGAAAGGAAGCTTGCATGAATATCAATGCAACTCTTCTCGCCCAGTTCATCATGTTCGCACTGTTCTGGTGGTTCACCGCCAAGTTCGTGTGGACGCCGATCATGGGTGCTCTGGAAGCACGCAAGAAGCAGATCGCCGATGGTCTGGCTGACGCCGAGCGCGCGAAGCATGACCTCGAACTGGCCTCCAAGCGTTCCGCAGAACTCCTGCGCGAAGCCAAGGAGAAGGCAGCTGAGATCGTGGCTAGCGGTGAAAAGCGTGCCAGCGAGATCGTCGAAGACGCCAAGACTCAAGCCAAGGTCGAGGGTGACCGCATCATCGCGGGCGCTAAGGCCGAGATCGACCAGGAAGTGTTCCGCGCCAAGGAACAATTGCGCACGCAGGTCTCTGCGATTGCATTGGCTGGCGCAAGCAAGATCCTCGGTCGTGAGATTGATGCCAAGGCACACAACGATCTGCTCGATAAACTCGTTGCGGAAATCTAACTGCCATGTCTGAAGCCATTACCACAGCACGTCCTTACGCCCAAGCGGCGTTCGAGGAAGCGCAAAAACTGAACGCACTGAAAGCCTGGTCGGAGATGCTCGTGTCTTTGGCTGAGGCAGTCAGTCTCCCGGAAGTTCGCGCCGCCGTCACCAATCCGCGTGTTGCCAAGGCTCAACTAGCGACCTTGATGGATGCGCTGCTCGGCAGCGCCGCCAGCGCACAGCAACGCAATTTCGTCCGTGTGCTCGCCGACAACCAGCGCCTGCTGGTGTTGCCTGAGATCGCGGCCATCTTCGAGACGCTGAAGGCAGAAGCGGAGAAGACCGTGAATGTGGTGGTGGACTCGGCATTCGAGCTGTCTGCTGCTCAACAGGACAAGATCATCAGCTCGCTCAAGAAGCGCATGGGTCGCGAGATCAAGCTGACCTGTCAGGTCAACAAGGAATTGCTGGGAGGCGTGGTGATTCGTGCCGGAGACAAAGTGATCGACGGTTCCGCGCGTACCCGAATCGGCGAGATGGCGAACGCCCTAGCCTGATAAAGATTTATCAAGAATGAGGAAACCCAGATGAAGCTCAACCCTTCCGAAATTAGCAATCTGATCCGCAGTCGCATCGAGAACTTCGAAGCACTGACCCAGGCGCGCACCGAAGGTACCGTGGTCAGTGTGACCGACGGTATCGTGCGTGTACACGGCCTGTCCGACGTCATGCAAGGCGAAATGCTGGAATTCCCCGGCAACACCTTCGGTCTGGCGCTGAACCTCGAGCGTGACTCCGTCGGCGCCGTGGTTCTGGGCGAATATGAACACATCACCGAAGGCGACACCGTCAAGTGCACCGGCCGCATTCTGGAAGTGCCGGTCGGCCCCGAGCTGCGCGGCCGCGTGGTGAACGCGCTGGGCCAGCCCATCGACGGCAAGGGTCCGCTCAACACCAAGCTGACCGACAAGATCGAGAAGGTCGCTCCCGGCGTTATCGCACGTAAGTCTGTTGACCAGCCTGTGCAGACCGGCCTGAAGTCCATCGACTCCATGGTTCCGGTCGGCCGCGGCCAGCGCGAACTGATCATCGGCGACCGCCAGACCGGTAAGACCGCTGTAGCAGTTGACGCCATCATCAACCAGAAGGGTCAGAACATGACCTGTATCTACGTTGCAGTCGGTCAGAAAGCATCGACCGTTGCAAACGTAGTGCGCAAGCTGGAAGAGCACGGCGCGATGGAATACACCATCGTCGTGGCCGCTACTGCTTCCGACTCCGCAGCGATGCAGTTCCTGGCACCTTACGCTGGCTGCACCATGGGCGAATACTTCCGCGATCGCGGCCAGGACGCACTGATCGTTTATGACGACTTGACCAAGCAAGCGTGGGCGTATCGTCAGATCTCCCTGCTACTGCGCCGTCCGCCCGGCCGTGAAGCTTACCCCGGCGACGTTTTCTACCTGCACTCCCGTCTGCTGGAGCGCGCAGCCCGCGTGAATGCTGAGTACGTCGAAGCCTTCACCAAGGGCGAAGTCAAGGGCAAGACCGGTTCGCTGACCGCGTTGCCCGTGATCGAAACTCAGGCTGGCGACGTGTCCGCCTTCGTTCCGACCAACGTGATCTCCATCACCGACGGCCAGATCTTCCTGGAATCCGACTTGTTCAACGCCGGTATCCGTCCTGCGATCAACGCTGGTATCTCGGTGTCTCGCGTGGGTGGTGCAGCGCAGACCAAGGTCATCAAGAAGCTGGGTGGCGGCGTGCGCCTGGCACTGGCCCAGTACCGTGAACTGGCTGCGTTCGCGCAGTTCGCTTCCGATCTGGATGAAGCGACCCGCAAGCAACTCGAGCGCGGCAAGATCGTGACCGAATTGATGAAGCAGCTGCAATACGCGCCGTTGTCTGTGTCCAAGATGGCCGCAACGCTGTTCGCCGTTAACAAGGGTTACTTCGACGACGTCGCAGTGCCTAAAGTGCTGGCATTCGAAGCTGCTCTGCACGCACACCTGGGTTCCAAGAACAAGGACCTGATGGATGCGATCGAGTCGACCAAGGACCTGTCCGCTGACAATGAAAAATTGCTGGT
Organism: Sideroxydans sp.; assembly: GCA_037446535.1. Lineage (GTDB taxonomy): Bacteria > Pseudomonadota > Gammaproteobacteria > Burkholderiales > Gallionellaceae > Sideroxyarcus. Next base: position 11,811 of record JBBIIJ010000008.1, on the reverse strand, counting down.
TGCAGCCATCGAATCGTTTAAGGCAACTGCAGTCTACTAAGGCGAGGTGAGTTATGGCCGGCAGTAAAGAGATTCGCACGAAGATCAAGAGCGTAGAAAATACGCGCAAGATCACCCGTGCGATGGAAATGGTTGCAGCCGCGAAGATGCGCAAGGCGCAGGATCGCATGCGTGCTGCTCGCCCGTACGCCGAGAAGATTCGCAACGTTGCTGCACACCTGTCGCGCGCCAACCCGGAATACAAGCATGCATTCCTGGTCAAGCGTGACAGCGTCAAGAACGTCGGTCTGATCGTCGTCACCTCGGACAAGGGGCTGTGCGGTGGGTTGAACACCAACCTGCTGCGCCTCGCCGTGAACGAGATGAAGACATGGGAAAGCGAAGGCAAAGGCCTCGTCGTTTGCCCGATCGGTAACAAAGGCCTCGGCTTTATGAACCGCATCGGTGCCAAGATCAAGTCGCAAATGACAGGTCTGGGCGATACGCCACACGTAGAAAAGCTGATCGGCACCGTGAAAGCGATGCTGGATGCTTACGTTGCCGGCGAGATCGATGCGATCTATCTGAGCTACAACCACTTCATCAACACCATGCGTCAAGAGCCGCGTGTTGAGCAGTTGCTCCCGTTGACGGGCGAGAAGATGGAGACGAGCGAGGCAACTTGGGATTACATCTATGAGCCGGATGCCAAGAAAGTGATCGATGAGCTGTTGCTGCGTTACATCGAATCTTTGGTGTACCAGGCGGTCGTTGAGAACATAGCTTCCGAGCAAAGCTCGCGTATGGTGGCCATGAAAGCAGCTTCCGACAATGCCAAGAGCGTCATCAGCGAACTCAAGTTGGTCTACAACAAAGCACGTCAGGCAGCGATCACCAAGGAGATCTCGGAGATTGTGGGCGGTGCGGCAGCGCTAGAGTGATTTGGTAGCGAAGAATTTCAGAATTAATATTTAGACGGGGAATCTTAAAATGAGTCAAGGAAAGATTGTTCAGTGTATCGGCGCGGTGGTGGACATCGAATTCCCGCGCGACCAAATGCCCAAGGTGTACGAAGCCTTGAAGCTTGCCGATGCGGGCAACTCCACTGCAGAACCAGGGTTGACCTTCGAAGTGCAACAACAGCTGGGTGACGGCGTGGTGCGTACTATTGCCATGGGCTCTTCCGACGGTCTGCGTCGCGGCATGGCCGTGAACGCATCCGGCAACCCGATCCAAGTGCCGGTTGGTACAGGCACCTTGGGCCGCATCATGGACGTACTGGGTCGCCCGATCGACGAAGTTGGTCCGATCAAGAGCGATGAAAAGCGCTCTATTCACCAGACTGCGCCGAAGTTCGACGAACTGTCTCCTTCCGTTGACCTGCTGGAAACCGGCATCAAGGTGATCGACCTGGTTTGCCCGTTCGCTAAGGGCGGTAAGGTTGGTCTGTTCGGCGGCGCTGGCGTGGGTAAGACCGTGAACATGCTGGAACTGATCAACAACATCGCCAAGCAGCACAGCGGTCTGTCCGTGTTCGCCGGTGTGGGTGAGCGTACCCGTGAAGGTAACGACTTCTACCACGAAATGACCGATGCAGGCGTTATCGACACAGAAGACTTCACCAAGTCCAAAGTCGCGATGGTGTTCGGCCAGATGAACGAGCCGCCCGGCAACCGCCTGCGCGTCGCTCTGTCCGGCCTGACCATGGCCGAGAAGTTCCGTGATGAAGGCCGCGACATTCTGTTCTTCGTGGACAACATCTACCGCTACACACTGGCCGGTACCGAAGTGTCCGCGCTGTTGGGCCGTATGCCTTCCGCTGTGGGCTATCAGCCTACACTGGCTGAGGAAATGGGCCGTCTGCAAGAACGTATTACCTCGACCAAGGTGGGTTCCATCACTTCCATCCAGGCCGTGTACGTTCCAGCCGACGACTTGACCGACCCGTCTCCTGCGACGACCTTCTTGCACCTGGACTCTACCGTCGTGTTGAGCCGCGACATCGCTTCTCTGGGTATCTACCCTGCGGTTGATCCGCTGGACTCCACCTCCCGTCAGTTGGATCCGCTGGTCGTGGGCGAAGAGCACTACACCGTGGCGCGCCGCGTGCAGCAGACACTGCAGCGTTACAAGGAATTGCGCGACATCATCGCGATTCTGGGTATGGACGAACTGGCACCGGAAGACAAACTGGCCGTTGCCCGTGCACGTAAGATCCAGCGCTTCCTGTCGCAGCCGTTCCACGTCGCGGAGCAGTTCACCGGCGCGCCCGGCAAGTACGTAACGCTGAAGGAAACCATCAAGGGCTTCAAAGCCATTGTTGACGGCGAGTACGATCATCTGCCGGAACAAGCGTTCTACATGGTGGGCGGCATCGAAGAAGCGGTCGAAAAGGCCAAGACCCTGCAATAATCAATGGGAGCAACCATGGCAATGACCGTACATGTGGACGTGGTGAGCGCGGAAGAGCAGATTTTCTCCGGCTTGGCCGAATTCGTCGCCGTACCCGGCGAAATGGGCGAGCTGGGCATCTACCCGCGTCACACCGCGCTGCTGACCCGCATCAAACCCGGGGCAGTGCGCATCAAGCAGCCGGACCAGGACCAGGAAGTGCTGGTCTACGTCTCCGGCGGCATGTTGGAAATTCAGCCTAACGTAGTGACCGTGCTGGCAGACACCGCGATCCGCGGTGCCGACCTCGACGAGGCGCGCGCGCTGGAAGCCAAGCAGGCGGCCGAAGAGGCGATGAAGAACCGCACTGCCGATCTCGACCTCGCGCAAGCGCAGGCCGAGTTGGCGGAAGCCATCGCTCAGCTGCGCGCAATCCAGCAGCTGCGCAAGCACACGCACTAAGCAACACGCTTCGCATCAAACAGAAAAGCAGCTTCGGCTGCTTTTTTGTTGTCCGGACGGTATACTCCGGCATCTTGGAAAAGCCCAAAACATGAGCCTGTTGAACATCGTCATCCTCGCGGCCGGCAAAGGCACGCGCATGTATTCAGACAAACCCAAGGTGTTGCATGAACTGGCTGGCAAGCCACTGGTGCAGCATGTGCTGGATTGCGCGACTACCCTGCAACCACAGCAGGTGTGCGTGATCTACGGCCATGGTGGCGATGCGGTGCCGCAGGCTATGCAGCGATATGGGGCAAAGTTCGTGATCCAGGAACCGCAGCTTGGCACTGGACACGCGGTGCAGCAAGCCATGCCACACTTGATGGATGGCAGTCGCACCCTGGTGCTATACGGCGACGTGTCGCTCATCCAGCACAACACTTTGCATCAGATGCAGCAGGCAGGGGACGGCCTGGTGCTGCTTACGGTCAATCTGGCGAACCCTACCGGTTATGGCCGCATCGTTCGCGACGAGCAGGGCGATGTGCAGTGCATCGTCGAACAGAAGGACGCCACTCCAGAACAGCTCGAGATCAATGAAGTGAACACGGGCATCATGCTCGCGCCGACAGAGCGACTGCGCGCATGGCTGTCCAAGCTGGGAAACAACAACGCGCAAGGCGAGTACTACCTCACGGACATCGTCGCCATGGCGGTGAATGACGGAGTGCCAGTGCATACGGTGCAACCTTCCCAGCCCTGGGAAGTAGAGGGCATCAACAACAAGACCCAACTGGCTACACTTGAGCGCATCTGGCAGCAGGTGGTCGCGGGCAGACTTATGACGCAGGGTGTCACGCTCGCCGATCCGGCTCGCATAGACGTAAGGGGGGAGTTAGTCTGCGGCCGCGATGTCGAGATCGATGTCGGCTGCATCTTCGAGGGAAAAGTCAGGCTGGGGGATCGCGTGAAGGTAGGCGCTTACAGCGTCTTACGCGATGCGAAGATCGCGCACGGGACGCAGATCGCGCCATACACCCATATCGACGACAGCGAGGTGGGTGCTGACTGCCATCTCGGGCCGTATGCCCGCCTGCGCCCCGGCAGCAAGTTGGCGGATGATGCGCATGTCGGAAACTTCGTCGAGATCAAGAACAGCGAGATAGGCAAAGGCAGCAAGGCCAACCACCTTAGCTACATCGGTGACAGCACGGTGGGTAGCCGCGTCAACGTGGGTGCCGGCACCATCACCTGCAATTACGACGGTGCGAACAAGCACCGCACCATCATCGAAGATGACGTTTTCATCGGATCGGATACCCAGCTCGTGGCCCCCGTCACTGTAGGAAAGGGGGCCACGATAGGCGCGGGTTCGACCATCACCAAGGACACACCTGCGGGAGAACTGACACTGTCCCGCAGCAAACAGATCACGGTCAGCGGGTGGCAGCGCCCGAAAAAGGGAAAGAAATAACATGTGTGGAATCGTAGGTGCCGTCGCGCGCCGCAATGTCGTCCCCATCCTGGTCAACGGCCTGAAGCGGCTGGAGTACCGGGGCTATGACTCTGCTGGCCTCGTCGTCGTGCACGACGGTAAGCTGGACCGGGTGCGCAGCACGGGGCGAGTGGCCGAGCTGGGGCAGAAGAGCGCCAACACCTGCGGCGATCTGGGCATCGCCCATACGCGCTGGGCCACACATGGCGTGCCGAGCGAACGCAACGCGCACCCGCACCTGAGCCGCAACCTGATCGGCGTGGTGCACAACGGCATCATAGAGAACTACGAAGAGCTGCGCGCAGAGCTGACCGCACAGGGCTACGAATTCACATCCGACACCGACACGGAAGTCATCGCCCACCTGATACATAGCCACTATGCGCAAGGCAGCTTGCTGGTTGCCACCCAGATGGCGTTGTCACAGCTGGTTGGTGCCTATGCTATAGGAGTGGTCGCTGCAGATAACCCACATCAGCTCATCGCAGCGCGCAAGGGCAGTCCGCTGCTGCTGGGCGTGGGTGAAGGCGAGCATTTCGTAGGTTCCGACATGTCGGCATTGCTGCAGGTCACCAAGAAGGTCGTGTATCTGGAAGAAGGCGACGTCGTGGAAGTGAACCTCACCGGCTACCGCATCTTCGACGCTAAGGGCAATTCCGTTCAACGTCCCGTGCACGTCAGCGAACTGGATAACGACAGCGTGGAGCGGGGCGAGTATCAGCACTTCATGCAGAAGGAGATCCACGAACAGCCGCAGGCGCTGGCCAATACGCTGGAATCCGTGTGCAACAGCCAGTCGCTGGTACCCGGCATCTTCGGTGCGGAAGCCAACACCATCTTCCCGCAGGTGGAGAACATCCTGATTCTCGCCTGCGGCACCAGCAACCACGCGGGGCAGGTGGCGCGCTACTGGCTGGAAGAGATCGCTGGCATCCCCTGCAGCGTCGAGATCGCTAGCGAATACCGTTATCGCACCAGCGTGGCCAACCCAAAGACGCTGGTCGTGACCGTCTCGCAATCAGGCGAGACGGCCGATACCCTGGCGGCACTGAACCACGCCAAGGCTACCGGCCATGCCTATACGCTGGCCATCTGCAACGTGCCGGAAAGCGCCATCATCCGCCAGTCCAAGCTGCGCCTATTGACCCGCGCGGGTCCCGAGATCGGCGTGGCCTCGACCAAGGCCTTCACCACCCAGCTTGCAGCACTCTTCCTGTTGACGCTGGTGTTGGCCAAGTTGCGCGGACGCCTGAGCGCAGAACGCGAACAGCAGTTCCTGAACGAGCTGCGCCATCTGCCTGCCGCACTGCAGAAGGTGCTGGCGCTCGAGCCGCAGATCGCCGAACTCTCGAAACACTTCGCGGGCAAACATCACGCGCTGTTCCTTGGGCGCGGGCTGCACTACCCGATCGCCCTGGAAGGTGCGCTCAAGCTGAAGGAGATCTCTTACATACACGCCGAGGCATATCCGGCGGGGGAATTGAAGCATGGGCCGCTGGCGCTGGTGGACAAGGACATGCCGGTGATCTCGGTGGCGCCGAACGACGCCTTGCTGGAAAAACTCAAATCGAACCTGCAGGAAGTCCGTGCGCGCGGTGGCGAGCTGTTCGTCTTCGCCGATGCCAACACCTACATCAAGGAGGCGGAAGGGGTGCATATCCTGCACATGCCCGAACACGCAGGTTTCCTAAGCCCCATCCTGCATACGGTTCCCCTGCAGCTGCTGGCCTACTACGTGGCGCTGGAGAAGGGGACGGACGTGGATAAACCGCGTAATCTCGCCAAGTCCGTCACGGTGGAATAAGACCTGATCCCCCGCGCCGGGGGGGGGATTCGTCACGCGAAGTAGGTATATGCGCCGAAGGCCAACGCGGCGGCAAGCAGGACCGCGATGACCGCAAGCCAGATGTTGCGTCTCTGTTGCTGGATGAGTAGTGCACGCAACAACGGCGCAGCTTGTGCCGCTAGATCGTCGTTCAGGCGCTCGTGAAGCAAGCGCGGCAGCTGCGGCAGCAGGGCCGCATAGCGCGGCACTTCGGTGCGCAGTGCCTTGACGAAGCCGCGCCAGCCTACTTGTTCACTCATCCACCGTTCCAGCCAGGGTTTGGCCGTCTTCCACAGGTCGAGATCAGGATCGAGCTGCAACCCCAACCCTTCGACGTTGAGCAAGGTCTTCTGCAGCAACACCAGCTGAGGTTGTACCTCGATGCCGAAGCGGCGTGATGTCTCGAAAAGGCGCAGCAGTACCTTACCGAAGGAGACGTCGCGCAACGGCTTGTCGAAGATGGGCTCACAGACCGCGCGTATCGCTGACTCGAACTCATCCACGCGGGTGGTGGCAGGCGCCCAGCCTGACTCGATATGCAGTTCCGCCACGCGTCGGTAATCGCGGTTGAAGAAGGCGATGAAGTTCTGTGCGAGGTAGTTCTTGTCGCTGTCGGTAAGCGTGCCCATGATGCCGAAATCGAGCGCCACATAGCGGCCGTCACGGGCGACCAGTATGTTGCCCGGGTGCATGTCAGCATGGAAGAACCCGTCGCGGAAGACCTGGGTGTAGAAGATCTCGACGCCTTTGGCTGCAAGGCTGGGAAGGCTGATTCCGGCAGCCTGCAATGCCGCGATCTGGCTGATGGGGATGCCATGCATGCGCTCCATCACCATCACCTGCTCGGAACACCAGTCCCAGTGCACCTCAGGGACCATCAACAGCCTGGCGTCGGCGAAATTGCGACGCAGCTGGCTGGCATTGGCAGCCTCGCGCATCAGGTCGAGCTCGTCGTGCAGCGACTTCTCGAATTCCGCCACAACCAGTTTGGGTTTGAGCCTCTTGCCGTCCTCCCACCAGTGCTCGATCAGGCCAGCGCAGATCTCGAGCAAAGCGACATCATGGGTGATGACGCCTCTAATTCCCGGCCTGAGGATCTTCACCGCCACTTCGCGTTTGTCGGGCAGCACTGCGAAGTGCACCTGCGCTACCGAGGCACTCGCTACGGGTGTCTCGCCGAACTCGACAAACACCTCGTGCAGCCGCTTGCCGTAGGTCTTCTCCAGCAGCGCTACTGCTTGGGCCGACGGGAAGGGCGGTACCTGGTCCTGCAGTTTTGCCAATTCATCGGCGATGTCCGTGGGTATCAGGTCACGTCTTGTGGAAAGCAGCTGGCCGAACTTGACGAAGATAGGTCCCAGCGCTTCCAAGGCCAGACGCAGACGCTCGGCCCGGGGGCGCGAGGTACTGCGGAAAAACAGCAGGGCATTCAGCGGCCCGCGCAACCATCTCGTGCGCGCATGCGCCAGCAGGAACTCGTCCAGGCCGAAACGCAGGACGATGAAGATGATCTTGAGCAGTCGAAAGAAGCGCATGAGGAGGTTCAAAACAAAAGGGCACAGGAAACCCTGTGCCCTCTAGTTTACTTGAGTTTAGCGTTAGATCTGCTGGATTCCTGCCAGCAGCCAAACGGCCCTATCGTCCTTCAGGTTCTTTTGCACATGCCAGATCTCGTCGAAGTTCTCGGGCGTGCCATTGTTCTCGCGGATCTGGCCGCTCATGCGCACGCTGGCGATGGCGACGTCGTTCTCCGTGGCGACTTCCAGCAGGGCCGCCTGGACTGCGACGACGTCGGTCTTTTGCGGCGCATCGCCGCGCTCCTGCATCTGCATGGAAACCTCGGCGAACATCTCCGGGGTGGTGTACTCGCGGACGTCGTTCAGGTCCTTGCGGTCGTTCGCGGCCTGCAGGCGAATGAAAGTGGTTTTTGCACTGCGCAGGAAGCTCTCCACAGGGAAATCGGCTGGAATGTTTGCTGCAGGAGCAGGAGCGCTCGGTGCCGCGTTAGCCACTGGCTCCTGCACGGGTTGCTGCGTCCCGCCATAGGGGGAGCCCGCTCCCGCATACTGCATAGCAGGTTGCGACTTCTTGCGGAACAGGGAGACCAGGAAGAACACAGCCACCACCGCCAGGATGATCATCAGGATGGTGCCCATACCCTCACCCAAACCCATATGGGCGAGCAGGGCGCCCAGACCTGCGCCGATCGCCAGACCAGCCAGAGGACCGAGCCACTTGTTGCCTGTGGATTGCGGTGCTGCAGCTGGCTGCCGAGCGGGAGTAGGAGCAGCCGCGGCGGATTTCTGCGCCGGCGCATCCATGGTGCGCTGCTTGCCTATGCTGCCGCCACCACCGAAGCGCTTTGCTTCGGCGTTCGCCGCGAAGAGAGAAAGTGAGGTCAAGACTACGGTCAACAAGACAGCAAAGCGTTTCATTTGGATCCTTCCTGGGTGAACAAAACAACGGCGAGAAGTATAACAGTTGGGACATCCCCCCATCTAACCGCAAGGCGGGCGGTTAGAAGGGGACGGGGTCGAAAAAGTTCAAAGGTCGCCCGCACAAGGGATGGGCAAGACTCAGGGAACAGGCATGCAGCAGCAAGCGTGGTGCGCTCGCTGCATCACCATACAACGCGTCACCGAGGATGGGATGGCCTATAGCCTGCATGTGCACGCGCAGCTGGTGGCTGCGTCCGGTATAGGGCTCAAGCTCCACGCGCGTCGTGCCGGCCTCCCGTCCGAGCGCGCGGTAACGCGTCAGTGAAGGCTTACCCAGAACCTCGTCGACTTTGTGTCTCGGGCGGTTGGGCCAGTCGGCGATGAGGGGCAGGTCGACCTCTCCCTCCGGGCGCTCCAAGGTACCCGCCACCACGGCCACGTAGCGCTTGTCCACCAATCGGTCCCGGAACATCTGTGAAAGGCGGCGCTGCATCTCCGCCCCGCGTGCGAACAAGATGAGGCCGGAGGTCGCCATGTCCAGGCGGTGCACCACCAATGCGTCGGGAAACCATTCCTGGATGCGTGCCGAAAGGCAATCCTGCTTGTCTGGCCCCCGCCCGGGAACGGCCAGGAGGCCGGCAGGCTTGTTGACCACCAGCAGGGAAGCGTCCTCGTAGATGAGCTCTATGGGATGCGGGTTCAACTGACTTCCGCTATGACCGGCGCATGGTCGGAAGGGCGTTCCAGCTTGCGAGGCCCTTTGTCGATGCTGCACGCGCTGCATTGCAGCCCCCCGCTTACGAGGATGTGGTCTATGCGCAGCCCCATGTTGCGGCGGAAGGCCATCATGCGGTAATCCCACCATGAATAGCTCTTCTCGGACTGTTCGAAGAGGCGGAACGCGTCGCGCAGGCCAAGCGCCTGCAGTCCTCTGAACGCCTCGCGCTCGGGTTCGCTGACCAGTACGCTATCTTTCCACGCGACGGGATCGTAGACATCGCGGTCTTCGGGGGCGATGTTGTAATCACCGAGCAAGGCCAGCTTGGGATGCATCGCGATCTCGCCGTCCAACCACGACTTCAGCGCAGCCAGCCAGCCTAGTTTGTACTGGAACTTGTCCGAATCCACGCTCTGGCCGTTGGGGACATAAACGCACACCACGCGCACATCTCCGGCTGTCGCCGCAATCACACGCTTTTGCTCGTCTTCGAAATCCGGGATGCCGATCTGCACATCGCTGACAGGCACCCGGCTCAGGATAGCCACGCCGTTATAAGTCTTCTGCCCGCTGAACACGCTGTGGTAGCCGGCCGCGAGCAGCTCCGCTTTCGGAAAGTCGGCATCCTGCTGCTTGGTCTCTTGCAGACACACCACATCCACGGGATTCGCGGCCAGCCACTCGAGCAGGTGCGGCAGGCGCACCTTGAGCGAATTGACGTTCCAGGTCGCTATCTTCATGGGGCTTGCTGTGCAGGCTTCGCGAGAGGTGCGGCGCGCTGCGGGCGGTAGGGGGCTATCTTGGGGTAGCCGGCGAAATCCAGTTCCTTTTGCCAGGTCTCGGCGAGGAAGCCTTTAAGCCAGGTCTTGCCTACCAGCAGCGTAGGGACCTGGCTGTCACCTGAGGCCTTGCGGAAGGCGTCTACTTCTTCCTGCTTCACCAGGCTGACTTCCTTGTAAGGGATACCGCGCTTGTCCAGGAGTTCCCGCGCTTGCTGGCATGCAGGGCAAGTGGGGACGACGTAAAAGGTCACGGGAAAGTTCTGCTTCGCTACCTGGGTCTCGTAGGGCAGGCTGTCGTCGGGCGGAGGCTCGCTGGGGAACTTGAGCTCCTCCACGTCCTCAGCTTCCGGCAGGGGTTTGTCGCTATAGTGAACCTTGCCGCTGGTGTCGACGGAGCGATACAACTCGGCGGCCTGTGCGCTACCGACCAGGGCCAAGACAAACAACAAGAGCAGCGGTTGCTTCATTTTCCCATCCTCTAAAGTGGTGTGGAATCAAGCCTCAATGAGCCCGTTGTGGCGCAGCAGAGCATCGATGGCGGGCTCGCGGCCGCGGAACGCCTTGAACGATTCCATCGCGTCACGGCTGCCGCCCACGGCCAATATCTCGCGGCGGAAATGCTCGCCGGTCGCCGCATCGAGGATGCCGTTGTCTTCGAACAGGCTGTAGGCATCCGCCGACAGCACCTCAGCCCACTTGTAGCTGTAGTAGCCCGCCCCATAGCCGCCGGCGAAGATGTGCGAGAAACTGTTCTGGAAGCGGTTGAAGGGGGGCGGGATCAGCACCGCAACTTCCCTGCGGACCTCGTCCAGCAGCAGCTGCACGGCTTGCGATCCGCTTGCATCGTAGTCGCTGTGCAAGCGCAGGTCGAACAGCGAGAACTCGATCTGGCGCAGCATCTGCAGGCCGCTCTGGAAGTTCTTTGCGGCGATCATCTTGTCGTACAGCGCACGCGGCAGCTTGGCTCCGCTCTCGGCGTGGCGCGTCATGCCCTGCAGCACGTCCCATTCCCAGCAGAAGTTCTCCATGAACTGGCTGGGCAGCTCGACCGCATCCCACTCCACGCCGCTGATGCCGGACACGCCGAGCTCCTCCACTTCGGTGAGCAGGTGGTGCAGGCCGTGGCCGAACTCGTGGAACAGCGTGATGACCTCGTCATGCGTGAACAGCGCCGGCTTGCCGCCCACGGGCGCGGCGAAATTGCAGTTGAGGTAGGCCACCGGCGTCTGTATGCCCTTGGCCGTACGGCGCCGCGTAATGGCATCGTCCATCCAGGCGCCGCCGCGTTTGCTGGCGCGCGCATACAGGTCGAGGTAGAACTGGCCGATCAGCGTGCCGTGGGCATCGAGGATGTCGAAGAAGCGCACGGCCTCATGCCACACCGGCGCGGAAGACGCCTTGATACGGATGCCGAACAGCTGCTCCACCAGGCCGAACAGCCCGGCCAGCACCGCGTCCTCGGGGAAGTACTGCTTCACTTCCTGCTCGGAGAAGGCGTAGCGGCTCTGGCGCAGCTTCTCGCTGGTGTAGGCCACGTCCCAGGCCTGCAGGTCTGGCAGATCAAGCTGCGTCGCGAACTCGCGCACTTCCGCCAGATCCTTCTCGGCAAAGGCGCGCGCGCGCTGTGCCAACTCGCGCAGGAAGCCTGCCACCTGCAGCGGCGTGTCGGCCATCTTGCTCGCCAGCGAGAACTCGGCGTAGTTGGCGAAGCCCAGCATGCGCGCTTCCTCGGCGCGCAG
>JBBIIJ010000007.1:0-65772 GCA_037446535.1 Sideroxydans sp. | reverse complement strand
AGTAGCTGGCTTCTTCGCTGCTACGGCTTTCTTGGCTGCTGCCGGCTTCTTGGCTGCAACTTTCTTAGCAGCTGGCTTCTTCGCTGCTACTGCCTTCTTGGCTGCGGGCTTCTTTGCAGCCGCCTTTTTCGCTGCTGGTTTAGCTTTCTTTGCTGCTACCATTTCAACCTCCTTTAGTGGTGAACGTTAACAAAAAACAACTCTACAACTAGACAACTACTACCCCAACATGCCGCAAGCGACATGACTGAAGCCCTTGCTACAAAGGCTACCCAAGCGGCCTCTGTCAATACAGCGGTCGAACGACGACTCGGCAGAAAGGTTCGATAAAAACCTTCTGCAGTGCACGACGATCCACTTTGTGAAGAACGTGATTGAACAGCCAACTACCTGCCCCATTCAGGACGGGACTGGGTTCTGCAATCGGGGAGAACAATCTCTGGCTGACAGGAGCAGCCACGGTCTGGTTTCGATCTTCTTTGCTGTTAGCGTTATTCATCAAGATCGGAGGGGTGAACTATTACGATCGACCTCATTAACAGTCCAATGAGAGAAAGAGCTGCATCTCTGAAAGTCGCACCGACAATCCAACTGCATCTTTGCGATGCGGGAAAATGTCGTCAACTTCCGTTCTAATATCGAGCTCTGCAAGCGGCGCCCCCTAGAATTGCCCACTACAGCCAGTTACTTGTTGAAAAAACACAAGTAAATTTTGTTGTTGCAACTATAGCTCATATATGCTTGCTGTCAACAATATTTCGCGTGCTTTTTTGATTTTTTTCAGACAAAAAATCAGAGCGTCGATTTACGACGCTCTGATTAGAGTGGAAGGCAGCAAACAGACCTATTGCGGCGCCTGTCGCCGCGCGCCGCGCCGCAGAGGCGCAGCAGCAGCAGCAGCAGCGCAGCAGCTTCTAATCCCAAGACAGCGCACCACCCGTCTGGTATTCCGTGACTCGTGTCTCGAAGAAGTTCTTCTCCTTCTTGAGGTCGATCATCTCAGCCATCCACGGGAAAGGATTGTTTGCCCCCGGATACAGGATATCGATGCCGATCTGCTGGCAACGGCGGTTGGCGATGAAGCGCAGGTATTCCTTGAACATACCCGCATTCAGGCCCAGCACGCCGCGCGGCATGGTGTCTTCGGCATAGCGATATTCCAGCTCCACTCCCTTCTGGATCAGGCCGCGGATCTCTTCGCGGAAGGCCGGCGTCCACAAGTGCGGGTTCTCCAGCTTGATCTGGTTGATGACATCCACGCCGAAGTTCAGGTGCATGGATTCGTCGCGCAGGATGTACTGGTACTGCTCGGCGGCGCCGGTCATCTTGTTCTGGCGACCCAGAGCCAGGATCTGCACGAAACCGACATAGAAGAACAGGCCTTCCATGATGCAGGCGAACACGATCAGGCTGCGCAACAGTTTCTGGTCGTTCTCAGGCGTGCCGGTCTTGAATTCCGGATTGGTCAGCACGTCAATGAACGGCAGCAGGAATTCGTCCTTGTCGCGGATGCTCTGCACCTCGTGGTACATGTTGAACACTTCGCCCTCGTCCAGCCCCAGGCTTTCCACGATGTATTGGTAGGCGTGGGTGTGGATGGCCTCCTCGAAGGCCTGGCGCAGCAGGAACTGGCGGCACTCCGGATTGGTTATATGGCGGTAGGTGCCAAGAGCAATGTTGTTCGCAGCCAGGCTGTCGGCCGTGGTGAAGAAGCCCAGGTTGCGCTTGACGAGGCGGCGCTCGTCCTCGGTCAGACCGTTGGGGTTCTTCCAAAGCGCGATGTCGGCAGACATGTTGATCTCCTGCGGCATCCAGTGGTTGGCGCAACCGGCGAGGTATTTCTCCCAGGCCCACTTGTACTTGAACGGCACCAGCTGGTTCACGTCTGCCGTGCTGTTGATGATGCGCTTGTCTTCCACCCGGATACGCCCGGAGGACACCGAGGCAATGGTATAGGCATGCTCGTCGCTCTGCGTCGCACCAGGCGCACCCATCGCTGCCATGCCGACTCCCGTGGGAGCGGCCGCTGCCGTCATGTCGTCTTCGAAATTTAGCATGATGCTCCTCTAGTCCTAGAAAGCCGCCGCGCGATGCGGCGGCGGGTTTGTATTTACTGGCATGCCTCACATTCGGGATTATCGATCGAGCAGAACTTCGGTTCTTCTGCCGCCGGTGCTGCTGCGACTTCTCCCATACCACCGCTGTTCGACACCGCGTTCAGCGTACCCGCGCGGGAAGTGGACTTCTCTGCCGAGGTCGCCCCCAGGGTGCGCAGGTAATAGGTCGTCTTCAGGCCGCGCAGCCATGCCAGCTTATAGGTCTCGTCCAGCTTGCGCCCGGACACACCGGCCATGTAAATGTTGAGCGACTGCGCCTGGTCTATCCACTTCTGGCGACGGGAGGCGGCCTCGATCAGCCAACTGGGCTCGACCTCGAAGGCGGTGGCATACAGGTTGCGCAGCTCGGCCGGAATGCGGTCGATCTTGGCCAGGCTGCCGTCGAAGTACTTCAGATCGGCAATCATCACCTCGTCCCACAGCCCCATCTCCTTCAGGTCCGCCACCAGATGCTCGTTGATCACCGTGAACTCGCCGGACAGGTTGGATTTCACGAAGATGTTCTGGTAGGTCGGTTCGATACAGGCCGACACCCCGATGATGTTGGAGATCGTCGCAGTCGGGGCGATGGCCACGCAGTTCGAGTTGCGCATGCCGAACTGCCTGATGCGTGCACGCAACGCATCCCAGTCCATGGCGGCTGAGGTATCCACCTCGACGAAGCCGCCCCGCTGCTCGCGCAGCAGGTTCAGGCTGTCCTGAGGCAGGATGCCGCGATCCCATAGGCTGCCGCGGTAGGTCGCGTAGCGGCCACGTTCTTCGGCCAGTTCGGTGGATGCCCAGTAGGCGTAGTAGCACACCGCCTCCATGGAGCGGTCGGCGAATTCCACTGCCGCTTCGGACGAGTACGGGATGCGCAGGTCATGCAGGCAGTCCTGGAAGCCCATGACGCCCAGACCGACCGGACGATGCTTGAGGTTGGAATTGCGCGCCTTGGCCACCGCGTAGTAATTGATGTCCACCACGTTGTCCAGCATGCGCATGGCCGTGCGGACGGTGCGCTGTAACTTGTCGTGGTCGACCTGGCCGGCCTTCGCATGCCCCTTGGGATACAGGTGCGCTGCCAGGTTGACCGAGCCGAGGTTGCACACGGCGATCTCGCTGTCCGAGGTGTTCAGCGTGATCTCGGTACACAGGTTGGAGCTGTGCACCACACCCACGTGCTGCTGCGGGCTGCGGATGTTGCACGGGTCCTTGAAGGTGATCCAGGGATGGCCGGTCTCGAACAGCATCGTCAGCATCTTGCGCCACAGGGTCTGCGCCGGCACCTTCTTGAACAGCTTGATCTCGCCGCTGGCGGCCTTGGCCTCGTAGGCGGTGTAAGCCTTCTCGAACTCGGCACCGAACTTGTCGTGCAGGTCAGGGCACGTCGAAGGCGAGAACAGGGTCCATTCGCCGCCTTCCATCACGCGCTTCATGAACAGGTCGGGGATCCAGTTAGAGGTGTTCATGTCGTGCGTACGACGACGGTCGTCGCCGGTGTTCTTGCGCAGCTCCATGAACTCCTCGATGTCCAGGTGCCAGGTTTCCAGATAGGCACATACCGCACCCTTGCGCTTGCCGCCTTGGTTCACGGCCACGGCGGTGTCGTTCACCACTTTCAGGAAAGGCACCACCCCTTGCGACTTGCCGTTGGTACCCTTGATGTGGCTGCCCAGCGCACGCACATTGGTCCAGTCATTACCCAAGCCGCCCGCGAACTTGGACAGCAGGGCGTTCTCCTTCAGCGCCTCGTAGATGCCGTCCAGGTCGTCCGCCACTGTGGTCAGGTAGCAGGAAGAGAGCTGCGAGCGGCGGGTGCCGGAGTTGAACAGCGTGGGCGTCGAGCTCATGAAATCGAAACTGGAGAGCAGGCGATAGAACTCGATGGCGCGTGCTTCGCGGTCGATCTCGTTCAGAGCCAGCCCCATGGCCACGCGCATGAAGAACGCCTGAGGCAGTTCGATGCGCTTGTCGTTCACATGCAGGAAATAGCGATCAAACAGCGTCTGCAAGCCCAGGTAGTTGAACTGCAGGTCGCGGCTGGCGTCCAGTGCCTTGCCCAAACGCTCCAGGTCGAAGTGCGCCAGTTCTTCGTTCAGCAGCTCGGCTGCGATGCCGCGCTTGATGAACTTGGGGAAATACTCGACATAGCGGGTCGCCATCTCTTCTTGAGTGACCGTCTCGCCCAGGATCTCGCAGCAAATGTTGTTGAGCAGCAGACGGGCGGTGACGAAGCTGTAGGCCGGATCCTGCTCGATCAAGGTGCGCGCAGAAAGGATGGTGCACTTGCGCACTTCTTCGATGGCGACACCGTCGTACAAGTCCTTCAGCGTATGCTTGAGGATCTTCTCAGCATCGACTGCCTCACCCAGGCCTGCACAAGCCGCGTTGATGCGCGTGGCCAACTCGACCGTGTCCAAAGGACGGAGCGTATCGCCGTCCCTAACGTTCAGTGTGTGCTCGGATTCGACCTTGACCTTGGCTCGCTCACGGGCGCGCTGCTCTCGGTACAACACATAAGAACGTGCAACATCGTGCTCGCCGGAGCGCATGAGCGCCAGCTCGACCTGATCTTGGATGTCTTCGATGTGCACCGTCCCGCCGTGCGGCTGGCGGCGCACCAGGGCATTCACCACGTTAGCCGTGAGCTGTTCGACCAGCTCGCGTACACGGGCAGACGCAGCACCCTGCCCGCCATTGACCGCGATGAAGGCCTTGGTCATGGCGATGGAGATCTTGCTAGGCTCGAACGCAACTACGGAGCCATTACGACGAATGACCTTGTACTGATCGAAGGCCGAGCCGGAAGCCGGCGCGGCAGATTCTGGAACTTGGTTATGGAACACGGTGGTAGAAACAGAAGGTAGAACGTTTTCAGAAGCAAGCAACATATAAATCCCCCTTTAATTGCTTGAGCCGATCCAGCCGAAAAGCCAAACCGGCCGAAAATGAAAAACCACTATATCTAGTGGTCTGAACTGCGAATTGGGGCTAATTCTAGTGCCTGAAAAATTTTGTGCAAGAAAAATTTTGGCCTATATATTTTCCCGCACCGACCCGTCGGCAACGTCGTTTAAAACGCTTCTTACTTGATGCCCTTGAGGTAGCGATCCCAGTCGAAAAAGGGCCCCGGGTCGGTCTTGCGCCCGGGCGCGATGTCGGAATGTCCGGCGATGCTGCGGATCGGATAGATGCGCCTGAGGCGCCGCGTGAGGCGGGCGAGAGAGAGGTACTGGCGCGGATCGAAAGGGACGAAGTCGCTGCCTTCGAGCTCGATGCCTATGGAGAAATCGTTGCAGCGCGTGCGCCCCTGCCATTCGGAGACCCCGGCGTGCCAGGCACGGCGATGGCAAGGGACGAACTGGATGATGCCGCCATCGCGACGCACCAGGAAGTGCGAAGACACCTTCAGTCCTTCCAGCTGGGCGTAGTAGAGATGCGCAGTGCAGTCCAAGGTATTGGTGAACAGCTGCTGGATGCCTTGTCCGCCGAACTCGTTGGGCGGCAGGCTTATATTATGTATGATCAGCAAGGTGACGTCGGTTCGCGGTGGGCGCGCGTCGTGGTTCGGCGAGGTGACGCGCTTCACACCGGTGAACCAGCCCTGGGCATCTGACTTCATTCGCCCTTGTCCTGCTCGGTGATCGACAGCCTGTCCATACGATAGCGTAACGCCCGGAAGGTCACGCCCAGTATCTTGGCCGCTGCGGTGCGGTTGAAATGCGTCTGGTGCAGCGCTTCCAGAATGGCCTCCCGCTCTACACGGTCGAGATAGTCGGTAAGCGGGTACTTGCCCGCGCTCGACACCCTGCCGTTCGAAGGAGCCGACTCCACGGGAGCCAGGCGCAGGTCTTCCGGCATGATGATCCCGTCGGAACACAACGCCACAGCACGTTCTATGACGTTCTCCAGTTCGCGCACGTTGCCGGGAAAGTCGTAGTTCGCCAGCGCTTCTAGAGCGGCGGCGGAGAACTGCACATCAGCCTCGCCGCGAAGCCTCTCCAGGATCCTGCGGGCGATCTCCGGCACATCCTCGCGCATCTCGCGCAGCGCCGGCATATGCAAAGCGATCACGTTCAGGCGGTAATAAAGGTCCTGGCGGAACTTCCCTTCCTGCACCCGCTTCGCCAGGTCGTGGTGGGTCGCGCTCAGAATGCGCACATCCACCGCCTCTTCTTCGGTAGCGCCGACCCTGCGTACCTTCTTCTCCTGGATGGCGCGCAACAGCTTCACCTGCATGGCCAAGGGCAGGTCGGCCACCTCATCCAGCAGCAAGGTGCCATGGTTCGCCGCCTGGAAGTAGCCCTCCTTGTCCCTGTCGGCCCCGGTGAATGCGCCCTTGCGGTAGCCGAAGAACTCACTCTCCATCAGGTTCTCCGGGATGGCGCCGCAGTTCACCGCCACCAAGGGCTGGTCGCGCCTTGCGCTCTTTTCCACGATGAGGCGCGCCGCAAGCTCCTTGCCGCTTCCCGATTCCCCGCTGATATGCACCGGAGCCTGACTGCGTGCGACCCGTTCGACCAGGTCGCGCACTTGGCGCATCGCAGGCGAATCGCCCAGCAGCAACGAGCCGCCGGCCGCCTTGTCGCGCGCGCCAGGCAGGCGCAAGGCGGAATTGACCAGGGAGCGCAGCTGGTCCAGCGCCACCGGCTTGGACAGGTAATCGAATGCACCCGCCTTCAGCACGGCAACCGCATTCTCCAGGTTGCCGTGTGCGGTGATCACCGCCACCGGCACGTCGAGATTGTGTTCCGCGATGTGCCGCACCACCTCCAATCCCTCCCCGTCCGGCATGCGCATGTCGGTCAGGCACAGGTCGAACTTCTGCGCGCCCAGGCGCTGGACCGCCTGCCTCACACCGCTCGCACGCACGACCTCCAGGCCCATGCGCACCAATGCGAGTTCCAGCAGCTCAAGGATGTCCGGCTCATCGTCCACGATCAGCACCCGCGGGATAGCGACTCTCACTTGATCTCTCCAGTCTGTGTGTTCATTTTTCCGGCAAAAGTGATGCGAAAACAGGCGCCACCCGCCACGTCGCGACTATAGTCGATGTGCGCGCCGTTCGCTTCGCACAGCTCGCGCGCGATATACAGCCCCAGCCCGGTTCCACCAGCGTCCGTGGTATGGAACGGTTCGAACAGCTTCGGCACTGCATCGGGCGCGACACCCGGCCCGTCGTCAGTCACCTTCAATGCCGGGCTCCCGTCTTCGCCCGACGTCGCACGCAGCCGTACGCTGCCCGGCTGCTTCTGACTGTAACGCAAGCCGTTGCGGCACAGGTTCCACAGCACCTGCTCAAAGTGCCCCCGGTCGAAGTGCACGACGCAGGACTCCGGCACCGTCACCGCAAACACCTCACGTGGCAGGTTCTCGACCTGGCACAGCGTCTCCAGGAACTCGGGCAAACGGACAGCAAGGTCGATAGGTTCTGGCTGTGCCCGATCGCGCCGGTTGATCTGCATCACGTCCTGCACGATGCGGTTCAGCCGCGAGGTGTTGTCGAGAATGATCTGGAAGAGGCGCTCCCGCGCTGGATCATGGCTCTCCTCCTTCAGCAATTCCGTGGCGTAACTGATGGAAGCCAGAGGATTGCGCACCTCGTGTGCGATGTTCGCGGTGAGCCGGCCCAGGGCAGCCAGCTTGACCTGTTGCGCCTGCTCCTGCGCCCGCTGCATGTCTTCCAGCACCACCACCGCCCCCCAGAAGCCTTCACGCTCGACCGGGAGGAACCTCACGCGCACCAGCTGGTTGGTGACCGGCAGGCGCAGCACCTCATGTCCCAGCGCCTTGTTCTGGCGCCACGCAGCGAACATCGCCTCCAGCAGGGGCGAGCAGTCCGCCAGCTTCACCTGGGCAACCGCAGGGAAGATGTAGCCGAGCAACCGCCCGGCCCCGGGGTTGGACTGGCGGACCATGCCGCGCTCGTCCACCACCAGGACCCCATCCGGCATGTCCTGGATCATCAGGCGGTTGGCTTCCGCCATGTTGGAGAGGTCCACCCCGCGCAGAAAGGCCAGTTTCTCGCTCGCGACTGCATACTTTGACAGCGTGTGCGCCAGCCACGCGATGGCGAAATACGAGGCACTCAATATCCCGGCCTGGAAGAACTGCGCCGCACTTGCCTCCCGCGTCAGCACGGAATAGCCGTGCTCCAGCAGGACCGCGATGGTCGCGAGCGCCGCATACAGCAAGGTGATACGGCCGCGGCTGATCAGCCCTGCGAAGGTCAGCGACACCAGCAGAAGCATGCCCAGATTGCTCTGTATGCCGCCACTGAAGTACATCAACAATGTGATGCAGCCGATATCGGCGAACTCCTGGAAGGCGAGCTGCCATCCGGGACGCGGCCTGCGCAGGGCGATGGCCACCACGGATACCAAGGTCAGCGAGGCGTAGGTCGCGCTGGTCCAGAAGTAGGCATCCAGGTCGCGCGCTCCCAGGTTGAGTGCGCTGCCGAACAGGGTTGCCATGAACATCAGCAGCCCGCCCAGGATCAGGCGATACAGGTTGAAGAACCTGAGCGACCGCCACAGGCTTTCCTGCGAAAGCGGTTCCGCCTGAGACAAAGTGGGGAACAGCCAGCCGAAAGGGGATGGACTATCCCGCATCCGGATTACTTCGATTCGTGCTCACGGCGATGAGCATCGCAGCAGTAGTAGTTGCCGCCGGAAAGTATGCTTTCGCTCTTGGGCAGATGCACGCCGCATCGGGCACAGCGCACCATGTCCTCACCCGAAGCTGACACGTCCTGTCTGGAAGACGGTTTGCTGTAACGCTTGAGCAGCAAGTAGACGACAGCGATGACGGCAAGGAGGAAGAGTAAACGGCTCATGGGCCATGCTCCAAAGATACCGCCCGCAAGCGGCTGACAATTGAACTGAACGATCCCTAAGTCGGGCGTGCCCAGAGGGCTGGCAAATCACTGCGAACCCGCCACCTCAAGGCTTCGGGCGATGATAGCACAGTGGGTGCGCGCCCTTGACCTGGCTCAGGGCGCTTCGTAACCGTATCCGCGCATCACCGCAACCGCCTTCTTGCTCTTGAGAAAGGCAAGGAAATCCTTGGCCGCGGCCTGGTCCTTAGCGCCGGACAACAGCACGGCACTTTGGCGGATGGGCCCGTGCAACTCGGCCGGCACGAGCCACCACGAACCTTCCGCCACCTTGCCGTCGCGCATGATCTGCGACAGGGCGATGAAAGCCAGATCCACCTTCTCGGTCGCAGCAAGCTCATAGGCCTGCGTAAGGTCATCTTCCCTATCCAGCTTCTCCTGTATCGCATTCCACATCGTCAGTTTCCCCAAGGTCTCTTTCGCGGCCACGCCGTAGGGTGAGAGTCGCGGATTGGCGATCGCCAGCCGGTTGAAGTTGCCCTTGTTGAGCACTGCCCCTTTGTCGTCCACCAGCCCCGGCTGAACGCTCCACAGCACCAGCCTGCCTGTGGCGTAAACGAAGCGCGACCCACCCACGGCCAGCCCTTCCTGCAGCAGCAATCTGGGCTGCTCCTCATCCCCGGAGAGGAAGACATCGAACGGCGCACCGGCCTTGATCTGTGCATGCAACTTGCCGCTGGCGCCAAAGATGACCTTGAGCGTATGTCCGCTTTCCTTTTGGAACAATGCTCCAATGCGCTCCATGGGTGCGGCAAGGTCCGAAGCAGCGGCAACGCGCACCTCACCCGCATTTGCAGGCGCACTCGTCAGCCCGCACGACAGCAGGACGACAGCGACACACTTGTACAACGAGATCCGCATCATCGACTCCCCATGATTTGCCGCAATCATAGCAAGCCCGCAAGGTGTGGCGCATCCCGTTACGACGACCTTCGACTGTTGACCCGGCTCTCCCCTGCAGGTACGGTGCGCATGCGTCGCCACGCTTCGTCCGGGGAAGAGATTCATGCCACTGAAGTACGTCAGCATAGGATTGGCCATTTTGCTCGCCGGCTGCCAGGGAGGCGCCGAATGGCGGAAAGCACCGATGACGCTCGCACAGCCTGGCTCCACGGTACAGGTCCGGGTCGTACACGCCACCAATCCCCGCCTCGCCCGCATGTCCCCGGAACAGCTGCGCATCATGCTAGCTTCTGCGCGACGGACAGTGAAACAGAACTTCGACGTCGATGTCGTGTTCACGGATGTCGCCGAAACGGACCTCTCACGCCTCTTCAGGTTGATCCCGCCGGCCCTGCGCGAAGCGCGCAAGTCAGCCATCTATGACTTCAAGTCCGGGAGCGGTGACCGGCGCAGGCTGGCCGAAGGAATCAACACTACGCTGACGCAGCGCGGCACGAGACTGGAGGACGGCTTGGCCTATGTAAGGCCATACCTGCCCGATGCTCATGCGCCCGACATCAAGTCTTTCTCCGAGCTGCTGGCGGGGGTGATGCTGGAAAGGCTGGACAGCTGGCGCAGTGTCAAGGCCGCGGATGGCGCGCCCCTGCTCGACGCCGCACCATACAACGAGATGGTGTATTGGGACACCTTGGGCTACGGCGACCTTCAATACGAACTGGTGATCACCAACCAGCTCTTCGCCAGCGCGGAATACGTGGGGGTGGACATCCATACCGCGATACGGGGCGGAGTCACGGTGGGTCTTACCAGCTTCAGCCGGCGCAGCAGGTTCGGCACCTATATCGCCTGGAGCACCTTCCCCTTCCAGGATAACTCCGAGAACACCTTGCGTCTGCGCGGTGGGGAGCGGTATTCCGACGAAGAGGCGGCCGGCCTGGCAGGTGCCTACCTGGCCCACGAGATCGGGCACATGCTGTTCATGTTCGGCCACCCTTTCGGACAGAAGTCGTGCGTGATGAACCCCGTCAGCATGCTGCGCTTTAGGGAATGGCGGCGGCAGATTGACGGCGCTGCCTGTCCCATAGGCAGCCGCCCCGAGATGACGGCGGGCGCGATCACCGAGTATTACAACGCCAACTGGCTGCGGATGGCGACCGTCCCTGAACAGACCCAGGGGCCGCAAACAAAGTAGGGGAAGGACCAACGATGTGGTCGGGGTGAGAGGATTCGAACCTCCGACTCCTGCGTCCCGAACGCAGTACTCTACCAGGCTGAGCTACACCCCGCTCATGCAGGCCGGCCGGCCTGCGGTGAAACTAAAATTGCCGCGTGGCGGCAAAGTTTGCCAATTCTAACAGACACTGCTTGTGTTTTGAATCGCTAAATGAAGCGATGGCCGCACAAGCCGCCTCGGCTTCGCGCAAAGCCTGCTGCCGCGTGAATTCCAGCGCTCCCGTCTTGTGGATGATCCCCAGCACTTCGGAGAATCTGCCCACATCGCCTTGCTCGATGGCGGCGCGCACCACAGAGGCCTGCTGTGGCGTCCCGTGCTGCATGGCGTAGATCAGAGGCAGCGTGGGCTTGCCTTCAGCCAGATCGTCGCCCAAGTGCTTGCCGGTCTGCGCCTCGTCTGCGGAATAATCCAACACGTCGTCGATGAGCTGGAAGGCCGTGCCCAGATGCATGCCGTATCTGGCCGCAGCCTCTTCGTCGGCCGGGGAAGCCTTGCCGAGTATCGCCCCCAGGCGCATGGCGGCCTCGAACAGTTTGGCGGTCTTGCAGTGGATGACGCGCATGTAGTTGGCGACATCCACATCCGCATCGTGGCAGTTGAGCATCTGCAGCACCTCGCCTTCCGCGATGACATTGGTCGCCTCGGCCAGGATCTGCATCACGCGCATCTCGCCCACCTCGACCATCATCTGGAAGGAGCGCGAATAGAGGAAGTCGCCTACCAGCACACTCGCGGCATTGCCGAACAACTCGTTGGCAGTCTCACGCCCCCGTCGCAGCTCGGACTCGTCCACCACGTCGTCGTGCAGCAGGGTCGCGGTATGGATGAACTCCACCACCGCCGCCAGTTCGTGTTGCTGCTTGCCCGTATAGCCGAAGGCCTGCGCGGAGAGCAGCACCAGGGCCGGGCGCAAACGCTTTCCACCGCTGTTGATGATGTAGGCGCCGACCTGGTTGACCAGTGCCACTTCGGAATGCAGGCGGGCGCGTATCACCGCGTCCACTGCCTCCATATCCGCGGCGAGCAACTGTTTGAGCTTATCCAAGGAATTTCCCTATTCGAATCGAGACTGCCGATGGCGCTTGCCGCGCTCTAATTAGCGGCGCGCATTGTCGCACAACTCATGCTGGCTGATAACCGTAGCGCGCCTACGGAGATACAGCCCCAGTGCCACCCCGACGGCACTCAGGGCGATGACGTAGTGCGCCGGCGCCTCCGCATCCAGCGGCAAAAGCAGGCTGACCAGCACCGGGGTCAGTCCGCCGAACACGGCGTAGGCCACGTTGTACGAGAACGACAGCCCGGAGAAGCGCACCACGGGCGGGAAGGCCATCACCGCCGCGCTGGGCACCACCCCTATCACGCCCACGCAAAAGCCGCACAGCGCATACAGGGCGTAGATGTTGTCAGGCGCGACGGACAGCTGCTGGTAGAACAAATAGGAGGTCGCGCCCAAAGCCACGCAGCCCGAAGCCAGGACGCGCCCGGCGCCGAAACGGTCCGCCAGCGCGCCGAACGCGATGCAGCCCACGCTCAGGAACAGGGTGGCGATGCTGTTCGCCTGCAAGGCGGTGGCGGCAGGGATGGCAAACAGCTTCTGTATCAGGGTAGGCGTCATCAGGATCATCACCACGATGGCAGCCGAGAGCAGCCAGGTCATCAGCATGGTGAGCACCACCGCCGGGCGATGCTCACGCACCACGGTCTTCAGCGGCAGCTCGTCGGCCAGTTGCTGGCGCTCCTGCATCTCCTTGAACACGGGTGTCTCGTGCAGATACTGGCGCAGCCAGACCGACACCAGGCCGAACACGCCGCCCAGGATGAAAGGCACGCGCCAGCCCTGTTCCAGGAGTTCGGCGTGTGTGTAGCTGCGCGTCACCGCGGTCGCGACGAGCGAGCCCAGCAATATGCCACCGGTCAGACCCGCGGTCAGCGTGCCGCAGGCGAAGCCGACATGGCGTTGCGGCACGTGTTCGGCCACGAACACCCAGGCGCCCGGCACCTCTCCGCCTATGGCAGCCCCCTGCAGCACGCGCAAGGCGAGCAGCAGCAAAGGTGCCCACACGCCGATCACCGCATAGGTCGGCAGCAGGCCTATGAGCAGGGTGGGCACCGCCATCAGCAGGATGCTCAGCATGAACATGCGCTTGCGCCCCATAAGGTCGCCGAAGTGCGCCATGACGATGCCGCCTAGCGGACGTGCCAGGTAGCCCGCGGCGAAGATGCCGTAGGTCTGCACTTGGCGCAGCCAGTCGGGCATGTCGGGCGGGAAGAACAGCTGCGCGATCGCTGCGGCGAAGAAGATGAAGATGATGAAGTCGTAGAACTCCAGCGCGCCTCCCAGGGCGGCCAGCGTCAAGGTACGGTAGTCGCTGCGATTCAGTCTAGGCACGTTTCCCTCGTCTAACAGTGAGCAACAGCAATTTGCCGGATGCGGCCAAGGCGTAGATCGCGAGCGGCGCATCGATCAGGTAGTCCCACAGGTCGGTGGACTCGTACCAGCCCACGCTCCACGCCGACGCAGCGAGCGCGAGCACCAGCGGCAACAGATACTGGCTGCGACGCATGGCCCACAGCGCGAGCAGCGCCAACACCAGGACGAGGCCGACACCGCCGAAGCCGGAACGATACGGATCGAGGATGCCCAGCCCCAGCGCGAAGGGATAGAGCAGCAGCGCGACGATGCTCAGGAAGAACAGCAGGCCGTAGCGCTCGCGTGCGTCCCACACCGCATAGTCCGCATTGCCCGTGAGTTGGCGCACCCTCACATACAAGGCGGTGCCCAGCAGCAGCACGCTGGTGACGCTCAGGTCGCCCACCATGCCGCGCAGCAAACCCGCAAGAGAAAGGCCGAAGAGGGGCAGCATCGCCACGCAGTAGGCGCCGGCGACGAACAGGTAGAGCCTGGCAGGTGTAAGGCGAGCGGCCACCGGCAGGCGCAGGGCGAGCAACAGCCACACCAGCGCCAATCCTGAAAGGCCGGTCCAATCAGTGAAAAGCATCATGGCCGCACCTCCGACAAGTTACTGGCGAAGCCAGCCGATTGCGGGATAACCAGCGACTTGCCCGCTTGCGGGCTTAGTCGAATGGCTAGTTGTTTCATCAGGAGGTGCAAAGCAGCCATTGGCTCCAGCATCACGCGCTTCGCGCATGAGCTTCCACCGCAACGTTGTTGTCCCGCCCCAAATGCTGCGCATCGCCGTGTCATGGCCGCTGCTCCTTAAGACGGCGCTGCAACCAGGTCTGGTCGAACACCACATGTTTGATGAAGGTACGGTTCCAGGTGTAGACGACGTGGATATCGCCGTTGTGCGTCTGGATCATGTAGGGATAGGAGAACTCGAAGGAACATCCGCTATCGGCATTCACACGGCGCATCGCCGAATCCACGTGACCGGCCGCGCCCTGCCCCTGTTCGAGTCTCGCGTCGGTGTCGCGTGCGAGGCTCTCCACCAGTCCCGAGCAAGTCTTTTCGTCGGTGACCTTGCCGCGCAGGCCGCCCATCTCCTCCAGGCGACGCAGCTCGTGCCAGGTCTTGCCGCCATCCGACGATAGCTGCAGGCTCAGCGAGTCGCGCCCCTGCTCCTGGTCGTTGAGCACGGCCAGCAGCTTGCCGTCGGACAGCACCAGCGCGGTCAGCGCCGCATCGGGATTCTTCAGCGAGGATGGGGCGGACTTGCCCCAGGACTTGCCGCCGTTCTCCGTGGTTATGCTCATCACTCGACGCTGCTCTTCCCCAGAATGACGCGTGAGGACCAGCGCTTCCTTCTCGCTGCGCACCAGCACCACTGGCTGCAGCGTACCCTCACCACCTGCGGCCAGGCGCTGCTTGTCTATCACCTTGCCGGTCTTGTCCAGGCGTAGTATCTCGGCGAACTTGGTTACGAACTCGTGATACACGGGCAGGCCCATGGTGCCGTCGGCGTAGGTGAAGGGCGCGCCCTTCACCAGCGTACTGATGTTGATGAAGGGAGAAGTGACCAGGCGGCGCGGCGCATTCCAGCTCGCACCGTCGTCGTCCGAGGTCATCAGGGTGATGGAACTGCCGGCCCAGCCACCCAGCGATACGGTCACGTAGAACAGCCACAACCTGCCGTCCGGCCCGCGCGCCGCCACCGGGTTGCCGACCTTGGCGATGTAACGGTGCAAGGCGCGCTGTGTGCTCTCACGGCTCGCCACCACCTCCTCCGCACCCCAGGCATTGTTGGCCGGACTGAACACCGCGCTGTTGACGGTCACGTCGGCTGCACCCTCGCGGCTGCCGGAGAACCAGAACGCACGCACCCGCCCGTCCTTCAGTTCGACGATGGAGGCGGCATGTGTCTGTGTGTTCAGTTTGCTGGAAGCAAAGCGGGTCTCGAAGCGCCCCATGGGTGCGACGGGGACTTCCGCCCTGCGCGTGCGCCGGGATTTCTTGCGCGGCTGTTCGATCGCCGCCGGCTGCTGCACGGCCTGCACTACCGGCGGCTCAGGCAGGCGGAACCCCCAGGTCAGGCGCCAGGTCGATGCCTTGAACAACGCGAGCGTGAAGGCGAACAGCACGAATGCCAGCAAGGCCAGCCTCTGATATCTCCCCATCAACGACACCCCTCCCCATACGTTTGCCCTTCGATACCCGTCTGCGGCGATTCGAGCAGCCACTCGCGCACGAACAGGTGTTGGTATACGTCCCCCTTGAGCATGGCCAGCAGCTCCTCGTTGCTGTGGCGCCCGCGTATCTCCAGGCGCTGCCCTATAACCTTGCAGCCCGCACAGGGCTGCGACTGCAGCGGCAATTGCGCGGTGAACAGGGGATAACGCCCGGCCAGCTCGTCCTGCGACAGTTTCCAGTCCTCGGCATAGCTATGCACCTGCGCGCCTCTCAGCAGCATGCGGTCCCCCTCATCGTGCGCGCGGAAGTTGCACGGCACCCACAGGCTCCTGTCCTGCACATAGGCCTTCGCTTCTGTGCTGTAAGTGCCCACCGCGCCATCGAAGGGTCGCAGGAACACGGCGAGGCCGAGCAGCGTGAGGAGCACGACGACGTTAACCAGGCTGCGGGTCCATGCCGCCTTGAAGGCCGCCAGCAACACTGCCGTCGTCGTCGCCGTGAATAGCCAGTAGCCCCAGCCGTACAGCCCGCCCCCCTCGCGTTCCAGGCTGATGGCAAGGAAGGCCAGCAGCGAGAGCACCGTACCGCACGCGACGAGCGTGGCTACGAATGCCCAGCGCGGGATGCGCTGCCAGTACAGCGCGCACAGCAGCGCCACGGCCGGCATCGCGTCCAGCAGGTAGCGCGCGGAACGCTGGCTGGGCACGGCGAACACCACGAAGAGCACGGCCATCCAGATCCACAGCAGCTTCTCCGTGTCATCCAGCTCGTGTCGGCGACGATAGGCCATCACGAACAACGCTGCGACCGGGAACGCCAGCAGCCCGGCGTTTAGTGGATAGCCCAGGGCCAGCGCCCAGATGCTGCTGCCGCCCCACAGGAGCGTCGCCCAGTAACCGCCCTGCGCCCCGAACTTGCCCGCGTTCTCGCCGACCACGAACTCACGCCAAACGGCCCAAGGGTCTGGGTCGAGGGCGAACCACAGCGCGAAAATCGCCAGCGCCACCGTGCCGGCCAGCACCGGTTTATGCGCATCCTTGCGCAGGAACTCGCGCCAACGGTAGTCGCGCTGGTGCAGATACCACCAGGTCAGCGCGATGCCCACGGGTGCGAGCAATGCGAACGATTTGTAGAGCAGGCCGATGCCCACCTCCGCGCCCAGCAGCAGGGGCATCCACAGCCGCGACTCGAAGCCCGCCCGCCGTGCGTAAAGCAGCGTGAAGAAAGGCAGGGACAGCCAAAACACCTCCGCCGGATTCACCAGGAAGGGTCGGCCGTAGCGATAGGTGCTGAAAAAGGCGAGGAAGGAGAGTGCGGCGGTGACGCCTGTCTCTGTCCTGCCGGACAGCCGCCTGCCCAGCAGGAACACCAGCAGCGCGGTGAGCAGCGTGTAGATCACGCTGGGGTAGCGCAGATGCCACCAGTCCCAGTCGTGCCCCCAGTGGGTCGCGACGATGCCCTGCCAGAACAAGAGCGGCGGCTTGGTGTTGCGCATGTGATCCAGTTCGGACTGCAGCGGCAGCAGGTGGCCGCTCTGCGCGGTGAGACGCGTGATGTGCGCATACACGTCCTCGTCGCCGTTGCGCGGAATGTGCAGGCCGTCCAGACCGTAGAAATAGATGAACACCGCAAGCAGCATTGCGGCGACATATTTGAGCGGTCGCGATTCGGCGAGGTGTCTCATCGGGCCGCGCAGCACGTCAGTCGCCCTTGGCCTTGAACCTGAGGCGGCCGAAGGTCCAGATGTCATTGAGCAGGAAGTTCAGCACGCTGGTCACACCGATGGCGATGAAGTTGGCGATCAGGTAATAGACGTGCGGCGCCAGCAGGTTGGTGAACACGAACTGCAAAGCGATGCTCAGGCCACACGACACGGTGTACTGCCCGAACTGCACCGGCCAGGGTCGGTGATGCAGCTCAACGCGATCCTTCCAGGTCCACAGCCGGTTCCAGTAGAAGTTGTTCAATGTCGCGAGGAGGATCGCCACGGCCAGCGAGATGTTGAGCTGCAGCCAGTCCACCTGCCCAGCCACGTTCGACACATGGAAGACGTGCTCCTGCATGACGTAGAGCACGCCCTGATTGACCACGATGCCGGACACACCGACCGTGCCGAACTTGAGGAAACGCATGGAGAAGATGCGCCGCAGGAACGACGCGGCGTGCATGCGCAGCTTGAACGGTGTGGTCATGCGCGATCCGCCTCCTGCAGCAGGGCGCGCGCCCGCTCCAGCACCTGCTGCGGCGTGATCAGCTTCAGGCACTCGTTGTTGCCATCGCAGGGTGAGTTGCGGTGGTTGTACGCGGTGAGGCAGGGCGAGCAGGAGATCCCCGTGTACAGGCAGTGGATGTTGGGTGCGAGCGGACTGTACAGAGCAGGCGTCTCCGGCCCGAAGAACACCAGCGTCTGCAAGCGCGTGAGCGCGGCGAACTGCCCGGGCCCGCCATCGTTGGTCACGAGCAGCGCCGCACGCTGGAAAATCGTCAGCAGGTGCCGTACGGACTTGGTGTAGCCGGTGAGGTCTATGCAGTACTCGTGTTTGCAGTGCGCCACGATCTCCTGCGCCAGCGGCTTCGCGTCGGGCAGGCCGATCAGCGCCACGGCATAGCCGTCCCGCAACAGCGCATCGCACAACTCCTTGTAGTAGGCGGGCGGCCAGGCGCGTATGGGCAGGATGCCGCCGTCGGGATAGACCAGCACCAGCTTCTTGTCCTTGAGCACCGGGTAGTCCTGGTGCAGCTGGGCCGTGACGCGCTCAACTTCACCCTCTTCGAAACGCAGCAGCGGCGGCGCGCCGACTTCGTTCGGCATGGCCTTGGCCAGCGGACGCCCTGCAGATTCGATAGCGTCCACCATGGTCAGGAACTGCTGCGACAGGTGGCGGTAGGGGTTGTACAGCACCTTGCGGTTCATGAAGGAGCCGCGGTACAGGCCTTCCTGCGTGTGCGGATGGAAACCGACATGGACACGCGCACCGGAAAGATAGGAAAAAACGCTACTCACACGCGAGAACAGCTCGCAATCGATCACCACGTCGAGGTCGAGCGCGCGCATGCGGCGCAGCGCTTTCAAGCTGTCCTTCGCGAACGAGCCCAGCGCCTTGTCGTTGAGGGTGATGACGTTCTCACGTGGCATCACGCCCTGCAGGTCGAGCACCTCACGATTCTTGGCGAACATCAGCATGTACAGCTCGGCTTGGGGATAACGCCGCTTCAACTCGGCGAACATGGGCTGTGCAAGCACCAGGCTACCCATCTCGGACAGCAGCACGATGAGGATGCGCTGCGGCTTTGCGGGACGTTCTTCGCCAGCGAAGAATAGGCGCAGCTTTTCGAACAGCGACAAGGCCGCGCAGATGGGCACGCCGACCCACCGGTCGACCGCGCGTTGAAAATTGATGTTCAAAGAAAGATCCAGTCTTCTAACAAGATGAGACCGGATGTTGGGCACATCCGGCGCCGCGGGATTATCGGTGAAAGCGCTATCCCGAACAAGCTTCGGCAGATGCAGAGGAATTGTCGTGGCGGCTTCTGACGGGTTCTTGCCGGCACGCGAGCCTCGGGAGGATTATTCGAGCCAGGCCCCTTTAATAGTCAATTACAGATTATCTGACTTCCAGTTTTTTGGCAGCTATGTCCGTCCCCGGTATATAGGGTGTTTCCCATGACTTGATACGTTTGCCCTGTGTCTGAAATCACGTTGGGGCCAAATACGCGGTAGCGACTTCCATCAGATCCTGTAATTTTCCCATCCTCAATGCTGTAGCGAGTGCTGGTAGATAAATTGCGCACCTCGATACGATCTCTGGATTGAACAATCTCCGATAGAGACCCATTACTTTGGCGCATGGTTGGATAGGGCTGAGCCTGAAAGTCAGCACTCTTTTTTTCCTGCTGCTGCCTAGGCGCGTAATACGCAGATGGTTGATGTGCGTATGCCGGTGGATAAGTAATTCCTTGGGCAGGGGGTGCCCCCATAGCCGAAATGGCGATAATTGCAACAAGCGCCAACCCTTCAAGAAAGCTTTTCACCTGCTCATTACTGGGCAATGCGTTAGAAAGTGACGTTGCTTTTTTTAATTTGTAATCCGCGTCAATTTTCTTTATTCGCTCAATGTAGGTGTCAACCGTCACAGGATTGTGAATCCATTTTGCCTGCTCAGATTTGGAAATGATTTTTAGCCCTTCCTCGGTATTTACTTGGCGCATATATTTGCCAAACAGCGAGTTACTAGACCCGACGTAGTAGACTTTGTCTGCCTCTATGTTTAGTTCGAGATCAGTTCTTTTTATCGCAGGCGGAAAGAATGGGTCAATAAATCCCACCACACTAGAGAACTTGTGAACTCCAGGCTCAAGTGAGTGAATCGTATAAGAACCTACCGGCATGGTCGCTGTAAGCCGTTCATCGATTGCCATATTGATGGCAGCTATAGGAACGTACGTTGGCAGTAAAAGCGGTTCACGAAACAGGTACACCGTTGCTCGCCCTTCAATGTTTGCCACTTGCTCATTCTGCTTTTTTACCTCGACATCGCGTTCGAAATATTGTTGCGACCTGTAATTGGCACAACCTGATAAAAACAGTATGAGAAGAATGCAAATTAGTTGGCGCATAGTTAAAAGCTCCTTTCGACATCACTTAAGGCACGGTTAAATCTACTCAACCTGCGGCTTCCGCAAATCACAATTGCGTCATCCAGACGTCAAGCTTCGAAAAACCCGTGATTTTTTACGCATAAGGTCAGCTTCGCCATGGTCGCACGGGGGTTGAGACGCTGCGCTCAAGCTGTCGTGGCGAATAAGAAAGCAGAGCCCTTGTGTCGCCAAATTGATTGAACGCACGCAATCTGCAAGGGCTTCATCGAGGTTGATGCTTTGGCCTCCAGCGTCAAGGACAACCTTGGCATATTGGCACCCGTTAACGGAGATGAGCGCGACGGTTGAACGAACGCCCTTTGTCGCGAGGCATCTACTAAGATCTCCGTCGAGACATGAGAAATGGTGTTCGACCATATGGTCTGGCAGGGTGAATTCACCTTTTGGAAGGCCTGCCGCCGAGTGGTAAATTTCGTACCTCTTCATTCCTCTTTGCTCCATCTTATCTGACACTGTTTTGCTGGCCACATGCACTTGCAACCAAGGTGTCACCTAGGCTCTTAGGTGCATCCAATTTCAACAAAATTCATTGCGCCGCATCCTAGCCCGACACCCACCCCGCCCCAAGCAGAAATTTGGCCTATATATTTTTACGCTCTACTTCGGCGCAACGTCCGGCAGGCTGGGACGCGCGTCTTGCCATAAAAGAGGCCCGGGTCGAGTTTTTTCCACAGCCGTGCAGCCCGCAGTTCACCGGACCTTCAAAGCCGCCAAATCTGTAGCGGATGCTGTTGCCGAAGCCGCAGCGACTGGGGCCGCTTCAGTGACCGGAGCGATGGCGAGCTCCAGCACGGGGCGCTTCTCCAGCTGCTCGTCGAGCAGGACGTCCAGCGCATCCAGCGTGGCCACGCTGTAGTCGGCCGCGGGGATGCCGGACTTGTCCAGCTTCAGAGGGATCACCCCTGCCCCCAGCAGCTTGCCCTCAGGACTGAAGCGCACCTCCGCCACGATGGAATGGGCGAGCTTGCCCTTGGTGGACAGCGAACGGTAGCCGACAAAGTTGCCCAGCGAGAAGAAGATGGGCTTGCCTTTGTAGACCTCGAAGGGGCGCACCACATGGGGGCCATGGCCGAACACCGCGCTGGCTCCGGCATCGATCGCAAGGCGAGAGAACTTCAGGATGTCGCCCCGGTATTCGTCCATGAAGTATTCGTCGCCGCTGGGTGCACCCACGGCGATCGTCCCCTCCTTGCCGCCATGCACCGTCACCACCGCCAGGTCGGCCGTGGCGCGCGCCTTCCTGATCTCGGCCCTGACCCGCTCCTCATCGTCCAGACGGGCGAAGGCGGGAAGATAGCTGTAGTTCAGGAAGGCCACGGAGCGGTCCCGCACCTTGACCACCGCCACCTCCGCACCCGGCACGCCCACGGGCTGTATGCCCTCTGCCTTCAGCGCGTTCACGGTCGATTCCAACCCCTGTGCGCCGAAGTCCATGGAGTGGTTGTTCGCCAGCGACAACACGTCGAACCCCATCTCGCGCAACGTCGCTGCGTAGCCCTCCGGCATCCTGAAGGTGTACAGCCCGCGCTTAGCCGTGTCCTTGTGCGACTTTCCGCCATCAGACAGCACGCCTTCGAGGTTGCCCACGACGATGTCCGCGTTCCTGAGCTCTTTGCGCAGCGCGGCCATGCGCATCCTGTCCTCCTCACCGGGCAGCCGGTACCTGGGGAAGTCGCTGCCCAGCACCACGTCGCCTACGGCGCGGATGACGATGGGCGGCGCCTCCACGACCAGCTTCTTCACAGGAACGGTGGCTGCTGCGGCAACGGAAGACGCGCTGATCGGCTGAGGCAGGCTGACGGTCGCGACGGGGACGCTCGCCTGAGCAGTACGGAACAGAGGCGGCAGGCCATGCAGGTGGATGGCGCCCGCCGCGGAGAGGCCGCAGCAGACGAACAACGACCAGAGCAGGCTGCGGCGCACGACGGGACGCGTGGATGTCCCGAGCTGCCGCAGCGCCCCTTGCACTTCATCGTCATCCGGCATCAGTTCCAGATAGCGCGTGAAAGCGATCCGCGACATCTCGTCACGGCCGCCAGCAAGGCACTCGCGGGTTGCGATGCGCACCCCGAGGCGCGCGAGCACCAGCGCCTCGACCATCTGCCCGCGCTTGCGCTTGGCAGTTATCAGCGCGCGCAGCGCGACAGAACTTTCAACGGGAGGACGGTTATGCATAACGCCGCATCGGTGTGATGCCTTGATCTATGGACTCCGCGGCCGTACAGGGCCGACGTAAACAGAAAACCAGACACATCGTGCGGATTATCAGCGACAACATGCTGCTGGACAAGCCGCGACGCGCCGATTGTTCCTCCCCCCCGGCTTGGTGTAAATTCGCCTTCGTCATGTATATCTATTCGCACCGCGAGCACTGATGGAGCATCTGACTCATCTCGGGAAATACCGCCTGCTCAGGAAACTGGGGCAAGGTGCGACCAGCGTGGTCTACCTGGGCTACGACCCTTTCGGCGAGCGCGAGGTCGCGCTCAAGGTCATCAAGCAGGAGTTCCTGGATGACCCGAGGAGCGGGAGGCAGAACCGCAGGCAGCTGCAGAACGAAGCCGCGCTGGCCGGCAAGCTCAAGCACCCGCACATCGTCACCACCTACGACGCGGTCATCGACGACGATCTGAGCTATATCGTGATGGAATACGTGCCCGGCGGCACGCTGGAGAAGCACATCCACCCGGACAACCTGCTGCCGCTGGACCGCGTGGTGGACTACATGTTCAAGTGCTGTCGTGCGCTCAACTACGCGCAGTTCAACGGCGTCATCCACCGCGACATCAAACCCGCCAACCTGCTGCTGGCCGATCCGGAGGACATCAAGATCTCCGACCTGGGGGCAGCCGTCCGCTTGGACATCGAGCAGACCCAGAGCAATGTCGGCTCGCCAAATTACATGTCGCCGGAGCAGGTACGGGGAGAGTCGGTTTCCCACCTCACCGACATCTACTCCCTGGGGGTGGTGATGTACCGGCTGCTCACCGGGCATTCGCCCTACAACCCCAAGAACCTGGCGCACCTGTACCAGCAGATCATGCACGGGACGCCCACACCGCCCACGCAGCTGCGCAACAACCTGCCGCCGCAGCTGGAGCGCATCGTCTCCAAAGCCATGCAGAAGGACGCGGCGGACCGCTTTCCTACCTGGCGCGACTTCGGCAACGAGCTGGCGGAACTAGGCCACTTCGAGAAAGGCGACCTGGAGATCAACGAGGCGGAGAAGTTCACCGCCCTGCGCAAGCAGCGCCTGTTCCAGGATTTCAGCGACATCGAACTGTGGGAGATCCTGCGCGTGGGTGAATGGCAGAAACAGCCCGAAAAAACTGTGCTGATGCGCGAAGACGAGATGGGCGAAGCCTTCTATGTGCTTCTCGAAGGCAGCGTCAGCGTCACGCGCAACAACCGTTTGCTCAACGTGCTGAGCAGCGGCGACTGCATAGGAGAGATGGCCTTCATCAGTGGCAGACAGATGCCGCGTTCCGCCACCATCAATGCGAACACCGAGATCACCGTGATGAAGATGCTGCCCTCGCAGCTTGCACGGCTCTCCAGCAACTGCCAGCTGCACTTCAACCAGGCCTTCCTGCATGTACTGTCCGAACGCCTGCGGGCGGCGGATGAACGGTTCGCCAAGCAATTGAGCTAAAATCCGTCATCCGCAGTAACTGAACGCCCCGCCATGAACCATCCCAAGACAGTAGGCAAGTACACCCTCACCAAAGTGCTGGGCCAGGGTGCGACCAGCACCGTGTATCTGGGCTTCGACTCCTTCGCGAAACGCGAAGTGGCGATCAAGGTATTGAAGCAGGAGATCCTGAACGATCCCAAGATGGGCAAGGTCTACCAGCGTCAGCTGGACAACGAGGCGTCGCTGGCCGGCAGGCTCTCGCATCCGCACATCGTGGCGATCTACGACGCGCTGATCAGCGACGATGGCAGCCACGTCGTGATGGAATACGTCAGCGGCGGCACGCTGGAGAAATATGCGGAGCCGGACAACCTCCTGCCTGTGGACCGCGTGGTGGAATACATGTTCAAGTGCTGCCGTGCGCTCAACTATGCGCAGTTCAACGGCGTCATCCACCGCGACATCAAACCCGCCAACATGCTGCTGACCGAGGACGGCGACATCAAGATCTCCGACATGGGCGCGGCTCTGCTGCTCGACCTCGAACAGACCCAGGTCAACAACCTCGGTTCGCCCACCTACATGTCACCTGAGCAACTGCGCTCCGAAGCGCTGACACACCAGACCGACATCTACTCGCTAGGCGTGGTGATGTACCGCCTGCTCACCGGGCACCCCCCTTTCAAGGCCGCCGCCGACACCGGTCTGTGCCACCAGATACTCAACGTCCCGACGCCGACGCTGAGCTCCAAGCGCCCCGACATTCCGCCCGAACTTGAGCGGCTGGTGATGCGCGCCATGCACAAGGACAAGCAGCAGCGCTATCAGAACTGGAAGGATTTCGGCGCAGACCTCGCCGCGCTGGGCCGGTTCACACAAGCTGAGCAAGCCATCAACCAGACCGAGCAGTTCACCACGCTGCGCGAGATGTCCCTGTTCAGGGATTTCACCGACATCGAACTGTGGGAGATCCTGCGTGTGGGCGAGTGGCAGAGACAGCCGGCGCAGACGGTGCTGATGCGCGAGGACGAGATGGGCGACACCTTCTACGTGATGATAGACGGCAGCGTGAGCGTGACCAAGAACGGACGCCTGCTCAATCTGATACGCGGCGACGACTGCTTCGGCGAGATGGCCTACATCAGCGGGCGCGCCATGCCGCGTTCGGCCACGGTGACCGCAAGCACGGAAGTCACGGTGCTCAAGATATCCCCCTCACTGCTCTCGCAGCTTTCCGACCATTGCCAGCTGCATTTCAACCAGGCCTTCCTGCGCGTCATGGCCGATCGGCTCAGGATGGCCGACGACCGCTTCGCCAAACTGGCCAACTAGAAAAACAACCAAGGAGGACACCATGCTGTACAAGACCGTTATCCAGACTCCGGACGCCCCTGCCGCCATCGGCACCTATTCGCAGGCCGTGCGTGTAGACCACACCGTGTACCTGTCCGGCCAGATCGGCCTCGACCCCAACACCATGACGATGGTGGATGGCATCGAAGCCCAGATCCACCGCGTGTTCCAGAACCTGCGCGCGGTCGCCATCGCAGCAGGCGGCAGCCTGGACGACGTGGTGAAGCTCAACATCTATCTCACCGATCTCGCCCACTTCGCCAAGGTGAACGAGGTCATGGCCACCTACTTCCACCAACCCTATCCCGCGCGGGCCGCGGTCGGCGTCGCTTCCCTGCCGCGCGGTGCGCTGGTGGAGGCGGACGGCGTGATGTTCATCCAGGAATAAGGCGCAGCGATAAGCCAGCCCGCCAAAATCCCGCCCGCCACGCTAGCCAAACTCGCCAAGCTGGGCATACACCACCGTGCCGACCTGTTGCTGCACCTGCCGCTGCGCTACGAGGACGAGACGCACCTCACGCCCATCGCTGACCTGCAGCCCGGGGACACCACACAGGTGCAGGGTGTGGTCACGCACTGCGAGGTGATGTACCGGCCGCGCCGCACCCTGGTCTGCCGCCTGCAGGAAGGCAATGACGAGCTCACGCTGCGCTTCATGAACTTCTATCCCAGCCAGCAAAAGCAACTGGCCGTGGGCAGACAGATACGCGCAGTGGGCGAGGTGCGCATGGGTTATTTCGGGCTGGAAATGGTGCACCCCAAGTGCCGCTCGGTGGAAGACGACACTCCGCTGCAACAGAGCCTCACCCCCGTCTACCCCACCACCGCCGGCCTGTCACAACCCATACTGCGCAAGCTCATCGCCAACGCGCTCGATACCATCCCGCTCGCCGACACCTTGCCCGCTTCGCTGCTCGCGCGCCTGACGCTCGCCGATTTCGGCGACAGCCTGCGCCTGCTGCACAACCCGCCGCCCGAAGTCTCCGCCGCCACGCTGGAAGAGCGCAGCCACGGCGCCTGGCGGCGCATCAAGTTCGACGAGCTGCTCGCGCAGCAGCTCTCCATGCGCGTGCATCACCGCGAACGCAGCAAGCGCGTGGCGCCGGCATTGCCGGCGCGGCACGAACTGACTGAAGCGCTGCTCGCCAGACTGCCTTTCGCGCTCACCGGCGCGCAGCAGAAGGTGTGGCGCGAGATCGCGCATGACCTCGCGCAGTCCCACCCCATGCAGCGTCTGCTGCTGGGTGACGTGGGCAGCGGCAAGACCGTGGTCGCGGCGCTGGCCGCACTGCAGGCCATCGAGAACGGCCACCAGGTCGCGCTCATGGCGCCCACCGAGATACTGGCCGAACAGCACTACCTCAAGCTGCGCGAGTGGCTCGCCCCCCTGGGCATCGAAGCAGCATGGCTCTCCGGCAGCCTGAAGAAGAAGGAGAAGGCGGCAGCCGCCGCACGCATCGTTTCCGGCGACACCCTGCTCGCCATCGGCACCCACGCGCTGTTCCAGAAGGAAGTGGAGTTCCACCGACTGGGGCTCGTCATCGTGGACGAGCAGCACAAGTTCGGCGTGCAGCAGCGGCTCGCGCTGCGCAACAAAGGCGACGAGCCGCACCAGCTGATGATGAGCGCCACGCCCATCCCGCGCACGCTGGCGATGAGCTATTACGCCGACCTCGACGTGTCGGTGATAGACGAGCTGCCGCCGGGACGCACGCCCATCGTCACCAAGCTGGTGAGCGATGCACGGCGCGAAGAGGTGTTCGAGCGCGTGCGTGTCGCCTGCCTGGAAGGGAGACAGGCGTACTGGGTGTGCCCTCTCATCGATGAAAGCGAAGCCTTGCAGCTGCAGACGGCGCTGGAGACGCACGCCACGCTCACCCAGATATTCCCGGACCTGCGCGTGGGGCTCGTGCACGGCAAGATGGACAGCGCAGACAAGGCTGCGGTCATGGCCGCATTCAAGGCAGGCGAGCTGCAGCTGCTGGTCGCCACCACGGTGATCGAGGTGGGGGTGGACGTGCCCAATGCCAGCCTGATGGTGATAGACCACGCCGAGCGCATGGGGCTCGCACAACTGCACCAGCTGCGCGGACGCGTCGGGCGGGGTGCTGCGGAGAGCCTGTGTGTGCTGCTGTTCCAGCAGCCGCTATCCGAACTCGCGCGCGCCAGACTCAAGGTCATCTACGAGAACACCGACGGCTTCGTCATCGCGCAGCAGGACCTGCAGTTGCGCGGCCCCGGCGAGCTATTGGGCGCGCGCCAGAGCGGCGTGGCTATGCTGCGCTTCGCCGACCTGGGCGAGGACGAGGACCTGCTGGATGAGGCGCGTCGCGCCGCCGACGACCTGCTGCACGACGCACCCGATGCTGCGCGCGCCCACCTGCAACGATGGATGGCCAACAAGCATGACTACCTGCAAGTCTGACCTCTACTGGAACGGCGCCTCGTTCGGCTGCGGCAACGCACTGCGTCCGTGGCTGCACGACCACGGCTCGCTCACCCAGCGCATACAGCAACGCTGCAAGCACTTCGCGGTGCAACCCGTGCGCGCCGGCCTCGCGCGCATCGCCTTCGACGAGGCCGCGGTGCTGGGGGTGGAGCCGCACCGGCTCGCCTATTCGCGCGAGGTGTTCCTGCATGCCGACGGCGAGCCAGTCGTGTTCGCGCACAGCGCGTGCGCTCAAGCGCACCTGCACGGCGCGTGGTCGTCCATCGCAGGCCTTGGCAACCGTTCGCTGGGCAGCCTGCTCTTCACCCATCCGCTGGTGATCCGCCGCCCCCTGCACTACAAGGCCCTGCGCACGCACCATCCGCTCTACCGCAGCGCGGCTGCCGTCCTAGACGAAGCTCCGGACAGGCTGTGGGCACGCCGCTCACTGTTCTATCTGCACGATGCGCCGCTGCTCGTCACCGAGGTGTTCCTGCCGCGGATACTGCAGCTCAAGTAACAACCGTCATTCCGGCGTAGGCCGGAATCCAGTTTATGAAACTATTCCTTTGCGTAGCAAAGACAAAATCAAACGCATGTTGAATAAAGCGCTGGATTCCGGCCTTCGCGGGATAACCAGCGACTTGCCCGCTTGCGGGCTTAGTCGAATGGCTAGTAGTTCCACCAATGACGGAGGGTAAAATGACAGGCATGAATCTCACTGAACGCCTGCGCCTCTACATCCAGCTCACCCGCCTGAACCGCCCCATAGGCATCCTGCTGCTCTTGTGGCCCACGCTGTGGGGCGTGTGGATCGCGGCCGGCGGCCATCCTGCGTGGCACATTGTCGCCATCTTTATCCTGGGCACTCTGCTCATGCGCTCGGCGGGCTGCGCCATCAACGACTACGCCGACCGGCACATCGACCTGCACGTGGAGCGCACGCAGCACCGGCCGCTGACCTCGGGCAAGGTGAGCGAGCGCGAGACGGTGTGGCTCGCAGTGGTGCTGGCGCTGATCTCTTTCCTGCTCATCCTGCCGCTCAACCCGCTGACCTGGGTACTCGCCTTCCCCGCCGCCTTCCTCGCGGCGAGCTATCCCTTCACCAAGCGCTTCTTCGCCATCCCGCAGGCCTATCTGGGCATCGCCTTCGGCTTCGGCATCCCCATGGCCTTCGCCGCCACGCTGGGGCATGTGCCCGCCGTGGCTTGGGTGCTGCTACTTGCCAACGTGTTCTGGGCCATCGCCTACGACACCGAATACGCCATGGTGGATAGAGACGACGACATCCACCTCGGCATCCACTCCTCTGCGCTCTTCTTTGGCGAGTATGACGTTGCGGCCGTGATGAGCTGTTACGCCGCGACACTGGGCCTGCTGGCGACCGCCGGAGCGATGACGGGACTGGGGTGGTTCTACTTTGCAGGATTGATGGTCGCCGCTGGCATCACGCTGCATCACTACACGCTCATACGTGGGCGTCAGCGCGAGCAATGCTTTGCGGCTTTCCTGCACAACAACTGGTTCGGAGCAGCAGTGTTCGCAGGCCTGCTTGGGGATTACTGGCTGCGCTAGCGCGCGATGGGCAGGATCGATCAGCCCTGCCACGAAACGACTCACTCGATGTAGAGCTCACAATACTGACTGAGACGCCCGTCTAGGGTGAACACCCGATACTGCGGTCTATGTGTCCTGGCGCACAGAGAGTGCTACGCCCCTGCCGGATGATACCTTTCCCCAACGCGGCATCTCTTCACCGGACATCTTCCCCTTCGCCGCCCTTGGTCGCGCAATCAGGAGCACATCATGAACTGGGACCGTATCGCAGGGAATCTGAGACAGGCCAAAGGCCTCTCCATGCAGGTGTTCGGGAGGATGATCAACGACCGCCTCTACGTGGTGGCCGGCAGATGCGAAGAACTGGCCGGGAAGATACAGACAGCGCGCGGCATGTGCAGGGATGCCACAAAGAAGCGGCAGGCAATGGCACTGGCCCGAAGATCGGACTAGGACGACATGAGCACCGACCATTACGTGGGGGCCGTGTTCAGATATCCCGAACATGCGCGTGCGCTGGTCGAAGAGATGATAGAGCACAGCTTCCCCATGGATCAGGTCTCCATACTGCACAAGGCAGGCGGCTCGGGCGACGACTTCCTCGGCGTCATCTACTCCGGCGAGAAGGAGCGCCTCAAAGTGTGGGGCACGCAAGGCGCGCTGTGGGGATCGCTGGGTGGCCTGCTGGCCAGCGCATCCGGCGTGCTGTTGCTGCCGGGCATAGGGCCTGTGCTCATCGCAGGACCGCTGATCGACGCCATCTTGGGCGCTGCGGTCGGCGCAGGTTTCATGGCCGCGGGTGCTGCGGCCACCCATCTCACCATCGCCTTCCGTCGTATGGGCATCCCCGAAGAGAAGCTGCAGATACTCCACCAGGCCGTGATGGACGGAAAGACGCTGGTGCTCATCCATTGCGGCAAGGACGATCCCGAGTTCTGGCGCAGGCGCCTGGCGTGGAAGGGCGCAGACCCGGTTATCTCCATGCCCTGAGCGGGCCTCAAAGACCCTACTGATAGACCGTTGTCCTGCTGCAAGCCAGGCAAGATAATGCCGCCCCTCCGCCGGCCGCCCGAAGGCGACGGCACAGTCTAGATACCAACGGAGCAACCCATGCAGCAATCAACATCCACTCCCGGCTTCCTCGACCGGGAACGCATCATCGCCCCTCCGGGCTTCAACCGCTGGCTGGTGCCGCCCGCCGCGCTCGCCATCCACCTCTGCATCGGCATGGCCTACGGCTTTTCCGTGTTCTGGCTGCCGCTGTCCAAGGCGATCGGCATCACCGATCCGGTGGCCTGCGCGCAGGACATGGGCTTCTTCGCCCAGATGTTCGCGGCGAACTGCGACTGGAAGATCTCCACGCTGGGCTGGATGTACACGCTGTTCTTCGTGTTCCTCGGCACTTCCGCTGCAATCTGGGGCGGCTGGCTGGAGCGCGTGGGCCCGCGCCGCGCTGGCGTTGTCGCGGCGATCTGCTGGTGCGGCGGTCTGCTGATCTCCGCGCTCGGCGTGCACCTGCACCAGATCTGGATGCTGTGGCTGGGCTCGGGCGTGATCGGCGGCATCGGCCTGGGGCTGGGTTATATCTCGCCGGTGTCCACGCTGATCAAGTGGTTCCCGGACCGCCGCGGCATGGCAACGGGTATGGCCATCATGGGCTTCGGCGGCGGCGCGATGATAGGTGCGCCGCTGGCCAACAAGCTGATGACCTACTTCGCCACACCGACCTCGGTCGGCGTGTGGGAGACCTTCGTCACGCTGGCCGTGATCTATCTCGTGTTCATGATGGCAGGTGCGCTCGGCTACCGCGTTCCCGCAGACAACTGGAAGCCCGCGGGCTGGCAACCTCCGGCCGAGCCCTCGAAGAAGAGCATGATCACCGACCGCCATGTGCATCTGGATGTGGCGTGGAAGACGCCGCAGTTCTGGCTGGTGTGGGGCGTGCTGTGCCTCAACGTGACGGCCGGCATCGGCATCATCGGCATGGCCTCGCCGCTGTTGCAGGAAGTGTTCGGCGGCAAGCTGATCGGCCTCGACCTTACGTTCAACGAACTCGATGCCGCACAGAAGACGCAGATCGCCGCTATCGCCGCGGGCTTCACCGGCCTGCTGTCGCTGTTCAACATCGGCGGCCGTTTCTTCTGGGCATCGCTGTCCGACAAGCTGGGCCGCAAGCTCACTTTCTCCATCTTCTTCCTGCTGGGCTGCGCGCTGTATGCCTCCATCCCCAGCATGGCCTCAGCTGGCAGCCTCGCGTTCTTCGTCGCATTCTTCTGCATCATCCTGTCGATGTACGGCGGCGCCTTCGCCACTGTGCCTGCCTACCTGGCCGACCTGTTCGGCACGAAGATGGTGGGCGCAATCCATGGCCGCCTCCTGACGGCCTGGGCCGCTGCCGGCATCTTCGGCCCGCTGCTGGTGAACTACATCCGCGAATACCAGCTCGACCACGGCGTGGCCCGCGCCGACGCCTACACCGTCACCATGTACATCCTCGCCGGACTGCTGGTGCTGGGCTTCATCTGCAACTGGCTGATCCAGTCGGTGGCCGAACAGCACCACATGAGCGAGGAAGAACTCAAGGAAGAGAAGAAGCAGGCCGACGACACGCACGAACATTTCGTGCAGGACGCCAAGGCGCTGGCGAAAGAAGCCAGCCACAGCTGGAAGGTGACGCTGGCCTGGCTGGCAGTGGGCCTGCCGCTGGCCTGGGGTTTCTGGATGACGCTGCAGAAGGCGGTGGTGCTGTTCCGCTAAGCAGCCTCATCCGGTGCAAGATTCCTGGCGCCGTTCAAAACAAAAACCCGCCGCCGG
Organism: Sideroxydans sp.; assembly: GCA_037446535.1. Lineage (GTDB taxonomy): Bacteria > Pseudomonadota > Gammaproteobacteria > Burkholderiales > Gallionellaceae > Sideroxyarcus. The sequence goes on along the minus strand of JBBIIJ010000007.1, from coordinate 33,605 downwards.
CGGGTTTTATCTTTGTGCTTATGACCGGCCTCAGGAACTGATCTTGCGGCAATAGCAGTAGACGAACTGCTGCTCCGTGCCGAAGGGCGTGCGGTGCGCTTCCTTCTGATGCTTCAGCAGGGTGAACGCTGCGCCGAACTCATCGTGCAGCTCGTCCGCGCCGTAGCGCATCACCGGCAGGCCGCTGCATTGCATCGGGCCGTCTTCGGCGAAAGTGGCGACGATGACGTGACCGCCCGGCTTGACCGAGCGCAGCACCGTCCGCACATAGGCGGCGCGGTCGGCCGCATCGGTGAGGAAGTGGAACACCGCACGGTCGTGCCAGATGTCGTAACGGCCGGGCAGCAGATCGGCCTGCGTGATGTCCGCCTCTATCCAATGCACCTTGTCCGCCTGCGCCTCCAAGCGCTTGCGTGCCGCCTGCAGCGCAGCGCCGGATAGATCGAGCACGCTCAGGTCGGTATAGCCTTCTGCCAGCAGGTCATCCACCAGCGTGGAAGCGCCACCGCCCACATCGATGATGCCGGCATCGCGGCCGGCGCCCGTGGCCTTGATGAGGTCCAGCGAAAGGTTGGCATGCTCCTGGAACCAGCTCACTGCATCGGTGGACTTGGTCGTGTAGACGTTCTCCCAGTGCGCTTTGGATTGCATGCCAACCTCCGTTCAGTGTTTACACCCAGTCCTTGGGCACGAGGTATTTGTCGTACAGCTCAGCTTCCGGCGTGCCCTTCTCCGGGTGCCAGTCGTAGCGCCACTTCACCAGCGGCGGCATGGAGAGCAGGATGGACTCGGTGCGGCCATTGGACTGCAGGCCGAAGATAGTGCCGCGGTCGATCACCAGGTTGAACTCGACGTAGCGGCCGCGACGATACAGCTGGAAGTCGCGCTCGCGCTCACCGTAGGGCGTGTCCTTGCGCTTCTCCAGGATGGGCACGTAGGCCGACAGGTAATGGTCGCCCACGCTCTGCTGGATGGCAAAGCAAGTGTCGAAATCGGGTTCGGAGAGATCGTCGAAGAAGATGCCGCCCACGCCGCGCGGCTCGTTGCGGTGCTTGAGGAAGAAATACTCGTCGCACCACTTCTTGTATTTCGCGTGCAGCTTGGGATCGAACGGCGCCAGAGAGTTCTTGCACACCTGGTGGAAGTGCTGAGCGTCTTCCTCGAAGCCGTAGTAGGGCGTGAGGTCCATGCCGCCGCCGAACCAGAACACCTTGTCGCCGTTGGGCTTGGTCGCCATGAACATGCGCACGTTGGCGTGCGAGGTGGGCGCGTAAGGGTTGCGCGGATGCATCACCAGCGACACGCCCATCGCCTCCCAGCTACAGCCGGCCAGCTCGGGGCGGTGCTGCGTAGCGGAGGCAGGCATCTTGTCGCCGGTCACATGTGAGAACGCCACGCCGCCGCGCTCCAGCACGTTGCCCTCCTCGATGATGCAGCTGATGCCGCCGCCGTTGCCGCCTTCGCGCGTCCACTTGTCGCGCAGGAATTTCTTGCCGTCCACTTGCTCCAGACGATCGACGATGAGCTCCTGCAGTTCGAGCAGGTATTCTTTGACGGCGCTGCTATCCATTTTCTCTCCAGTGGTTTCGTCATTCCGGCGCAGGCCGGAATCCAGCGTTGTAATCAAACATGCAGTTTGGTTTTGTCTCCGCGATGCGGAGGGATTTCTAATCGACTGGATTCCGGCTTTCGCCGGAATGACGGGTTACGAATTATTTGCGGACGATTCTACCACCCACCCACGCGCGTATCGTCGAAGGCTGCTTGCGTTTCCCCACTCTTCCGCGCAATACCCATACGCTTTTTCCGAACATACGCTGGCACTCGGCATAGGTCTTCGCCGGACGCAGCCCGCCGCGGTTGGCACTGGTGGAGACCAGTGCGCTGTTCGCACTGCGGCACAGATTCCTCGCGTAAGGGTGCGCTGTCATGCGCACCGCCAGCGTGTCGTGCTTGCCGCGCAGCCAGCGCGGACAGGAAGGTTTCACCGGCATGAGGTAAGTGACGGCCTGCGCGCCATCCGCCCGCAGCTTCGCTTGCTCCGCTGGCGTGAGCGGCCGGATGTAGCGCGCCACCTGCCGGTAACTGGACGCGATAAGGATCAGCCCCTTGCGCTGCGGCCGCTGCTTGAGCTTGAGGATGCGCTGCACCGCGCGACGATTGGAAGGATCGCAGCCCAGGCCGTAGCAGGACTCGGTGGGATAGGCGATCACGCCTCCGCGTTTGAGGTGCGCGGCAAGCGCGCGCGATGTATTCATTTCTTTGCGAGTCCTTTGTGCCTCGATGGCGGCAGGAAATTATCTCCGCTCACCACCTTTCTGCCCGTCTTTTCTTCCAGCTCCACGCGCGCCCGCTTCGAGATGCCGCCGCCCTTCCGGGCCGCCTCCTCGTTCTCTGCCATGCCTGTGGCTTGTTCACTCTCGGCGATCTGGCGTGTGGACAGTTCCGCCAACGCGGTAAAGATCAGTTCGGCCTCGGTCATATGATCGCGCAGGTTGTGTGAAGTCAGCCCCTTCATGCCCTTGTGTGCCTTCACGTCAACGCCAGCCCATTCCTGATGGATGACGTTGGTCAGGATGGCGAATTCCTCGCCCTTCTTGATGTCATGCGTCGCCCAATAGTCGGTCAGCTTGTTGCGCGTTTCCTGCCCCGTCATGCGCTGCTGTATCCACTTCTCGCTACGCCCCTGCTTCTGCCAGGTCTCGCGGGCACGCTCCAGCGAGAGCGCCGGGTCGGCCATCTCCTGCATGCGCTCATAGCCCACCTTGGCCAGCCACAACTTGATCGGCTCGGCCTTGGGGCTGGGGACGGTCTGTACGAGACGCAACAAGGTTTCGGCGGTGGCGACATCGGTAAGGCGCTGCTTGCCATCCTCGGCAGTCATTTTCAACTGGTGACAATTTGTCACCAGTTGACTGCCTTCCTTGTTCAACCGCTCTTTCAGCTTGTTCCAGTACTTGCGTGCTGTCTGATGATCCGGCTGCTGCGTCAGCACCTGCACGATATCCACTACAGAGAACCACCAGGTTTCAGTCGCTTCGTCGTACGCGCGACGAATCTCATGTTCTTCAAAAAAGGCAGGCTGGGATTTCATGGCCGACTCCCGGTTGGGTGGCAATCAAGGCAACGGGCACATCGTAGAGAACGACCGTTCTGGTGTCAACGTGCTTGCCGCGCTAGAATGCACACCCGCAAACCGCCAGAGCAGACGCATGAGTGAAGACCGCCTGATCAACATCGAAACCAAACTCGCCTTCCAGGAAGACCTGATCGAGGAACTCAATAAGACGGTCTATCAGCAGCAGCAAAAGATCGAACGCCTGGAAGCCATCTGCGAAGCACTCGCCAGGCAGATGCGCTCACTGGCCGAGGCTGGTAATGAAAAAGCATCTGCGAACGAAAGGCCGCCGCACTATTGATCGCGGCTCGTCAATCGATCGGCACGACTCCTCGGCACTGCGGATAATTGGGGCAGCCCCAGAAACTCTTGCCGGCATTCGTGCCCTGCCTGGCAGTGCGCATCACCATCAGGCTGCCGCACTTTGGGCATAGCTGCCCGGCCATCGATAGAATCTTTTTGTTCGCTTGCACCTGCAGGCCGGACTCGCTTGATGATTTCGCGCAACTCTGTGCCATCGATCAAGTCAATGTTGCGCCCTGCCGCAAAGTCCTTGGCTTCTTGCGTGAATGTACCCGAGGTCACCACGAAACCGCCCACCGCACCCGAGGCGGCCATCACGCCATACAGCTCGCGAATAATCGTCACTCCGACTCTCTGCGCCTTCCATTGTTTGCACTGAACCAGAGACTTCTCACAATTTTTTTCAGATCGACGCCGCCATCCGCACCGCCGCCACCCGTTTCGCTCACCGTGTAACCGCCAAGACGGAATGCCTCGCCCACCAGCATTTCGAACTCTCTCCAGCTCATCCCGTTCAACACGGACACTGGTTCGCTTCCTGCTGCATTCTCGAACAATGCCGCGCGTTTGCTCCGCCGAAACGCCTGCCCCGATAATGAACGCCAACGGAACGAGATACTGGAAAAACATGGCGAGCGTCTTACCAAGCTGGCCTGCTACATTGGAGCTCAACTGGGCAACTGAAGTGGGCGCCACAATTTCGGTTGTCGCGAAATGATGAAGAACAAAATAGAAAATGACCGCCAGCAGAACGCCTGCCTGCCACGGCAACATCGCGGCAATTTCCATCAGATCCTCGAACGGGCTTTGCTTTCGCCAAGAACAACGCTGTTTCGTAGACGATTTTCTGATCGTCAATCATCAAGAACTCTTGATTGCCTTTCAAAAGCGAAACCAACTTATCGGCCAGATTCTTTGAGGGCCGAATTCTCCCCCTCTCGATTCGATACATGACGTCGCAAGAATCGCCGTACTTGACATATCGCTTGATGAAGTCAGCCAGCTTTTTTGCATCCTTGCGAAGGAATGCCGGTGCCTTCCGGGTGTGATGCGCGTAAAACGGAGCACTGATGACATCATCGGAAACACAGTTGTGCAAATAGGCGCATGGCTGCAATCCGATGTTCTCTTCTTGCACCGTCTCGTTGAAATCTTCCAGCAAGGCGGCATATGTCCAAGCCTGATAGGAGGGATGGCTTACCTCGCGCTCTGATCCGCCAACAAACGTCCTGACCACCCCATCCATTGGAGTAGCACTGACGCTTTCCCATTGTTTTAGCTCAACGATGATTACTGCGGGCTCTTTGTTCTGCCCTATGCCAGTGAGAATGAAATCAATGCGCTTCGTGGTCTGAGGAAGCGCGTATTCGATCGCAACACCGGAATCATCGGGAATCTCTCCATCAGCAAGCACCTGCCCCATGTAGAGCATTGAATTGCGCCAAGAAGAAATCTCGCTTTGGGAGGTGATATGCCCTAAGTGACGCTTAAATGAAGCGAGAATCTTCTCTTCAATAACATTGGAACGAACTTCATCCAGAAACTCTCGTTTTGTAGATGTATATACAAGCACGCCAACTCCAGAGGAAAGACTAAAACTCGGTGTACTTCTTTGCACTCCCGCGAGCCCTATCGAGCGGGTATTTCTGCGCATTCAACGCCAGCTTCTTGTCCACAGCCGAAATCAGATCCAAATTGAGTTTCGCTGCAATGCTGAACAGATAGATTTGAATGTCTGCGAGCTCCTGCTCGACCTCGGCGAGTTTTTCAGGGGACAAATTGTTGCTTTGTTCCTCCGTTAACCACTGAAAGTGTTCAACCAGTTCAGCCGCCTCGACTATGAGTGCCATTGAGAGGTTTTTGGGCGAGTGGAACTGGTCCCAGTCACGCTCAACGACAAATTCCCGCACTCGCCGCCTGATTCGATCAAAATCGGATTCACTCAGCATTGATCCTGATTTGCCTAAAAGAGCCTCATTCTGTCGTAGCAACCCGACCAACGCAATTTCCTATACACATAAAAAAGGGAAGCGTTGCCGCTTCCCCGTTCGCAGGCGTTCACACTTCGACAGGCTCAGTGCGAACGGATGAATATTTCACTTCCGCCCTATCGCCCGATACCCGATATCCCGGCGTATCTGCGCGCCGTCGAAGTGGATGCCGTCGGCGATCTCGTAGGCGCGCTTTTGTGCCTGCTTCACCATATCGCCGAGCGCGACGACGCAGAGCACGCGGCCGCCGCTGGTGACGACCTTGCCGTCCTGCATGGAGGTGCCTGCATGAAACACGTGGCCGTCTTCCACTTGCTTGGGCAAGCCGGTGATGACGTCGCCCTTGCGCGGCGTGTCGGGGTAGTTGGCGGCGGCCATGACCACGCCCAGCGCGGTGCGGCGGTCCCATTCGGCTTCCACCTGGTCGAGCGTGCCGTTGACGCCGTGTTCGACGATGGCGGCGAAGTCGCTCTTCAGGCGCATCATGATGGGCTGCGTCTCGGGGTCGCCGAAGCGGCAGTTGAATTCCAGCACCTTGAGGCCGCCGTCCGGCGAGATCATCAGGCCGGCATAGAGGAAGCCGGTGTAGGTGATGCCTTCGGATTCCATGCCGCGCACCACGGGGCCGATGACTTCGCGCAGCACCTTGGCGTGGATGGTGGGCGTGACGACGGGGGCGGGCGAATACGCGCCCATGCCGCCGGTGTTGGGGCCTTGGTCGTTGTCGAGCAGGCGCTTGTGGTCCTGGCTGGTGGCCATGGGCAGCACGTTCTTGCCGTCCACCATGACGATGAAGCTGGCCTCTTCGCCTTCGAGGAATTCTTCAATCACCACGCGGGCACCGGCATCGCCCAGCTTGTTGTCGGAGAGCATCATGTCGATGGCTTCGAACGCTTCATGCTTGCTCATCGCGACGACCACGCCCTTGCCTGCGGCCAGGCCGTCGGCCTTGATGACGATGGGGGCACCGTGTTTCTCGACATAGGCTTTCGCTGCTGCGATGTCGCTGAAGGTCTCGAAGAAGGCGGTGGGGATGTTGTGGCGCGTCATGAAGCGCTTGGCGAAATCCTTGGAGGATTCGAGCTGCGCGGCCGCCTTGGTGGGGCCGAAGATCTTGAGGCCGGCGGCGTGGAAGGCATCCACCACGCCCGCGGCCAGCGGGGCTTCCGGGCCGACCACGGTGAGCTCGATGTTCTCGCGCTTAACGAACTCGATGAGTTCGGGGATGGCGGTGATGGCGACGTTTTCGACGCCCTCTTCCAATGCGGTGCCTGCGTTGCCCGGTGCGACGTACACCTTCTGCACCTTGGCGCCCTGCGCCAGACGCCATGCCAACGCGTGCTCGCGGCCGCCGGAACCGATGACTAATATTTTCATTTCGACCTCTAAGGAAACGCTGTATTCAACTCCATTCATGGTTCGACAGCTCACCACGAACGGAGGATTCGTCCCTTCCTCCTTGCAGGGGGAAGGTTAGGATGGGGGTGGAAGTGTCGCGGGAAACCAACGCTTCTACCCTCTCCCTAGCCCTCCCCCTGCAAGGGGGAGGGGACGTTATGTTTAGTGCCTGAAATGGCGGTAGCCGGTGACCACCATCGCGATCCCGTGCTCGTCCGCCGCATTGATGACTTCCTCATCGCGCATGGAGCCGCCCGGCTGGATGACCGCCTTCGCACCAGCCTGTGCCAGCACGTCCAACCCATCGCGGAACGGGAAGAAGGCATCGGACGCAACCACGGAACCGGCCAGGCTCAGGCCTGCGTTCTGTGCCTTGATGCTGGCGATACGAGTGCTGTCCACACGACTCATCTGGCCCGCACCGACACCCAGCGTCTGGCCGCCCTTGCAGAACACGATGGCGTTGGACTTCACGTATTTGGCCACGCGCCAGGCGAACAGTAGGTCAACCAGCTGCTCCTTGGTGGGCTGCACCTTGGTCACGACCTTGAGCTGCGCCAGTTGCACGTTGAGTGCATCCGGTGTCTGCACCAGCAGGCCGCCGCTCACGCGCTTCACGTCATACTGGTTGTGCGCGTTGGACAGCGGCACGGTCAGCACGCGCACGTTCTGCTTGGCGGCGGTGACTTTCAGCGCGGCCTCGGTGGCGCTCGGCGCGATGATGACTTCGACGAACTGGTTGGCGGTGATCTGCGTGGCGGTCTCGGCATCCAGCTCGCGGTTGAAGGCGATGATGCCGCCGAAGGCGGAGGTGCTGTCGGTCGCGTAAGCCAGCTTGTAGGCGTTCAGCGCGTTGTCGGCGATCGCCACGCCGCAGGGGTTGGCGTGCTTGACGATGACGCAGGCCGGCTCTTCAAAGGTCTTCACCAGTTCCCATGCCGCATCGGAGTCGCCGATGTTGTTGTAGCTGAGTTCCTTGCCCTGCAGCTGGGTGTAGCCGGCGATGCCGCCCGGCAAGGTGATGAGGTCGCGGTAGAACGCGGCCTTCTGGTGCGGGTTCTCGCCGTAGCGCATGTCCTGCACCTTGGCGAAGTTGAAGTTGATCTGCGCGGGGAACTCGCTCTTCGTGCCGTCGCCGTTGATGGCAGTGAGGTAGTTGCTGATCATGCTGTCGTAGGCGGCGGTGTGCGAGAAGGCCTTCTTGGCCAGGTCGAAGCGTGTCTCGGCGGAGACCTCGCACTTGTTGGTCTGCATCTCGGCCAGCACGTCGCTGTAGTCGGCCGGGTCGGTGACGATGGCGACGTGCGCGTGGTTCTTGGCAGCGGAACGCACCATGGTCGGCCCACCGATGTCGATGTTCTCGATGGCGTCTTCCAGCGTGCAGCCGGGCTTGGCGATGGTGGCCGCGAAGGGGTACAGGTTGACTACAACTAAATCGATGGTGGGGATGTCGTGCTTCTTCAGCGTGGCAACGTGCTCTGGCAGGTCGCGGCGCGCCAGGATGCCGGCGTGCACCTTGGGCTGCAGCGTTTTCACGCGGCCATCGAGCATCTCGGGGAAGCCGGTGTAGTCCGCGACTTCGGTGCAGGGCACGCCGTTGTCGGCGAGCAGCTTGGCAGTGCCGCCGGTGGAGAGGATCTTCACGCCGAGGGCTTGCAGGCCTTTGGCGAATTCGAGGACGCCGGACTTGTCCGAGACGCTGATGAGTGCTTGTGTGATGGCCATTTGGTTTCTTCCTTGATTACTTGATTCGGTGGTCCTGGATCTTCTTGCGCAGGGTGTTGCGGTTGATGCCGAGCAGTTCGGCAGCGCGCGTCTGGTTGCCGCCGGCGTGGAACAGCACGGTTTCGATCAGCGGCTTCTCCACACAGCACAGCACCATGTCGTAGATGGCAACGGAAGGCTCCTCGCCGTCCAGGTCTTTGAAATAGTCGTTCACCGCCTTGCGCACGTGCTTGGCGATGTCGTTCTCGTTGATCGGAAAATCACTCATGCTGCCAGCTCCCTGTCGTCATACCGCAGTCTGTCGCTGCTGGTTTTTTGTTCTTCAAAGAAATCGGTGACGGCCTGCATCTGCTCGGCCACACTTTCCATCTGGTTCATGCGATGGCGGAACACGGCAGAGCCGGGCATGCCTTTGGTGTACCAGGAGATGTGCTTGCGGGCGACGCGCAGGCCGGTGTATTCGCCATAGAAATCGTAAAGGTCCGCGAGATGCGCGTTCAGCACCTGCTGGATCTCGTCCACGCGCGGCGACAACATGTGCGTGCCGGTGGTGAGGAAATGCTCGATCTCGCGGAACAGCCAGGGGCGGCCTTGGGCGGCGCGTCCTATCATCACCGCGTCGGCGCCGGTGTGCTCAAGCACGTACTTGGCCTTCTCGGGCGTGGTGATGTCGCCGTTGGCGATGACGGGGATCTTCACCGCGTCCTTCACCGCGCGGATGGTGTCGTATTCGGCGTCGCCCATGTAGGCGCAGGCTCGGGTGCGGCCGTGGATGGCCAGCGCCTGGATGCCGCTGGCTTCGGCGATGCGCGCGATGTTGACGGCGTTGCGGTTCTCCTTGTTCCAGCCGGTGCGCGTCTTCAGCGTCACGGGGACCTTCACCGCGCCCACCACGGCTTCGAGGATCTCGGCCACCAGCTTCTCGTTCTGCATGAGCGCAGAGCCGGCCATGACATTGCAGATCTTCTTGGCCGGGCAACCCATGTTGATGTCGATGATCTGCGCGCCATGGTCCACGTTGTATTGCGCGGCTTGCGCCAGCATCTTCGGGTCGGCGCCGACGATCTGGACAGATATAGGATCGACCTCGCCTTCGTGGTTGGCGCGGCGCTTGGTCTTCTCGGAACCGTACAGCAGGGAGTTGGAGGCCACCATCTCGGACACCGCCATGCCCGCGCCCATGCGCTTGCACAGCATGCGGAACGGCCGATCGGTCACGCCCGCCATGGGGGCGACGATCAGGTTGTTCTTGAGTTGGTAAGGACCGATGTGCACTGGGGAAACCTTAAATCTGTTCGCGCGACTTGATTGCGGCGTGCGCAGGGCTCGCTCCCTCGATGGCGAAGCCGGCGATGTGAGGGGCTCCGCTCTTTGCAGCCCGCAAGGGCTGCGATCTCGAGGCCCTCTGAGAGTGATTCTCAAAGGGGGGGCGATTATAAATTAATCAACACACCCATGCTATGATGCCGCGACCTTTTTATGCGGGGTGTCCCAAATGGAATTCGACATCGTCATCGTCGGCGGCGGACTGGTCGGCGCCAGCCTGGCCGCGTCGCTCAAGTCCAGCGGATTGAGACTGGCCTTGGTCGAGAGTGGTCCCTCACCTCAGGCCTCCCGGGCAGAAGACGACTGGGACAGTCGGATATACGCCTTCACCCCCGGCAACGTGGATTTCCTCAAGGAATGCGGCGCATGGCAGCGACTGGACAGCTCGCGCGTGCAGCAGGTGGAGGAGATGCGCGTCTTCGGCGACACCGGCGCCAAGCTCAATTTCAGCGCCTACCAGCTGGGCGCACCCGAACTCGCGTTCATCATGGAGAGCCGTTTGCTGCAGGACGCCCTGTGGCAGGGCCTGCGCGTGCAGGACAACCTCACGCTGCTGCACCCCGCGCAATGCGAGAGCATAGACTGGCAAGACGAGGCGGCACACCTTATGCTCAAGGACGGGCGCGAGATCAGTGCCAAGCTCATCGTCGGGGCCGACGGCCGCGACTCGTGGGTGCGCCACCAGACCAACATGCCGGAGGTGCCCACACCCTATCATCAGCACGGGCTGGTTGCGAACTTCAACACCACGAAAGCTCATCGCGGCATCGCCTACCAGTGGTTCCAGCCGGACGGCATCCTCGCGCTGCTGCCGCTGCCGGGAAGGCGCATCTCCATCGTGTGGTCGGTCAGCCCCGAGAAGTCGGCCGAGCTGCTGGCACTCAGCCACGAGGAGCTGTGCGAGCGCGTGTCGCAAACTTCGCAGGGCACGTTAGGCGAGCTGAAGGTCGTCACGCCCGCTGCCGCCTTCCCCTTGCGCGTGCTGAACCTAGCCCACATCACCAAGCCGCGTCTGGCACTGGTCGGCGACGCCGCGCACAACGTGCATCCGCTGGCAGGCCAGGGCGTGAACCTGGGCCTGCGCGACGCGCGTGAGCTGGCGCAGACCATCCTGCAGCGCGGCGCGCTGGATTGCGGCGACCTGCGCGTGCTGCGCCGTTATGAACGCGCACGGCAGGAGGACATCCTGTCCATGCAGCTCACCACCGACGCGCTGAAGAACCTGTTCGTCAACGACAACCCGGTGCTGCGCACGCTGCGCAACGTCGGCCTGGCGGCGACCAACCACATCGTGCCGCTGAAGAAGATGCTGGCGCGCCACGCACTCCATTGATTGTTACCTGAGGACCTTAAATGTTCAGAACCCTGCTGTTGCTGCTGCTCTCCGTTTCTCTCGCCCATGCCGCAGAGGCCGACAAGACCGCTGCGGCCGTCAAAGACAAACTGAAGAACTACGAACAGCTCATCGGCCCGGTGGACCAAGTGAACACGTCGCCCATGCCCGGCCTGTACGAAGTGGTCGCCGGCGACCACATCTATTACACCGACAAGGGCGCGCAATACATGATCGACGGCAGCATGTATGACCTGAAGGCGCGCAGCAACATCACCGAGGCACGTGCGCGCAAGCTGTTCGCGATCGACTTCAACTCGCTGCCACTCGATCTGGCGGTGAAGAAGGTGAAGGGCAACGGCAGCCGCAAGATGGCCTATTTCACCGACCCGAACTGCGGTTTCTGCAAGAAGCTGGAACACGAACTGCAGAACGTGAGCGATGTCACGCTCTACCTCTTCCTCTACCCCATCTTTGACGGTTCCGCCGAGAAGGTGCAAAACATCTGGTGTAGCGCGGACAGGGTGAAGGCCTGGGACAACCTGATGCTGAACGGCGTGCAGCCCACCGCAACGAAGTGCGACACCCCCACCGCCAAGGTGCTGGAGCTGGGACACAAGCTCAAGGTGAACGGCACCCCGGCGCTGATCTTCGGCAACGGCGTGATCAATCCGGGTTACATGCCGGCAGCAGAACTGGACAAGGCGCTGAACAGCAACAAGTGATCGCACTCCCCTCCGGGGGAGTTACCTGGCTTGTCTGAGGGTGAAGCTGGCCGATAAGCCGGGTTCTGTCGTGGACAGTCATTCCTCTAGGCGTTTCGTTACCTGACGCTCAAGCGACCTACCCGCAGGCGACGCGAGCCACGTCATGGCCTGCCTATTTGGTCTTGCTCCGGATGGGGTTTACCGTGCCGTCCGTGTTGCCACGTCCGCGGTGAGCTCTTACCTCGCCGTTTCACCCTTGCCTGATCTGCTTGCGCAGCCATCGGCGGTCTACTCTCTGTTGCACTTTCCATCGCCTCACGGCGTCCGGCCGTTAGCCGGCATCCTGCTCTGCGGAGCCCGGACTTTCCTCTACACAGCACTAGGTGTGCAGCGACTGCCTGGCCAGCTTCGGCGCGCATACTAACACGCGCAGCTAGGCCTCTCCCACTTGCAGGCTCAGGCCGAGCTCCTTCCACTGCTTCGCCTCTTCCTGCAACGCTGTCTCGGTGAGCGGGTTCTGCGCGAGCCATTCCTGACTGAGCAGCAGATGGAACTTCGTGCCGCTGAACCGCCCGCGCATCTCGGGTAGTGCCACATCAGCACGGTTGCGATGGAACAACGCCGCCAGGCGCAGCGCCATGACGTGGGCAAGCTGTTCCACCGCCACCATCCCGCGCATCTTCTCCAGCCCCCCGCGATGCGCCAGCGCAAGCAGGCTCAGGCGGTTCTGTTCCTTCTTCGAGAAGCCCGGCATGTCGGCATTGGCCAGGATATAGGCGGTGTGTTTGTGATAACCGCTGTGGGCGACACTGATACCGATCTCATGCAGTTTCGCAGCCCAAGTAAGCAGATGGGACTCGTCCTCGGTGACCTGGCCGTCGAGGAACTGTCGCGCCAGCTCGCCTGCCAAACGAGCCACCCGCGCGGCTTGGGGGGCGTCCACGTGGTAGCGGCGCATGAACTGCTCCACGGTGACTTCGCGCATGTCGTGATTGTGCGAACGCCCCAAGAGGTCGTACAGCACCCCTTCGCGCAAGGCGCCGAGCGCGGGTTGCATCCGGTCTATGCCCAGCTCGCAGAAGGCGGCGTACATGATGGCGTAGCCGCCCGCTAGCACCGGGATACGGTCCGGCTTGAGGCCCAGCAGGTCGAGCTTGTTGACGTCACCCGCGCGTAGCAGCTGCACCCTCAGCTGCTCCAGGCCCTCGCACGTGATGCCGCTGTCGCTGTAACCGTTCAGTTCGAGGATATCGCACAGCACGCGCGCACTTCCGGATGATCCGAGTGCGACCTCCCAGTTGCCGCGCGCGAACCCGGAAACGATGGCCTGCACTTCGTTGCGCGCGGCGAGCTCCGCCTCTTTGAGATTGGATTTGTTCACCTTGCCGTCGGGGAAGTAACGCAGGCTGTAGCTCACGCAGCCCATGTAGAGGCTTTCCAGCTTATGAGGCTGCAGCCCCTCACCAATGACGAACTCGGTGGACCCACCACCGATGTCCATCACCAAACGCCTGCCTTCGGCCTTGGGCAGGGCACGGGCGACGCCAAGGTAGATGAGGCGCGCCTCTTCGCGGCCTGCGATGACGTCTATGGGGAAGCCCAGAGCGGCCTCGGCCTGTTGCAGGAATTCGGACGCGTTCCTGGCGACGCGCAGCGAATTGGTGCCCACCGCTCGCACCGCTTCGCGCGGCAGGCCGCGCAGGCGCTCGCCGAAGCGCTGCAGGCAGGTGAGTGCGCGCTGTTGGGAGGCCTTGTCGAGACACCTGTCTTCGGTCAGACCGGCAGCCAAGCGCACAGGCTCGCGCAAGCTGTCCAGCATATAGAGCTGGTCGCTCTCTACGCGGGCGACTTGCAGGCGGAAACTGTTGGAGCCGAGGTCTACTGCAGCGAGGATGGGCTGGTGTTGCACGAGAGGATCATTCGAGGACTTCGCGCTCGATCTCCTCCACCGTCACGTGGCGCACGTCGCGCCCCTTGACCATGTACACGACATACTCGGACATGTTCTTGGCATGGTCGCCGATGCGCTCGATGGCCTTGGCCACGAACAGGATCTCAAGCGAGGTGGAGATGGTGCGCGGGTCTTCCATCATGAAAGTGATGAGGTAGCGCATGATAGAGCGGAACTCCTCGTCCACCTGCTCGTCCTGGCGCACCACCTTGGCTGCAGTCGCGAGATCGAGGCGTGCGAAAGCGTCCAGCGACTTGCGCAGCATGTCCAGCGCGATGTCCGCTGCATGCTTGATCTCGTGGTAGCGCGGCAGGTGCAGACGTTCCTTCTGCGACAGCAGCTTGGCCATGCGTGCGATCTTTTCCGCCTCATCACCGATGCGCTCCAAGTCGGTGATGGTCTTGATGACTGTCATCACCATGCGCAGGTCGCCAGCCGCAGGCTGACGGCGCACCAGGATGTGGTTACAGCTCTCGTCGATCTCGACTTCCATGGCGTTCACGCGATGATCGTCCTCGATCACGCGATTCATCAGACCCACGTCACCGGTCACCAGCGACTCCACGGCCAGGCGTATCTGGCTTTCCACCAGCCCGCCCATCTGCAGCACACGGGCGCGCACCGCTTCGAGTTCAGCATCGAATTGCTTTGAAGTATGTTCGGTACCGGCCATGATGGTTCCTCAGGGATTATTACAAATGGCGCATACTACCGATGCGTCGTTACAGTTTTGTTACTCACATCAGGCTGCGGTCAGCGTCTTCACGCCCTCGGGAGTGCCCAGCAAGAGCACGTCCGCACCGCGGCGCGCAAACAAGCCATTGGTCACCACACCCGCCAATTGGTTCAACGTCGTTTCCAGTTCCACCGGATTCATGATGGAAAGACCATGCACGTCGAGGATGACATTGCCGTTATCGGTGGTGAAGCCTTCGCGCAGCTTCGGCTGCCCACCCAGTTTCACCAGCTCGCGCGCGATATAGCTGCGCGCCATGGGGATCACTTCGATAGGCAGCGGGAACTTGCCCAACACATCGACCAGCTTGCTTGCGTCGCACACGCAGATGAACTTCTTGCTCGCTGCCGCCACGATCTTCTCGCGCGTCAGGGCGCCGCCACCGCCCTTCACCATGTGCATGTGGCGTGTGATCTCGTCTGCGCCGTCGACGTATACCGGCAGGTCGCCAGCTTCGTTCAGCGAGACCACTTCGATGCCATGCCCTTGCAGGCGTTTTGCGGAGGCTTCTGAGCTCGCCACCGCGCCGCGTATCTTGTGTTTGATCTTGGCCAGTTCATCGATGAAGAAGTTGGCGGTGGAACCGGTGCCCACCCCAACGATGCAGTCATTCGGTACGTAAGCGACCGCCGCCTGGGCGACCGCGCGTTTCATATCGTCTTGCGTCAAAGCCATGTTCGTCTTCCCTGATTCATTGATTGTTTGCGTCCGGATTATTGCAGGAAATGGCCAATTAAGGAACCTCGTGCCCTACTACAACTAGCACTTTGCAAACCCGGCGATTTGCATTTAGGATTCGCCCTGCCGTGGGGGTGTAGCTCAGTTGGGAGAGCGTCTGGTTCGCAATCAGAAGGTCGTCAGTTCGATCCTGATCACCTCCACCAATTTCCGAAGGCCAGACACGCTCTGGCCTTTTTCGCGTCCGGACAAGACAACTAATGGCAGATCAAGACAACAAGAACCTTGAACAGTGGATTTGGGACGGCGCCTGCTCCATCCGCGGTGCGCAGGATGCGCCGAAATACAAGGACTTCATTCTGCCGCTGGTATTCGCCAAGCGGCTGTGCGACGTTTTCGACGACGAAATCGACCGGCTTGCCGAGAGCTACGGCTCACGCGAGGTGGCGTTCGCCTTCGTCAACAAGGACCCGAAACTGGTGCGCTTCTACCTGCCGTTCCGCCCCAAGGAACTGGACAAGCCTGTCTGGAGCGTGATCCGCGAGCTTTCCAGCAAGATCGGCGAGCAGCTCACCAGCCTTCTTTCCGACATCGCCCGCTTCAATCCGCTGCTCGACGGTATCATCAACCGCATCGACTTCAACGCCACCACCCACGGCCAGCGCGACCTGGACGACGACCGCCTCTCCAACCTGATCGAGGCGATCAGCAAGAAGCGCCTGGGGCTGAACGATGTCGAGCCGGACATCATCGGCCGCAGCTACGAATACCTGATCCGCAAGTTTGCCGAAGGCTCGGGCCAGAGCGCCGGCGAGTTCTACACCCCGGGCGAGGTCGGGCTGGTCATGGCGCGCATCCTCGCGCCCGCGCCAGGCATGGAGATTTACGACCCGACCTGCGGCTCCGGTGGTCTGCTGGTGAAGTGCGAAATCGAGCTGGATCGCCGCATGGCGCTCTCCAGCAAGAAGAAGTATGCCCCGCTCAAGCTGCACGGACAGGAATTCACCCCCGCCACCTGGGCCATGGCCAACATGAACATGATCATTCACGACATGGAGGGCAAGATCGAAATCGGCGACACC
The DNA here is from genome assembly GCA_037446535.1 of Sideroxydans sp. Taxonomy (GTDB): domain Bacteria; phylum Pseudomonadota; class Gammaproteobacteria; order Burkholderiales; family Gallionellaceae; genus Sideroxyarcus. Next base: position 17,257 of record JBBIIJ010000007.1, on the reverse strand, counting down.
ATGAAGTCGCCCAAGTTCATCGAGCGCAGCCAACTCAAGCACTTCGACCGCGTGGTGGCCAACCCGATGTGGAACCAGGACAGCCAGAGCCTGCCGTACCTCGGCGAGAACTTCTTCGCCAACGACCCCTACGAGCGTTTCGCCGACCCCGGGCACAAGGACGAGCGCGGCAACCCGCGCATTCTCACCGTGCCGTCCTCCAGCGCCGACTGGGCATGGATGCTGCACATCCTGCATTCGCTGAACGAAGGCGGCCGCGCCGCCGTGGTGCTGGACACCGGCACCGCCTCGCGCGGCAGCGGCAATGCCAACCGCAACAAGGAAAAGGACGTGCGCAAGTGGTTCGTCGATCACGACCTGATCGAAGGCGTGCTCTACCTGCCGGAAAACCTGTTCTACAACACCACCGCGCCGGGCGTGGTGATCTTCCTGCACAAAAACAAACCTCAGGCGCAGAAGAACAAGCTGTTCCTCGTCAACGCCACCCGTTCGTTCAAGAAGGGCGACCCGAAGAACTACATCACCGACGAGGAAATCGCCCGCATCGCGGACACCTTCATCGCCTGGCGCGAGGAAGAGCGCTTCGCCAAGATCGTGGACAAGACTGAGATCGTCAAGAACGACTACAACATCTCGCCGTCGCGTTACATCCACGTCGCCGAGGACGAGGACTACCGGCCGCTGTCGGAGATCGTCGAGGATTTGCGCGAACTGGAGAAGGAGGCGGCGATCAATGAGAAGGCGCTGATGGCGGTGCTGGCGAGGCTGGGGATCTAAGGGATGCCTGAAGCGAACTGGCAAACATGCACCTTGGGAAGTATTCGGGACTCACAGCCTCGGACCATCAATCCAGCAGATTTCGTTGACGAGGAATTTGAGTACTACAGCATTCCTGACTACCAGGACAGGGGCTTGCCATCAGTCACCCTCGGGTCAGAAATCGAAAGCAATAAGCTTTTGCTTCCTGAGCAGTGTGTTCTTTTCGGAAAGCTCAATCCTCGTGTCGAAAAGGTTTGGATGACGAGTACCGTATCCGAGCTAAGGATGCTCGGATCAACTGAATGGCTCCCGATAAAACCGCGAACCGATTACTGCCCGGAGTTTGTTTATTACCTCTGCTGGTCATCACAAGTAATGCCCAAGGCAAAGCAGATGGTTTCGGGATCAACGCCGAGCCGACAACGTGTCGATCCATCTGCGTTCTATCGAATTGAAGTCACCATTCCCGCCAAAGAAGAGCAGCGCCAGATCGCCCGCGTGCTGGCGACGGTGCAGCGGGCCATAGCCCAGCAGCAGGCCATCATCGCCATCACCCGCGAACTCAAGCGCAGCCTGATGCACAAGCTGTTCACCGAGGGCCTGCGCGGCGAGGCGCAGAAGCCGACGGAAATCGGGCTGGTGCCGGAGAGTTGGGAGGTGAAACGTATTGGCGAAATTGCCACACTGAAATCCGGCGGCACGCCATCGCGCACCAATGAAGCCTTCTGGAAAGACGGCACCATTCCTTGGGTCAAGACTGGCGAAGTCGATTACCGTGTCATCGACGATACCGAGGAGAAGATCACGCAGGCTGGATTGGAGGGGTCTTCAGCGAAGATTTTCCCGGCTGGTACGCTGCTGATGGCGATGTATGGTCAAGGTATCACGCGCGGCAAGGTCGGCATCCTTGGCGTCGATGCCGCGACAAATCAGGCTTGCGTAGCGTTCTTTCCGGAGAACGAAGTGCGTACCGGATTCCTGTATCAGTTGTTCACCTTCAAATACGACTACATCCGCAACCTCGGACACGGCGCCAACCAGAAGAACCTGAGCGCCGACATCCTGAAGACAGTGCAGATCGCCTATCCGAAGGAGATCGATGAGCAGGATGAAATCGTGGCCTCACTTTCTGCACTCGACGACAAACTCGCCCTGTCCGAACGCAAGCGCGCCCACTACGCAGACCTGTTCAAAACCCTGCTCCACCAGTTGATGACCGCACAAATTCGCGTCAACGATCTCGATCTGGATGCGCTTGGCGTGCCGACGCTGGACTGACCAGAAATCCGGTCTAATAATATGAATCCATTGCACATACCCAAAGAGGGTATTAACATGCCCAAAATGGGTATAAAGACCAAAGCCGCCAAGACCGCGCCGGGCCGCACCAGCCTGGCCGATGCGCTTTTTTCCCGCACGCAGCAACGGGTGCTGGGCCTGCTGTTCGGCCAGCCGGGGCGCAGCTTTTTCGCCACCGAACTGATCGGCTTGGCGGGCGCCGGCTCGGGTGCAGTGCAGCGCGAACTCAAGCGCCTGGCCGAGAGCGGGCTGGTGACGGTGACGCGCGTAGGCAACCAGCGCCACTACCAGGCCGACCCGGACTCGCCCTTGTTCTCCCCGCTGCACGAGATCGCGCTCAAGACCAGCGGCCTGGCCGAACCCTTGCGCGCCGCCTTGCAGCCGCTGGCCGGGCGCATGCAGGCCGCCTGTGTCTATGGCTCGGTGGCGGCAGGCAGCGACACGGCCAGCAGCGACATCGACCTTTTGCTGGTAGCCGAGAACGTGCCCCTGGAAGAAGTGCATGCCGCACTGGAAGAAACCGAGCGGCAACTGGCCCGGCGCATCAGCGTGGCGCTCTACACCCCGGCCGAGTTTCGCCGGCGCAAGGAAGCGGGCAATGCCTTCCTCACCAAGGTGCTGGCGGGGGCCTTGATCCCGCTCATCGGGGATATCCATGCCCTTGCCTGAACTGGACAACCTCGTCCGCATCGGCAAGCTCAAGGCCGAGCCGCCCGCGGCCGGCGAGCTGGCGGGACTGCTGCACTCGGGCACGGTGCGCCTGGCCGATGCGCTGCGCGCCGAACTGAGCCGGGAGAGCCGCTTCGATCTGGCCTACAACGCGGCGCACGCTTTTTCGCTGGCGGCCTTGCGCTGGCACGGCTACCGTTCCGAGAACCGCTATCTGGTGTTCCAGTCGCTCACCCACACCTTGAACCTGCCGGCGGCGCAATGGCGGGTGCTGGACGATGCGCACCGCAAGCGCAACCTGGCCGAATACGAGGGCGACATCGAGGTGGACGAGGCGCTGCTCGCCGCTCTTTTGCGGGTGACGGCGGAGGTGGCGGAGCGGGTGCGCTCGCTGCTGGCCGCCAAGCCGGGGAGCTGAGCATGGCCAAGCCGAGCGAGCACAAGACGGTTCAGGCGCGCCTCCTGGATTACGCCCAGGAAATAGGCTGGGTCTTCGTGCCTCGCGCCGAGGCCGAGGACAGACGCGGCTTTGACCGATCGCACTTGAAGCCCGCGGACCAAGCCCGGGCCGCTTCGCCGTTCTTTGTGGCCACCTTGTATGAGCGGGTCAAGGCCATGAATCCCGGCTTTGCAGAATCGGCCGAGGAGTTGGCGCGCAAGCTGGCGGCGTTTCCCGCCAACATCCGTGGCAACCGCGATTTTCTGCGGGCTTTGCGCGGGCAGGTGACGTTCTTCGAGCCTGCCGAAGTGCGTGAACGCGATCTGAAGCTGATCGACTTCGACTACTGGACCGGCAACCGCTTCGAGGTCACGGAAGAGTACTACTTCCACAATGGCCGCTACGGCAATCGCGCCGACGTGGTGTTCCTCATCAACGGGATTCCGGTGCTGATCATCGAGTGCAAGAACGCCACCAAGGACGAGGCCATCGCGCTCGGCGTGGACCAGATCCGGCGCTACCACAGTGAAACCCCGGAAATGATGGTGCCGCCGCAGTTGTTCACCGCCACCGAGGCGATCGGCTTCGTCTATGGGGTAACCTGGAACGTGGTGCGCCGCAATCTGTTCAACTGGAAGCATGATGAGCTTGGTCAACTCGAAGCAAAGGTAAAGACCTTCTGCGACCGGCAAAACCTGCTGGGCCTCGTGCAGCACTACATCCTGTTTGCCGAGAAGGAATCGGAACTGCAGAAGTTCATCTTGCGGCAACACCAGACCAGCGCGGTGGGAAAGGTGGTGGAACGCGCCCATCACCCGGCCAAGCGGCGCGGGCTGGTGTGGCACACGCAGGGAAGCGGCAAGACATTCACGATGATCAAGGCGGCCGAGATGCTGTTCAAGGCGCAGCCGTCGCAAAAGCCGACCATCCTGCTGCTGATCGACCGCAACGAGCTGGAAGACCAGATGGTGCGCAATCTGGAGGCGCTGGGCCTGCACAACGTCCAGCTTGCCACCAGCATCGACACGCTCAATGCGCTGCTGAAGGACGACTATCGCGGCATCGTCGTCTCGACCATGCAGAAATTCCGCGATATGCCGGCCAACCTGAATATGCGTGGCAACATTTATGTGCTGATCGACGAGGCGCACCGCACCACCCAAGGCGACTTGGGCACCTACCTGATGGCGGGCATCCCGAATGCCACGTTCATCGGCTTCACCGGCACGCCCATCGACGCCACCGCCCACGGCAAGGGCACGTTCAAGACCTTCGGCATTGACGACGAGCAAGGCTACCTGCACAAGTACTCGATCCGCGAGAGCATCGAGGACCGCACCACGCTCCCGCTGTTCTATGCGCTGGCGCCCAACGAGCTGCTGGTGCCCAAGGAAGTGATGGAGAAGGAGTTCCTGGCGCTGGCGGAAACCGAGGGCATTGCCGACATCGACGAACTGAACCGCATTCTGGAACGGGCGGTGAACCTGCGCAATTTCCTGAAAGGCCAAGCGCGTATCGACAAGGTGGCAGCCTGCGTGGCCGACCATTACCGCGAGAATGTGGAGCCGCTCGGCTACAAGGCCTTTCTGGTGGCAGTGGACCGTGAGGCCTGCGCCCTCTACAAGGCCGCGTTGGACAAGGTGCTGCCGCCGGACTGGTCGCAGGTGGTCTACACCGGCAGCAACAACGACACGGAGCAGCTCAAGCAATTTCACCTCTCCAGCGAGGAAGAGAAGGCGGTACGCCGGCAGTTTGCCAAGTTCGGCACGCTGCCCAAGATTCTGATCGTCACCGAGAAGCTGCTGACCGGCTACGACGCGCCGCTGCTGTATGCGATGTATCTGGATAAGCCGCTGCGCGATCACACCTTGCTGCAGGCCATCGCCCGCGTCAACCGGCCTTATGAGAACGAGGGCGAGGAGATGGTGAAGCCGCACGGTTTCGTGCTGGACTTCGTCGGCATCTTCGACAAACTGGAAAAGGCGCTGGCCTTCGACAGCGACGAGGTGGCGGCGGTTGTGAAGGATATTGCACTGCTGAAATCGCTGTTCCAGAACAAGATGGATGCGGCCAGGAATACTTATCTGCCATTGGTTCAGCACAACTTCAACGACAAGGATGTGGACGGATTGATCGAGCACTTCCGCGACAAGGACAGGCGCAAGGCCTTCTTCCGCGAGTACAAGGAGCTGGAAATGCTCTACGAGATCATCAGCCCGGATGCTTTCCTGCGCCCGTTCATCGCCGATTACGGCAGCCTGTCGGCGATGTATGCGGTCGTGAGCAGAGCCTATGCCAAGCGCGTGTATGTGGACCGCGAATTCCAGCGCAAGACCAATGCGCTGGTGCAGCAGCACATTGACACCACGGCGCTGGCGCCGGTGGGCGAGATGGTGCAACTGGACGAGCACGCCATCGACCAGATCAAGGCCAAGCACGCCGGCGACGAGACCAAGGTAGTCAACCTGGTCAAGAGCATAGAAAGGGCCGCCGAGGAGGAATCGGATGATCCTTACCTGGTCGGCCTGGCTGACCGCGCCGATGCGGTGCTGGAGCAATTCGAGAATCGCCAGACCACGACACAAGGGGCGCTGGCTGACTTGATCAAGCTGCTTGAAGAGAACGAATCGCGCAAGAAGGTGCAGGCGGAAAAGGGCTTCGACGGCCTGACTTTCTTTATCTACCGCACGCTGCTGGATGCCGGACTGCCCGATGCCGAAGACGTGACGCGCAAGATTCGCGAGGCCTTCATTGCCTTGCCAACCTGGCGCGAAAGCGAGAAGGCGCTGCGCGATCTGCGCAACAGGGTGACGGGCGCCATCTTCCCGTCAGTCGGCGATGTGGACAAGACAGTGTCCATCGTTGATGAATTGTTCAACCTGCTGGCGAAGGCCTACCGGATTTGAGCGCCACGGAAATGCCGAACGCGGTCAAGCAGGCATTCAGGTCGCGGGTGAGCTACTGGGCTGAAAGGCTCAAGGTGGGCGCGCACACGGTGACACTGCGCCCGATGCGCAACAAGTGGGCCTCGTGCTCGACCTCGGGCCGCTTGACGTTCAATAGCGAATTGCTGGCGCTGGGTGCGGAGCTATGGGACTACGTGATCGTGCATGAGCTGTTGCACTTCTTTGTGCCCAACCACGGCCGGGTGTGGAAATCGCTGATGGCCGCCTACTTGGGGGACTACCTCGCACTGGAGGCCAGGCTGCGCCAGGCTTATCCGCGCGGATGATGCTGCGCATGCAGCTGTTTGAGGCGTTCGCGCGCCACATGTGTGTAGATCTGCGTCGTCGAGATGTCCGAGTGTCCGAGCAGCATCTGTACCACGCGCAGGTCCGCGCCGTGGTTGAGCAGGTGGGTTGCGAAGGCGTGGCGCAGGGTATGCGGCGACAAAGGCTTGTGCAAGCCGCCTTGGCGTGCGTGCTTCTTGATGAGATACCAAAACATCTGGCGCGTCATGGCAGAGCCTTGCTGGGTCACGAACAGCGCATCGCTCACCTTCCCGGCAAGCAGGACGGGACGCGCGTCCTTGAGGTAGCGCTTGACCCAGTCCAGCGCCTCCTCGCCCAACGGTACTAGGCGCTCTTTGCTGCCCTTGCCCATCACACGCGTCACGCCCATGTCCAGGCTGACCTGGGCCACCTTGAGATTGACCAGTTCCGACACGCGCAGGCCGCTGGCGTATAGCACCTCCAGCATGGTGCGGTCACGCATGCCGAGGGGCGTTTGCACATCAGGGACGCTCAGCAACAGCTCGACGTCTTCTTCGGTCAGGCTCTTGGGCAAGGAGCGCGGAAGTTTGGGCGTGGCGATCTGCAGGGTGGGGTCGGCGGCTATCCTGTTCTGCCTCAACAGGTAGCGGTACAGGCGCTTGAGGCTGGAGATGGCGCGCGAAGTGGAAGTGGCCTTGGCCTTTTCGCCACTAACGAGATGTGCAAGGAAGCCCTGTATGTCCGCATGACTGGCTGCCAGCAGGCCACATCCGCGGCGCCCCTGAAGCCACTCTGCGAATTTGTTCAGGTCGCGCCGGTAACTCTCCAGCGTGTTGCGTGACAGCCCGTCCTCCAGCCACAGCGCATCGCCGAATTCATCCAGCAGTTCAGCGTCGCTCATGGGCCAGCAACCAGCGTTTGATGTCGAGTGCGCCGCGGTCCGCCCGATGCATGAAGCCCCCCAGTCCACTGGTACTCACCACGCGATGACAAGGTATGACGATGGGGATGGGGTTGTTGCCGCAAGCTTGGCCTACGGCGCGAGCGCTGGAGCCGATCTGCGCGGCTAACTCGCCGTAGGTTCGCGTCTGACCGCAAGGGATGGCGCACATCGCCTGCCACACCTTGCGCTGATGCGGCGTACCGTCAAGCCTCAAGGGCAGATCGAACTTGAAGTTCGCATCGGCCAGATAGGCACTGAACTGCCTGCACACTTCCTTTGCCAGCGCCGTACGTGGCGACCGCACTCGAACTTCAACAGGAAGGAATTCGATACTCAACACCTCGTCCTCCGCACAAACGATGCCGAGCTTGCCGAAGGGTGCTGAGATGATCGCCTGATAGTCCATACGGACATGATAGCGGAATTGAACGGGCCACTTCCGAGGACACCAAAAACAAAAACGGGAGCCGAGGCTCCCGTTTCGTGTCGCCGGAAAGTGCGGCTTATTGCGCTTCTTTGCGCGCAGCCAGCTTTTCCTTGATACGTGCGGACTTGCCGGAACGATCGCGCAGATAGTACAGCTTCGCGCGACGCACATCGCCGCGACGCTTCACTTCGATGCTAGCGATGCTCGGGGAGTAAGTCTGGAAAGTACGCTCCACGCCTTCGCCGGAAGACATCTTGCGCACGATGAAGCTGGAGTTCAGACTCTTGTTGCGCTTGGCGATGACCACGCCTTCGTAAGCTTGGACGCGCTTCTTGTCGCCTTCGACCACGTTCACGTTGACGATCACCGTATCGCCAGGAGCGAAGTCGGGGATGGTCTTGCCCAGGCGGGCGATCTCTTCTTTTTCGAGAATTGCGATCAGATTCATTTCGTTTCCTTTTCTTGTGCGGAAGCTTGTTCCTGCTGGTACTCAGCCAGTAGCCGAGCTTCCTGTTTAGTCAACTGGCGATGTGCCAGCAAATCCGGACGACGTTCTGCAGTCCTGCCTAGCGACTGCTTCAATCGCCACTTCTCTATCTCGGCATGGTGTCCCGACAACAACACCTCGGGAACCGCCACGCCGTTATAAACCTCGGGCCTCGTGTAGTGCGGACAATCCAGCAGCCCTTGCACGAAGGAATCCTGCTGTGCCGATGCATCGTCCCCCAATACGCCGGGGATCTGACGCACCAGGGCGTCCATTATCACCATCGCCGCCAGCTCCCCACCGGACAACACATAGTCGCCTATGGAAAGCTCTTCATCCACCTGGCTGCGCAACAGACGTTCATCCACGCCTTCGTAGCGGCTCGCCAGCAGGATCAAACCCTCATCCCGCGCCAGCAGTTCCATCACCACTTCATGAGTGAGCTGCCTGCCTTGCGGCGAGAGATGGATCACACAGCTCTTCGCCATGCCGCGTTGCGCCTGCGCCGCTTTCGCTGCGCTGATCGCCTTTTCCAGCGGTTCCGCCAACATCACCATCCCGGGACCGCCGCCGTAGGGGCGATCGTCGATGGTGCGGTAGTTATCAGTCGTGAAATCTCGGGGATTCCACGCCTGCAACTGGAACTTGCCCTGCTCTGCTGCACGGCGGGTCACACCATACCTGGTGAGCGCCTCGAACATCTCTGGAAACAAAGTAACAACGTCGAAACGCATGCCACTCAGTAATCCGTTTGCCAATCCACCTGGATGGTCTTCTGCTGCAGGTCCACCTGGCCGATGACACTGGCAATGAAGGGGATAAGTATCTGCTTGCCCTGCGCATCACGCACGCTCAGCACGTCATTGGCGCCGGTCTCCAGCAAGGTATCCACTGTCCCCAGTTCCTCGCCGGCGAGGTTCACCACCTTCAAGCCGATCAGGTCGGACCAGTAATACTCGCCCTCTTCCTCTTCAGGCAATTCCGCGCGGGGAACGGCCACCAGCTGGCCCTTACACTTCTCGGCTGCGGTCCGGTCGGAGACGCCTTCCAGCTTGGCGATCAGCACCTTGCCGTGCACGTCCGCCTCCAGCACCTGTACCGGGCGCCAGCTGCGCTCATCGCCCACATACCATGTATCGTAATCGAGCAGGCTATCCAGATATTCAGTGTAAGGCTGAACCTTCACCCAACCCTGGATGCCATGTGCCGCAACTATCTTCCCCATGACGACCATGGGGTTTGCCTCATCAGGCCTTGGCTGCTGCACCGGCTTTTTTGACCAGACGGCTAACGGTCTCGCTCAGCTGGGCGCCGCGCTCTTGCCAGTGCGTCACGCGATCCAACTGGATGCGCAGGCCTTCCGTGCCTTCCGCTGCCAGCGGGTTGTAGAAGCCGACGCGCTCGATGAAGCGGCCGTCACGACGGTTGCGGGAATCCGCCACCACCACGTTGTAGAACGGGCGATTTTTCGCGCCGCCACGAGAAAGACGAATGACTACCATAGTTGTTTACCTGAAGTAATTGTGATCTGGACTATGCCAAAGGGCGCGAATTCTACGATACCCCTTTGAATTTTGGCAAGGATTGAATTTCAGCGGTGCAAAACGACTTCCATGACGAACTGGCTGCCCAGGTAGGCCAGCACGAGAAAACCAAAGCCGCTCAAGGTCCAGCGCACCGCCGTATGCCCGCGCCAGCCGTAGAAGTGGTGCCCGACCAGCAGGACCGAGAAAACCAGCCAGGACAGGACGCCGAATAGCACCTTATGGGTCAACTGCAGCGGATGGCCGAAGATATGCTCGGAGAACAGCATGCCGGACACCACGGTAATGGTCAGCAACACAAAGCCGGCACCGATGACGCGGAACAGCAGCGTCTCCATGGTCAGTAAAGGCGGCAGGTTCTGCAGCACCTTGGGCAGCCGCGCATGGTGCAATCGCTTCTCCACCAGGGAGATTAGCGCCGCGTGCAAAGCGGCGATGGTGAAGAGGCTGTAGGCCAGCATGGCCACCAACACATGGGTGTCAAACAGGCCGGACGGCGGCTGGGACAGGATATGCGCCTCGGGAAAGATCGCTGGCAAAGCCGTACTGACGGCTGCCAAAGGTAATACAAGAGTCTGCAGACTGGACAGCGGATAGAAGTAGCGCGCCAACCAATACACCAGGACGGTCAGCCAAAGGATCAACGAGAGTGCATAGACCAGGCCGAGATTCAGCGCCCCCCAGATGAAAAGTGTGTCATACAGCAGCCACCCGTGCAGCGCTAACGGGACTATGACCAGGAACCCCAGGAGGCCGCGGTTCTGTTGCTCGGCATTGCCCGCAGCCTGTGCGCGCCAGAACAAGGCAGCCAGAACGGAGTAAAGGGCGAAGGTAAGCAATTGCAGAGCCTGGTTCGACATGGGGAGTGCAGATGTTTTAGACTGCGCGGATTCTACAGGAAGCGCCGTAGGGTGTCTGCAACGGCGCAAGCTTACACATCAGGATTTTAACCATGCTGGACAATCTTACCCAACGCTTCTCGGGCATCATCAAGAACCTGCGCGGCCAGGCCCGTCTGACCGAAGCCAACATTCAGGACGCACTGAGAGAAGTGCGCCTGGCCTTGCTGGAGGCGGACGTCGCCCTGCCCGTCGTCAAGGACTTCATCGCCAAGGTGAAGGAGGCAGCGCTGGGACAGGAGGTCATCGGCAACCTGCAACCCGGCCAGGCGTTGATTGGCGTAGTGCACCGCGAACTGACCAAGCTGATGGGCGAGCACAACGACGCCCTCAACCTCGCCACCGTGCCGCCCGCCGTGGTGCTCATGGCCGGCCTGCAGGGCGCAGGTAAGACCACCAGCAGCGGCAAGCTTGCCAAGTTGCTGCGCGAGCAGAACAAGAAGAAGGTGCTGCTGGTGAGCTGCGACGTGTATCGCCCCGCCGCCATCGAGCAGCTCCGCACCCTGGCGCAGCAGTTGGACATAGACTTCTTCCCGTCCGACGTCGGCCAGAAGCCGCTGGACATCGCGCTCGCCGCGCATGACTACGCCAAGAAACATCATCATGACGTGCTGATCGTCGACACCGCCGGCCGCCTCGCCGTGGACGAAGCGATGATGGCGGAGATCAAGGATCTGCACGCGTCATTGAAGCCCATCGAGACCCTGTTCGTAGTCGACGCCATGACCGGCCAGGACGCAGTAAACACCGCCAAGGCCTTCGGCGATGCGCTGCCGCTCACAGGTGTCATTCTCACCAAACTGGACGGCGATGCACGCGGCGGTGCGGCGCTGTCAGTACGGCAGATCACGGGCAAGCCGATCAAGTTCGTCGGCGTCAGCGAGAAGCCGAATGGACTGGAAGCCTTCCACCCCGAACGCATGGCGCAGCGCGTCCTCGGCATGGGCGACGTGCTCTCCCTGCTGGAGGAAGCGCAGCGCAGCGTGGACCACGCCGAAGCCGAGAAGCTGGCCAAGAAGGTGCAGAGCGGCAAGGGCTTCGACCTCAACGACTTCAAGATGCAGATCGTGCAGATGAAGAAGATGGGCGGCCTCTCCGCACTGATGGACAAGCTGCCCACCCAGCTCGCCCAAGCGGCGGCAGGTGCCAAGGTCGATGAGCGTCAGATCAACCGCACCGAGGGCATCATCAATTCCATGACACCTTATGAGCGCGCCCATCCCGAGATCATCAAGGCCAGCCGCAAGCGGCGCATCGCGGCCGGCGCCGGCGTGCAGGTGATGCACGTCAACCAGCTGCTGAACCAGTTCGAACAATCGCAGAAGATGATGAAGATGTTCAGCAACAAAGGCATGATGGCCAAGATGATGAAGGGCATGGCCGGCAAATTCCCCGGCATGCGATAGCCAATCCTTCAAGTTAGAGACGACATGACGATCAAAGCCATCATATTCGACGTGGACGGCACCTTGGCAGACACCGAGGACGCACACCGCATCGCTTTCAACAAGACCTTCGCAGAGAACAATCTCCCCTGGAACTGGGACGTCGCACTGTACGACAAGCTGCTCAAAGTCACCGGCGGCAAGGAGCGCATCAAGCACTACATCGAAGACTACCTCAAGGATTTCGACAAGCCCGCGGAGTACGACGATTTCGTGAAGCGCCTGCACGTACAGAAGACCACCCATTACACAACCATGCTGCGCAACGGACTGATCCCCCTGCGCCCGGGCATCAAACAGCTCATCAGCGAAGCGCATAAGGCTGGGATTCGGCTGGCCATCGCCACCACGACGTCGCCAGAGAACGTCACAGCCCTGCTGGAAATCGGCTTGGGACAAGACTGGGCGAAGCATTTCGACAGCATAGGTTGCGGGGACATAGTCCCCAACAAGAAGCCCGCGCCGGACATCTACAACTGGGTGCTGAACGAGCTCAAACTGGCGCCGCAGGACTGCATCGCGCTGGAAGACTCCAACAACGGCCTGCGTTCGGCCATGGCCGCCGGCATCAAGACCTACGTCACCACCAACCCCTATACGCACAAGCAGGATTTTGCTGACGCGGCAGGGGTGTTCGACGACCTGAGCGACCTTGCCAGCTTCTACCGGATCACCGGGCTGCGCATTTAGGCGCGCCTGCCGGTTTCCTGCTAACCTTGGGCGGTCATTCGCCGCGGAACATCATGCAAAGCTATCTAAAAAAGATCCTCACGGCACGCGTCTATGACGTAGCCATCGAATCGCCGCTGGAACATGCGCCCAACCTTTCTGCGCGCACCGGCAACACCATCCTGCTAAAGCGCGAGGATATGCAGCCGGTGTTCTCGTTCAAGTTGCGCGGCGCCTACAACAAGATGGCGCATCTCACGCCCGAACAGCTGAAGCGCGGCGTCATCGCGGCCTCGGCTGGCAACCATGCGCAGGGCGTCGCTCTCTCCGCCAACAGAATGGGCTGCAAGGCTACCATCGTGATGCCGACCACCACCCCCCAGGTAAAGATCGACGCGGTGAAACGTTTCGGGCAGCGTGCGGTGGGGATCGTGCTGCACGGCGACAGCTTCAGCGATGCCTACGCCCACGCGCTCGAGCTGGAGAAGAAACACAAGTTGACCTTTGTCCACCCCTTTGACGACCCTTACGTCATCGCAGGGCAAGGCACCATTGCGATGGAGATCCTTCGCCAACGCCAGACACCCATACATGCCATCTTCTGCGCCATCGGTGGTGGTGGATTGGTCGCAGGCGTAGCCGCCTATGTCAAACAAGTGCGCCCTGATATCAAGGTGATCGGTGTGCAGACGGTCGATTCCGATGCGATGGCACGTTCGCTGAAGAGCGGGAAGCGCATCACGCTGAACGATGTCGGCCTGTTCTCGGACGGCACCGCCGTCAAGCTCGCGGGCGAGGAGACCTTCCGTCTGTGCAAACAGTACGTGGATGAGGTCGTGCTGGTGGATACCGACGCGGTGTGCGCCGCCATCAAGGACGTGTTCCAGGACACGCGCTCCATCCTGGAACCGGCGGGTGCGCTCGCCATCGCCGGTGCGAAGCTGTATGCAGCACGCGAGAAACTGAAGGACGAGACGCTGGTCACCGTGTGCAGCGGGGCGAACATGAACTTCGACCGTCTGCGCTTCGTAGCCGAGCGCGCCGAGATCGGCGAGAAGCGCGAAGCCATCCTGGCCGTCACCATCCCCGAAACACCGGGCAGCTTCCGCCAATTCTGCTCGCTGCTCGGCAATCGCAACATCACCGAATTCAACTACCGCTATGCAGACCCCAAGGAAGCGCGTGTGTTCGTCGGCGTGCAGGTGAAGGATCCGTCCGAAACCGCCAAGCTCGTCGCCACGCTGGAGAAGAACAGGCTCAGCACGCTCGACCTCACCGACAACGAGATGGCCAAGTTGCACCTGCGCCACCTGGTTGGCGGCCGCGCCCCGGAAGCCAGGGACGAGACCATCTTCCGCTTCGAATTCCCCGAGCGTCCCGGCGCGCTGATGAACTTCCTCAACAACATGAATCTCAGCTGGAACATCAGCCTGTTCCACTACCGCAACCATGGGGCGGACTACGGGCGCGTGCTGGTCGGCATGCAAGTGCCTACCAAGGACAAAAAGGCGCGCAAGACCTCCTCGACACGCTCGGCTATCCCTACTGGGATGAGAGCACCAACCCGGCTTATCGACTCTTTCTTGGATAAGTCCGGGGATATCCGGAATCACCTGCACTTCGCGCGCCCATGCCGATCCGGATGGGCGCGATATATACGCCACATACTGCCCGCCCCCAGATTCAGCCCGAGCCCCGTTTGCCGGTCTTTACCCCCTCATGGAGGGTGCTATTGGGAAAAACGATCCGATTATTACTTCGCTAAATAGTGATTATTAATCCGGAGTTGGCCGATGTTACATGATGCAATACTCAGATAGAATCACGTTGAGCGATTTTGGAATTTATGCGCACACCAAAATGAACACCCAGATTAGGAAGCAGGCACTCAGGCAAAGTATAATCGCCGCCCGCGAAGAGCTGGCAGCTGCCGAACGCCTGCGCCTGAGCCACGCGATCATCGCATCCGTGTGTGATCTGCCGGCCTACCGGCAAGCGCAGACGGTGCTGGGTTACCTGAATTTCGGGGCGGAGCTCGCTGCCGAACTTTGGGTTGAACAGGCGCTGGCCGACGGCAAGCGCGTGTTGCTGCCGCGAGTGAACCGCGCCAGCAAACACTTGGACTTATATGAAGTGCGCGATCTGCTGCACCAAGTGGCGCCCGGATTGTGGGGTATACGCGAACCACTGGCAGAGCGATGCACAAAGATTGAGGCGCTGGGCACGGTGGATTTCATCCTGATGCCAGGTGTCGCGTTCACCCGCGATGGCGCGCGATTGGGATACGGGGGCGGTTTTTACGACAAGCTGCTGGCACGCATGCCGGATAGCCCCGCCCTGGTCGCAGGCGCGTTCGCCCTGCAGGTCGTGCCGGACATCCCGCAGGAGGAGACCGACCGCAGGGTGGAATGGCTGGTGACTGAAGACGAAACGATACGTTGTAACTAAGGAAGAGAGTAAGAGATGGCGACACAGCAAAACGATTACGATCCGCAAGAGACGCAAGAATGGCTGGATGCGCTCCAGTCCGTGCTGGAGAAAGAAGGCCCGGCACGCGCCCACTTCCTGCTGGATCAACTGATCAACCATGCCCGCCTCGCCGGCGACGACATGCCGATCAGCGCGACAACGCCTTATGTGAACACCATCCCGACGGACAAGGAACAGCGCCCAGTCGGCAGCCATGAGCTGGAGCACCGCATCCGCGCGCTGACGCGCTGGAACGCGATGGCCATCATCCTGAACGCGAACAAGGAATCGTCCGAGCTGGGCGGCCACATCGCCTCCTTCGCTTCGGCGGCCACCCTGTACGACGTGGGATTCAACCACTTCTTCCACGGCAAGACCGAGGACCACGGCGGCGACCTGGTGTACTTCCAGGGTCACTCCTCGCCGGGCATGTACGCACGCGCCTTCATCGAAGGCCGCATCAGCGAAGAACAGCTACGCAACTTCCGCCAGGAAGTGGATGGCAAGGGCCTGTCCTCCTATCCGCACCCCTGGCTGATGCCCAACTTCTGGCAATTCCCCACCGTATCCATGGGTCTGGGCCCCTTGATGGCCATCTACCAGGCGCGCTTCATGCGCTACCTGCAGCACCGCAACCTGGCGCAGACCAATGGCCGCAAGGTATGGGCCTTCCTCGGCGACGGCGAGACCGATGAGCCGGAATCGCTGGGAGCGATCTCCATGGCGGGCCGCGAGAAGCTGGACAACCTGGTGTTCGTCATCAACTGCAACCTGCAGCGTCTGGACGGCCCAGTGCGCGGCAATAGCAAGATCATCCAGGAACTGGAAGGCGTGTTCCGCGGCGCCGGCTGGAACGTCATCAAAGTCATCTGGGGCGGCAAGTGGGACCGCCTGCTGGCCAAGGACAAGAGCGGCCTGCTGCTGAAGCGCATGGAAGAGGTCGTGGACGGCGAATACCAGACCTACAAGTCCAAGGACGGCGCCTATGTGCGCCAGCACTTCTTCGGCAAGTATCCCGAGCTGCTGGAGCTGGTCGCCGACATGTCGGACGACGAGATCTGGCGCCTGAACCGTGGCGGCCATGACCCGTACAAGGTGTTCGCCGCCTACGCTGCAGCCACCAAGCACAGCGGCCAGCCCACTGTGATCCTCGCCAAGACGGTGAAGGGCTACGGCATGGGCGCTTCGGGTGAGGCACAGAACCCGACTCACCAGCAGAAGAAGATGGACGAGGAGTCGCTGCGTAAATTCCGCGACCGCTTCAACATCCCCGTCAGCGACGAACAGTTGCCCAAGATCCCGTTCATCCGCCCGGCCGAAGACAGCCAGGAGATGAAGTACCTGCGCGAGCGCGGCGCCGCCATGGGCACCATCCCGGCGCGCAAGCCCGTCGCCACCAAGCTTGAGATCCCCGGTCTGGACGCTTTCGACGCCTTGCTCAAGTCCAGCGAGGACCGCGAGTTCTCCACCACCATGGCCTTCGTGCGCATGCTGGGCACGCTGGTGAAGGACAAGAACATCGGCAAGCAGATCGTGCCCATCGTGCCTGACGAGTCGCGCACCTTTGGCATGGAAGGCATGTTCCGCCAGCTCGGCATCTTCTCGCAGGTGGGTCAGCTGTACACGCCGCAGGACGCAGACCAGCTCATGTTCTACAAGGAATCCGAGAGCGGCCAGATCCTGCAGGAAGGCATCAACGAGGCCGGCGGCATGGCGGACTGGATCGCCGCGTCGACCGCCTACGCCAACCACGGCGTGGCAATGATTCCGTTCTACATCTACTACTCGATGTTCGGCTTCCAGCGCATCGGCGACATGGCTTGGGCCGCAGGCGACCTGCGCGCTCGCGGCTTCCTGGTCGGCGGCACCGCCGGCCGCACCACACTGAACGGCGAAGGCCTGCAGCACCAGGACGGCCACAGCCACCTGATGGCCGCGACCATCCCCAACTGCGTGTCCTACGACCCGACCTTCGCCTATGAACTGGCGGTGATCG